>NZ_QKYZ01000013.1:0-198441 GCF_003253625.1 Pseudomonas sp. URMO17WK12:I6
ACTTTGTTCGTCCATCGGTCGGCTCCTCTGGGCGCGAATAGAGGCGCCTTGGCTCCAGTCCTGCCGCCCATGCTTGCGTAACCACACCAGCACAGTCGACCGCCCCTGAATCCCGTAGCGCCGTTGAGCCTCTTTATAACTCAACTCGCCTTTTTCGACCTGATCGACGACTGCCAATTTAAAGCCCAGCGTGTAATCTCGCTGGCTGCGCCTTTTCCCCGTATCCATTGGTTCCTCCTGAAGATAAGTCAGAAGGTGTAAACCTTATTCAGGACGAGACAGGTAATCAAAAAAAGGCCCATCTTCGGATGGGCCTTTTTTATTGGCTACAGCATTGTGTTTAAAGGATCGGGGCTTGCAAAATGTTTGACCAAAAGGTCAGACATCAGTTGATTGACTGTTCCTTACACCGCCGCCGATTCCTGCACCACGCGAATAACCCGCTGCGGAAATGGAATATCGATGCCGGCAGTCTTCAAGCGATCGCGCGATTGTTCGTTAAACATGAACATCACATTCCAGTAGTCGGCAGTCTTCACCCACACCCGTAGAGAAACAGTGATCGAACTGTCGCCCAGTGTGGAAATCACCGCTTCCGGTGCCGGCTCAGTCAACACTCGCGGATCCTTGGCCAGGTCCAGCAACACTTCACGGGCCTTCTGCAAGTCCGCCTCGTAGTCCACACCCACATCAAATACTACTTTGCGGGTCGGCTGGCGGTTGGTGTTGGTGATGATGCCATTCGACAGATTACCGTTAGGCACGATGATGGTTTTGTTATCGCCTGTGCGCAGAACAGTGTGGAAGATCTGGATGCTGTCGACAGTACCGGCAACACCTTGGGCTTCGATCCAGTCACCGATACGGAACGGACGGAACAACAGAATCAACACGCCGCCGGCGAAATTCGCCAGGCTGCCCTGCAGGGCCAGACCGATGGCCAGGCCGGCCGCACCGATAGCCGCGACGAAGGAGGTGGTTTCCACACCGATCATCGACGCCACGCTGACGATCAGCAGAACCTTGAGGATGATGTTCGCCAGGCTGCTGATGAAGCCTTGCAGCGCCAGGTCGGCGTTGCGCAACGCCAGCAGGCCGCCCAGTTTTTGCGTGACTTTGTTGATCAGCCACCAGCCAACGGCCAGGGTGATCACCGCCAGCAACACGCGGCTGCCGTATTCCATGATCATCGGAATCCAGGCTTGAGACGCCTTGACGAGGTTGTCCACTTCAGCATTCAAATCCATCTTCTTTCTCCTGATTTCCGGCTACCCGGCACGCAAAAAATGAGCGGCAGAAAGACCGACCCCATAAGGCCCGATCGTTTCTGCCGTTGCTTGGGCCTCGGACGTCGAAATCGCCGAGAGGTTCCCGCTTGAAAGGTCAGTCGCGGAAGTTATTGAACTGCAGCGGCATGTCGAAAGTTTTGGCGCGCAGGGCGGCGATGGCTTCCTGCAGATCGTCACGCTTTTTACCGGTGATACGTACCTGCTCACCCTGAATGGCAGCCTGGACCTTGAGCTTGGCATCTTTGACGTGGGCGACGATTTTCTTCGCCAGCTCTTTGTCGATGCCTTCCTTGAGGACCGCTTCCTGCTTCATCAGCTTGCCCGACGCGTAGGCATCCTTGACTTCAAGGCATTGCACGTCGATCTTGCGCTTGACCAGGGCCAGCTTGAGGATCTCGATCATCGCTTCGAGCTGGAAATCGGCTTCAGCGGTCAGGTTGACGGTCAGGTCTTTTTCCTTGAACTCGAAGCTGCCCTTGCCTTTCAGGTCATAACGACGATCGAGTTCCTTGACGGCGTTCTCGACCGCGTTGGTGACTTCGTGTTTGTCCAGTTCGGATACCACGTCGAACGACGGCATGTAATTTCTCCAATAAAAAGGCGCGCTCGATAACGATGGAGCGCGCTTGGCTTGCGGTTAAAATCGGGCTCATTATAACGGGTCTTTTCCAACCGATACTGCGAGCCTCACATGCCAGCGACAAACCGAGTAAAAAGCTGATGTCTACCCCTTGGCATGTTCTGGGCGCCGGCAGCCTCGGCACGTTGTGGGCCACCCGTCTGGCACGGGCTTCAGTACCGGTCAGGCTGATCGTACGGGACGCGGCGCGCCTGCAGGCCTATCAGGCGGCGGGCGGGCTGACGCTGGTCGAGCACGGCGAAGCGCAGCTGTACCCGGTGCCCGGCGAAACAGCCGACAGCGACGGACCGATCAGCCGTCTGCTGGTGGCCTGTAAAGCCTATGACGCCGTAACAGCCGTGGCCCAACTCTCCCACCGACTGACACCGGACGCCGAACTGATCCTGTTGCAAAACGGCCTTGGCAGCCAGGACGCCGTCGCCGCGCAAGTCCCGCATGCCCGCTGCATCTTCGCTTCCAGTACCGAAGGCGCGTTTCGCGATGGCGACTGGCGTGTGGTGTTTGCCGGTCATGGTTACACCTGGCTGGGAGATGCCGGCCATCCAGTGGCACCGTTCTGGCTGGAGGACTTGAGCGACGCCGGCATTCCCCATGAGTGGAGCACCGACATTCTCATCAGGCTGTGGCGCAAGCTGGCGCTCAATTGTGCGATCAACCCGTTGACCGTCCTGCACGAATGCCGCAACGGCGGTTTGCAGCAACATCAGTGCGAAGTGGCCACCCTGTGCGCCGAACTCACCGAACTGCTGGAGCGCTGCGGCCAGCCGGCGGCAGCCGAAAACCTCCGGGAGGAAGTCGAACGGGTGATCAAGGCTACCGCGACCAATTTCTCCTCGATGTACCAGGATGTCGCCAATCAGCGCCGCACCGAAATCAGCTACCTCTTGGGCCATGCCTGCAAAGTTGCGTCGCGGCATCAGTTGAACCTGCCCCACCTCAATCAATTGCAGCAGCGCTTGATCGATCATCTGCACAGCCTTGGATTGCCCAGCGACTGAGCAGCGGCTACGCTGGCCACTTGTTCCTTTTCAGCGATGAACCTGATGCCATTGCGCCAGCGCCTTGAAAACCTTCCGGTCGGCCAGAAACTGCTGGCCGCCCTGCTGGTGCTGTTGACCACCGTTTTGCTGGTCGCCAACCTGACCTTTATCAGTGCCGCGTATTACATCTCCCAGGAAAGCATGGCCCCCCAGGCCCTGCAGACCATCGGCCGACTGGTGTCCAACCCGAGCCTGGTGTCCGACGCCCTGAAGTCGCCGCAAAACGCCGAACGCCTGCTCAACGAACTCAACAGTTATTCACCACTGCGTGCGGCAGCCCTTTACGACGGCACGGGTACGCGTCTGGCGCAGCTGCAACACGGCGACATGCTGAGCCTGCCAGAGCACTACCAGCACCTCGAAGCCTGGCAAGCCACGGAGTTTCGCAGCAATCAAGTGATCACCCTGCCCCGCCCCGGCACCGCTCCCGGGCATTTGCTGCTGGTGGCCAGCAGCGAATTGCCGATGGCGTTCTACACCGGGACCCTGACCGCCAGCCTGGGGATTCTGATCTTCAGCGTGCTGTTGTGGCTGGTGATCGCCCGGCAGATCAAACGCCTGATTACCCGCCCCATCCATCAGCTCGAAGAGCTGTCCCGGCAAGTCACCCGGGAAGAGAACTACGCCCTGCGCGCCTCTCGCGGCAACCACGACGAAATCGGCAGCCTCGCCGAAGCGTTCAACACCATGCTCTCGCGCATCGAGGCCCGGGAGCAGCAGCTCAAGCGCGCCCGCGACGATTCCCAGGCGGCTTACGACCAGGCCCAGGGGCTGGCCGAAGAAACCCGTCACACCAACCGCAAGCTGGAACTGGAAGTTCAGGTGCGGAGCAAGATCGAGAAAAAACTTACCGGTTTCCAGAACTACCTCAACAGCATCATCGACTCCATGCCATCGGCACTGATCGCCCTCGACGAGCAGCTTTACGTGACCCAGTGGAATCAGGAGGCCAGCGCACTGTCCGGCACGCGCCTGGACGAAGCCTTGAACCAGCCGATCTTTCTCGCCTTCAAACCCCTCAAGCCGTTCCTGCCGCAGCTCAAGCAAACCGTCGAGCAGCATACGGTGGCCAAGATCGAACGCGTTACCTGGCCCAAGGACGACGAACCCCGGCATTACGCCCTGACGTTCTACCCGTTGATGGGCGGTGCCGGACGTGGCGTGGTCATCCGGATCGACGACATCACCCAGCGTCTGTCCCTGGAAGAGATGATGGTGCAGTCGGAAAAAATGCTCTCGGTCGGCGGCCTCGCCGCCGGTATGGCCCATGAGATCAACAACCCGCTGGGCGCAATCCTGCACAATGTGCAGAACATTCGTCGACGTCTGTCCCCCGACCTGCCGAAGAACCTCGAACAGGCCGAGCAAATGGGCATCGAACTGGAAACGGTCAATAAGTACCTGAAAGCGCGTGAAGTACCGCAGCTGCTCGACGGCATTCAGCAGGCTGGCGCCCGGGCGGCGAAGATCGTGACCCACATGCTCAGCTTCAGCCGCCGCAGCACTCGGCAAATGGCGCCATGCGACCTGCCGGCACTGATCGATCAAGCGGTGGAAATCGCCGGCAACGACTTCGACCTGGCCATCGGCTTCGACTTCAAGGGCCAGGCGATCATTCGCCAGTTCGATCCGGCGCTGGGCCCGGTACCCGGCACCGCCAACGAACTGGAACAGGTGCTGCTCAACCTGCTGAAAAACGCTGCGCAAGCCATTCACCAGCGTACAGACGACCGCGAACCGGGGCGGATCATTCTGCGCACAAAACTGAATCCGCCGTGGGCGGAAATCCAGGTCGAGGACAACGGCATCGGCATGAGCGAAAGCGTGCGCAAACGCACGTTCGAGCCGTTCTTCACCACCAAGGAAATCGGTCAGGGCACCGGTCTTGGGCTCTCGGTTTCGTATTTCATCATCACCAACAACCACAAGGGCCAGATGGAAGTGCAATCGACGCCGGGCCAAGGCACTTGCTTCACCTTGCGCCTGCCTTTGTCGGGCACTGCGGTGAACTCTCAAGAACTCAATCAGCTGTCGAGGTAACCATGGGCTTTCGTTTGTCGAAGATTTACACCCGCACCGGTGACAAAGGCGAAACCGGGCTTGGTGACGGCCGCCGGGTGCCCAAGGACCATCCGCGAATCGAGGCCATTGGCGAGGTCGATACGCTGAACAGCCAGGTGGGCGTGCTGTTGGCCGGGTTGGCGGCGCAAAGTGGCGAGTTTCCCGGGCTTGGCGAAGTGATCGAGGTATTGGCGCCCTGCCAGCATCGGTTGTTCGACCTCGGTGGCGAACTGGCGATGCCGGTGTATCAGGCACTGAACACGGCAGAAATCGAACGGCTGGAAGCGGCCATTGATGTGTGGAATGAAGAGCTGGGGCCGCTGGAGAATTTCATTCTGCCCGGCGGTTCGGCGCTGATTGCCCAGGCCCACGTGTGCCGCAGCCTGGCGCGTAGTGCCGAACGCCGGTGTCAGCAGTTGAATACGATCGAACCGTTGGCCGGGGTGGGCCTGGCGTATATCAATCGGTTGTCGGATTTGTTGTTTGTGGCGGCACGGTTGATTGCCAAGCGCCAGGGGATTGCCGAGATTTTATGGCAGCCTGCGGCGAAACCTTCAAACTGATCGACTGATCATTCCCACGCGGAGCGTGGGAATGATCACAGCACTGCAAATCAAGCCTCAGGCCAGAACGCCCGAATCCCCGCCACACCCTGCGCGCCCGCTTCCCAGGCTTTCTGCCGCTCTACCGGGCCAACACCACCCAACAAGAACACCGGTTTGCTGAAGCCTTCGATCAAAGTCGACGCCAGCTCCCAACCCAGCGGCTGAGCATCCGGGTGCGTCTGGGTCGGCTGCACCGGCGACAGAGTCACAAAGTCCACGCCCATCTGCTCGGCCAGCGCCAGTTCTTCAGCGTTGTGGCAGGACGCCGCCAACCAGCGCGACGCCGGTAGCGGTCGGCCGGCCGCCGCGTACTTGCGCAACTGCGCGGCAGTGATGTGCCAGCCGGCGGACGGAAAGTCCCCCAGCCATTCAAACGGCCCCTTGATCATCAACTGCGCCTTGCCGGCACACAGCCCTGCCGCGTCCACCGCCAAATCGCGGTATTGCGGGTCATAGCCATTGGGCGCACGCAACTGAATCAGCTTGATGCCGCCCGCGATGGCTTTCTGGATACCGCGCAGCAAGGCCGGGGTTTCCAGACCGTCCGGGGTGATCAGGTACTCGCCGGGCAAGCGTGCAGCCGCGACGATCGGCTGGTTGGCGGCCGGAAACTCGTAGTCCAGCAGTTCCCGCGCAGTCACCCAGGCCAAAGGCTGGCCTTCGGCACCATGGGGTTCGCCGGTAAACGCCGAGACTTCCCAGACATCCAGCAACACCTGCTTGTCCGGGTAGTCGTGGCGAACCTTGATCAACGGTCGCGCGGTATTGACCACGATGCCCAACTCTTCGTGAAGCTCGCGGGCCAGGGCGGTTTCGACGGATTCGTTATCCTCGACCTTACCACCGGGGAACTCCCACAAGCCGCCCTGATGCTGGGTGTCGGCACGCCGGGCGATGAGGATCTTGCCGTTGCTATCGCGGATAACCGCCGCGGCCACGTGTACTCGTTTCACTGCCCGACCTCCTCCAGACCTGCCTTCTGCCAGGCCTTGAAAGCTGGCCATTGGTAAATGGTTTCGACATAGGCTGCATCGACCTCGGGCAGCTTCACTTGATAGGTGCGCAGGCGGACGGCGATCGGTGCGAAAAACGCATCGGCCAGGGTCGCGCCACCGAACAGGAACGGGCCGGCTTCAGTCGCGGCCGCACGACATTCAGCCCACAACGCCAGCATGCGCTCGATCTCGGCCTGAACGTCAGGCGGAGTCGGCAACAACGGCGCATTGTGGCTCAGGTCGAACGGCATGTTGCCGCGCATGGCGAAGAAACCGCTGTGCATCTGCGCGCAGGCCGAACGCGCCTGGGCTCGGGCGGCGGTGTCTTTGGGCCAGAGGCCGGCATCGGGAAATTGCTCGGCCAGGTACTCGGCAATCGCCAGCGAATCGGCGATGGTGCCGTGTTCGCTTTTCAGCAGCGGGACTTTCCCGGTCGGCGAATGCTTGAGCACGCGTGCGCGGGTGTCCGGCTGGTTCAGCTTGATCAGTTCTTCGGTGTAGGACGCGCCGGTCAGGTCGAGGGCCAGCGCGGCGCGCAGGGACCAGGAAGAATACAGTTTGTCGCCGATGATCAGGTGGAGGCTCATGTTCGGGCGCCTTTTGGTAAGAGTACAAGCCAGAATCTTTAGCGTCTGGTGGTCCGTCTTCGTGGGCAAGTCGGATCGCCGCACCGCTCGGCCCTACAGGTGGTGTGACCTGTAGGAACGAGGTTTGCCCGCGAAAGCGATCTGTCTTACGTGCGGTACTCGGCGTTGATCTTCACGTATTCGTGGGACAGGTCGGTGGTCCAGATGGTTTCGCTGCAATCGCCGCGACCCAGCTCGATGCGGATGGTGATTTCTTCCTGCTGCATCACCGCCGCGCCCTGGGCTTCGGTGTAGGTGGCAGCGCGCGCGCCACGGCTGGCGATGCATACCTCGCCAAGGAATACGTCGATCTTGCTCACGTCCAGGTTCGGTACACCGGCACGGCCTACAGCGGCCAGGATGCGGCCCCAGTTCGGGTCGGAGGCGAACAGCGCAGTCTTGATCAGCGGCGAGTGGGCCACGGTGTAACCGACGTCCAGGCATTCCTGGTGATTGCCGCCGCCGTTGACTTCAACGGTGACGAACTTGGTCGCGCCTTCGCCGTCACGCACGATGGCCTGGGCCACGTCCATGCACACTTCGAATACCGCTTGTTTCAACTTGGCGAACAGCTCGCCTTCGGCACGGGTGATTTCCGGCAGTGCGGCCTTGCCGGTGGCGATCAGCATGCAGCAGTCGTTAGTCGAGGTGTCGCCGTCGATGGTGATGCGGTTGAACGACTTGTTGGCGCCGTCCAGCAGCAGGTTTTGCAGCACCTCGCGGGAGACTTTGGCGTCGGTGGCGATGTAACCGAGCATGGTCGCCATGTTCGGGCGAATCATGCCCGCGCCTTTGCTGATGCCGGTGACAGTGATGGTCACGCCGTCATGCTGGAACTGACGGCTGGCGCCCTTGGGCAGGGTGTCGGTGGTCATGATGCCGGTGGCGGCAGCTTCCCAGTTGTTTTCCGACAAATCATCGAGGGCAGCTTGCAACGCGCCTTCGATTTTCTCGACCGGCAGCGGTTCGCCGATCACGCCGGTGGAATACGGCAGCACCAGGCTGGCATCAACGCCGGTCAGCTCAGCCAGCTTGGCGCAGGTGCGCTCGGCGGCGGCCAGGCCTGGTTCGCCGGTGCCGGCGTTGGCATTGCCGGTGTTGGTCAGCAGGTAACGTACCGGACCTTGCACGCGTTGCTTGGCCAGGATCACGGGAGCGGCGCAAAAGGCGTTCAGGGTGAACACGCCCGCCACTGTGGAACCTTCGGCACAGCGCATGACCACGACATCCTTGCGCCCCGGGCGCTTGATACCGGCCGAGGCGATACCGAGTTCAAAACCGGCAACCGGGTGCAACGTTGGCAAAGGACCAAGACCAACAGCCATGAATGCGCTCCTTAAAAAATGTTGGCACCGTCAGTGCGATGGACGGTGGTTTAAATGGCAAAACGCCGCGACGGCAGAAGCCGGTCGCGGCGCGGGTATTTCAGCGTTTGAAACGGGGTTTACTGGATCTGCCCGTGGCAATGCTTGTACTTCTTGCCCGAGCCGCAGTAGCACAGCTCGTTGCGGCCCAGCTTCTGCTCGTTGCGTACCGGTGCGGTGGCGAGAGCTACATCGATCTCTTCACCCAACACTTCCGGTTGCTCCAGGCCAGGCGCTTCGTCGTGCTGGAACTGCATGCGCGCAGCCAGCGCCTCGGCTTCCTGACGCAGACGTTGCTCTTCGGCTTCCGGATCTTCGCGGCGCACCTGAACGTGCGACAGCACACGAATCGAGTCGCGCTTGATCGAATCCAGCAGCTCGGAGAACAAGGTGAAGGACTCGCGCTTGTACTCTTGCTTCGGGTTCTTCTGCGCATAACCACGCAAGTGAATGCCGTGACGCAGGTGATCCATGGTCGACAGGTGGTCTTTCCACAGGTCGTCGAGCACGCGCAGTACGATTTGCTTCTCGAAGGAGCGCAGTGCTTCGGCACCGGCCTGGTCTTCTTTCTCGTTGTACGCGGCGATCAGTTCGTTGAGCAGCTTCTCGCGCAGGGTTTCTTCGTACAGGTGGTCGTCTTCGTCGAGCCATTGCTGGATCGGCAGCGCCACACCGAAGTCGCTCTGCAACGCCGCTTCCAGACCGGACACGTCCCACTGCTCAGGCAGCGATTGTGGCGGAATGTGTGCGCTGACGGTTGCGTTGAGCACGTCCTGACGGAAATCGGCAATGGTTTCGCCAATATTGTCGGCGGCCAACAAACTGTTACGCATGTGATAGATCACTTTACGTTGTTCGTTGTTGACGTCGTCGAACTCAAGCAGCTGCTTACGGATGTCGAAGTTGCGGCCTTCAACCTTGCGCTGAGCCTTCTCGATGGCGTTGGTCACCATGCGGTGCTCGATCGCTTCACCGGACTGCATGCCCAGCGCCTTCATGAAGTTCTTCACCCGGTCAGAGGCGAAGATGCGCATCAGGCTGTCTTCCAGCGACAGGTAGAAACGGCTGGAACCGGCGTCGCCCTGACGACCGGCACGACCGCGCAACTGGTTGTCGATACGGCGCGATTCGTGACGCTCGGAAGCGATCACCTGCAAGCCGCCCGACTCCAGCACTTGCTGGTGACGTTTCTGCCAGTCGGCCTTGATCTGGGCAATCTGCTCAGGGGTCGGGTCTTCCAGCGAAGCCACTTCCACTTCCCAGTTACCGCCCAACAGGATGTCGGTACCACGACCGGCCATGTTGGTGGC
Organism: Pseudomonas sp. URMO17WK12:I6; assembly: GCF_003253625.1. Lineage (NCBI taxonomy): Bacteria > Pseudomonadati > Pseudomonadota > Gammaproteobacteria > Pseudomonadales > Pseudomonadaceae > Pseudomonas > Pseudomonas sp. URMO17WK12:I6. The sequence goes on from NZ_QKYZ01000013.1 coordinate 9,931, forward strand.
GATGGTCAGTGCACCCGGACGACCGGCCTGAGCGATGATTTCGGCTTCTTTTTCGTGGAACTTGGCGTTCAGAACCTTGTGTTCGATGCCTTCCTTCTGAAGCAGGCCGGACATGTGCTCGGACGTTTCGATGGTGGCGGTACCCACCAGCACTGGACGGCCCTGAGCCATGCACTCCTTGATGTCGCCGATGATCGCCGCGTATTTCTCTTCGGCGGTCAGGAACACCAGGTCGTTGTAGTCTTTACGCGCCAACGGCTTGTTCGGCGGGATGACCATGACCTGCAGGCCATAGATCTGATGGAATTCGAACGCTTCGGTGTCCGCGGTACCGGTCATGCCGGACAGCTTGTTGTACAGACGGAAGTAGTTCTGGAACGTGGTCGACGCCAGGGTCTGGCTCTCGGCCTGGATGTTCAGGTTTTCCTTGGCTTCGATGGCCTGGTGCAGACCTTCGGACAAACGGCGACCCGGCATGGTACGGCCGGTGTGTTCGTCGACCAGCACCACCTGACCGTCCTGCACGATGTACTCGACATTGCGATGGAACAGTTTGTGCGCACGCAGGCCGGCATAGACGTGAGTCAACAGGCCCAGGTTATGCGCCGAATACAGGCTCTCGCCTTCAGCCAGCAGGCCGACGCGGGTGAGCATTTCTTCGATGAACTGGTGACCGGCTTCGTTGAGTTCGACCTGACGAGTCTTCTCGTCGATGGTGTAATGGCCGGCCTTGGTGACTTCCCCTTCGACTTCCTCGATGTGCAATTCAAGCTGCGGGATCAGTTTGTTGATCTCGATGTACAGCTTGGAGCTGTCCTCGGCCTGACCGGAGATGATCAGCGGGGTACGGGCTTCGTCGATGAGGATGGAGTCGACTTCGTCGATCACGGCAAAATTGAGTTCGCGCTGGAATTTTTCTTCCATGCTGAACGCCATGTTGTCGCGCAGGTAGTCGAAACCGAATTCGTTGTTGGTGCCGTAGGTGATGTCGGCGGCGTAAGCGGCGCGCTTCTCTTCCGGCGGCTGGAATGGCGTGACCACCCCGACCGTCATGCCGAGGAATTCATAGAGCGGACGCATCCAGTTGGCGTCACGACGGGCCAGGTAGTCGTTCACCGTCACAACGTGCACGCCCTTGCCGGACAGCGCGTTGAGGTAAACGCCCAGTGTTGCCACCAGGGTCTTGCCTTCACCGGTACGCATTTCCGCGATCATGCCTTCATGCAAGGTCATGCCGCCGATCAGCTGGACATCGAAGTGGCGCATACCCATGACGCGCTTACCGGCTTCGCGGGCGACCGCAAAGGCTTCTGGCAGCAGCTTGTCGAGGGTTTCCCCTTTGGCGAGGCGGGCCTTGAACTCGTTGGTCTTGGCACGCAATTGATCGTCCGAAAGGGCCACCATTTGCTCTTCGAAGGCATTGACGAGCTGCACCGTCTTGAGCATGCGTTTGACTTCACGCTCGTTCTTGCTTCCAAAAAGTTTCTTTAACAAAGGCGCAAACATATCGGCAGGATCTTCCACACTAAAGGGATGGAGGGCGGCCCCGTGAGTCGCCCGTGCAGCCCTCATGGCCGCATGCGAACGAGCATTCTACCCGGAAACGATGGTGAGGAAAGTGGCGTTGTTCCACGATGCATGCACTGCGCTGTGACGGGGCTCACTTAAAATAAGGGCTTTTTACTGAACTTCAACCCATTGAGGGTACAAGTTACTCGTTGATTTAATGGGTAAAGCGCTCGTAAAGCAATGGGTCGGGACCAGCGGGTGCTTTCTGTTACCATGGCCGTTCTGTTACTTCAGGTGTTCGATCATGGCATTTCGCCCTCTCACGGCCAGAGCACCCGCCGTTCTGCTTCGCGAAGCCAAACCGCTGAAAGCCATCTTTGGCCACGCTCAACGCCTGGGTCATTTGCAACGTCTGGTGGAAAGCCAGCTGCAACCGGCCGCCCGCGAGCATTGCCATGTGGCGTCGTGGCGCGAAGGCAGTTTATTGCTGATTGTCACCGACGGTCACTGGGCCACCCGCCTGCGTTATCAACAAAAGCGTCTGCAACGCCAGTTACAGCTGTTCGACGAGTTCGCCAGCCTGACGCGGATCCTGTTCAAGGTGCAGCCACCGACCGTTCAGCAAGGAGCGGCTGGGCATACCATGGATTTGTCGACGGATGCCGCGGCGACCATTCAGGCGACGGCTGACGGGATTACCGACCCGAATCTAAGGGCGGCGCTGGAGCGCCTTGCGGCGCACGCAAAACCTAAATCCTGACTCAAATTTAATGTGGGAGCGCCACACCGCCGCTCCCACATTTTGACTGCGTACACTCGCTAGCGGCGCTTGCTGCCCCCAAGCAATGACCCCATCAACCCGCGTACCAGTTGTCGGCCCAATTGATTGGCCGCCTGTCGCATCGCCGATTTAAGCGCCTGTCCTGCGGCCGTACCGAGGAATTCCCCAGCCTGTTCGGTGAAACTCGGCTCTTCGGGGGCAGGTTTGCCCGGCGCGGTTTCAGGCTCCGGCGCCAACCCCTTGCGCCCCATCAGCACTTCATAGGCCGATTCGCGATCAACCGGTTTGTCATATCGCCCTTTAAACGGCGAACCGGCAATCAGCACCGTGCGCTCAGTCTCGGTCAGCGGCCCGATCCGCGATTGCGGCGGTGCGACCAGTACACGCTGGACCATCTCCGGCGTGCCCTTGTCCTGCAAGGTGCCGACCAACGCCTCGCCGATGCCCAGCTCAGTCAACACCGACAAGGCATCAAATGCCGGGTTCGGCCGGAAGCCCTCGGCCACTGCCCGCAGGGATTTCTGCTCTTTGGCGGTGAACGCGCGCAAGCCATGCTGAACACGCAGGCCCAACTGAGCCAGCACATCATCCGGCAAGTCCCCCGGCGATTGGGTGACGAAATACACGCCCACGCCTTTCGAACGGATCAGCCGCACCACTTGTTCCAGACGATCCTGCAACGCCTTGGGCGTACCGGCGAACAACAAGTGCGCCTCGTCGAAAAACAGCGCCAGCAGCGGTTTATCGGCATCGCCGCGTTCCGGCAGTTGCTCGAACAATTCAGCCAGCAACCACAGCAGGAACGTCGCGTAGACCTTCGGCGCTTCGTGCACCAGACGGCTGGCGTCGAGCAAATGGATGCGCCCGCGACCGTCCATCGCCGGTTGCAAAATATCTTCCAGTTGCAGTGCCGGTTCACCGAACAACGCTTCGGCGCCCTGCTGTTCCAGCGTCGCCAAACGGCGCAACAGTGCCTGGCTGGAACCGGTGGTCATCAGTGCCGCGTCATCGCCCAGTAATACGGGGTTATCACGCAGGTGATTGAGCAGAGCCTTCAAATCTTTCAAATCCAGCAGCAACAGCCCTTCGCGGTCGGCCACCTTGAACGCCGCATAAAGTGCCGACTGCTGACTGTCGCTCAGCTCCAGCAGGCTGCCGAGCAGCAACGGCCCCATTTCGCTCAAAGTGGTGCGCAATGGATGACCGGACTGACCGTGAATATCCCACAGGGTTACCGGATACGCCTGAGGCTTATGGTTCAGCCAGGGCATGCCGGCGATCCGCTCCGCGACCTTGCCTTGAGGGTTACCGGCGGCGCCCAGGCCGCACAAGTCGCCTTTGATGTCCGCCGCGAACACCGCCACGCCTGCATCGCTGAACGCTTCGGCCAGGCGCTGCAACGTAACGGTTTTACCGGTCCCGGTAGCGCCCGCTACCAAACCGTGACGGTTCGCCAGGCGCATGGCCTGGGCGATTGGCTGGCCAGCGAGGTCAGCGCCGATAACGAGTTGCGATGAGTCAGGCATTTTGTCACCCATGGTTAATCTTTGATCCTGCATGGCCGATAACAACCGAGAGACCAGACTGAAAATAGCGTCGGTAATTCCCTAAGGAGAGACGGAACTATCAGCTTACTTTCAACACTGCCCAATTTGCGTGCCTTTATAAAAGCACGCCCTGGACATTAAGACCTAGCGGACCCCAAGCCATGAATAAAAACCTGCGCTTCAGCCATAAAATACTGCTTGCCGCCGCCCTGATCGTTATCGCCGCATTCGCTTCGTTCACACTGTACAACGACTATTTGCAGCGCAATGCGATACGCCGCGACCTGGACAACTACCTGCAAGAAATGGGTAACGTCACCGCCAAGAACATTCAGACCTGGCTGGCGGGTCGTAGCCTGTTGATCGAAAACCTGTCACAGACCGTTGCCCTGAACGCCGAGACCGACAACGTCGCCAAACTGCTGGAACAGAAGGCTGTCACATCGACCTTCATGGGTGCCTACCTGGGCAACAAGGATGGCACCTTCATTATCCGTCCGGACAGCAAGATGCCCGACGGCTATGACCCTCGCGTCCGCCCTTGGTACAAGAGCGCGCAAAGCACCAGCGGGTCGGCCTTGACCGAACCTTACATCGACCTGGCGTCTGGCCAGTTGGTGATTTCCATCGTCGACAGCGTTCTCAAGGACGGTCAGAACATCGGTGTGGTCGGTGGCGACCTGAGCCTGCAAGCGATCACCGACAGCCTCAACGCGCTGGACTTCGACGGCATGGGCTATGCGTTCCTTGTCAGCGCCGACGGCAAGATCCTGGTCCACCCGGACAAAACGCTGGCGATGAAAAACCTCAAGGACGTCTACCCACAAGACACGCCCGTCATCGGTAATAAGCCGAGCGAGATCGAAGTCGACGGCAAAACCCGCATCGTGACCTTCACCCCGATCAAGGGACTGTCCTCGGTCAACTGGTACATCGGCCTGTCGGTGGACAAGGACAAAGCCTTCTCCATGCTCAGCGAATTCCGCACCTCGGCGATCATCGCGACCCTGATTGCAGTGGCCATCATCATTGGCTTGCTGGGCATGCTGATCCGCCTGCTGATCCAGCCGCTGCACGTGATGACCCGCGCCATGGAAGACATCGCCGACGGTGAAGGCGACCTGACCAAACGCCTGACCATCCAGAATCAGGACGAATTCGGCGTCCTTGGCACGGCGTTCAATCGTTTCGTGGAGCGAATTCATACATCGATCCGCGAAGTGTCCTCGGCCACCGGCCAGGTCAACGAAGTGGCCTTGCGGGTGGTGGCGGCCTCGAACTCGTCGATGTTCAACTCCGACCAGCAAGCTTCGCGCACCAGCAGCGTCGCCGCGGCCATCAACCAACTCGGCGCCGCGGCTCAGGAAATCGCCCGTAACGCCGCCCAGGCATCGAATCAGGCCAGCGATGCCCGCAGCCTGGCCGAAGACGGCCAGCAAGTGGTGGATCGCAGCATTGCCGCGATGAATCAGCTGTCGAGCATGCTCAGCGCTTCGAGCACCAACATCGAATCGCTGAACAGCAAAACCGTGAACATCGGGCAGATTCTCGAAGTGATCACCAGCATTTCCCAGCAAACCAACCTGCTGGCGCTCAACGCCGCCATCGAAGCAGCGCGGGCCGGTGAAGCCGGGCGCGGTTTTGCCGTGGTGGCCGACGAGGTACGCAACCTGGCGCACCGCACGCAGGAATCGGCGCAACAGGTGCAGACCATGATCGAAGAGCTGCAAGTCGGCGCCCGCGAATCCGTCAGCACCATGAGCGACAGCCAGCGCCACAGCCAGGACAGCGTGGAAATCGCCAACCTGGCGGGCGAGCGCCTGAACAGCGTGACGTTGCGCATCGGCGAAATCGACGGCATGAACCAGTCGGTGGCCACGGCGACCGAGGAACAGACGGCGGTGGTGGAGTCGATCAACGTGGACATCACCGAGATCAACACGCTGAACCAGGAAGGCGTGGAAAACCTGCAATCGACCCTGAGGGCGTGCTCGGACCTTGAGCAACAGGCTTCTCGATTGAAGCAATTGGTAGGCAGTTTCCGTATCTAGCGTCTGTTCACAGACACCGTGGCGAGGGAGCTTGCTCCCGCTGGGTCGCAAAGCGACCCCAAAATCGGGATTGAAGGTGTGTCAGATTGAACACACCAGCTGATTCTACGACTGCTTAGCAGCCGAGCGGGAGCAAGCTCCCTCGCCACTCAACGGTCCAAAGCCCTCGGCATCGCCGCAAAACCCAACCGAACATCTATCCTTCATATAGGTCAACCAAAGGGAGCACATCGAACCCGGAGGGATGTTCATCGTGCATATCGCTGACATAACCATGTTCTACGCCCCTGCCAGCGGTGGCGTGCGCACGTATCTGGATGCCAAGCACCGTCGTTTGGGCATCAAACCCGGCATTTGCCATAGCCTGCTGGTCCCAGGGGCGCATTTGAGTGAACAGGATGGTGTCTATACGGTTCCGGCCCCCGCCCTGCCCTTCGGCAAGGGTTATCGCTTCCCCCTCCGTCTCGGACCGTGGCGCAATGTTCTGCGAGATTTACAACCCGATCTGATTGAAGTCGGCGACCCTTACCTGACCGCCTGGGCCGCTTTGGACGCCAAGCGACAACTCGATGTGCCGGTAATCGGTTTTTATCACTCCGACCTGCCGATGCTGGTCAGCAATCGCATGGGCAACTGGGTTACACCCAATGTCGAGGCTTATGTCAGCAAGCTCTACGGCAACTTCGACCGGGTTCTGGCGCCAAGCCAGGTCATGGCCGACAAACTGATCGGGTTGGGGGTGAAGAACGTTTTCGTACAGCCCTTGGGCGTCGACCTGCAAACGTTCAACCCCAGCGTTCGGGATCCAGGCCTGCGGGCCGAATTGGGCATCGATGAAAACACTCACCTGCTGATCTTCGCCGGCCGCGGCTCCAAGGAAAAAAACCTGCCGGTGCTGCTCAACTGCATGAAACGCCTGGGGCGTCGCTACCACTTGCTGCTGGTGGGCTCGTCGATGCCGACCCTGGTGCCGCGCAATGTCACCGTCCTCGATGAATTCTGCCCGGCAGCGCAAGTCGCACGCCTGATGGCCAGCGCCGACGCGCTGGTGCATGCCGGCGATCAGGAAACCTTTGGCCTGGTGGTTCTCGAAGCCATGGCCAGTGGCATTCCCGTGGTGGCCGTGGCGGCCGGGGCTTTTCAAGAGATTGTTACCGATCAATGCGGCCTGCTCTGCGCGCCGAACAATCCAGTGGCGATGGCCAACACCGTTCGCGAACTGTTCAGCCAAGGCAGCGCCGCGTTGGGCAAACAGGCCCGCCGACATGTCGAGCAACATTACGCCTGGGACACCGTGGTCCACAGCCTGCTGGGGCACTATCACGCCGTACTCGGCACGCAATGGCCGCTGATCGCCAATGGCTGAGCCCATGAACACACCCAGTCTGTTGTTGGTGCTACACGACGTTGCACCGCAGACCTGGCCCGATTACCAGGCCTTCGTCGAAGCCGTCGACGCATTGGGTACAGTGCCGATGACCTGGCTGGTGGTGCCGAATTTCCACAAACATGACGACCTTGACGCACATCCGGAGTTTCGACACTTGCTGAGCCGTCGCGTCGCTCGCGGCGACGAACTGGTACTGCACGGTTACTACCATTGCGATGAAGGGTCGATTCCCACCACTCCCCGAGACTGGTTCATGCGCCGGATCTATACCCATGAAGGCGAGTTCTATGACCTGCCTCTAGACGCCGCCCTCGCCCGCCTGCGCGCCGGAATCGAGGTATTCCATCGCTACAACTGGCCGCTCGAAGGCTTTGTCGCCCCCGCCTGGCTGATGAGCGAAGGCACCCGTCAGGCGTTGCGTCAGTTACCGCTGCGCTACACCAGCGATTCGCAGCACCTGTATCGTTTGCCGGATTTCACTGCGATCGATGCCCCAGGCCTGGTCTGGAGCGCACGCAGCGCCTGGCGCCGTGGCCTGTCGAAAATCGTCAGCGATCAACGCGAACAGCGCTGGTGCCAGGCGCCGGTGATTCGTCTCGGCCTGCACCCGGTGGACATGCGCCATGAGTTCTCGCGTCAGTATTGGCTGCAAACGCTCAAGCGCTTGCTCGACGAGGGCCGTGTGCCGATGACCAAGGCCGGTTGGTTGAAACTGCAACGCGACCCCATCGGTCGCGCAGCATGAGCCGGGGAATTCTGCTGGTCATCGCGCTGCTCGCTGCGGTGCTCATCCCGTCGTTGCTGGGCGGCGGCGAGACATGGTCGCGGCTGCAAAGTTTTCCGTTGGAATGGCTGCTGATCATGTTCGGCATGATCCTGTTGTGCTGGGTGCTCAACACCCTGCGCTTGCGCCTGTTGCTGGGCGATCAGCGTGACAAGGTGAGCCGACTCAAAAGCCTCGGGGTGGTGATGTCCGCCGAGTTCGCCTACTGCGCCACCCCCGGCGGCAGTGGTGGACCGCTGACCATCATGGCCCTGTTGGCGCGCCACGGCGTGCGGCCGGCCAGGGGCAGCGCCGTGTTCGCCATGGACCAGTTGAGCGACTTGCTGTTTTTTCTCTGCGCGCTGAGCGCGATTCTGATTTATGCACTGTTCCAGCACCTCAGTCAGCGCCTGGAATGGATGCTGACGGTCAGCGCCATCTCGTTGTTCGGCGGGCTGTTCAGCTGTGTATTGATGGCTCGCTGCCACCGTTCGCTGATTCGCCTGAGTGGTCGGTTGCTCGCCCGTTTCAATGTCAAGGAAGCGACCCGGCTTCGTTGGGCGCGAAAGCTCCTGCACTTCCTGGCGGCGTTCACCGACACACTGAAGTTACCCTTTCAAACATTGATCACGGTGTTTGCCCTGACCTGTCTGCATTGGGTCTTGCGGTATAGCGTGCTGTATCTGGCGTTACGCGGGCTGGGCGTGGACTTGCAATGGGCCTGGTGCTTTCTGATCCAGATGCTGTCATTGAGTGCGGGGCAATTCAGTCTGTTGCCGGGCGGTGCCGGGGCGGCGGAACTGACATCGGCGGCGCTGCTGGCGCCGATGGTGGGGAAATCCACCGCGGCGGCAGCGATTCTGATCTGGCGGACGGTGACTTATTACTTCTATCTGGTGGTCGGTGGCCCGGTGTTTCTACTGATGCTCGGGCGGCCATTGCTGAAGAAGTTGATGAAGTTCAAGCAAGCTTAAAGATCGCCACAGGATCTTTTCAGGCCTCCCTGGCTGTATCGTCGGAATCGTCCTGCAACTGCTCCCACAACTCGGCGGCGCCGGGAAACTCCGTGCCGTCTTCGGGGCTCAGGTCGTCCGGATCGTAGCGGCTCAAACAGCCCTCGCCCAATGTGGCGGGCGCCTTGGAAACGGCTTTATCCAGCGGATCGGCCATGGTCATGTCCTCGGTGCAGAAACGGCGAAGGGCCTGAAGCGATTGAACGCCCAGGCCCTTCGGATTTCAACCGTATGGTTGTCAGAACACGACGGTTTTGTTGCCGTGCACCAACACCCGGTCTTCCAGGTGATAACGCAGACCACGGGCCAGCACCATTTTCTCGACGTCACGACCGAAGCGCACCATGTCTTCAATACTGTCGCTGTGGCTGACACGCACCACGTCCTGCTCGATGATCGGACCGGCGTCCAGCTCTTCGGTGACATAGTGGCAAGTGGCACCGATCAACTTCACACCGCGCATCGAAGCCTGATGATACGGCTTGGCGCCGACGAACGACGGCAGGAAGCTGTGGTGAATGTTGATGACTTTGTGGGCATATTCGCTGCACAAGTCGGGCGGCAGAATCTGCATGTAACGGGCAAGTACCACCACTTCGGCGTCGTGCTGTTTGACCAGGCGCGAGACTTCGGCGAAGGCCGGCTCCTTGTCCTGCGGGTTGACCGGTACATGGTAGTAAGGAATACCGTGCCACTCGACCATGCTGCGCAAATCGTCATGGTTGGAAATCACGCAGGCGATTTCGCAGTCCAGTTCGTCGCTGTGCCAGCGGTGCAACAAGTCAGCCAGGCAATGGGACTCACGGCTGGCCATCAACACCACGCGCTTCTTCTGCTCGGTGTCGGTGATGCGCCAGTCCATCGAGAACTCTTGGGCAATCGGTGCAAACGCTTCGCGAAAGGCTTCGATACCGAAAGGCAGCGAATCGGCACGAATTTCGTGACGCATGAAGAACCAGCCACTCTGATTGTCCGAGTGATGGCTCGCTTCAGTGATCCAGCCGTTATGTGACGCCAGAAAGTTACTGACTTTAGCAACGATACCGACGCGGTCCGGGCAAGCAATCACCAGCCGAAAAGTGCGCATGAGGGGGAAACTCCAGAACTTCGCAAAGGCCGCCATTCTAGCGATTGCGCAGCAAAACTGCAGTATTGATGACGCGCGGCTGCGGATTGCGGCCATCGACACAGGTTCCGGCGGTGCCATACGCCAGTGCATGGTGCTCTTGTAGCCAGCCTTCAAGAGGTTAACTGTGAATATTTGTGACGCTATTTAACTGCCTCTCCAATGTGTGTCCTATTCACCGCAACTAATTTAAGTAAAACTTCGGTTAAATGTTTACTTGATGAAACACCCTGACTATTATTGTCGCACTGTCACCCTGTCATCCAGCGCCAACATAAGGTAGTCCTCATGTCCTTGATCAACGAATATCGCGCCACCGAAGAAGCTATCAAAGAGCTGCAAGCCCGTTTGAAGAACCTGTCCCAAGACGACAAACTGCAAACCGAGCTGGAATTCGAAGGCAAATTGCGCACCCTGATGGGCGAATACTCCAAATCCCTGCGTGACATCATTGCCCTATTGGATCCAGAGTCCAAAACCAAGGCTCCACGTGGCGGCGCAGTAAAAACTACTGGCACCAAGCGTGCTCGCAAAGTTAAACAATACAAAAACCCGCACAACGGCGAAGTCATCGAAACCAAAGGTGGCAACCACAAAACTCTGAAAGAGTGGAAAGCCAAGTGGGGCGGTGACGTGGTTGAAGGCTGGGCTACCCTGCTGGGCTAAGCCACAAGCGCGTCGCAGACTGATCCGCGACCAAAAGAACGCCAGCAAATGCTGGCGTTTTTTTATGCCCGGAATTCAATCGCAAGTCATTTTCGTTTTCAAATATTCAAACGTTTGCGTAATGCCTGGACATGAATCTGCCATTCATCCAGAACCTCTTGCTGAAACGATGTAGGACTAATCGTCAATTGGGCGGCAGCTGTCAGAAAACTTTCCAGCGTATTGGGAGCGCCCCACTCCGGTGCGGACAAACGTTGCTGACAGAATATTCGCCAGCGCTCTTGCTCTTCCAGGCTCAACGTATCGGGAAAGTTGCGTGCGCGATAAAGAAACAATAATTCGGGCAAGCGTTCATCATCGAAAGGCCACTGCTCTTGTGCTAATTGCGCAGGGTCGGCGGCTCTGACTTGCTCACATAGACGTCGATCCCGATCGCCAATAAAACCGTCGTATAACTGTTGCTCGGGGTCCAGGCTCGTGGCGAAATCCTCGCGGGCATAAATTCCCGAGACTTTATCTTGCCAAAGTTGTTGTGCGGCACTTAGCCGCAGCGCCCGTTCCTGATAGAGCGCCATGTCCAGCCCCAAACGTTGCTGATCTTCGGGACGAAGTACCGATAACGGCGCCACGACCGGGCACTTGTTGATGTGTATGAGCTTGAGCGGCACGGGCAGTTCGCCTTCGGCCAGATCGTCACGGCGTGTATAAAGCCGCTGACGCAAGGCTTCGGTATCCAGATCGAGCAGCCCCTGAGGGTCCAGGTGCAGGTCACAGACAATCAGCGCGTTGCGATTGCGTGGATGCCAGGCCAGTGGCAGTACCACGCCGACATAATGGCGGGCCGCCGAAAAGCGTCCGGAAATGTGCACCATCGGCTGCAACAGCCGAATCTGGTCCATCACCTTTTGTTTGCTGCGTAACTGAAACAGCCAGTCATACAACTTCGGCTGTTTTTCACGAATCAGACGCGCCAGGGCGATTGTGGCGCGAACATCCGACAGTGCCTCGTGGGCATTCCCGTGATCGATGCCGTTGGCGGCGGTCAGGCGTTCGAGCTTGAGCGTCACCCGCCCTTCGTCATCCGTGGGCCAGACGAAGCCATCGGGACGCAACGCATAAGCCGCGCGCACGATGTCGATCAGGTCCCAGCGGCTGTTGCCGCCCTGCCACTCCCGTGCGTAGGGGTCGAAAAAGTTTCGATACAGGCTGTAACGGGTCATCTCGTCGTCGAAACGCAGCGTGTTGTACCCTGCCCCACAAGTGCCGGGCAGGGCGAGCTGGGCATGAACCCGTGTCATGAAATCAGCTTCGCTCAAACCTTGCTCGGCCAGAAGGCCAGGCGTGATACCGGTGATCGCGCAAGCCGCCGGATGCGGCAGGATGTCGTCACTGGGCTGGCAGTAGAGATTGACCGGCTCGTCTATTTCATTGAGATCGAAGTCGGTGCGAATCCCCGCCACTTGCAACGGACGGTCGCAACGGGGGTTGATGCCAGTGGTTTCGTAGTCGTACCAGAAGATCGAGGTCACGGGTTGTTCCTGAACAGAAGACCGGCGAAGTCTAGGCGCACACAGGCTGCCTCGACCAGAAATGTTGTCATTCAATCACCTCCGGCCGCATACCGTGCAATACATAGTTATGTCGTTTCCCCCCGAGAGGCTGCTAGCATCGAACGGACATCGAATCGCAAACCGGCCACAGCAAGGTTGCCCATGCTCGAGACCACAGCACTGCCACGGAAAGCAACGCTGGCCCCGCCACTCGACACGCGGTATCAGGTCGAAACGCCCGAAGGCATCGACTTGCCACTGCGCCCGGCCGGGTTGATGGTCCGTGCGCTGGCGTTCACCATCGACCTGGGCCTGCGCGGGTTGATCCTGGGCCTGCTGTTCATGGTGCTGGCGTTCCTCGGCAAACTCGGCGCGGGGCTTGGCTCGATTTTGCTGTTCGTGGTGAGCTGGTGGTACATGGTGCTGTTCGAGGTGCTCAATCAGGGGCGCTCGCCGGGCAAGCAATGGATGGGATTGCGCGTGGTGCACGACGATGGCACCCCGATCGGCTGGTCCGCGTCCTTGCTGCGCAACCTGTTGCGATTTGTCGACATGTTGCCGTTCGGCTACTTCCTCGGGGCGATCAGTTGCCTGCAACATCCCACCTTCAAACGCCTCGGCGACCTGGCCGCCGGCACGCTGGTGATCTACCGCGAACAACCGCTCACCCGACCGCAGTTACCCGATGCCCCGCCGCGGCGTGCCGCTTTCGCGCTGACGCTGACCGAGCAACGCGCCATCCTCGGGTTTGCCGAGCGCCAGGGTGAACTCTCCGAGGCGCGGGCAGGTGAACTCGCCTCGATACTCGCGCAACCGCTGCACGTTTCAGCGCCGCAGGCCGTGGCCGAACTCAACGGCATCGCCCGCGGACTGTTGGGCCCGACATGAAGCAAAGCCTATTCGAAAGCCGCCACAAGACCGAATGGGAGCAGTTTGCACTCATGCTCGAACGGCTGGAACGCGGCAAGGAAACCTCGCGAGTCGCCAGCTTCCCCAGCGACTATCGACGGCTCTGCCAACACCTGGCCCTGGCTCAGGAGCGTGGTTACAGCAGCTTTTTGGTCGACTCGTTACAGCAACAGGTGCTGCGCGGGCATCAACAGCTTTATCGGCATCGCAGTTGGCTGAGGGCCAACGTACTGAGCTTCATCCTTGCCGACTTCCCGCGACTGGTGCGCGAACAATGGCCCTTCGTGCTTGCCGCCAGCCTGATATTTTTTGGCAGCCTGATTGGCATCGGGCTGCTGGTGTATCTGTTCCCGGAACTGGTCTACAACCTGATCCCGGCCGAGCAGGTCAGTGAAATGCAAAGCATGTACGACCCTGTCGCCGGTCATCTGGGGCGCTTGGCAGAACGGGCGGCCAGTGAAGACTGGGAGATGTTCGGTTACTACATCATGCACAACATCGGCATCGCGTTTCAGACCTTCGCCAGCGGTTTGCTGTTTGGTCTGGGCAGCGCGTTTTTCCTGTTCTTCAACGGCTTGATGATCGGTGCGGTGGCCGGGCACCTGACGCACATCGGCTACGGGCAAACCTTCTGGTCATTCGTGATCGGGCACGGCGCCTTCGAACTGAGCGCCATTGCCCTGGCCGGTGCCGCCGGCCTGCAACTGGGCTGGGCGTTGATCGCGCCGGGACGTTTGCCCCGCGCCGAAGCCCTGCGAGTGGCGGCGAGCAAGAGCGTGTTGCTGATTTGCGGGGTCATGCTGTTTTTGTTGATTGCAGCGTTTATAGAAGCCTACTGGTCGTCGCGGACCGGAGTCACGCCGCTGACCAAATACCTGGTCGGCGCAGCGCTCTGGGTGTTGGTCGCGACTTATCTGCTGTTTGCCGGACGGACCCGCCATGCGCCTGAGTGACGCCAGTGCAGTGATTCGCCCACGCACAAACTGGGAAGCCATGGACCTGGGGGTGCTGCTGAGTCAGCGCCATCGACGCCTGTTGATGACCAGTTGGGCGATCGTGACCCTACCGATTTTTACCTTGCTCAGCCTGATGCTGTGGGAGTCGCCCTCCCTCGCCCTGTTCCTGTTCTGGTGGCTCAAACCGGCGTTCGACCGGCTACCGCTGTACATCCTGTCCAAAGCCATGTTCGGCGAAACACCCACGCTGAAACAGGCCCTGTGCCAATGGCCGCGCCTGCTCCCGCCGCAACTGCTGGCCAGCCTGACCTGGCGCCGCCTGAGCCTGAGCCGCAGCTTTCTGATGCCGGTGGTACAACTCGAAGGCCTGGAGGGCGAAGCACGACAACAGCGTTTACGCGTGCTGTTGCAGCGCAATGCCGGTGCCGCGCAATGGCTGACAATCATCGGCGTGCACCTGGAAACCGCGTTGTGGATCGGCCTGATGGTGCTGTTCTACATGCTCTTGCCGCTGCAGGTCGAACTGGACTGGGGCTGGCAGACCTTGATTGCCGCCGCCACACAAGACTGGCGCTGGCTGGAACACCTGACCAATGCTTTTTACGCCCTGGTGCTGGTGGTCTGGGAACCGATTTATGTCGCCTGTGGTTTCAGCCTTTACCTGAACCGGCGCACACGGCTGGAAGCCTGGGACATCGAACTGGTGTTCCGCCGCTTGCGCCAACGCCTGAGCAGCGCAGTCATCACGCTGCTGCTGGCGGCGTGTGTGCTGGTGCCGACGGGGCAAAGCGTCTGGGCCGCCGAACCGGGCATGTCACCGGACAGCCCGCGTCTGCTGGAGCAACCGCTGACCAGTCAGGCATCCCGAGACAGCATCAAGGCCATCCTCGATCAGCCACCGTTCAAGAACAAGGAAACGGTGACCCGCTATCGGTTCGGCGAAGACAAGCCCGCCGACGATACCGCGCACGGTGGTCAAACACCCGCCTGGCTGAAAGCGCTGTTCGGTTTGCTCGACAGCCAACGTTTCGGCGCATTGGCCAACCTGATCGAGGTGTTGCTGTGGGGCGCGGTGATCGGCGCCATTGGCCTGTTGATCTGGCGTTACCGCGACTGGTTGCAGGCGTTCGTCAGCCGCCGGCCAGCGCTCAACCGAAAAGTGACGCGACCATTGCCGCAGCAGGCGTTCGGCCTGGACCTCAACCGAGAAACCCTGCCCGCCGATATCGCGGCCAGCGCCGAAAGCCTCTGGCAAACCAACCCGCGTGAAGCCCTTGGCTTGCTCTATCGCGCCTTGCTCAGCCACTTGCTGAACGACTTCGACATGACGCTCAAACCCGCCGACACCGAAGGCGAAGTGCTTCAGCGCGTTGAACAATTGAAGCAACCGGCGTTGCTGGCCTTCAGTAAAAACCTGACCGCACACTGGCAGAACATGGCCTACGGGCATCGCCTGCCACCGGCGCATTTGCAACAGGAACTGTGTGACGGCTGGCGCGCATTGTTCGGCCCCGGAGCGGTCCGTTGAACCGCAAGGCATGGCTGGCGGTCGGCGGGTTCATCGTCGTGCTCTTGGGTGCGCTGAGTGCTTACCTGTATTTCAAGGCCACGCCCTATCAGGTACAAATCGAACACGGCCCGTCCCCTGAAGCCCAGGCCAATCCCTACCTGGCCGCCGAGCATTTTCTGCGCAAACAGGGCCTGACCGTCAGCCACGCCAACAGCCTCGACATCCTGCCGACCCTCGAACCGCGTCAGCACAGCCTGTTGTTGCTCGGCGACCGCTCGAACATGTCGCCGCGCCAGGTGGATCAGGTGTTGAACTGGACCCGGGCCGGTGGGCGCCTGGTATTCGTCGCCGAAGCCCTGTGGGATGAAAAGAACGGCCAAAGCAATGACCTGCTGCTCGACCGGGTGCAGTTGCACCAGTTCCTGAGCAAAGACCTCAAGGACTCGCCTCCCGATCTGCGCGATGATCCCTACCCCAAACTGACCAAGCTCTATCTGGAAAACGAAGAGGCGCCGGCCTACTTCAGCTTCGATACCGCGTTCCACCTCGACGACCCGAAAAACCTCGCCCAGGCCTGGGCCAACAGTGGCAAGGCCACGCACATGATGCAGCTGAGCCACGGGCTGGGTTCGATCACCGTGGTCACCGATGCCGACCTCTGGAAAACCCCGGCCATCAACCAGTACGACAACGCCTGGCTGCTGTGGTACCTGACGGCCGACACCGATGTGACCCTGCTGTTCAATACCGAGCACGACAGTCTGCTGACCTTGTTGTGGCGTTACTTTCCCCAAGCCCTGGTGGCCCTGATCGCCTTGATCGCTTTGGGTTTCTGGCACGTTGGCGTGCGCAGCGGCCCGTTGCTGGAGCCGGCCCCAAGGGCGCGTCGGCATCTTCAGGAACACCTGCGCGCAAGCGCCGATTTCATGCTGCGCCGCAGCGGTCAGCACAGCCTGTTGCACGCCTTGCAGCAAGACATCCTGCGTCGTGTCCGCCACCGTCATCCCGGTTTTGAACAACTCGGCGTCGCCGAACAATGGCTGGTGCTCGCACGCCTGACCGGCCACCCCACACGCGCCATCAGCCAGGCCATGAGCCCGAGACCGAAACAGCGGCTGTCCAGCGCTGAATTCAGCCGTCAGGTCGCCCACCTGCAAACCTTGAGGAACGCCTTATGAGTGAACAGATCGAGCCCGGCACCCAGACCCACGCCGCCCAGCAGCGCCAGCGCGCCGGCCAGTTGGCCCAGGCGATAAGAACGGAGTTGCAAAAAGCGGTGATTGGCCAGAACACCGTGATCGACGATGTGCTCACCGCCCTGATCGCCGGCGGCCATGTGCTGCTCGAAGGCGTGCCGGGGTTGGGCAAGACGTTGCTGGTGCGCGCCCTCGCCCGTTGCTTCGGTGGCGAATACGCCCGCATCCAGTTCACCCCGGACCTGATGCCCAGCGACGTCACCGGGCACGCGGTGTACGACCTGCAAACCGAGCAATTCAAACTGCGCAAAGGCCCGTTGTTCACCAACCTGCTGCTGGCCGATGAAATCAACCGCGCCCCGGCAAAAACCCAGGCCGCGTTGCTCGAAGCCATGCAGGAACGCCAGGTCACCCTCGAAGGCCGCGCCCTGCCCATCGCCCAACCGTTCATGGTGCTGGCCACGCAAAACCCGATCGAACAGGAAGGCACTTACCCGTTACCCGAAGCCGAACTCGACCGCTTCATGCTCAAGGTGCGCATGGATTACCCCGAGGCCGATCAGGAATTGGACATGGTGCGTCAGGTCAGCCGCTCGACCCGCGCCGACATGCTCGATGTACAACCGCTGCGCACCGTGTTGCAAGCCAAGGACGTGCTGGCCTTGCAGCGCATTGCCAGTGACCTGCCGCTGGACGATCAGGTGCTCGATTACGCCGTGCGCCTGGCCCGCACCACCCGCACCTGGCCGGGTTTGACCCTCGGCGCCGGGCCTCGCGCCTCCATCGCCCTGGCACGTTGCGCCCGCGCCCGCGCCTTGTTGCGCGGAGGCGAGTTCGTGATTCCCGACGACATCAAAGGTTGCGCCCTGGCGGTACTGCGTCACCGCGTGCGGATTGCCCCGGAGCTGGACATCGAAGGGCTGGACGTCGATCAGGTGCTCAAGCAACTGCTCGACCAAGTGCCGGCGCCACGCCTGTGAACATGGCCATCCGGACCACCCCTGTGGCGAGGGAGCTTGCTCCCGCCGGGCTGCGAAGCGGCCCCAACATTTCTGATAGGGCGAAGAACTTGCCAGCACTGCGCACTGGAGCGGGAGCAAGCTCCCTCGCCACAGGAACTGTGTGCCGATGAAACCATCCCGGCTTCTACTGGCCTGGCTTGCGGCCTTGCTAGCCATCGGCATCGTGCTGGGCGCCTTACGGGCGCTGGACATCGCCGTTCCATCAAGCCTTTTATCGATCAACTGGGGATTACTGCTAGCCCTGTTGGCCCTGGCGATACTCGATGCCATTCGCCTCAAGCGTTTGCCCTCACCGCGCCTCCAGCGACAAATGCCCGGCAGCCTGGCACTCGGTCGCTGGAGCGAAGTGCGATTGGAGGTCGAGCATGATTTTACCCAACCACTGAACATTCAGATCTTCGACCACGTACCCGACGGCCTGAGCGTCGAAAACCTGCCCCTGTCGGTCGAACTGCAACCTGGCCAACAGAGCCAGATCAGCTACCGCCTGCGCCCGCTCATGCGCGGCCATTTCAGCTTCGAATACTGCGAAATCAACCTGCCGAGCCCCATGGGGTTGTGGTCCGACAAACGCCTGCTCAACATACCCGACACCACCCGCGTCTACCCCGACTTCGCCCGCCTCTACGGCGGCCAGTTGCTGGCGGTGGACAACTGGCTCAGCCAACTCGGCGTACGCCAGCGCCAACGTCGCGGCCTGGGCCTGGAATTCCATCAACTGCGCGAATTCCGCGAAGGCGACAGCCTGCGCCAGATCGACTGGAAAGCCACCGCCCGCCAACGCACCCCCATCGCCCGCGAGTACCAGGACGAGCGCGACCAGCAAATCATCTTCATGCTCGATTGCGGCCGTCGCATGCGCAGCCAGGACGGCGAGCTCGCGCATTTCGATCACGCTCTCAATGCCTGCCTGTTGCTCAGCTACATCGCGTTGCGCCAGGGCGACGCGGTGGGCTTGAGCACCTTCGCCAGCAATCATCCGCACTACCTTGCCCCGGTCAAGGGCACAGGCCAGCTCAACGTGTTGCTCAACACCGTCTACGACCTCGACAGCACCCAACGCCCGGCCGACTACCAGGCCGCCGTCACGCAACTACTGGCCCGACAAAAACGCCGGGCACTGGTGGTGCTGGTGACCAACCTGCGGGATGAAGACGATGAAGAACTGCTGACCGCCGTCAAACGCCTGAGCAAACTGCATCGGGTGCTGGTGGCGAGCCTGCGCGAAGACTTGCTCGACAGCCTGCGGCAAACGCCGGTGCAAACCTTGCCGGAGGCGCTGGCCTATTGTGGGACGGTGGATTATTTGAATGACCGGGCGCAGCTCCATGAGCGGTTGAGTGCTCATGGAGTGCCGGTGGTGGATGCTCGGCCCTCAGAGTTAGGGGCCGAGTTGGTGACGGCGTATTTGGGGTGGAAAAAAGCTGGAACGATGTAACGTCGAATCGTATATAAAATCGTCATATCACGATGCCGACATGGATATGACGTGCGAGCACGTACGACAAGCCCTCAATCCGGGTACTTACGAAAATCAGTCCCACTCAACAACCTGAAAGCTCTATCGCAAGGAATCCATCATGGACGAGACAAAACTATTTGCTTCAGTGCTAACGCAGATCAATGAGAACCAACTGGCTTTGGGTGCCGCTATAGAAGAACTATCGAATTGGATAGCGCAACGAGGTGCTACCGAAATAGCGAATAACATCCGATGTGCATTGCAAGCGATAGATCGAAACCAAGAATTCATCTCTTTGGCACTTATTTCTATCTCCACCGATTTTAAAGAATCACAAGCTCCAAAAAAGCATGACCCTAATGACTAGCTAACCATCAAGAGTCGTAATTCTCCTCGGCTGTTACCCGATGCTCCTCATCGGGTAACAACTGACGTTCATGGTCAGTAATATGCTTGTTGTCCTCCTCCCGACTTCTCGAATAGCAGCGCTAACGGCTACAGAATGAAGCGCATCTGCCTACAAGTGTCAGCGACCCAGGCTGATTGTGGGTGGTGTCCGTCCCAACATAAGGTTCTCCTTCCCTCGCTGCCGTCCATTCGTCTACCTCCGAATCGGCGGTAGCTCCAACAAGGAGTTAACCGTGTCAATGCCTCGACCCAATTCACTCAATACCATCCCGCGTTCCCCCTACGGAACCCTCGACTCAAGAAAACTCCAAGACGCTGCCAACAGGGCTCTAGATCACTATCTCAAACAGGAAAACACTGAGCCGTGTTTTGCCAACGAACGCCCCACCGAGGAACGATCCATGAAAATGTTCACCGTTGTCCCCGATGCCAATCCCGAAGCCTTGACCATCGAGACCTACGAAACCTTTTCGACGGTCAGCATTCTGCTACTCGACCTGGCGGAAAGCCTGGACGACAAGCCGCGGCATCTGGCCATGGCAATTTACCGGATGAGTGAGTTGGGGCTGATGCTGGTGGAACGGTCGCTGGATAACGAGAAGGCGATTAAAACGACGTAGCGACGAATCCCAGTAGCAGCAGGCTGCGCCAGCTGCTACTGGTTGCGGATTTGTCAGGCTGAAGCAGGCAATGGCTGAAAGCTGAAGTACTGCGTCAACGCCTCCACCAATTGCCCGTACTCCGGCGGTGCCCGTTGCAGGCTGAACCCGGCGTCGTAATGATGGGGCGTGACGTCTTCATGGCACCACAGGCAACACGCCTTCAGGTCAATGACCTGCTGGCAGCCGTCGCTGGCGGGGATTTTCAATCGCAGGTCAAAATCGACGCCCACCATCATCGGCAACTGGCTGATGAGCATCAGCCCGTCGCTGGACAAGTTGCCCAGAAAGCCGATGGGTTTGTCGGTGACGCTGTTGAACACTTTCAGAAAAGACGGCAGTTGATGCCGCTCGATCCGGCGGTCGGTAAACATGCGCAAATGGCCCAGCAAGGCCCTTAAGCAGGGCCGCACTAATGCTTCGGAACGTGCCGGCTGCTTGATAAGCCTGGGCGCGCTCTCCCCGATCCTGGTGCGTCAGTCCTTACCACGCTGACGCTTACTGCTGCCGATCACAGGTATCACCTCGGTTTAGAGGCAAGGCTCTAAAACCGATCCATTCGACTATAGCTCACCACCGCCGGGCGGCCAGCCGTTGCATGACAGCTGCCATCAGAACTGCGTCGGGCGCACGGCCGCCGCGCTACGCGTCGGGTAATGGCCCAGGCTCTGCAAGGTTTCCAGACGGGCGCGAGCGCGGTAGGCGTATTCGCTTTGCGGGTACGAGGCAATGATGAACTGATAAGTCTGCGCCGCATCGATGAACAGCTTCTGCCGTTCCAGGCACTGGCCGCGCATCATCGACACTTCCGGCTGTACGTAGCGACGGGAACGACTTTCACGATCGACCTTGGACAGTTCGAGCATCACCTGTTCGCAGTTGCCGCGTTCGTAGGCGCTGTAGGCATTGTTCAAATGATGGTCCATCGACCAATGGGTGCAGCCCGCAGCACTGAGGGCAAGGACGGCAATGAGCACGAATCGCATAGGGGGATCTCCTGTCTTGCGCTCTGTATCGACCCGTTGTCGGAAATCTTCAGGATGGCGTGCTGCAAAGTTGTCACGTTCAATAAAGAAAGCAATAAGTAGTGCAAACGAACAATGACTACACCCAAAGACCATAGTAGCCTCTGCTAGCGCTTGAACTCAGGAGTCTTTGCATGTCCGTCCGTCGTACCAAAATCGTCGCTACCCTTGGCCCGGCCAGTAACTCGCCGGAAGTTCTCGAACAGCTGATTCTGGCTGGCCTGGACGTCGCCCGCCTGAACTTCTCCCACGGCACCCCCGACGAGCACAAGGCTCGCGCGAAGCTGGTGCGTGACCTCGCTGCCAAGCACGGCCGCTTCGTCGCCCTGCTGGGTGACCTGCAAGGCCCGAAAATCCGTATCGCCAAATTCGCCAACAAGCGGATCGAGTTGAAGATCGGTGATCAATTCACCTTCTCCACCAGCCATCCGCTGACCGAAGGCAACCAGCAAGTGGTCGGCATCGACTACCCGGACCTGGTGAAAGACTGCGGCGTGGGCGACGAGCTGCTGCTCGACGACGGCCGCGTGGTGATGCGCGTCGATACCGCCACTGCCACCGAACTGAATTGCACCGTGACCATCGGCGGCCCGCTGTCGGACCATAAAGGCATCAACCGTCGCGGTGGTGGCCTGACGGCACCGGCCCTGACCGAGAAAGACAAGGCCGACATCAAGCTCGCCGCCGAAATGGAAGTCGACTACCTCGCGGTGTCCTTCCCCCGTGACGCCGCCGACATGGAATACGCCCGTCAACTGCGCGACGAAGCCGGCGGCACCGCCTGGCTGGTGGCGAAGATCGAACGCGCCGAAGCCGTGGCCGACGACGAAACCCTCGACGGCCTGATCAAAGCCTCCGACGCGGTGATGGTGGCCCGTGGTGACCTGGGCGTGGAAATCGGCGACGCCGAGCTGGTGGGCATTCAGAAGAAAATCATTCTGCACGCACGTCGCCACAACAAGGCCGTGATCGTCGCGACCCAGATGATGGAGTCGATGATCCAGAACCCGATGCCGACCCGCGCCGAAGTGTCCGACGTAGCCAACGCCGTACTCGACTACACCGACGCCGTGATGCTCTCGGCTGAAAGTGCTGCTGGCCTGTACCCGCTGGAAGCGGTGCAAGCCATGGCGCGCATCTGCATCGGCGCTGAAAAGCACCCGACCAGCAAGACCTCCAGCCACCGCATCGGCAAGGAATTCGAGCGCTGCGACGAGAGCATCGCGCTGGCAACCATGTACACCGCCAACCACTTCCCAGGCGTGAAAGCGATCATCGCGCTGACCGAAAGCGGCTACACCCCGCTGATCATGTCGCGTATCCGCTCGTCGGTGCCGATTTACGCGTTCACCCCGCACCGCGAAGCCCAGGCCCGCGCAGCGATGTTCCGTGGCGTGTACACCGTTCCGTTCGACCCGGCCTCGCTGGCACCGAACGAAGTCAGCCAGAAAGCCATCGACGAGCTGGTCAAGCGCGGCGTCGTGCAGAAAGGTGACTGGGTGATCCTGACCAAGGGCGACAGCTACCACACCACCGGCGGTACCAACGGCATGAAGATCCTGCACGTGGGCGACCCGCAGGTCTGAGTGACCGATTGCTGAAAAACAAAAGCCCCGCCATGTGAATGGCGGGGCTTTTTTTCGTCTGTGGTGATCGTTCCCACGCAGAGCGTGGGAACGATCGGTTAGTGTTTGCTGATAAACGCTGACAACGCCGCCATCGCTTCCGGCGAGCGCAACCGCTGGGTGAACAACGCGCCCTCTTCTTCTATGACCTGGCGCAGCTGTTCCCGGTCCGGCGCTTCCTCGGGATCGCTGTCGGCAAGTCGTAACCCCTCCGCCAGTTGGCTGAGCATGGCGCGGGTCAGGGCGTTTTTCTTTTCCGGGCGGTTGAGGCGCAGGGTCAGTAAACCGCGCTCACGTTCAAACTGGATGGCGTCGGGCATGGCGTGTCCTGATCTGAGAGGATCAACTGTGGCGAGGGAGCTTGCTCCCGCTTGACCGGGCTGGCGCTCCAGTGCGCAGCGCTCACAAACTTTTGGGGCCGCTACGCAGCCCAGCGGGAGCAAGCTCCCTCGCCACAAAAATCAGCGCTCAACCATGGGGTACAAAGACATCCGCCAGCAGTTGATTGCGCGGCAAACCCGCCAGGTACAGGCGCCGGGCAAAGGCGTCGACGCTGTCGGGTGCTCCGCAGACTAAGGCCAGGGTTTGCCGGGAAACAAGGCGCAGTTGCGCCAAAGCCACGGGCAACTCAGCCGCCGTCCATAGCTCGACATTAAGGTTTTCACGGCCCTCGGCCATGGCTTGCAGGGGTTTGGCCAGATAATGCTCACTGGCATCATGGGCCAGGTGAATGACGCGGATGGCGCCCTGGTGATGCTGACGCAACGCTTCACGCAAGATGCCGAACAACGGCCCCAGACCGGTGCCGGCCGCCAGCAACCACAGCGGGCGGGTGTGCCAGTCCGGATCGTAATGCAGCGCCCCGCCGCGCAACTCGCCGAGGCGGATCGGATCGCCGATTTTCAAGCGACGCGCCGCGTCACTGAACTCCCCCGGTTGGCGGCAATCGAGGTGGAATTCCAGAAAGCGGTCTTCTTCCGGCAGGCTGGCCAGGGAATATGGCCGCGCCACCTGCCCCGCCCACAACACCAGATGCTGCCCCGCCTGATAGCGCAACGGGCGCTCGCTGCTCAGGCGCAAGCGCAACACGCTGGCGCTCAGCCAATCGCTGGCGACCACTTGCGCGGCAAGACCATCGCGCAGCGGGTCAAAAGTTTCGACTTGCAGATCGTCAACCACCTGGCACTGACAGGCCAACCGCCAGCCCTGTTGGCGCTGTTCATTGCTCAAGGCATCGGGACGGCTGTCGCTGGGCAGGCCCTCGACACATTTGACCAGGCACGCGTGGCAACTGCCGGCGCGGCAGCTATAGGGCACCGGCACGCCGTTTTGATTGAGGGCATCGAGCAGGTTACTGCCCGCCGCCACTGCCCATTGGCGTTCGCCGACCCGTAACTCAGGCATCGACATTCTCCCAGGCGGCCGCGCAACGGTTACGGCCGTCACGCTTGGCGCGGTACAGCGCCTGATCGGCGCGGTGCAAGGCGTGATCCAGATCGTGGCCCAGTTCCAACAAGGTCATGCCCGCCGACAGGCTGAGATGGGCGATCTCCAGGCCGACCAATTCGACATCCATGAAGGCTATGCGCAAGCGCTCGCAACAGGCCGTCAGGCGCTCGGCATCGCAATCGGGCAACAGCACCACGAATTCTTCACCGCCGTAACGGGCCAGAATATCGCCATCGCGCAGGCAGGCCGTGGCCACTCCGGCGAACGCTTGCAGCACCTGATCGCCGGCGGCGTGGCCGTGAACATCGTTGATGCGTTTGAAGTGGTCGAGGTCGATCAGCGCCAGGCCATGCACCACACCGACTTCCATGGCATTCAACTCGCGGGAGGCCAGGCGCAGGAAATGCCGGCGGTTGAACAGCCCGGTGAGTTCGTCGGTCGCCACCAGGCCTTCGAGCTGGCGCATCATCCCGCGCAGGGTGTCTTGATGCGCCTGCAAGGCGAACCGCCGCTGCCGCATACGCTGGCGCGACACCTGGACGTAACGGGCATAAAGCACCAGCCAGCCGAGCACCACAAACAGCACGCACACCTGCAACAGGGACTGCGTCGGGTCGTGCAGCTCGAAGTGGTAGAGCTCCCATAACGTGATGGCGCTGAAACTGAAAAACACCAGCAACGCGCAACGCACAAAAGCAATACGCGACAGATGAAACAGCCCGAACAACAGGATCAGCAGGTAAAACACCAGAAATGCACCGCGCGCCTCGTCCAGATGGGCGATCAGCCAGGATTGCCAACCCAGCCCCAGCAGAATTTGCACTTCGGTCAGGCTGGGGTCGGAACACCGCAGGTTCGTGCCGCTGTAAAAAACCGCGAACAACACGGCCTGACTGAACACCGTCAACACGCTGCCGATCACCATGCCAGCAAGGGAGTCGTTGTAATGGCCGGTGAAAAACGCCAGCCACACCAGCAGCAAGGCCAGGGCATAAGTGCCGGCCGCAAGGGCAAAGCGTTTGAGCAAAAGCCGCTGGATGGCGTTATGGGTCAATCGTTGATTCACCGTGCGAAAGGAGGCTGATCGAGTGTCCTACTCTACAGGCCGGATGCCACTTTAGTGGCGAGTCTGATAAATGACCATTCAATTTTTGTGGCGAAAATCTGGCGTCAAACCCATGACCCGCTTCCTGTGAGTCGAGCCTTGCTGCATTCCAGGTAGCAGCTGCCGAAGACTGCGTTCGCTGTAGCAGCTGTCGAGCTTGCGAGGCTGCGTTCGGCTGCGAAGCAGTCGTGAATCCGGCTGACACGGTCTGCCTGACATACCGCAAATCTCTGATATTACGACTGCTTCGCAGCCGAACGCAGCCTTCGGCAGCTGCTACAGGTTCGCGTTGTGCGGCTATATCAGGATTCGTGGCGATCCGCACCGGCGATGTATGCGACCAACGTTTGACTGTCAACGGATGTACCCGCCTTTGATGCGCGGTATACTGCCGCGCCTTTTTAGCGTCGCGCCAGCATGCCCGGCGTGCCTTGAAAGGTGTCTGCGACCGACCGATGCACCCAAGCCGCAGGCACCTTATTGAATGTTCCCGTCTTTTAGAGGAGCGCGACTCGATGACCGTGATCAAGCAAGACGACCTGATTCAGAGCGTTGCTGACGCCCTGCAATTCATTTCTTACTACCACCCCGTGGATTTCATCCAGGCGATGCACGAGGCCTACCTGCGTGAAGAATCGCCGGCAGCCCGCGATTCCATCGCGCAAATCCTGATCAACTCGCGCATGTGCGCCACCGGCCACCGCCCGATCTGCCAGGACACCGGCATCGTCACCGTGTTCGTGCGCGTAGGCATGGACGTACGTTGGGATGGCGCCACCATGGGCCTGGACGACATGATCAACGAAGGCGTGCGCCGGGCTTACAACCTGCCGGAAAACGTCCTGCGTGCCTCGATCCTCGCCGACCCGGCGGGCGCTCGTAAAAACACCAAGGACAACACCCCGGCTGTGATCCACTACTCCATCGTTCCGGGTAACACCGTGGAAGTGGACGTGGCGGCCAAGGGCGGCGGTTCCGAGAACAAGTCGAAAATGGCCATGCTCAACCCGTCCGACTCGATCGTCGACTGGGTTTTGAAAACCGTTCCGACCATGGGCGCCGGCTGGTGCCCACCGGGCATGCTCGGCATCGGCATCGGCGGCACCGCCGAGAAAGCCGCCGTGATGGCCAAGGAAGTGTTGATGGAATCCATCGACATTCACGAGCTCAAAGCACGCGGCCCGCAGAACCGTATCGAAGAGATGCGCCTGGAGCTGTTCGAGAAGGTTAACCAACTGGGCATCGGTGCCCAGGGCCTGGGCGGTCTGACCACCGTGCTCGACGTGAAGATCATGGATTACCCGACCCACGCCGCCTCCCTGCCGGTGTGCATGATCCCGAACTGCGCCGCCACCCGTCACGCGCACTTCGTGCTCGACGGTTCCGGCCCGGCCTCGCTGGAAGCGCCACCGCTGGACGCCTACCCGGAAATCGTCTGGGAAGCCGGCCCATCGGCCCGTCGCGTCAACCTCGACACCCTGACACCGGAAGAAGTGCAGAGCTGGAAGCCGGGCGAAACCGTCCTGCTCAACGGCAAGATGCTCACCGGCCGCGACGCCGCGCACAAGCGCATGGTCGAGATGCTGAACAAGGGCGAAGCCCTGCCGGTGGACCTGAAAGGTCGCTTCATCTACTACGTCGGCCCGGTTGATCCGGTGCGCGAAGAAGTGGTTGGCCCGGCTGGCCCGACTACCGCCACGCGGATGGACAAGTTCACCCGTCAGATCCTCGAGCAAACCGGCCTGTTGGGCATGATCGGCAAATCCGAGCGCGGCCCGACCGCAATCGAAGCGATCAAGGACCACAAAGCCGTTTACCTGATGGCAGTCGGCGGCGCGGCTTACCTGGTGGCGCAAGCGATCAAGAAATCCCGCGTGGTGGCGTTCGCCGAACTGGGGATGGAAGCGATCTACGAGTTCGACGTGAAAGACATGCCGGTCACCGTTGCGGTGGACAGCAAGGGTGAGTCGGTACACATCACCGGCCCAGCAATCTGGCAGCAGAAGATCAGCGAAAGCCTGGCGGTAGAAGTGCAATAAGCACTTAATCCTGCTCGCACGGCCGGTTCATCGATACTGATGACCCGGCCGTTTTTTATCCAACGCTCAAACTATTTTCGTTATAGAAAAGCTTTCAGTTCAATCAATTTGATCTTGAAAAACCCTCTCCCCCTGTCAGATCTGACAGGTTACGTCCCGCCTCAGTCTTGATAGCGTTAATCCACCCACGCCCACCGCGTGCGCACCGGATGAAACCATGGCCGATCAAGACCTCAGCATCACCACGCCTTCCATCGCCAAGAGCTCGTCGATCGCGATGATCGGCAAGGGGTGGAGCGCCATAGGCCCTACCGGCGAAGCGTCATTCACGTTGCCACTGCCCATCTCCAGCGGCCGAGGCGCTGAGCCGCAGTTGTCACTGACTTACAGCAGTCAGTCGGGCAACAGTCCGTTCGGCATCGGCTGGAATCTGAACAACGGTCAAATCCGGCGCCGGACCAACAAGGGTGTGCCGCGTTATGGCGATGATGACGAAATCATCGGGCACGATGGCCAGATATGCATGCCCGAACGCAATGCGGACGGCACGATCAAATCCCGGGACGTACGCCAGTTCAACGGCAAAGACATCGGTCTTCACACGGTGGTCCGTTATTCGCCAGAGGTCGAAAGCGTTTTTACCATCAGGGAACGCTGGGAGCCGGTAAACCCGGCGCAGGACAAACAGAAACCCATGTTCTGGCTGGTGTACGACCCCGATGGTTCATTGCATATGTACGGCAAAACAGCGGATTCGCGCATAGCGGATCCAGATGATCCACACGATCCGCTACGCGTGGGTGTGTGGCTGCTATGCGAGAGCATGACCGCCCACGGCGAGCATATTTGTTTCGATTACAAGGCCGACGATCAAGACCCCGACCCCGTCCATGACTACCGCGCCCAGCGTTACCTGCACCGGGCGTTATATGGCAACTTCACCGCCAGCCAGGATCTGTACACCTGGACGCTCGAAACCCCGGCCGATCTGGATTGGCATTTTCATTTGCTGTTCGACTATGGTGAACGCCCCCTTTCGCTGACTGAAAAACCCGCCTATGACGGCGACACTCTGCAACCCTGGCTGAATCGCCCGGATGCCTTTTCGACCTTTGCGCTTGGTTTTGAAGTGGGCACACGCAGGCTCTGTCAGCAGGTATTGATGTTTCATTATTTTCCTGACGAGTTGGGCGACCAAAAGACGCTGGTTCGGCGGCTGCTGCTCAAGTACAGCGAGAACACACCGCAATGGAGCTACAGCCAGATCACCTCGGCCCACTATCAGGCCTGGGATGCCAGCGGCTTTGTGGAAAACACCCCACCGGTGCAGTTCGAGCATTCACCTTTGAGCATCAACAAAACACCCGTACGGTTGCTCGAACCCGACAACATGCCGGGCATCGAGGATGGCGGGTTTTACCAGTGCGTCGACCTTTACGGCGAAGGCTTGCCGGGTTTTCTCTGTCGCTATGACCAGTGCTGGTACTACCGGGAACCGTTGCGTGCCGCGTCGGGGCCGGATGACATCGGTTACGGTCCTTGGAAAGTGCTGGAAAACATTCCGGTGGCGAACCGTAATAAACCTGTGCTGCAGATACTGACCGACCTGACCGGTGATGGCCGTCTCGACTGGATCACGGCCCAACCGGGCTTGAGTGGTTTCCGGACGTTGAATGCGGATCGCACGTGGGCCGAATTCAAGACCTTTGCCCAGTTCCCGACAGAGTTTTTCAGTGCGTATTCACAACTGGGCGACCTGGCTGGCGAAGGGCTTCTCTCGCTGGCGGTGATCGGGCCGCGCTCCGTGCGCTTTTACCGCAACAATCTTGAGGACGGTTTCCGGCAGGCCGAAGAGGTTCCCCATGAGCCCGGGGATGACCGGCTTCCCCTATTCGGCAATGCCGCCAGCGAACTGGTGCTTCTGGGTAATCTGCTGGGCAGCGATACGACCGAGCTGTGCCGTATACGGCACAACGAAATCAAATGCTGGCCTAATCTGGGACACGGCAAGTTCGGTAAGGGGCGGGTGCTCAGCGGTCCTGAGTTCAAGTACGACGAGTTCGATTCCGCACGGGTGCGGATCGCCGACCTCGACGGATCCGGCGCACCGGCAATGATTTATCTGAAATCCGATGCGTTCGAAATATACCTGAACCGTGGCGGCAAGGGCCTGGAGAAGGACTCGATCAAGGTGCCATGGCCTGAGGGTGTCCGATACGACCGACTGTGCGAGGTCACGTTCGCCGACCTGCAAGGCTTGGGCTGTGCCAGTCTGATCCTGACGGTGCCGCACATGACGCCCCGTCACTGGCGTTACGATTTTGTGTCGGACAAGCCCTACCTGATTACATCCAGCAACAACAATATGGGATGCAGCTCCCGCGTTATCTACCGCAGCTCGGCGCAGGAATGGCTGGATGAAAAGCAGAAATGGCTTTCTGATAAGCCGCTGGAAGTCCCGACGTGCTTTTTGCCGCTCACTGTGCAGGTTGTCAGTCGGCAACTGCAACTGGACGAAATCACCGGCAACTGCCTGAGCCAGGGGTTCAAGTACCGCGAGGGTTATTACGACCCGCTTGCTCGTGAGTACCGGGGCTTTGGCCATCTGGAGCAGACCGACAGCGAAAGCGCCACGGGCGATGATGATATCGGCTTCACGGCGCAAATCCGGACCCGCA
This sequence comes from Pseudomonas sp. URMO17WK12:I6, assembly GCF_003253625.1. Taxonomy (NCBI): domain Bacteria; kingdom Pseudomonadati; phylum Pseudomonadota; class Gammaproteobacteria; order Pseudomonadales; family Pseudomonadaceae; genus Pseudomonas; species Pseudomonas sp. URMO17WK12:I6. Next base: position 40,370 of record NZ_QKYZ01000013.1, read on the forward strand.
GCTGGTTCATTATCGGCCAGTTCATGGACAGGCCACGCGATGGCTACTTCGACAGGGACACTGATGCCTTCGCGCTCGGTGCGACATTACTCAGCGAATATGATGCCCAGGAAGAGTGCGATGTGCCCTTCCCGCCCCCTGACGAAACCATCAAGTACGAAATCGCCCGGGGGATGTCCGGGACGCTCATGCGAGTCGAAACCTACAACGGCGAAGACGACCCGCTCACGGCACAGCCTTATGCGGTCGAAGAACATCGTTATCTGGTGCGTCAGGTGCGGCCTAAAGGTGACCACTACCCCGATGCGATCATCCTGCCTCTGCGGCTAGAGAAAATCAGCTACCAGTACGAACAATTTATCGACGACCCCTTGTGCCAGCATGAAATCAATCTGCGCTGGAGCAAATATGGGCTGCCTACACACTCGGTAGCCATCAACTATGCACGCCGCCGAACCATAGGCGACACCCCGCCCTTTGCCGACCCCGATGAACAGCAGTGGTGGCGCGACGCCCATGACGACGCTCAGCATTCGTATTACCTGAGCGAGACCCTCGCCCGATTCATTGATCTGGATGAAAATCCGCAGCGTCGGCGCCTGGGTTTGCCTTGGCAGCAGCGCGGCAATGCGTTGATCCTGCCCAAGGGACCTCTCCCCGGTGGACTTGACCCGACTCAGGTTTCGTTTGAGCAACTGACCGAGCATCAGGATTCTGCGCAGTGGAATGCCCTGCGGGTGCTGACCCAACAGTCGGTGCAGCGCTACCTCAAGACTGACAATCAGTCGCTGATGCCCGATGGCCAGGCCGAATTCGAGGCCCTGGCCGGCCCTCTGGAGGAGGCACAACTGGACAAGACCGCGCTGGATGCCTACAGCGATCTACCACCGCCCTTCGACATCCGGACCGAGCTGACAAAAATCGGTTACACCCCTATGGCGTTGCTGTTCGAAACACCGTCGCCGGCCAACGACGAAGACAATCTGTGGTCCGTCCGCTCCGGTTTCGCGACGTACGATAAACTCGACGGCTTTTACAAAGTGCTGGAGTACCACGAGACTCCCAGCCACGGTGTGACGAAAGCCGAATACGACCGCTATAGCATGGCGATCAAAAGCGTCGAACTGCCCGATGGCTGTACGACCCGGATCGAATACGACTATCACGCGCAGCAATTCATGCGCATCATCGATGCCAACAAAAACGTTCAGGAGGCCCTTTACGAACCGTCCGGACAGCCCCTGGCGATCAGTTTTTACGGCACCGAAAATGGCATCGCCGCCGGCTTCAAGCCTCTGAGCGAATACGTGCGCCCGGTGGATCATCGTCCGGATCCGGCCATCGAGGACCAGGAGAATGCCATTCAACAAGCCGCCAGTACGTTGCGCAAGGATCTGTTCAGCTGGATGGGGCAGCTGTCGCCGGCCGTCAGCCCCGAACTGCTCGCTGAATGGATCGCCAACGGTGATGTCCTGCCCAGCGGACATGTTTGCGCCAGCGCCCGCCTACGCTTGCAGCGAGGCGTCGCCATGACCGCGTCAGACCAGGCATTGAGCGAACTCATCGCCACGGTTCGCCAAGTGCCGGTGCACAGCGTCGTCCTCAGCGCCGACCGTTATCCCGACGATCCGGTCAGGGCCCAGATCCAGATCGTCAAAACCTGCGTGGACGGCTTCGGCCGGGTGCTGCAAACCCAGCAGTTGGTTGATCCCGGCATGGCGTATGCGGTGGATGCCGACGGCAAGCTGATCATCGAGAACGGCCAGTTTCTTGAGGTATTCGCGAATCCGCGCTGGCGCATCAGCGAACGGGTCGAATACAACAATAAAGGCCTGCCGATCCGGCAGTTCCGGCCGTTTTTCGCCAACACCCATGGCTATGTCGATGACCAGTCGCTGCGCGAACTCGGCTACTTCGATCAGCTGTTCTACAACCCGTTGGGCCAGGTGATCAAGCTGATCAATGCCAAAGGATATATTTCCCGCGAGACCTATCATCCCTGGTATCGCATCAGCGAAGACTTCAACGACACGGCCATGCCGCCACCGACGAAGCCAGCGCAGAGATTGCACTGATGTCCACCGCCATCCATCGAGGCACGCCGTCGCTTCAGGTAAATGACAGCCGCGGTCTTGCGGTTCGCCGGATCGCCTACCTGCGTACCGTGGTCGGTGAAACGCCTGTCGCGCTGGTGACCCGGCAACAATACGATGTTGCCGGGCGATTGGTGACGCAATGGGATCCGCGATTGACGGTCGCGGCTCAGACCGATATGCACAATCTGTCGGGGGAGCCCTTGTTCAGCCATCATGTGGATGGGGGGCGCACCGTTCGTTTGATCGGCCTTGCGCGCGAGACACTCCAAGTGTGGGACGGGCGCGGTACGCGGCTACGTTACGAATACAACTCGCAACAGCGGCTGATCGCCGTGCATGAACGGGCCGCAGGTGAACCCGAACAGACCACCGAACGGATCTTCTTCGGTGGCAGCTCGCCCGAGGCGACCAGCCGTAATGCGTGTGGCCGGGTCATCGAACACCTCGACCCCGCCGGCCAGCTCACCATTAGCGGCTACGATCTCAACGGGCAACCGCTGACCGAAACCCGACGTTTTCTCAACACGTCGAGCACACCGCACTGGACCCCAGACCCAGAGGATAACGAGCCTCAACTCGAACCCGAACGGTTTGCCACGAGCCACACCTACGACGCAATCGGCGCCTCGCTCAGCCGGCTCGACGCACGCAGTCACCTTCAATCCATGACCTACAACGTCGCCGGCCAATTAAGCAACATCGCCCTGCAACCTGCTAGGCAGCCACAGACCGTGGTGTATCACAGCCCGAGTTACAACGCCCACGGCCAACTTGAAAGCCAAACGTACGGCAACGGCACCGTCGATACGGCTACCTATGACCCGGCCGATGGGCGCGTGGTCGAACTCAAAACTCAATCGGCCACTGGCCAAACGCTGCAGCATTCGCGCTACACCTATGATCAGATGGGCAATGTCCTGAAGATCGTCGACCTGACCTTTACCCCCCGGCACTTCGCCAACCGGCGCATCACGAACAGCCAGGACTTTCGCTACGACAGCCTGCGTCGGCTGATCTATGCCAGCGGCTGCGAAGCACAGGTGGACCCTGGCCATCCCGGCCTGCCGGACCTGAGCCCGATAGACGACAGCCTTTTGCGTAACTATTCGCAAAATTTTTCCTACAACGCCAACGGCGGCATGACCCTCCTGAGCCACCACAGTGACCATCCCGGGCAGTCCAAAACCCTGGAAATGGTGATCGACCCCCAGAGCAACCGGGCACTGTCCAAGGACGGGGGCGAACCCGACTTTGCCAACAGCTTCGATCGATGCGGCAACCAGATTTTGTTGCAGCGCGGTGGTCAGCCCCTGCTCTACAACCTGCGCAACCAGCTCCTACGCTGCACGACAGTAGCCCGTGTCCTTCCCGCCGAGAGCGATCATGAACAGTTTGACTATGGGGCCGACGGCAAACGACTGAGAGTTCTGCGAACCACCCTGGCAAAAAATGCCGCGCTGATTGCCCAGATCCGTCATCTGCCGGGACTGGAGCTGCACGATGAAACGGACCAAGCCTTGGAAGTCATTGTTATCGACGCAGCCCCTCGCCCTATCCGCTGCTTGTATTGGGCAAGAGGCAACCCGGGGATAGAGGATTATCAGGTGCGCTATAGCCATGGCGATCATCTGGGCTCATGCAACCTCGAGACGGGTATGAGCGGCCTGTTGATCAGCCGTGAGCGATTCCACGCGTTTGGCACCACCGCCTCGTGGGCGAGCCGTTCGGTCGTGGAAGCCGACTACAAAACCGTGCGGTATAGCGGCAAAAAAATGGATGCCAGCGGTATGTACTGTTACGGGCTGCGCTATTACGCACCGTGGCTGAGGCACTGGATCGGCCCGGATCCATTGGGGAATGTGGACGGGTTGAATCGGTATTTGATGGTGAGGAATAACCCGATGAACTTTGTTGATGAACAGGGGGCCATGATGACGCCTCCTCCTTTATCGCCTGGACAAGTAGCGATTAATGTCCCCTCCACATCGTCGTCACGCAGAAGTTCCATCGAAAGCAGTACAGCGCAAGCCCCTGACACTCCAGCATTGGTGAACAATCCTGGGGAAAATCCTCCCGGCAAATTGCCGCCCAAGCCTGAGCAATCGTGGGGTGAATGGGGCAAGGGAATGGCTTTAGCAGCCGTCAACTCTAGAGTCGGGTTGGCGTTGCTTCCAGTCGGGACGTCATCGCCTGCGAACGCAGCCATCGCTTCAACGGTGCTGACTCTCACCGCGCAAATCACACTAAACGCTGCTTTTTTCAATCCGGGTTGGTCCCCTCCTGGCACTTGGGATCCCGCGGGTGACGGGGCTCTTCCGCCCGCGGATGTCACGCAAGGTATCAACCGTGCCTTCACTCTGGCCAACGCCAGCATAACCGCTGCAGGAACTGTAGCCGGGATGATTTTGGGTCCTGTAGTAGGGGGCTACGTCGATGAACTGAGAGGCACCAAGGCCAAAGCGGAAAAAAAATCCCAGGCAGGCAAGTGGATAGACACAATAGACAGGTTGATTGCGGAGCAGAGCCTTTTGGATGAAGTGACTGTAAAGGCACAGACATCGCTGCGTGAACAGGTGCTGGAAGTCGAAGCGTCGACAGGCATTACCTGGCAAACAATGGGGATGCTCGAGAAAATTACCCGTTTGAGGCCAGAAAACATCAGCGAAAGCAATGCATCGTCGCGTCGAGGATCCATATCCTCTCAAAGCTCCGGCGGCGCTTTTCAGAGAAAAGGGATAAATCGCATTCCGTTGCGCAAGACCAATGGCATTCGCTGACACCTGAGAGACGCCAGAACTTCTGACGCCTTTGTCTCTTCCGACGGGCACCATGCTATGGTGCCCGCCCGACCTACTCTCTGTTTGCGCCAGCATGCTGCCGACCTCCCGTACCCTGCGTCTGTCGTTGTACTCCCTGCTGATCGTCGCCGGTGCCGTCCTCGCCGCCACCCTGGCCATCCGCCACGCCGAACGCCAGGCGCTGGAAGAAGACGCCGCCCGCGCCAACCAGCAACTGGCGCTGTACGCCAATTCCCTGCATACCCTGATCGACCGCTACCGAGCCCTGCCCGCCGTGCTGGCGCTGGACCCGGAGTTGCGCGCCGCGCTCGATGGCCCGGTAACGCCTGAGCAGCAGGACGCACTGAACCGCAAACTGGAAAAAATCAACGGTGCCGCGCAGTCCTCGACCCTGGAACTGCTCGACCGCACCGGCCTGGCCGTGGCCGCCAGCAATTGGCGTTTGCCCAGCAGTTACGTCGGCCACAACTACGGTTTTCGCCCTTACTTCAGCCAGACCCGCACCCAGGGCGCCGGGCGCTTTTATGCGGTAGGCGTCACCAGTGGCATTCCCGGTTACTTTCTCTCCAGCGCGGTGACCCGCGACAGCGGCGAGTTCCTCGGCGCCATGGTGGTGAAACTGGAATTCCCGGAGCTGGAGCGCGAATGGCGTCAGGGCAGCGACACATTGCTGGTCAGCGATGCGCGCGGGATCATCTTCATTGCCAACCAGCCGGGCTGGCGCTATCGCCTGTTGAAACCGTTGAACGACAGCGATCACACCGAGCTCAAGGCCACCCGCCAATACGACAAACAACCGCTGACACCGCTGGATTACCAATCGCTGCAGCGCTTTGACGACAACAGTGATCTGGCGCGCGTCGTCGGACCTGACGGCACGGCAAACTACCTGTGGGAATCGCTGCCGCTGAGCACTGAAGGCTGGACCTTGCACCTGTTGCGCCGCCCGCAAGTCGCCTTCGAAGACATCCGTAACGCCGCGCTCGCCGCTGCCGGGTTGTGGCTGGCGCTGGTGTTTCTGTTGCTGTTCCTTAATCAACGCTGGCGCCTGGCCAAAATGCGCCAACGCAGCCGCGAAGAACTCGAACAACTGGTGGAAGAACGCACCCGTGACCTGCGCACCGCTCAGGACGGACTGGTGCAATCGGCCAAACTCGCGGCGCTGGGGCAGATGTCCGCAGCGCTGGCCCATGAAATCAATCAGCCCCTGACCGCCCAGCGCATGCAGCTTGCTACGCTGAGGTTGCTACTCGATCACGGCCGGGTCGACGACGCCTACAAGGCGCTCAAACCGGTGGACGACATGCTCACGCGCATGGCCGCCCTCACCGGCCACCTGAAAACCTTCGCGCGCAAAAGCCCCAGCGGTTTGCGCGAACGACTGGATCTGGCGGCGGTGGTGGATCAGGCCCTGCAATTGCTCGACGCGCGCCTGCGCGATGAACAGGTCAGCCTGGTGCTGCACCTGACCCGTCCGGCCTGGGTACGTGGCGATGCGATTCGTCTGGAACAGGTGCTGATCAACCTGCTGCGCAACGCCCTGGACGCCATGCAGGGCAAACCCTGCAAGCGTCTGGAAATCCGCCTCGAAGCCGATGAACAGCTATGGCGCCTGAGTGTGATCGACAATGGCGGCGGCATTGCCGAAGAACACTTGAGCCAGGTGTTCGATCCATTCTTTACCACTAAGCCGGTGGGTGATGGCCTGGGTTTGGGGCTGGCCGTGTCCTTTGCCATCGTCCACGAAGCGGGCGGACGCCTGAGCGCCGATAATGGCGAAAAAGGCGCGGTGTTCACCCTGACGTTGCCCATTGATCTGGAGGTAGCTGCCTGATGCTCAATTCGGTGATGGTGGTCGATGACGAAAGCAGCATCCGCAGCGCCGTCGAACAGTGGCTGAGCCTGTCGGGGTTCGAGGTGCAGCTGTTCAGCCGCGCCGATGAGTGCCTGGCGCAACTGCCGAAACACTTCCCCGGGGTGATTCTCAGCGATGTGCGCATGCCCGGCATGACCGGGCTGGAGCTGCTGGCCGAAGTGCAGCGCCGCGACGCCGATTTGCCGGTGATCTTGCTGACCGGTCACGGTGATGTGCCAATGGCCGTCGAAGCGATGCGCGATGGCGCCTACGATTTCCTCGAAAAACCCTTCAGCCCGGAAACCCTGCTGAGCAGCCTGCGTCGGGCGCTGGACAAGCGCCGGCTGGTGCTGGAAAACCGTGCCCTGCACGAACAGGCCGACAATCGCGCCAAACTCGATGCCACCCTGCTGGGAGTGTCCCGTGGTTTGCAGACGCTGCGCCGGCAGGTGCTGGATCTGGCGACGCTGCCGGTCAATGTGCTGATCCGTGGTGAAACCGGCAGCGGCAAGGAACTGGTTGCCCGCTGCCTGCACGACTTCGGCCCCCGCGCCGACAAGCCCTTCGTCGCCTTGAACTGCGCGGCGATTCCCGAGCAGTTGTTCGAGGCCGAACTGTTCGGCCATGAGAGCGGCGCGTTCACCGGCGCCCAAGGCAAGCGCATCGGCAAGCTCGAATACGCTGACGGCGGCACGCTGTTTCTCGATGAAATCGAAAGCATGCCGCTGGCGCAGCAGGTGAAACTGCTGCGGGTGTTGCAGGAGCAGAAGCTTGAGCGATTGGGCTCCAACCAGAGTATCCGCGTGGATTTGCGGATCATCGCCGCGACCAAACCCGACTTGCTGGATGAAGCCCGGGCCGGGCGTTTTCGCGAGGACCTGGCGTATCGCTTGAACGTCGCCGAGCTGCGGCTGCCGCCGTTGCGTGATCGGCGTGAAGACATTCCACTGCTGTTCGAGTTCTTCGCCCAGAGTGCCGCCGAACGCCTTGGCCGTACCTTTCCACCGTTGAGCGGGCCGCAATTGAGCCATCTGCTGAGCCACGACTGGCCGGGCAATGTACGCGAACTGGCGAACGTCGCCGAGCGCCAGGTGCTGGGCCTCGGCGAACCGGAACCGGTGGGGATCGATCCCGGCCAGTCACTGGCGGCGCAGCAGGAAGCCTTCGAAGCGCATTGCTTGCGCGCGGCGCTGACCCGGCATAAGGGCGATGTGAAAGCGGTGCTTGAAGAACTGCAACTGCCGCGCCGTACCTTCAATGAAAAGATGCAGCGCCATGGTTTGAGCCGGGAGATGTTCATATCCGATACATGACCTGTGGTAAGGAGGCTTGCCCCCTCACCACAGGTCATCGGCGGAAATCCGCTCATGCTTGCGCATACCTTGAGCGACTATCCGCTCAACAAAACCTCTCCCCCCCTCTAAACCGGCCCTCCTCCCCTTGGCACAGCTCCTGCTATAGCCCCTGCAGGCTGCGTTTACACGCGCTCCACAAAAACAATTAAACGAAGGATCCTTCAATGGATAACTCCAACGCCCTGCCCCTTGGGTCGGCTGCCGTGCCGGCTAAAGAAAGAAGCACCGCCAGCCGGATCAAATCGATCTTCAGCGGCTCTGTCGGCAACATGGTCGAGTGGTATGACTGGTATGTCTACGCCGCCTTCTCCCTGTACTTCGCCAAAGTCTTCTTCCCCAAAGGCGACACCACCGCCCAACTGCTCAACACCGCCGCAATCTTCGCCGTGGGCTTTTTGATGCGCCCGATCGGCGGTTGGCTGATGGGCCTCTACGCTGACAAGGCCGGCCGTAAAGCCGCGCTCATGGCGTCGGTCTACCTGATGTGCTTCGGCTCGCTGCTGATCGCCCTGAGCCCAGGCTATGAAACCATCGGTATCGGCGCGCCGATCCTGCTGGTGTTCGCCCGCCTGCTGCAAGGTTTGTCGGTGGGGGGTGAGTACGGCACCTCGGCGACGTACCTCAGCGAGATGGCGACCAAGGAACGTCGCGGCTTCTACTCCAGTTTCCAGTACGTGACGCTGATCTCCGGCCAGCTCATAGCCCTGGGTGTGCTGATCGTGCTGCAAAACTTCCTGACCACCGAAGAGCTGTACGCCTGGGGCTGGCGCATTCCGTTCGCCATCGGCGCGTTGTGTGCCGTGGTCGCGCTGTACCTGCGTCGCGGCATGGAAGAAACCGAGTCGTTCACCAAGAAAGAGAAAGCCCGAGAAAGCGCGATGCGCACCTTGCTGCGCCATCCCAAGGAACTGATGACCGTGGTCGGCCTGACCATGGGCGGCACGCTGGCGTTCTACACCTACACCACGTACATGCAGAAATACCTGGTGAACACCGTCGGCATGAGCATCTCCGACTCCACCACGATTTCCGCGGCCACGCTGTTCCTGTTCATGTGCCTGCAACCGATCATCGGCGGGCTGTCGGATAAAGTCGGTCGGCGGCCGATCCTGATTGCCTTCGGTATTCTCGGGACGCTGTTCACCGTACCGATCCTGACCACCCTGCACACCATCCAGAGCTGGTGGGGCGCGTTCTTCCTGATCATGGCGGCGCTGATCATCGTCAGCGGCTACACCTCGATCAACGCGGTGGTCAAAGCCGAACTGTTCCCGACCGAAATCCGCGCCCTGGGCGTCGGCCTGCCGTACGCACTGACCGTGTCGATCTTCGGCGGCACCGCTGAATACATCGCCCTGTGGTTCAAGAGCATCGGCATGGAAACCGGTTACTACTGGTATGTCACGGCGTGCATCGCGGTGTCGTTGCTGGTGTACGTGACCATGAAAGACACCCGCAAGCATTCGCGGATCGAGACCGACTGACAGCAACATTGATGGCGGCTGTACCGGCCTCTTCGCGGGCAAGCCTCGCTCCTACAGGGGTACGCGATCATCTGTAGGAGCGAGGCTTGCCCGCGAACGGGACACCTCGGTATCAGGTCAACTCAGCCGCCGTCTGCTTCGCGTACTTGCCCTGCACGTAAGACGCCCCCGCAATCATCACCACCAGAACCCCCGCCAACACCAGCGACGAACCGATGGTGCCGAAATCCAGGCCACCCTTTGCATGGGGTTTGGTCAGGAAGTCGCCCAAGGTTGCGCCGAATGGCCGCGTCAGCACGAACGCCACCCAGAACAGCAGCACCGACGAAATCTTCGTGAAGTATTTCAACAGCACCACCAGCGCAATGGTCGAACCGATCAACAGTGCGCCGCCGGCAAAACCCAGGCCCGAGTCGTCGGCCAGGTAATCGCCAAGCGCCGTGCCCAGGGTGTTGGAAAACAGAATCGCCATCCAATAGAACATCTCGCCCCGGAAGGTCTGGACCTTGGTGACGTTCAGCGAATCGCCGCTCAAGCGCCAGGCCGCGAAAATCCCCAGCAGAATCGCAATCAGGATCATCGAACCCGTGGCGTAGCCCAATTCAAGGGTGCGGTCCATGAAGTCGGACATGGTGGTGCCGGCGGTGCTGGTCGACAGAATCACGATCCAGTACAGCACCGGCTTGTAGGTTTTGGACATCAACTGCGTGACCAGCGTCAGCACAAAGACGCTGATCAGAATCAGCGAGCTGATGGCGTAACCGACATTAAGGGTCATCGACAACAAATCCCCCGCGGTTTCACCCAGGGTCGTTGCGCAGATTTTCATGACCCAGAACGCCAGGGTGATCTGAGGAAGTTTATTCATTCAAGGCAAGCTCCAGTTCGTGGCGGTCGTTTCTTCGGGTTATTGACCGGTGCGCAGACTGGCGGTGGAGCGGTGAAAAATAGGTAAGTGCAGGATGAAAATTCTGTCACGCAGACAAGAGAGCCCGATTAATCGCTGGTTAATGCCCAGTACGCATCCTGCCCCCCGTCGATCAATTCATTGCAATGTGCAAACTGGAGTTACCCATGAAAACCAAACTGATGCTTGCCCTGACCCTCTCTGTGCTGGCGGCCAATACCTTCGCCGCCGATGGTTACGACCGCACCGGTTCCGCCGTCTTCACTGCGCAAAGCAACACCGCTGACGACAGCCGCACCGACGCGGCCAAAGTCGCTACCGACAGCGTCGATCGCACCGACGCTGCCCGCACCAACTGATCCCTGTACGCACCACACAGCCCGGCTCTGGCCGGGCTTAGTCATTTCTGGGGAAAGCAAAACCCGGTGATCGCCACAGAAGCCCCAATCCCACTGATTGAAATCTGCCGCTGGCCCTTGCACCATGCTCACCTCCCGGACGCCCTCAGGAATTCACTCCATGCCCGACGATATCCATTTCTACGAACCCGCCAACGGCCATGGCCTGCCCCATGACCCGTTCAACGCCATCGTCGGCCCGCGTCCCATTGGCTGGATTTCCTCCCAGGACGCCAACGGTCGCCTGAACCTGGCGCCCTACAGCTTCTTCAACGCCTTCAACTACATCCCGCCGATCATCGGGTTCTCCAGTGTCGGGCGCAAAGACAGCCTGAACAACATCGAGCAGACCGGCGAGTTCGCCTGGAACCTGGCGACGCGTCCGCTGGCCGAGCAGATGAACCAGAGCTGCGCCATGGTCGGGCCGGAAGTCAACGAGTTCGAACTGTCCGGGCTGACCACCGCCGCGTCGAAAATCATTCAGGTGCCACGGGTCGCCGAAAGCCCGGTGTCCTTCGAGTGCAAGGTCACGCAGATCATTCAGTTGCAGCGCGCCAACAAGGAAGTGGTGCCGAGCTGGCTGATTCTCGGCGAAGTGGTCGCCGTGCATATCGCCAAATGGCTGTTGAAGGATGGGGTGTACGACACCGCCGCAGCAGAACCGATTCTGCGCGGCGGCGGGCCAGCGGATTATTTTCAGCTGGGGCCAGAGGCACTGTTCAAGATGTTCCGCCCGGGGGCGGTCAAGTGATTACCAGAGCAGGTCGGCGTCTTGTTTGACGTCTTTGAGGTGGGTCAGCTCTTTGGCCGCGGCCTCGTCGGCTTCATGAGCGGTCTTGAACGTCTGGCCTTCCAGCACTTTGTGAAAAACCGGGGCACCGGAACCACCGAGGGCTTTGACGGCAATCGCGGCGTGGTAACCGCCCTCGCCCGGTACTACTGCTGAAACGGCTTCGAAGTGTTCAAAGGCTTTACGTGCCATGTCGCGGATCCTGGCTAATGGAGAGTTGCGCCATTAAACCCTCAACCGGCCAGTTTGTGTACCGCTGCCTGGGACTGGCCGAGGGCCTGGGTCGCCGAGACATCCTTGAAAGTATGGAAATCCAGGCTGTTGACCACCATTTCCTGCACCAGCTCGGCAAAAATCTGCATCGCCGGGCTGCCGAAGTAAGCGGTCATCGCCTGTTGGCTGGCCCAGAAACCGGACACCAGCCACAGCTCGGGATCACATTGCGAGTGCTGCAGGGCGAAGCTCAGGCAACCCGGCGCGTTGCGCGACGGTCCGATCAGGGCGCTCAGGCGCGCACCGAGTTCTGCCGAACGCCCGGCGCGGGCGCGAACGAAGGCCATATGACTGACGGGGATCTGCGTAGACATGTTCAACCCTCCCAGGGAGTCGAGTGGCAGCCGTGGGACGGGCTGCGACAGGATCCAAGATTAGGCGGCGCATCACAGTCAGCGTTAGTCGATTTCTGCCGGCTTATTGCACAATCCTGCGCAACTGCAAAAAGCCTCTGTAACAGCGCGCAAAGTACTGTCACACCGCTGTCACACCACTTTTAAGCAAGTTTCATCCACATTGCCCTGCTATGGCAGCCTCGTGTATTCACCCCGCGCAGAATCAGGCAAGCTTTTGACAGGATGTGTCTACCGCTGTCCCTTGCACAAATTTAAGCTCGGCCCATGACCAACACTTCACGGAGGATTCCCTGCATGTCGTCGCTCGATCACTTTCAGGCTCCGCTTCCCGCTGACATGGAAAAACAGCGCGCGGAACTGGCCGACCTCATCCGTCGCAACACGCTGGACGATGGTTCCTATGCCACCGCCGTCGGTTCGCTGTTCATGTCGCGTCACAGCAAATCCCATGATTTCGCCCCGGGGCTGGCCCAACCGGCCCTCTGCATCATGGCCCAGGGACGCAAGGAAGTTCGGTTGGCGGACGAACACTTCAATTACGACCCGCTGAATTACCTGGTGGTATCGGTCTCGATGCCCCTGAGCGGGCGGGTGGTGAATGCCTCGCCCGAAGAACCGATCCTCGCGGTGCGGCTGGACATCGACCCGGCGGAAATCACCGCGCTGATTGCCGACGCCGGCCCCATCGGCCTCCCCACACGGCCCACGGGCCGAGGCCTGTATGTCGAGCGGATCGACGCGGCCATGCTCGACGCCGTGCTGCGCCTGGCGCGTTTGCTGGACACACCGAAAGACATCGCCATGCTGGCGCCGCTGATTCGTCGGGAGATTCTGTATCGGCTGTTGCGCAGCCAGCAGGGACATCGGCTGTATGAGATTGCCATCGCCAACAGCCAGAGCCATCGCATCAGCCAGGCGATCAAATGGCTCAACGGCAATTATGAGCAACCGCTGCGCATCGACGACCTGGCGCGGGAAGTGAACCTGAGCGTGTCGACGCTGCATCACCGCTTCAAGGCGATGACGGCGATGAGTCCACTGCAGTATCAGAAACAGTTGCGCCTGCAAGAAGCGCGACGGTTGATGCTGGCCGAAGGGCTGGAAGCGTCGGCGGCGGGGTATCGGGTGGGGTATGAAAGCCCTTCGCAGTTCAGCCGCGAGTACAGCCGATTGTTCGGAGCACCGCCGCTGCGGGACTTGGCGCGGTTGCGGTTGACGGTTTGATCCGGCATTTGTTGCGTGGCTGATGGCCTCATCGCGGGCTTGCCCGCGATGGGGCCAGTAAAATCAGGCGCTCAGTACTCGGCACGCCTCAGCCGGCAAGGTCACCGACACTGGATTGCCAACGCTCAACCCAACGTCCTGACACGGCGTGCTCAACGCGGTAAACGACACCCCGGAACATTCGACGGTGGTTTCGATGGTCGCGCCGATATCCCGCACAAACGTCACCTTACCCAGCAAGCGATTCCCCGCCGTCGCCTGGGGTTGCGACAATTGCAGGTCTTCGGGGCGAATCAGCATTTTCACTTTCTCCCCCACCACGATGCTGCTGCAGATCGGCACTTGCAGCGCATCACCGCCGGGCAGGCTGACCTTGCCATTGCCCAACGCCGTGGCCGGGAAAATATTCCCCGAACCGATGAAGTCCGCGACGAATTCATTGGCCGGGTGCCGATAAATCTCAATCGGCGTGCCCACCTGCTGCACCCGATGTTCACCCAGCACCACCACGATGTCGGCCATGGTCATGGCTTCGCGCTGATCGTGGGTGACCATGATGGTGGTGATGTTCAAGCGCTGTTGCAGCTGACGGATTTCCACCTGCATCGATTCGCGCAGCTTGGCGTCCAGCGCCGACAGCGGTTCGTCGAGCAGCAGGATTTTCGGCCGCGAGGCAATCGCCCGGGCAATCGCCACACGCTGACGCTGACCGCCGGAGAGTTTCGCCACCGGGCGATCAATCATTTCCTGCAGTTGAATCAGCTCAAGCAACTCCACCACCCGCGCCTGCTGATCGGCCTTGCTGACTCCACGCAGTTTCAACGGATAGGCAATGTTCTCCCCCACCGTCATGTGCGGGAACAGCGCCAGGGATTGAAACACCATACCGAAATTGCGCTGATGCGCAGGGGTATGGCCGATGTCTTCACCGTCCAGGCGAATCTCGCCGCCGGTCAGGGTTTCGAGCCCGGCGATCATCCGCAGCAAAGTGGTTTTACCGCAGCCCGACGGGCCGAGGAAACACACCAGTTTGCCCTCGGGCAAATGCAGGTTCACATCCTTTACCGCGCAGGCCGAGCCGTAATGTTTCTCGACGTTTTCCAGAATCAGACCAGTCATTTGAATCACCTCAAGAAATCAGAACGAAACGCCGCCTTCGCCAACCAACTTTTCCAGCGCCCAAATGAGCACGAAGTCGATCAGCACGATCAGCACGGCAAACGAGAAAACGGTAGGGTCGAGCGACGACACGGTGCGGCTGTACATCCAGATCGGCACGGTCATGACGTCGATGGTGTAGAGGAAATAGGTCACGGTGAATTCGTTGAACGAGACGATGAACGCCAGCAGCATGCCCGCCAGAATCCCCGACTTCATCAACGGCACCACCACATCGACAATCGCCCGAGTCGGTGAAGCGCCGAGCATTTGCGCGGCCTCTTCGACTTCGCTGCCAATGGAAAGCATCGCTGCCGTGCAGTTCTTCACCACGAACGGCAGCGCCAGAATCACATGGGCGATCACCAGCCGCGAAGTGGTGATCTGGAACGGCAGACTGTCGAATACCAACAGCAAGGCCAGGCCCAACACCACCATCGGGAACACCAGTGGCAGCGACATCAATTGCAGCGCCACGGCCTTGCCACGGAACTCGCAACGGGTCAGCGCGTAAGCCGCCGGCACCGCGATGATCGTGGCGAAGATCATGGTCAGGCAGGCCACCAGCAAACTGGTGCTCATGGCCTTGCCCAGGCTCAGTACGTCGCTGGCGTCCGGCGAGACGAACGTGTGCCAGGCGGCCTTGTACCATTGCAGGCTGTAGCTGCTGGGCGGAAAGTCGAGGTTCGACGCGCCGCTGAACGACATGACGATCATGGTCAGGATCGGCAATACCGCCAGCAGCAGGATGAAGCCCGAGAGGATGCCGGCGAACTTGCCGGTATCGCCCGGCAGCAACGACTGACGCTTCTTGATCAAAGTGCTCATTGGGAAGCCTCCAGCATGCGCCGACGACGGCCAGTGATGTATTCGGACAAGGTCATGATGGCCAGGGTGGTAACGATCAGCACCACGCCGGCAGCGGACGCGGCGGGCCAATTCATCAGCGGGGCGATCTGGTCATGGACCATTACCGCCAGCATCGGCACGCGCCGACCGCCGAGCAGCAAAGGCACCACGAAGCTGCTGGCGTTGTAGGCAAACACCAACGTCGCGCCGGTGATGATCCCCGGAAAACTCATCGGCAACACCACTTGGCGAAACACCTGCAGGCGACTGGCGCCCAAGGTTGCAGCGGCTTCTTCGTAAGTGCGGGCGACTCCGCGCATGGCGCTGGCAATCGGCAGCACAGCCAACGGGAACGCGGTTTGCACCAGGCCCATCAACACGCCGTTCTGGTTGTACAGCAGCATGATCGGCCGCTTGATCAGGCCCAGGCCCATCAGCGCCTGATTGAGCATCCCGCCCGGGCCGAGAATCACCAGCCAGCCGTAGCTTTGCAGTAACAGGTTGACCAGCAACGGCAACAGCACCGCCGCCAGGAAAATCCGCCGCACGAACGGTGAGGTCAGCCGCGACATGGTGTAGGCCACCGGGATCGCCAGCAGCACCGCGATCACCGCGCTGATCAGCGCCAGGCGCAGGGTCAGCAGCAAGGATTTGAGGTAGTACGGTTCCAGCAATTGCGCGTAACTGGCCAGGCTGAAGCCGGACCACTCCGCACCTTTGGTGCCCACGCTCATGCGCAGCACCAGGAGGCTGGCGGCAATCAGCACGCCGAGAAACAGCATCGACGGCGAGAGGAAAAACCACGCACGCACTGTCGGTGAGACACCCCGATTAGCGCGCGTGGGTGCGACGCTTACCGGATGGGTCAGAGGTTGGTGTTCCATAGCAAGGGTCTCGTCAATGGAAAGCAGCAAGACTGAGATTCGGCAAAACCTGTGGTGAGGGAGCTTGCTCCCGCTGGGTTGCGCAGCGACCCCAATCAATCACCGCGCCCTTTCAGATAGAACGCGGTGCCTGGTTTTGCGGCTGCTACGCAGCCGAGCGGGAGCAAGCTCCCTCGCCACAATGAATCTTCAAACCGCAGAAATCAGGAAGAAAAGATTTCCGTGTAACGACGAATCCATTGGTCATGCACGGTGGCCAGGAAGGCGTTGTCGTGCATGATCGCCTTCTCGGCAATCTGCTCCGGCGTAAGGATGTACGGGCTCTTGCGGGCTTCGGCGGAGATGATCGCCTTGGCGTTGACCGGACCGTTGTAGATGTCTTCGGCCATCTTGCCCTGCACCAGCGGGTCCAGAGAGTGGTTGATGAAGGCGTAGGCCAGGTCGGTATCGCCCGGACGGTTTTTCGGCATCACCGAGAGCATCAGGTCGGTGTAGAAACCTTCCTTCATGCCGAACGTGGCGCCCAGACCGTAGGCCGGGTCGCGGATCTGTTTGGGGAAAAACGCCGGTGCGTACAAGCCGCCCATGTCCAGGGACCCGGTGCGGAACAGCTCGGCGATCTGGTTCGGGTTTTCACCCAGGGTCACCACGCGGCTCTTGAGCTCGGCGAGTTTCTTGAAGCCTGGCTCGATGTTGTGTTCGTCACCACCGGCCAGTTTGGCGGCGATGATGATCAGGTCCATGGCCTCGGTCCAGTTCGGCGGCGGCAGGAAAATGTTCGGCGCCAGGTCGGCGTCCCACATCGCGGCGTAGCTGTCCGGGGCTTCTTTCTGGGTACGGGTGCTGTAGACCAGACTGTTGCACCACAGCAGGTAACCGATACCGTGGCCATTGGCGCCGGTGCGATATTTCTCCGGCACGTCCACCAGGTTGGGGATGCGGTTGAGGTCGGGTTTTTCCAGCAGGTTGGCGGCGGCCAGGCCTTCGGCGCCGACGCCGGCCAGGGTGATGATGTCGTACTGTGGACGATCACCGCCGGCCTTGAGTTTGGCGACCATTTCCGAGGTACTGCCGGTGCGGTCAGCGATGACCTTGCAGCCGTACTTGTCTTCGAAGGTCGCCGCGATATTGCGCAATGCTGCCAGGCCAGTGTCATCGGACCAGGTCAGCAAGCGCAGGGTCTTGCCCGTAAAGCGCGTGTCGCTGGCATTGGCCCGGATGAACGGCATGCTCATGGCTGCCGCGGCTACCGACGCCACACCCACGGTTTTGATGAATTGACGTCTGTTCAGATCATGCTTGCCCATGAAGGACTCCCTTTGTTTTTTTAAGTATGAGGTTGGTCGCAACCGTTGCATCCGCGCGGCCAGATCGGCTTGAAGTCCCCGGTTTCAAAGGACTTGAGCTTGACCAGCGGGTTCATCCTGAGGTCGTGCAAAACACCTGACTATCGATAAATACTCATTGAAGCCATGACGTTGGCGCATGCCTCCTTTCGAGGCATGCGCTCACTGTTTTCGTGCTGTCAGACGGCCCGAATCACGTGTTTGATTTCCTGGAAAGCCTGCAAGCCCCACGGCCCCAATTCGCGGCCGATGCTGCTCTGTTTGTAGCCACCCCAGGCGGTCTGCGGGAAGATCACTTGCGGTGCGTTGATCCACACAAGCCCCGCCTGCAAAGCGTTGGCGACCCGATCGGCGGCCTCGCTGTCGCGCGTGACCACACTGGCGACCAGACCAAACTGGCTGTCGTTGGCCAAGGCGATCGCCTCGGCTTCAGAGCTGAAACTGCGCACGCAAATCACCGGGCCGAAAATCTCTTCACACCACAACGCACTCTCGAGGGGCGCGTCGATGAAAACGGTTGGCTGCAAAAAATAACCGCGCGACAGGTCCGCCGGGCGATTGCCGCCGCAGATCAGCTTCGCACCAGCACTCAAGCCGCGATCGATGTGGCCCAGCACCCGCTGGTACTGCGCCTGGTTGACCAATGCGCCCATCTCCACGTTCGGGTCGAACGGGTCGGCCACGCGGATGGCTTCGGCACGGGCCTTCAATCGCGCGACAAATTCATCCGCCAGTTCATCGGCGACCAGTACGCGGCTGGTGGCGGAACACATCTGCCCGGCGTTGAAGAAACCGCCGCCACAGGCCACTTCCACGGCCAGTTCGATATCGGCATCGGCGAGCACCAGCAGCGAGGATTTACCGCCCAGTTCCAGGCTCACGCCTTTCACGGTTTCCGCCGCCCGCTGCATCACCTGCACGCCCACCGCGTTGCTGCCGGTGAAGGAAATCTTGGCGATGCGCGGGTCAGCCGACAGCGGTGCGCCAACGGCAAGGCCGGTGCCGCAGACCAGGTTGAACACACCGTTTGGCACACCGGCCTCGGCAATGATCGTCGCCAGTTCCAGCTCCGGCAGCGGCGTCACTTCAGACGGTTTGAGCACCACGCAGCAACCGGCGGCCAGGGCCGGGGCGAGTTTCCAGGCGGTGGTGACCATCGGGAAATTCCACGGCACGATCAGCCCCACCACACCGCACGGTTCGCGGCGCAAACGGGCGCTGAAATCGTCGCTCGGCAATGCCACGACACTGTCTTGTTTCGCGTCCAGGCCTTCAGCCAGACCGGCGTAATACTCGAAGGTGGCGATCACGTCGTCGACGTCGATGGCCGCTTCGAACAGCGGCTTGCCGTTGTTGCTCGACTGCAACTTCATCAACTGTTCGCGCCCGGCCTGCACGCCCGCGGCGATTCTGCGCAGGATCGCCCCGCGCTCGGCACCGGTGGTTTTCGACCATTGCTTGAACGCGTTGGCCGCCGCCGTGACGGCCTGATCGACAGCGTGAGCATCGCCGCCGTTAACGGTGGTCAGCAGGGCTTCGGTCGCCGGGTTGATCACACGCAGATGTTCGTTGCCCGCGGACCATTGGCCATCGATGAACAGGCCGTCGAGGGTCGTCGGAAAGGTCATGGGAACACTCATTGCGACACCGCCTTCATCCACTGGGTCTGGTCGATTTCAATCAGGGTCGGGCCCTGACGATCGGTGGCCAGGCGCAACGCATCACGCAAGCTGTCAACACTGTTGACCGCTTCGGCCGCACAGCCCAGGGCCTTGGCCACACCGATAAAGTCCGGGGTATAGATGTCCACGCCCACCGGCTCGATGGCGCGGTTGACCATGTATTTCTTGATCTCTTCGTAGCCCTGGTTATTCCACAGCAACACAATCACCGGCGTACGCGCTTCCACCGCACTGGCCAGTTCCGGCAAGGTGAATTGCAGGCCGCCGTCGCCGATCAGGCACACCACCGGAGGGCGCGTGCCGCCTTCGACGCTGCCACCGAGCCAGGCGCCAATCGCCGCCGGCAAGGCGTAACCGAGGGTGCCGTAACCGGTGGACGAGTTGAACCAGCGACGCGGGCGCTCCGGGTTGAAGGTCAGGTTGCCGGTGTACACCGGTTGGGTCGAATCGCCGACGAACACCGCGTTCGGCAATTCGTACAGCACGGTTTCCAGGAAGCGGGTCTGGGCCAGGGTCGGGGCGTCCCAGGTCGCGGCGAGCTCTTCTCGCAAGCGAGCGGCGCGCACCTGGCCCCAGTCATTGCGGCGCTCGGCCAGCGACTTGTGGGACAGCGCACTCAGCAGGGCCTGGGCGGCATTGCGCGAGTCGGCCACCAACGCCACCTTCGGCGGGTAATTACGCACGGTCTGGTCTGGGTCGATGTCCACGCGCAGCAGCACGCCCGGGATTTCGAAGCCGCCGGCGAAGGTGATGTCGTAATCGGTTTCGGCCAGTTCGGTGCCGATGGCCAGCACCACGTCAGCCTCGGCCACCAGCGCACGGGTGGCCACCAGGCTTTGGGTCGAACCGATCAGCAGCGGGTGGCTGGATTCGAGCATGCCTTTGGCATTGATGGTCAGGGCCACTGGCGCATCCAGCAGCTCGGCCAGTTCAGTCAGTTCGGCCGCCGCATCGATGGCGCCGCCACCAGCAAGAATCAACGGGCGCTTGGCACCGGCCAGCAGGTCGGTCATGCGGCTGATCGCGCTGGGCGAAGCACCGGCACGATCGATGTTCACTGGCACGCTGGAGAGCAGGTCATCGGCCTCTTCGACCAGTACGTCCAACGGGATTTCGATGTGCACCGGACGCGGACGCCCGGCCTGGAACAGCGCGAAGGCCCGCGCCAACACGCCCGGCAATTCCGCCGCCGACATCAAGGTATGGGAGAACGCCGCCACGCCGCCGACCAGTGCGCTCTGGTTCGGCAGCTCATGCAGCTTGCCGCGCCCGCCGCCCAATTGGCTGCGCGATTGCACGCTGGAGATCACCAGCATCGGGATCGAGTCGGCGTAAGCCTGGCCCATGGCGGTGGTGATGTTGGTCATGCCGGGGCCGGTGATGATGAAGCACACGCCCGGTTTGCCGCTGGTGCGAGCATAGCCGTCGGCCATGAACCCGGCGCCCTGTTCGTGACGTGGAGTGACGTGGTTGATGCTCGAACGGGCCAGCCCGCGATACAGCTCCACGGTATGGACCCCGGGAATGCCGAACACCTGCTCGACCCCGTAATCTTCGAGTAACTTGACCAATACTTCGCCGCACGTCGCCATGTGTTTGCCCTTTTTGTTCGTTTGAGACGCCGGGCCTGCGCAGTGTTTATGATGGAATGGCAGGCCCGGGAATGGCCTCATTGGAACGGGCGACACATAGCCGCAACAATGGATAAAAAGTCATACTAGCCATGTCCTCACGTCATACCTTGGATCCCAATGAAACGACTGCCTCCCCTGCCGGCGCTGCACACTTTTCTGATCACCGCGCAGTGCTGCAACTTCACCCGGGCCGCCGAACAGCTGCACATCACCCAAGGCGCGGTGAGCCGGCAGATCGCCGGGCTGGAAGATCATCTGGGTTATGAACTGTTCATTCGCCAGGCGCGGGGCTTGAGCCTGACCGCCGAAGGACGTGAGTGGTTGCCACGGGTGCAGCAGATTTTCGGCCTGATCGACGAGGCCGTGGAGCA
This sequence comes from Pseudomonas sp. URMO17WK12:I6, assembly GCF_003253625.1. NCBI lineage: Bacteria > Pseudomonadati > Pseudomonadota > Gammaproteobacteria > Pseudomonadales > Pseudomonadaceae > Pseudomonas > Pseudomonas sp. URMO17WK12:I6. Next base: position 61,830 of record NZ_QKYZ01000013.1, read on the forward strand.
GATCGGCGAGAAGCGCGAAACCTTGCAACTCAAGGCGCCGACCTGCGTGATGCGCTGGCTGTTGCCGCGCCTGTTGCAGTGGCAAAAGGAACGCCCGGATGTGCCGGTGGAATTGACCACCACGGTGAAACACGGCGTGGACTTTCATCGTGAACAATTCGACGCGGCGGTGATGTATGGCCCGCCGCCGGAGAGCTCACTGGCCTCCCATCATTTGTTCGATGAGCAACTGACGCCCGTGTGTTCCCGGCCGATGCTTGAAGGGCCACTGGCCTTGCAGACACCGGCAGACCTGCAACAACACTTGTTGCTGCATCCGACCCGGGATGAACGGGATTGGAAAGCCTGGTTGAAAGCGGCGGATATTCATCTGAGCAATGTCGGCAAGGGCCAGCATTTCGAAACCCTGGACCTGGCGATGTCGATGGCGTCCCAGGGGACAGGCGTGGCGATTGGCGATTGGTCGTTGATCGGCGATGACCTGAGCGCCGGGCGGCTGGTCATGCCCTTTGATTTGAAGGTGAAAACCGGATTGGCGTATTACCTGGTGTTCCCCGAAAAACCTGCGCCTTCGCCGAAGTTGCGCGAATTGATGGGGTGGTTGGTGGAGCAGGCGCAGGCACGCTGAACCGAAATCGCCCTGTAGCAGCCTGCGTTCGGCTGCTACAGGGGATGTGGTGTTGCGAAGTTAATACCCGACCGTAAACCGCTGGCGGGAATGCTTCGGTGTTTCCACTTCATCAAGCAACGCGATCGCGTAATCGGCAAAGGTAATCCAGCTGCGGCCCTGCGCACTCACCAGCAAGTCATCCTTGCCGACTCGAAACGTGCCCGTACGCTCACCTTCGACAAACTCCGCCGACGGCGACAGAAAGGTCCAGTCCAGGTCCTGTTCCTGACGCAAGGTGTTGAGGAAATCGGCACCGGCACTGGCCTCAGCCTTGTACTCCGGCGGAAAACCTTCGCTGTCGATCACCCGGGTGCCGCCGGGCAGCAACAGCGAACCGGCACCGCCCACCACCAGCAGACGCTTGACCCCGGCCTGCTTCACCGGCTCGATGACGGCGCTGGCGGGGATGGTGGAGAAATGTGCAGCACTGATTACCGCATCATGGCCAGCGACGGCGGCTTGCAAAGCGGCAGCATCGAGCACGTCGACGTTTTTGCTGACGACACCGGCACGCTGGCCGATTTTAGAGGTGTCGCGGGCGATGGCGGTGACGCTGTGACCGCGACGCAGGGCTTCTTCCAACAGTTGGCTACCGGCACGACCGGTGGCACCGATGATTGCGATTTTGCTCATGACGTTCTCCAGTTGATGTAACTGTGATGTATAGCGTGTGTGTAATCAGCACAACCTTTGTGGCGAGGGAGCTTGCTCCCGCTGGAGTGCGAAGCGCTCCCTGCACTCCATCAGGTACACCGCATTTACAGGTTTTACGACTGCTTCGCAGCCGAGCGGGAGCAAGCTCCCTCGCCACAAAGGCTTGTTCAGTTTCAGGTCCGACGGGTTACCACTTCATCTCGCCCTTGGCGACTTTGGCGCTCAGCTCCAGCGAGCTTTCTTCGCCCAGGGTCGGGTAGCGTTTTTTCATCGCGCCGATCAGTTCGGCTGAATCTTTCGCCTTGGCGGTTTCTTCGTCGAACGCCTTGATGTAATCAGCGGTGAACTGCACAGCCGCCAGGGAGCGAGCGCTCTCGCCCAGGTAGTGACCCGGCACGATGGTGTTCGGCTTCAAGGCTTCGATCGTGTGCAGCGTCGTCAGCCAATCGGCATGGGACTGCGTGGTCTGGGTATCAGCCATCCACACATGAATGTTTTCGGCGACAACCACGCCACCGACCACTGCCTTGATCGACGGAATCCACACAAAGCTGCGATCCGGTTGCTTGCCATCCAGGCCGAGCACCTGCAGTTTCTGCCCTTCCAGCATCAGGCTGTCGCCCTTGAGCACGTGCGGCACGATGGTTTTGTTCGGCACGTCGGCGCCCATTTTCGGCCCCCAGAAAGCCAGTTTGCCGTCGACGGTTTTCTTGATGTGATCAACCGTCGGTTGCGAGGCCAGTACCTTGGCTTTCGGGAACGCTTTGGTCACGGTGTCGAGGCCGAAGTAGTAATCCGGGTCACCGTGGCTGATGTAGATGGTGGTCAGTTGTTTGCCGCTGGCGCGGATTTTTTCCACCACCTGTTCGGCCTGGGATTTGCCGAATTGCGCGTCCACCAGAATCGCTTCTTTCTCGCCGCTGACCAGTACCGAAGTCACCGGGAAAATCGCGTTGGTGCCAGGGTTGTAGACGTCCAGGGTCAGGGTCGACGCCGCAGCGGCGTGGGCCGCGAAGCCCAGTGCGGCGGTTGCCAGAAGAATGCGTTTGATTGAAGTGAAGCCGATCATCTGTTGCTCCGTTGTCCGAATGCCGTGCTTGGCGATGGGACAGAGCTTAGTTGCCTGGTTCGATACAAAAAATGCGATGCTTGAACATAGTTTGTTTCTGAAAGCGGGCAAATCATGGATCGTCTACAAGCAATGCGGGTGTTCGTCACGGTGGTGGACCTGGGCAGCCAATCGGCCGCCGCCGATCACCTGGACCTGTCGCGGCCGGTGGTTTCACGGTATCTGGCGGAGCTGGAAGATTGGGTCGGCGCACGCCTGATGCACCGCACCACGCGCAAATTGAGCCTGACCGCCGCCGGCAGTGAAATCCTGCCCCGGTGCCGGCAGATGCTCGATTTATCCAGCGACATGCAAGCCGCCGTCAGCGAGCCGGACGACGCACCGCGCGGCCTGCTGCGGATCAGCGTCAGCACCTCGTTCGGCCAGGCGCAACTGGCCGATGCCATGGCCGCCTACGTCAAACGTTACCCCGGCGTAAGCATCGATCTGCAAATGCTCGACCGCACGGTGAACCTGGTGGATGAGCGCATCGACCTGGCCATCCGCACCAGCAACGACCTGGACCCGAACCTGATCGCCCGGCGGCTGACGGTCTGCCGCTCGGTGATCTGCGCCTCCCCCGTTTACCTGCGCGAGCACCCGGCGCCGCAGCGGGTCGAAGACCTGAGCCTGCACAATTGCCTGACCCACTCCTACTTCGGCAAAAGCCTCTGGCATTTCGAGCAGGATGGCGAACCGGTCTCGGTGCCGGTACAGGGCAACATCAGCGCCAACGAAGCCAGCACGCTGTTGCGCGCGGCGATGGCCGGGGCCGGTGTGGCGATGCTGCCCAGTTACCTGGCCGGCATGCATATCCACAGCGGCGAACTGATCCGCCTGCTGCCCCAGGCCGAGCCCCGTCAGATGAACATCTATGCGGTGTATGCCTCACGCAAGCACATGCCGGTGGCGTTGCGCAGCATGCTGGATTTTCTGGTGCTCAGATTTCCCGAAGAACCGGCGTGGGATGTGGGCCTTTAACCGGAGCAAATGTGGGGTGGTTTTGATGGCAACTCACCGGCGCTGACCTATGCTCAAAGCAGTACCCAAGGGTATTCGTTCAGAGGTCAACGCCATGAACATCAAAACAAGAAGATACCTCGCCATTTTCATCACCTGCGCGGCGACGCTGGCGCTGTATGGCACAGCCGCCTGGCGTGTCGAACAGTTGCGCAAAGTGCCCCATGACTTCGCGAGCTGCAACTTCGAGCGCTGCATCCCCCACAGCGCAAGCCTCAACGCCCTCCGGTAACGAACACCTTGTGGTGAGGGGGTCAGGACTCGCTCTTCTGATCGGCAGCGTCCTGATCGGCCTTCAAGCGGTCGCGAAAAGCCTTGGGCGAGATCCCCACCCGACGTCGAAACAAGCGTGTGAAGTTGGTCGGATCGGAAAACCCCAGCACATCGGACATTTCATAAATGGTCATGCTGGTGTAGGTCAGCAAGCGCTTGGCCTCCAGCAACTGACGCTCGTGCATGATCTGCAACGCCGGTTGCCCCGCCAGTTCACGGCACGTGCCGTTGAGGTGGGACACGGAAATCCCCAGCCGATGGGCCAGGTCCTCGACCTTGACGTGCTGGCGATAGGTCTCCTCCACCAGCTGGATAAAACCGTTGAGGTATTCCCGGGCACGCTGCGGACGCTGATTGGCAGCGCGGCGCTGGATCACCTGGCGGCTGACCCACACCATGATCACGCTGACCAGAGAATGCATGAGCATTTCCCGCGCCGGTTGATGGCCGGTGTATTCGCTTTGCAGCGCTGAAAACAGGCTGTTGAGGTACTCGCTGTCCTTGCCCGCCGGGTAGCTTTCGGCTTGGGCCAGGGCATTTACCGAATTGCCCAACTGCGCCTGAAGATGGGCGACCAGTGGCGCGGCCAGGGTGACGACGAACCCTTCGACGTCCTCGGAAAACCGATAACCATGCACCGATAACGGCGGCAGAATGATGATTGCCGGCTCAGCCAATTGTGAGCGTTTCCCTTCGATCTCAAGCTCTGCCTGACCTTTGAAGACGAAGAGCAACTGACACAAATCAGCGTGGCGATGGGGTTTTATTTCCCATTGATGTTCGCGGCTGCGTTTTGAAATGGTTTCACAGTGGAGCAAATCGGGGGTCGGCCAATCCAGGCTTTCACCGTAGAGTTTGAACACCGGAATCGATGGCAGGGCGGGCTTGTTCATCACTTCAATCCAGGCCTCGAAGGTAACGGGGCGATAATCGCACCGATTGGCAGAATGTACAGGTATCGGCTCAGTTTTCACCTTCAATTGACGGACCCGCAAGTGAAAAATGCAAGCACTCGATCCATAAAAATCATCCACCGGCGTTGGTCGCGTGGAGCTTGCGAGTCATAAAAACAATGAAAACACTAAAAACCCAAATCGCCATCATCGGCGCCGGCCCCTCTGGTTTGCTACTCGGCCAATTGCTGCATAACGCCGGCATCGACACCCTGATTCTCGAACGCCAGACCCCGGACTATGTGCTGGGACGCATCCGTGCCGGTGTCCTCGAACAAGGCATGGTAGAGCTGTTGCGTCAGGCCGGGGTGGGCCAGCGCATGGACGCCGAAGGGCTGGTCCATACAGGCTTCGAACTGGCTCTGGACGGGCGCCGGGTACACATCGATCTGCAGACCTTGACCGGTGGCAAAACCGTGATGGTGTATGGCCAGACCGAGGTCACCCGCGACCTGATGGCCGCTCGTCGGGACGCCGGGGCGCAGACGATTTATGCAGCCAGCAACGTCGTCCCCCACGGCATGAAAACCGCTGAACCCTATGTGACCTTCGACAAGGACGGCGAAACGTATCGACTCGATTGTGACTACATCGCCGGTTGCGACGGTTTCCATGGCGTGGCGCGACAGTCGATTCCTGCCGACTGCCTGAAGGTATTCGAGCGGGTGTATCCGTTCGGCTGGCTGGGGATTCTCGCTGACACTCCGCCAGTTCACGAGGAGTTGGTCTACGCGCGGCATGAACGGGGCTTTGCGTTGTGCAGCATGCGTTCGCCAACACGTACCCGTTATTACCTTCAGGTACCGGCCCAGGATCAGGTCGATGACTGGTCCGACCAACGCTTCTGGGACGAACTCAAATCCCGTCTGCCAGCGGCCCTCGCCGATGTGCTGGTGACCGGCCCGTCGATCGAGAAAAGCATCGCGCCGCTGCGCAGTTTCGTGGTCGAGCCGATGCAGTACGGGCGGATGTTCCTGGTCGGCGACGCCGCGCACATCGTCCCGCCCACCGGTGCCAAAGGCCTGAACCTGGCGGCCAGCGACGTCAGTACGTTGTTCAATATTCTGCTGAAGGTTTACCGCGAAGGCCGTGTTGATTTGCTGGAGAAGTATTCCGAAATCTGCCTGCGGCGGGTGTGGAAAGCCGAACGGTTTTCCTGGTGGATGACCTCGATGTTGCATCGCTTCGACGAGCACGACGCGTTCAGTCAGCGCATCAGCGAATCGGAACTGGCCTATTTCGTTGACTCCGAGGCGGGCCGAAAAACCATCGCGGAAAACTACGTCGGCCTTCCATACGAGGCTATCGAATAGGCTCCTATCGACTTACACTGGCGAGCACTCCCGCTCGCCTTGCTCCTTGCGGGTCCATTACTGTCCGCAGGTTTTACCGTGACCAATCTCAACCGGCCTGAAACGCCCAAACCGGCTATTCGCAGCGTGCTGATCGCCCTGATGCTGGCGATCTTTCTGGGCGCGCTGGACCAGACCATCGTCGCTGTGTCGATGCCGGCGATTTCCGCGCAGTTCAAGGACGTCAGCCTGCTGGCCTGGGTCATTTCCGGCTACATGGTGGCGATGACCGTGGCGGTGCCGATCTACGGCAAGCTCGGCGATCTGTATGGCCGCCGCCGGTTGATGCTGTTCGGCATGGGTTTGTTCACCCTGGCTTCATTGTTCTGCGGCATGGCGCAAAGCATGGAGCAACTGGTGCTGGCGCGGATCTTTCAAGGCATCGGCGCCGGCGGAATGATTTCGGTGAGCCAGGCGATCATCGGCGACATCGTTCCACCGCGCGAACGCGGTCGCTATCAGGGCTACTTCAGCAGCATGTACGCGGTGGCTAGCGTGGCCGGCCCGGTACTCGGTGGCTACATGACCGAATACCTGTCCTGGCGCTGGGTATTCCTGATCAACCTGCCGTTGGGCCTGGGTGCCTGGTGGGTGGCTTATCGCACGCTGGTAGGGCTGCCGGTGCCGCAGCGCAAGCCGATCATCGACTACCTCGGTACGTTGCTGATGATCATTGGCCTGACGGCGTTGTTGCTGGGCATCACTCAGGTTGGCCAGGGGCATTCGTGGCGCAGCCCCGAAGTGGCGGGTTTGCTCGGTTGTGCGGTGGCGGTGCTGGCGGTGTTCGTCTGGCATGAACGGCGGGCGCGGGAACCGTTGCTGCCGATGCATTTGTTCGCCAACCGCAATGCGATCCTTTGCTGGTGCACGATTTTCTTCACCAGTTTCCAGGCGATTTCCCTGATCGTGCTGATGCCGCTGCGCTTCCAGAGCGTCACCGGCGCCGGGGCCGACAGCGCGGCACTGCACCTGTTGCCGCTGGCCATGGGCTTGCCGATAGGCGCCTATTTCGCCGGGCGCCGGACCTCGGTGACCGGTCGTTACAAACCGATGATCCTGACCGGCGCGTTGCTCATGCCGTTGGCGATTCTCGGCATGGCGTTCAGTGCGCCGCAGGCGTTTGTGCTGAGCAGCCTGTTCATGTTGCTCTGCGGAATCGCTGGCGGCATGCAGTTCCCGACGTCGTTGGTGGGCACGCAAAACTCGGTGGATCAACGGGACATTGGCGTTGCCACCAGCACCACCAATCTGTTCCGCGCTCTGGGCGGTGCAGTGGGCGTGGCGTTGATGTCGGCGCTGTTGCTGGCGTTGTTGCAGGACTCCAGTTTCGCGCACCTGGCCGGCTCGTCGCTGATTGCCGAGGGCCGTTCGGGGAATGTCTTGCTCGATGGTTTGAACGCCGCGCCGGGGGATGCGCAAAACGCCTTGCGCGCCGAGCTGCTGCTGACCTTCAGGCATTTACTGATGGTCAGCGCGGCGGTGTCGCTGCTGGGGCTGGCGGCGGCGATTGCCATGCCGAACAGGGTGTTGCGCGGGCGGGAAGACAAGGTTCGATAGAAAGACCGAGGCTTGCCCGCGAAGACGTCAGCCCGGACACCACTAGCGACCAGGCGTTGTGTTGCTTTCTGTGGCGAGGGAGCTTGCTCCCGTTGGGTGGCGCAGCCGCCCCAAACCCATTCACCACCGCTATTCAGATAACCTGCGGTGCCTGATTTGCGACTGCTGCGCAGTCGAGCGGGAGCAAGCTCCCTCGCCACAAAAGTCCCACTCCACAGGCCCACTCCACACAACATCACTGCATCGGGCTATTGAGGCCGGGCGTGCAGCTGTTGTTGCAGGTTCTGGATCTGCGCCTGCAGGGTGTTGATGTTGCGGGTGACCTGGCCACGGAAGGCGTCGAACTCGGCGGTATTGTTGCCACCTTGCGCCGCGGCCGGGCGGTTGTCCTGTTGGCTTTTGAGCACGATCATGTCTTGCTCCAGACGCTCGACTGCAGCGCTCGGGTTGCCTTGCCGCTTCAGCGCAGCGATATCGGCGCCAAGGCTTTTGAGTTGGGCGTCGACTTTGCTGGTATCGGCCGGTGCGCTCTTCAACGCGGCCAGCTCGCCGCTCAAGGCTTTGACCTGGGCCTGCAACTGAGCATTGGCGGCTTGTTGTTCGCTGGCCTGCGTGGTCATTTGCGCCAGGCGCTTGTCCAGATCGGAGGTCTGGCCGAGCACGCCTTGCTGCTGTTTACTCTGATCCTGGAGTTTGCTTTCCAGCTGTTTGCTCTGGTCCTGGAGCTTGCCTTCCAGTTGTTTTATTTGCAGCTTCAACGCTTCACTGCCGGTGTTGACCGTGGACTGGCTGGCCACGACCTTGCCGGAAATGTCCTGCAAGCGCCCCGCCGCTTCCTCACTGATACGGGCGAAACTTTCCTGGGTCGCCACCAGTTGTTGTTCCATCAGCGATATCTGCTGGAAACTCCACCAGGCAAGGCCAGCGAAGGCAAAGAACAACGCACCGACCAACGCCCACAGCGGGCCGGTGCTCGGGCCTTTGACCTTGACTACCGGTGTGGTGCGCGAATGCACGGAAGTGCGCGCGGTGGTCGGAAAATCATCGTCGTCGAGGCTGTCGGCACGCAGGCTCGGTACATCGTCGAAGTCGTCGTTGGCATCGTTACGCATGGACATTGAGTCAACCTTTGTAAAACGCGGTGATGGCTTGATGCGGCGAAGTATAACCCTCGCTGCCGCACCGGTTGACCCTGAACCCCGAACTCGGTTCAGTGAGGGCCGGCCCTTGTGTGTCAGCGAATGTCCTGAGCCTTCCACCAGGCGCAAAATTCATCGAGGGCGGTCCAGAGGCTGACTTTCGGATCGTAATCCAGATAATGCCGGGCGCGACTGATGTCCAGGGTGAAATTTTTGTTCATTACCTGCATGCCCAGCCGCGACAGGGTCGGCTCGGGACGACCCGGCCACAGCTTGCAAACACCCTCGTTGAGCGCGGCAAGGCTGTAGGCCAAGCCGTAGGAACGGTAACGGGTCACCTGTGGCACATCCATATTGCGCATCACGTAATTGACCACATCCCACAACGGCACCGGCGCTCCGTTGCTGATGTTGTAGGCCTTGCCCAAGGCCGAACCGCTGGCCAGCAAGCTACTGAACAACGCCTCATTGAGGTTTTGCACACTGGTGAAGTCAACCTTGTTCAGGCCATTGCCGATAATCGCCAACCGCCCTTTGCGCTGCATCTTCAGCAACCTGGGGAAAATGCTCATGTCGCCTGCGCCCGTCACGAAACGCGGGCGCAGGGCCAGGGTTTCGAGGCCGAACTCCTGCGCACCGAAAACTTTCTGCTCGGCCAGGTATTTGGTTGCGGCGTAAGGATGCTTGAAGCGCTTGGGCACCTGGTCTTCGGTCAACCCCAGATGATCGCGGCCATCGAAGTAAATCGATGGCGACGACAAATGCACCAGGCGCCGCACCCGTTGTTTCAGGCAGGCCTCGACCACGTTCTCGGTGACCTCGACGTTGCCTTGATGGAAGTCCTGATAGCGCCCCCACAAACCGACAGAGCCTGCGCAATGGACCACGGCTTCGACGTCGGAACACAGGTCGCGCGCCAGTTGCGGGTCGCTCAAGTCGCCCTGGATGAATTCGGCACCACGGCGAACCAAATGCTCGACGCTCTCGGCCCGGCGACCGTTGACCCGCACATCCAGGCCCTGCTCCAGGGCGAAACGCGCAAAGCGCCCGCCAATGAAGCCGCTTGCGCCGGTGACCAGAATCTTCATGTATTGCTCCGAATATTTCGTTTTGCGTTTTACGTTTTGCATAGGGCGTGAGGTCTTGACGCCAGCCGTCAGTCCAACGGCACCAGCCATTGCTTCGACGAGCGCACCAATTGATCGGTGAGTAACCCCAACAGCTGACCGCCATTGCGCCAATGATGCCAGTACAGCGGCACATCGATCGGCTTATCTGGCAAAAGCTCCACCAATTGGCCGCGCGCCAGTTGCTCGCGCACCTGCAATTCAGGCACCAGGCCCCAGCCAAGCCCTGCTTCCGTGAGACGAAGAAACCCTTCGGAAGACGGGCATAAATGGTGTTCGAAACCGCCATTCACGCCGACTGACGCGAGGTAACGATGCTGCAGGAAATCGTCCGGGCCAAATACCAGCGCCGGGGTTCTGGCCAACTGATCGGCGCGCACACCTTGGGGAAAATGCCGGGCAATGAATGCAGGGCTGGCCAACGCACGGTAGCGCATCGCCCCCAACAGCACGCTGCGCGCACCGGCCACCGGCCGCTCACTGGCGCACAGACACCCCGCCACTTCGCCTGCGCGCATGCGTTTGAGGCCGACGGTCTGGTCTTCCACCACCAGGTCGAGCAACAGATGCTCCTGCGCGCAAAAATCCCCCACCGCCGCAGCCCACCAGGTGGCAAGGCTGTCAGCGTTCAGCGCGATGCGCAGGCGTTCCGGCAGGCCTTCTTCGTCCAGCGCCGGCACCAGGCTTTGCAGATCGCGCTCCAGCAATCGCACCTGCTGCACATGGTTGAGCAATCGCCGGCCAATCTCCGTCGGGGCCGGTGGCGTGACCCGCACCAGCACCGGTTGGCCAACCCGCGCCTCGAGCAGTTTGATGCGCTGGGAGATGGCCGATTGGGACAAGCCCAAGACCTGCGCGGCGCGTTCGAATCCGGCCTGCTCGATCACGGCGGCGAGGGCGGACAGTAATTTGTAGTCGAACATCAGTTTTCCTAATGAGCGATCAGCACTATTGGTTTTTCTTATACAACTTCCCACCGGAGAATGGCCAGCAAGAACTCTTGAACAAGGATCACCGACATGGCTGGCGAAACCTCTTTGGCAACCCTGCTGCGCAGCATGAGCCCGCAACTCAACGACGGCGAATACGTGTTCTGCACGCTGCCTGACGGCAAGCTGCCCGCAGGCCTTGAGATTGTCGGCAGCTTCCGCGAACAGGAAGGGCTGACGGTGATTCTGCAACGGTCCCACGCCGAGAAGGCCGGTTTCAGCTTCGACTACATCGCTGCCTGGATCACCTTGAACGTGCACTCAGCCCTTGAAGCCGTCGGCCTGACCGCCGCGTTCGCCACGGCACTGGGCCAGGCCGGCATCAGTTGCAACGTGATTGCCGGCTACTACCACGACCATTTGTTCGTCGGCCAGGCCGATGCCGAACGCGCCCTGCAGGTACTGCGGGATCTGGCGGCCAACGCGGAGTAAAAATCTTATGTGGCAAAGCTATGTGAACGGCCTGTTGGTGGCCGCCGGGCTGATCATGGCGATCGGCACTCAGAATGCGTTTGTGTTGGCGCAGAGCCTTCGACGTGAACATCACCTGCCGGTGGCGGCGCTCTGCGTAACCTGCGATGCGTTGCTGGTAGCCGCCGGGGTGTTCGGCCTGGCGACGTTGCTGGCGCAGAACCCGACTCTGTTGGCCATCGCTCGTTGGGGTGGCGCGGCGTTTCTGCTGTGGTATGGCAGCCTGGCGCTGCGTCGGGCCTGCTCGAAACAGAGCCTGCAACAAGGTGAGAACCAGACCGTGCGCTCATTGCGGGCGGTACTGCTCAGCGCTTTGGCGGTGACCCTGCTCAACCCGCACGTTTATCTGGACACCGTGTTGCTGATCGGCTCCCTTGGCGCACAACAGACCGAGCCCGGTGCTTATGTCGTGGGCGCGGCCAGTGCTTCGTTGCTGTGGTTTTTTACCCTGGCCCTTGGCGCAGCGTGGCTGGCGCCGTGGTTAGCACGCCCCAGTACCTGGCGAATTCTCGACCTGTTGGTGGCCGTGATGATGTTCGCTGTAGCGTTCCAGTTGATCATCGCTTCATGATTTATTCCAAAAGGCTCTGGAACCTCTATTCCACACAGTTGTTGCGTGGTTATGCCGCACCCCCGGTGCTATGATCCGATCCCTGCGCCGCAAAGAGTACAAACTCCCCGGCGCATGTCTGGCCGCCCGTGATCGGCCTTGCGCTCACCGCAACTGACCTGATTAGGAGAATCATCATGGCTTTCGAATTGCCGCCGCTGCCTTACGCGCACAATGCCCTGCAGCCGCACATTTCAGAGGAAACTCTGCAATACCACCACGACAAGCACCACAACACCTATGTCGTGAACCTGAACAACCTGGTGCCAGGCACCGAGTTCGAAGGCAAGACCCTGGAAGAAATCGTCAAGACTTCCTCGGGCGGTATCTTCAACAACGCCGCTCAGGTCTGGAACCACACTTTCTACTGGAACTGCCTGGCGCCAAACGCCGGCGGTCAACCAACCGGCGCTCTGGCTGATGCCATCAACGCTGCTTTCGGTTCGTTCGACAAGTTCAAGGAAGAGTTCAGCAAAACGTCCATCGGCACCTTCGGTTCCGGTTGGGGCTGGCTGGTGAAAAAGGCTGACGGTTCCCTGGCCCTGGCCAGCACCATCGGCGCCGGCAACCCGCTGACCAGCGGCGATACCCCGCTGCTGACCTGCGACGTCTGGGAACACGCTTACTACATCGACTACCGCAACCTTCGTCCGAAGTACGTCGAAGCGTTCTGGAACCTGGTCAACTGGAAATTCGTGGCTGAGCAGTTCGAAGGCAAAACCTTCACCGCTTAAGCTTCGCGCCAGTCAAAAAACCCGGCTTTTATGCCGGGTTTTTTTATGCCATCGAAAATCCGTACGTAAGGCGTGCTTTCCCACAACGCGCGCCGCATTCGCCCTCTTGCCCCCGCAGTACAGCGGTCTAACATCAACACTAGGAAAAATTGCCTCAACCGCCTCAAGTTGAGGGCCCCGGCAACCGACACAGTGTTAATAGGGCAAATACTCCAAACAGCAGCATATCGGCCAAGCTACCGGCAATATCCCCCGGGTTGGATTGTCCCTTTGACTGCCATCACGGGATTGCCAATACTCATGGCAACTTGACGCTACCCGCACGGAACAAGGAATAACCCTTTGAAGCTGGAACTCAAGAACAGCTTGTCGGTGAAGTTACTCCGGGTCGTGCTCCTGTCGGCATTGATCGTCGGCGTGGTCTTGAGCTGCGCACAGATTGTTTTCGATGCCTATAAAACACGTCAGGCGGTTGCCAACGATGCCCAGCGCATCCTCGACATGTTCCGCGATCCCTCCACCCAGGCGGTCTACAGCCTGGATCGGGAAATGGGCATGCAGGTGATCGAAGGCCTGTTCCAGGATGACGCCGTGCGCATGGCCTCCATCGGCCACCCCCACGAAGCCATGCTCGCGCAAAAATCCCGCGAGCTTCAGCAGTCCCACAGCCGCTGGCTGACTGACCTGATCCTCGGCCAGGAACGCACGTTCACCACCCAACTGGTGGGTCGCGGCCCCTACAGCGAGTACTACGGCGACCTGAGCATTACCCTCGACACCGCCACCTACGGCCAGAGCTTCATCGTCAGTTCGGTGATCATCTTCATCTCTGGCGTCTTGCGCGCCCTGGCCATGAGCCTGGTGTTGTATCTGGTTTACCACTGGCTGCTGACCAAACCATTGTCGCGGATCATCGAACATCTGACTGAAATCAACCCGGACCGGCCCAGCGCCCACAAGATCCCACAGCTCAAGGGTCATGAAAGAAACGAGCTGGGGATCTGGATCAATACCGCCAACCAGCTGCTCGAATCCATCGAGCGCAACACTCACCTGCGCCACGAAGCAGAAAACAGCCTGTTACGCATGGCCCAGTACGATTTTCTCACCGGTCTGCCGAACCGCCAGCAATTGCAGCAACAGCTGGACAAGATCCTTGTCGACGCCGGCAAATTGCAGCGTCGGGTCGCGGTGTTGTGTGTCGGGCTCGATGACTTCAAAGGCGTCAACGAACAGTTCAGCTACCAGACCGGCGACCAGTTGCTGCTGGCCCTGGCCGATCGCCTGCGGGCTCACAGCGGCCGCCTCGGCGCCCTCGCCCGCTTGGGTGGCGACCAGTTCGCGCTGGTCCAGGCCGACATCGAACAACCCTACGAAGCCGCCGAACTGGCCCAAAGCATTCTCGATGATCTGGAAGCGGCGTTCGCCCTCGATCATCAGGAAATCCGCCTGCGCGCCACCATCGGCATCACCCTGTTCCCCGAGGACGGTGACAGCACCGAGAAGCTGCTGCAAAAAGCCGAGCAGACCATGACCCTGGCCAAGACGCGCTCGCGCAACCGCTATCAGTTCTATATCGCCAGCGTCGACACGGAAATGCGTCGGCGTCGCGAGCTGGAAAAAGATCTGCGTGACGCCTTGATCCGCGACCAGTTCTACCTCGTCTACCAGCCGCAGATCAGCTACCGCGATCATCGCGTGGTAGGTGTCGAGGCGTTGATTCGCTGGCAGCATCCCGAGCATGGGCTGGTGCCGCCGGACCTGTTCATCCCGCTGGCCGAGCAGAACGGCACCATCATTGCCATTGGCGAATGGGTGCTGGACCAGGCCTGCAAACAACTGCGCGAGTGGCACGATCAGGGCTTCGTCGACCTGCGCATGGCGGTGAACCTGTCCACTGTGCAATTGCACCACGCCGAGTTGCCGCGGGTGGTCAATAACCTGCTGCAGATCTACCGCCTGCCACCACGCAGCCTGGAGCTGGAAGTCACCGAAACCGGCCTGATGGAAGACATCAGCACCGCCGCCCAGCACTTGCTGAGCCTGCGTCGCTCCGGCGCGCTGATCGCCATCGACGACTTCGGCACCGGTTATTCGTCATTGAGTTACCTGAAAAGCCTGCCGCTGGACAAGATCAAGATCGACAAGAGCTTCGTCCAGGACCTGCTCGATGACGACGACGATGCGACCATCGTCCGGGCCATCATCCAGCTGGGCAAAAGCCTGGGCATGCAGGTGATTGCCGAAGGCGTGGAAACCGCCGAGCAAGAGGCCTACATCATCTCCGAAGGCTGCCACGAAGGTCAGGGCTATCACTACAGCAAACCGCTGCCGGCGCGGGAATTGAGCGTCTACCTCAAGCAGGCCCAGCGCAGTAACGCGGCCATCCTCTGAAACAACGGCGATCTTTTGATCTGCGTGAATAAGAAATATTTGCAGGCGTAACCCTTTACAGATAATGCGAAAGATTTGCATTATGTGGCACTTTTGCGCGCCGCCCGTGCGCGCCCACTCCATCACCGAAGCAGGATGTTCGCCATGATTCGTATGCCTCTGGCCACCGCCAGTCTGCTGGCCATCGCTATTTCCCTCGCCGGTTGCGGCGAAGGCAAAGACAAGGCTGCCGCTCAACAAGCGCCGACCCCGGCCGCCAGCACAGCTGCGCCTGCTACCACCGCTAAAGTCGATGAAGCCGCCGCCAAGGCTGTGGTTGCGCATTACGCCGACATGGTCTTTGCCGTTTACAGCGATGCCGAATCCACCGCGAAAACCCTGCAAACCGCCGTCGACGCGTTCCTCGCCAAGCCGGACGCCGACACCCTCAAAGCCGCCCGGGCTGCCTGGGTCGCGGCCCGCGTGCCTTACCTGCAGAGCGAAGTGTTCCGCTTCGGTAACACCATCATCGACGACTGGGAAGGCCAGGTGAACTCCTGGCCACTGGACGAAGGCCTGATCGACTACGTCGACAAATCCTACGAACACGCACTGGGTAACCCGGGCGCCACCGCCAACATCATCGCCAACACCCAGATTCAGATTGGCGAAGACAAGGTCGACGTGAAAGACATCACCCCGGAAAAACTCGCCAGCCTGAACGAGCTGGGCGGTTCCGAGGCCAACGTCGCCACCGGCTACCACGCCATCGAATTCCTGCTCTGGGGCCAGGACTTGAACGGCACCGGCCCTGGCGCCGGCAACCGCCCAGCCTCCGACTACCTGGAAGGCAAAGGCGCTACCGGCGGTCACAATGATCGTCGTCGCGCTTACCTGAAATCCGTGACCCAACTGCTGGTCAACGACCTGGAAGAAATGGTCGGTAACTGGAAGCCGAACGTGGCCGACAACTACCGCGCCACCCTGGAAGCGGAACCGGCTGAATCCGGTCTGCGCAAAATGCTGTTCGGCATGGGCAGCCTGTCCTTGGGCGAACTGGCGGGCGAGCGCATGAAGGTTTCCCTGGAAGCCAACTCCCCGGAAGACGAACAGGATTGCTTCAGCGACAACACCCACAACTCGCACTTCTACGATGCCAAAGGCATTCGTAACGTGTACCTGGGCGAATACACCCGTGTTGACGGCACCAAAATGACCGGCGCCAGCCTGTCGTCCCTGGTGGCCAAGGCCGACCCGGCTGCCGATGCCGCGCTGAAAGCCGACTTGGCTGCGACCGAAGCCAAGATCCAGATCATGGTCGATCACGCCAACAAGGGTGAGCACTACGACCAACTGATCGCTGCCGGCAACACCGCTGGCAATCAGATCGTGCGCGACGCCATTGCCTCTCTGGTCAAGCAGACCGGTTCGATCGAAGCTGCCGCCGGCAAACTGGGCATCAGCGACCTGAACCCGGACAACGCTGATCACGAGTTCTGATCAACGCTGGCTGAGCGAATAGAAAGGCGACCTTCGGGTCGCCTTTTTCATGCCTGTCTTTTGGGTGATGCTGATGGCTTGCCCGCGATGGGGGCGACGCGGTCTGACATCAAACCCTGCCTCACATCAACCAAACGATAATTCCTCTTATTCAAACTCCCCTGCCCTGTTAGACTTTGCG
Source organism: Pseudomonas sp. URMO17WK12:I6 (assembly GCF_003253625.1). NCBI lineage: Bacteria > Pseudomonadati > Pseudomonadota > Gammaproteobacteria > Pseudomonadales > Pseudomonadaceae > Pseudomonas > Pseudomonas sp. URMO17WK12:I6. Next base: position 78,541 of record NZ_QKYZ01000013.1, read on the forward strand.
CCCTTGTTTTGCTCGTCTTGCAGGATGTCCGATGCCCACGCTGCCTCTTCGCTTGTCTGCACTGTTGCTGGCCCTGGGCCTGAGTGCCTGCGATGACGCCCCGCGTTTTACCCAGGCCGAACCCGGTGAAGCCCGGTCCGGTGGCAGCGCGACAGTGCGCAAGACCGATAAGAACGCGTTCTCCTTGCCCTCCGCCAATCTGCCGCCGTCACGACGCGTCGACTTCAGCGTCGGCAACAGCTTCTTTCGCAGCCCCTGGGTGATCGCGCCGTCGACCACCACCGCCCGCGATGGCCTCGGCCCGTTGTTCAATACCAACGCCTGCCAGAACTGCCACATCAAGGACGGGCGCGGTCATCCGCCAACGCCCGATGCGCCGAATGCGGTGTCGATGCTGGTACGCCTGTCGATCCCCAATGCCCCCGCCTACGCCAAGGTCATCGAACAACTGGGCGTGGTGCCGGAGCCGGTCTACGGCGGCCAGTTCCAGGACATGGCGGTGCCCGGCGTCGCCCCGGAAGGCAAGGTGCGTGTCGATTACACGCCGGTCCCGGTACGCTTCAAGGACGGCAGCGAAATCGAGTTGCGTAAACCAATCTTGCAGATGACCCAACTCGGCTACGGCCCGATGCACCCGGACACACGTTTCTCGGCGCGCATCGCACCGCCGATGATTGGCCTGGGCTTGCTTGAAGCGATTCCCGACGAGGCCATCCTGGCCAACGCCGAAGCCCAGGCCCGGGAGAAAAACGGCATCGCCGGGCGGCCGAACCGGGTCTGGGACGACGCGCAGCAGAAGACTGTTCTCGGACGATTTGGCTGGAAAGCCGGGCAACCGAACCTCAATCAGCAGAATGTTCATGCGTTCTCTGGTGATATGGGCCTCACGACCAGCCTGAAACCCATTGATGACTGCACCGACGCCCAAACTGCTTGCAAACAGGCGCCCAACGGCAATGGTCCCGATGGCGAGCCGGAAGTCAGCGACAACATTTTGCGTCTGGTGCTGTTCTACAGCCGTAACCTCGCCGTGCCGGCCCGTCGCGATGTTGGCGCACCTGAGGTGCTGGCCGGCAAGAATCTGTTTTTCCAGGCCGGATGCCAGTCCTGTCACACCCCTCAATACACCACCGCCGCCAACGCCGCGGAACCTGAATTGGCCAATCAAGTGATTCGCCCTTACAGCGATCTGCTGCTGCACGACATGGGCGACGGTCTGGCCGACAACCGCACCGAGTTCCAGGCCAGTGGCCGCGACTGGCGTACGCCGCCGTTGTGGGGCATCGGCCTGACGCAGACGGTCAGCGGACACACCCAGTTTTTGCACGACGGCCGCGCCCGCAACCTGCTCGAAGCCGTGCTCTGGCATGGCGGCGAGGCAAAAGCGGCGCAACAACAGGTTTTGTCTTTCAACGCCGAGCAGCGCGCGGCGTTGCTGGCGTTTTTGAATTCCCTTTAATACGTATTCCTTCAGCGGGAGCCCGACATGTTCCGTCCCAAATTGTTGTTCACCAGCCTTGCCGCCCTCGCCCTGGGCGCCTGTTCGCCCCAGGATCCGCAAGCGGTCACCTCGGCGGCCATCGCCAAGCAAGTGATCCTGCCGAGCTACAGTCGTTGGGTGGAAGCCGACCGGCAATTGGCGGTCAGCGCCTTGGCGTTCTGCCAAGGCAAGGAAACCCTGGACACCGCTCGCGCCGACTTCCTGCACGCGCAAAAAGCCTGGGCCGAGTTGCAACCGCTGCTGATCGGGCCGCTGGCCGAAGGCAACCGTTCGTGGCAGGTGCAGTTCTGGCCGGACAAGAAAAACCTCGTCGGCCGTCAAGTCGAGCAACTGGTCACTGCGCAGCCGCAGATCGATGCTGCCGCCCTGGCCAAGTCCAGCGTCGTGGTGCAAGGCCTCTCGGCTTATGAATACATCCTGTTCGACAGCAAGATCGACATGGCCGACAGCGCTCAGAAAGCCAAATACTGCCCGCTGCTGACTGCCATTGGCGAGCGTCAGAAGCAACTGGCCGAAGAGATCCTGTCGCGCTGGAACACCAACGACGGCATGCTCGCGCAGATGAGCAAATTCCCCAACCAGCGCTACGCCGACTCACACGAAGCGATCGCCGATCTGCTGCGTGTGCAAGTGACTGCACTGGACACCCTGAAGAAAAAACTCGGCACGCCGATGGGCCGTCAGAGCAAGGGTACGCCACAGCCATTCCAGGCCGATGCCTGGCGCAGCCAATCGTCGCTCAAAGGCATGGAAGCAAGCCTGAGCGCTGCGCAAACCGTCTGGGTGGGTGTCGACAACAAAGGCCTGCGCGGTCTGTTGCCGAGCGAGCAAAAACCGTTGGCCGACAAGATCGACGCGGCCTACGCAGCGTCCCTGAAACTGCTTGCCGGCAACCAGCGCTCGCTGACCGACATGCTCACCGACGATGCCGGTCGCCAGCAGCTGAACGACATCTATGACAGCCTCAACGTTGTCCACCGCTTGCACGAAGGCGAACTGGCCAAGGCGCTGGGCATCCAACTGGGCTTCAACGCCAACGACGGTGACTGATGAGGGCAAGTGCCATGCTGCGACGCCAGGCTCTGACGTTAGGGAGTTTGCTGCTGGGTGCGGTGACACTGGGCGGCTGGACGCTGTTCAAGCAAAAGGACAAAAGCCCGCTGCTGCTCTCGGCGCGGGACGACGGTGACGGCAAGCACTATGCCGTCGGTTATCGACTGGACGGCACCCGGGTGTTTGCCACCCAGGTCGGTCAGCGCTGCCATGACATCATCAACCACCCGACACTGCCGATTGCGCTATTCGTCGCTCGGCGTCCGGGCACCGAGAGCTACCTGATCGACCTGCGCAACGGCACGCTATTGCAAACCGTGGTGTCGCAGCCGAACCGGCACTTCTACGGTCACGCGGTGATTCACCAGAGCGGTGACTGGTTGTACGCCACCGAGAACGACACCTCCGATCCGGGCCGTGGCCTGCTTGGTGTGTATAAGTTCGAAGGTGAGCGACTGGTGCACAGCGGCGAAATTTCCACCCACGGCGTCGGCCCGCATCAGGTGTCGTGGATGCCCGATGGCGAGACGCTGGTGGTGGCCAACGGCGGCATTCGCACCGAGGCCGAAAGCCGGGTCGAGATGAACCTCAATGCCATGGAGCCGAGCCTTGTGCTGATGCAACGCGACGGCACGCTGCTGAGCAAGGAAACACTGGCCCAGCAGATGAACAGCGTGCGGCACTTGGGTATCGCCAGTGACGGCACCATCGTCGCCGGTCAGCAGTTCATGGGCGATGCTCACGAGTCTTCGGAGCTGCTGGCAATCAAGCGTCCCGGTCAACCGTTCGTGGCCTTCCCGGTGCCTGAGCATCAGTTACAGGCCATGGGGCATTACACCGCCAGCGTTGCCGTACACAGCGAACTGCGCCTGGTCGCCCTGACCGCGCCGCGGGGCAACCGCTTTTTTATCTGGGACCTGGACAGCGGTGAAGTACGCCTGGATGCACCGCTTCCCGATTGCGCCGGGGTCGGGGCCGTGGCCGATGGTTTTGTCGTGACCTCCGGGCAAGGCCGTTGCCGGTTCTACGATTGCCGCCAGACAAACCTTGTTGCAAAACCTCTGGAATTGCCTGCGGGGCTCTGGGACAACCACCTTCACCTGATCTGAACACGCAACCTGTAGCAGCTGGCGCAGCCTGCGTCCGGCTGCGCAGCAGTCGTGAAATCAGACACCGAGTTATATCAGACGAACCGCGGTGTCTGGATTACGACTGCTTCGCAGCCGAACGCAGGCTGCGCCAGCTGCTACAGTTGGAATCCCCTTCGCAGTGGGAGTAATGTTTTCGCCTGTCTCACCTGATTTTCTCCAAGGAAATGGAAATATGCTGCGTCGCCGCATGCTGATCATGTTGGGTGTTGTCCTGCTAATCGTGCTGGTCCTGGCCGGTTACAAAGCCTTCTCCATCTATACGATGATGAAGGGCTTCTCTGTGCCGAAACCACCGATCAGCGTCGCCGTGGCCACCGCCACCGAACGTCCGTGGCAAAGCCGTTTGCCAACGGTCGGCACCCTTACGGCGCTGCAAGGGGTCGATCTGAGCCTGGAGGTCGACGGCACCGTCAAGGAAGTTCAGTTCGAGTCAGGACAGAAGGTCAAGGTCGGTCAGCCGCTGCTGCAACTCGACAGCGCCGTGGAAACCGCCCTGCTGGCAACCGCCCAGGCCGACCTGGGACTGGCGCAACTGGATTACGGTCGCGGCAGCCAACTGGTAGGCAGCCAGGCTATTTCCAAAGGTGAGTTCGACCGACTCTCGGCGGTATTGCAAAAGAGCCGGGCCACGGTCAATCAGCTCAAGGCGGCGCTGGAAAGAAAACGTATCCTCGCACCGTTCAGCGGGACCATCGGTATTCGTCGGGTAGACGTCGGCGACTACGTAGCCAGCGGCACGATGATCGCCACCCTGCAAGACCTCAGCAGCCTCTACGTCGACTTCTTTGTACCCGAGCAGGACGTGCCGAAGATCACCCTCGGCCAATCGGTACAGGTCATTATCTCGGCCTACCCGACGGAGACTTTCCCCGGCACCGTCAGCGCCATCAACCCGAAGGTAGAAAGCAGCACCCGCAACGTGCTGGTGCGCGCGACCCTGGCCAACCCCGATGGCAAACTCCTGCCGGGGATGTTTGCCAGCCTGCAGGTGTTGTTGCCCGACCCGCAGCCGCACATCGTGGTGCCGGAAAGCGCGATCAGCTACACCCTTTATGGCAACTCGCTGTATGTCGTCGCGCAGAAAAAGGCCGAAGACGGCAGCCTCGAAAAAGACGACAAGGGCGAACCGGTTCTGATCGCCGAACGACGTTTCGTCGAAACCGGCGAACGCCGCGACGGGATGGTCATGATCACCAAAGGCGTGCAGAACGGCGAAAAAGTGGTCACGGCTGGTCAGCTCAAACTGGACCACGGCGTGCACGTTGCCATCAGCGACGACAAGACCCTGGCTGAGAAGAACAGTCAGCCGCGCGCTGACTGATCAAGGAATCCCCATGGCTTTTACCGATCCGTTCATCCGCCGCCCGGTGCTCGCCACCGTGGTCAGCCTGTTGATAGTGCTGCTGGGCTTCCAGGCCTGGAGCAAGTTACCACTGCGCCAATACCCGCAAATGGAAAACGCCCTGATCACGGTGACCACCGCTTATCCCGGAGCCAACGCCGAGACCATCCAGGGCTATATCACCCAACCGATGCAGCACAGCCTGGCCAGCGCCGAGGGCATCGACTACATGACCTCGGTCAGTCGCCAGAACTTCTCGGTGATCTCGATCTACGCGCGTATCGGCTCCAACACCGACCGCCTGTTCACCGAACTGCTGGCCAAGGCCAACGAGGTCAAGAACCAGCTGCCCCAGGATGCCGAAGACCCGGTGCTGAGCAAGGAAGCCACCGGCGCCTCGGCGCTGATGTACATCAGTTTCTTCAGCAACGAGCTGAGTAACCCGCAGATCACCGACTACCTGTCCCGGGTTATCCAGCCGAAACTGGCGACCCTGCCGGGCATGGCCGAAGCCGAGATTCTCGGCAACCAGGTGTTCGCCATGCGCCTGTGGCTGGACCCGGTGAAGCTCGCCGGTTTCGGCCTGAGCGCCAGCGATGTGACCAACGCCGTGCGCCAGTACAACTTCCTCTCCGCCGCCGGCGAAGTGAAAGGCGAGTACGTGGTCACCAGCATCAACGCCAACACCGAACTCAAGTCCGCCGAGGCCTTTGGCGCAATTCCGCTCAAGGTCGACGGTGACAGTCGTGTGCTGTTGCGAGACGTGGCGCGGGTCGAGATGGGCGCGGAGAACTACAACACCATCAGCTCCTTCGGCGGCACACCTTCGGTGTACATCGGCATCAAGGCCACACCCGGCGCCAACCCGCTGGACGTGATCAAGGAAGTGCGCAAGATCATGCCGGACCTGGAAGCCCAGCTGCCGCCGAACCTCAAGGGCGAAATCGCCTACGACGCCACGCTGTTCATCCAGGCCTCCATCGACGAGGTGTTGAAAACCCTGTTCGAAGCGGTGCTGATCGTGATTGTGGTGGTGTTCCTGTTCCTCGGCGCCCTGCGTTCGGTGGTGATCCCGGTGGTGACCATTCCGCTGTCGATGATCGGCGTGATGTTCTTCATGCAGATGATGGGCTACTCGATCAACCTGCTGACCTTGCTGGCGATGGTCTTGGCCATCGGGCTGGTGGTGGACGACGCCATCGTGGTGGTGGAAAACATCCACCGGCACATCGAAGAAGGCAAGACACCGTTGGATGCGGCCATCGAGGGCGCACGGGAGATCGCCATGCCGGTGGTGTCGATGACCATCACCCTGGCGGCGGTCTATGCGCCGATCGGCTTCCTGACCGGCCTGACGGGGGCGTTGTTCAAGGAGTTTGCCCTGACCCTGGCCGGGGCGGTGGTGATTTCCGGTGTCGTCGCCCTGACGCTGTCGCCGATGATGTGCGCCATGCTGCTGCGCCACGATGAAAACCCCAGCGGCCTGGCCCATCGCCTGGACGTGATCTTCGAAGGCCTCAAGCGCCGCTACCAGCGTGTGCTTCACGGCACTCTCAACACCCGTCCGGTAGTGCTGGTGTTCGCGGTGATCGTGCTGTGCCTGATCCCGGTACTGCTCAAGTTCACCAAGTCGGAACTGGCGCCGGACGAAGACCAGGGCGTGATCTTCATGATGGCCAACGCCCCGCAACCAGCCAACCTCGACTACATGAACGCCTACACCGACGAGTTCGTCGCCATTTTCAAGGAGTTTCCCGAGTACTACTCCTCGTTCCAGATCAACGGCTTCAACGGCGTGCAATCGGGGATCGGCGGCTTCCTGCTCAAACCCTGGAATGAACGCCACCGGACCCAGATGCAGATCCTGCCGCTGGTCCAGAGCAAACTGGAAAGCATTCCCGGGCTGCAAATATTCGGCTTCAACCTGCCGTCCCTGCCAGGCACCGGCGAGGGCTTGCCGTTTCAATTCGTGATCAACTCGGCTAACAGCTACGAGGCGCTGTTGCAGGTGATGGACCGAGTGAAAAAAAGAGCGATGGAATCCGGCAAGTTTGCTTTTGTCGACGTCGACCTGGCCTTCGACAAGCCCGAAGTGGTGGTGGATATCGATCGCGCCAAGGCTGCGCAGATGGGTGTGTCCATGCAGGACCTGGGCGGTACTCTTGCAACGATGCTGGGCGAGGCGGAGATCAACCGGTTCACCATCGAAGGTCGCAGCTACAAGGTCATCGCTCAGGTGGAACGGCCCTACCGCGATAACCCTGACTGGCTGAACCATTATTACGTCAGGAACACCAAGGGCGAACTGCTGCCCCTGTCGACCCTGATCACCGTGACCGACCGCGCGCGGCCGCGTCAGTTGAACCAGTTCCAGCAACTCAACTCGGCGATTCTTTCCGGGGTCCCGCTGGTCAGCATGGGTGAAGCCATCGACACCGTGCGCCAGATCGCCCGGGAAGAGGCACCGACGGGTTACGCCGTCGACTATGCCGGTGTTTCACGGCAATACGTTCAGGAAGGCAGCGCGCTGTGGGTCACCTTCGCCCTGGCCTTGGCGATCATCTTCCTGGTGCTGGCGGCCCAGTTCGAAAGCTTCCGTGATCCGCTGGTGATTCTGGTGACTGTGCCGCTGTCGATCTGTGGCGCATTGATCCCGCTCTTCCTCGGCTGGTCGAGTATGAACATCTATACCCAGGTGGGGCTGGTGACGTTGATCGGACTGATCAGCAAGCACGGGATCCTGATCGTCGAGTTCGCCAACCAGTTACGCAAGGAGAAAGGCCTGACACCTCGCGAAGCGGTAGAGGAAGCGGCGGCCATTCGCCTGCGCCCGGTATTGATGACCACGGCGGCAATGGTGTTCGGCATGGTGCCGTTGATCATCGCCACGGGCGCGGGAGCCGTCAGCCGGTTCGACATCGGCACGGTGATCGCAACGGGGATGTCGATCGGGACGCTGTTCACCTTGTTCGTGCTGCCATGCATTTACACATTGCTGGCCAAACCCGATAAACCTTAACGTCAAAAAGCAAAAGGCCTCGCAACTGCGAGGCCTTTTATTTGGGCTTCAATCTGTTCAACTCTGTGGCCTCAGTCCCTGAGAAAGTCCGAACATGAACAGTAACAAGTCATGATCGGGTTGAGTGGCCACGGGTGCTTTGGCTACCCGGGGCAACGGACAATGTGCGTCGCCGTGCACGGAACTGAGGACCTGCGTGCGGGGCTGCTCCCAGGCAGCCACCGCCAAAGAAGCAACTGCCAAGGCTCCGGCTAAAAACAAACCTCGTGCAATTTCGAGTTTCATTGCGATAAGCCTTTGATAGCGCTGCCAAACGCCTTGTTATAAAAGTAGACGAGTTTTTCCCCGTCTGTATCGCTGAACGACGAGTGGCGACGCCCTTGCTTCAGGTCATGGGGCGCAGCTGCATAGTGCACTGCCATTCTGTTACCTCTTGCGTAATACATAGACCCGCCACATGGCATAGAGCGGTAAAAAATCCATTTGCCCCTGAATATGGAAACCCGCCTGCTCGAACTCCTTTTCAATCGTGGCAGCCGGTAACACAAATCGAGTCTGGTAACCTTCCTGCCCACGCAGCCTCTCGGCGCGCTTGCGTTTCCAGGCCTTGAAATTGCCGTCTACCCACAACGAAACAATCACGCTGTCGCGGGTGACACGCTCGAATTCACGCAGGATGGTCAGTCGTTGCTCGGCTTCACCGATGTGATGGAGCAGACGCATGCAGAAAATGCTGTCGACCGCGTTATCGGGCAAGGCAATGTCGAATGCAGACGTGTGCAAGGGTTGTACCCTTTTGACCACGTCGGCGGGTTGCGTGCGCATGGCAGTCTTGAGCATGGACACCGAGTTGTCGGCCCCGATGATGACACGGTTGTGCTTTTCCGCGAGCAACGGCCAGAAACGCCCGGCACCGCAGGGCAAATCGAGGACCAGGCCAGGTTCACCGGCCAACGCCAGGGCCTTTCGCGCCAGGTGTTCATCACGCCATTGGGACAGCCGGCGACCGAGCCCCACCTGGTGCTTGCGCACATTTTTCTGTGCGGGTTGATCGTCGTATTTTTCGGAGAAGCCGAGCTTTATCGGGCCAGCCATGACTGCAATCTCCTGAGCTTCTGATGACAACCACCTTAAGTTGCGGGGTGTCAGCGTCAGGTCATGCCTTGGTGAAAATTTCGTCAGGTAAACCCGGAATCATTTCAGGGTTTTACGGAGCCGATTTATTTTTCAACCCATTCACCGCTTTTTCTGACTCAACTCCACCTGGAAGCGACAACCGTTGGGCTCCATGTTCGTCAGGCTGACACTCCAGCCCTGGTTCTCGCAGATCCGTTGCACCAGCGACAGCCCCAGCCCCAAGCCCTCGCCACGCTTTTCGCTGCCGCGCACGAAAGGCTCGAACATCGCCTCGCGTTTTTCTTCCGGAATGCCCACACCACTATCCTCGACCACGAACCCCGTATCCGTCAGGGCCAAGCGGATAAACCCATGCTCGGTGTAATGCAGCGCATTACGCAACAGGTTGCCCATCACCGCGTGCAGAAGCGTCGCGTTATAGCGAGTGTCCGGCGGGTTGCCCAACTCGACGTTCAACGTCAGGCCCTTGGCTTCGATCGGTTCGCGCCATTGGCAAAGCAACCCGTCGGCCACCTGACTGAGGCTCTGCTGGGGGCCCATGCTGGCGTCTTCATGCTGAGCGCGGGCCAGCATGAGGAAGGTCTGCACCAACTCGCGCATCTCTGCGCAAGCCCGGGCGATCCGCTCGACCTGGGCACGCCCGCGCTGATCGATGCCGGGGTTTTCCAGCAACAATTCACAGGAACTGGCCAACACCATCAATGGCGTGCGCAGTTCGTGGCTGACGTCACTGGTGAACAATCGCTCACGGGTCAACGCCTGACGCAAGCGCCCGAGGGTGGCGTCGAAGGCCACGGCCAGCTCGCCCACTTCATCGGCGGCATAATCCGGCGCCAGTGGCGGTGCCAGACCCAACAGCTGATCGCGATGGCGCACCTGGCGGGCCAGTCGCACCACCGGCGCCATCACCTTGCGCGCCAGCACCCAGCCCAGAAATACCGCCAGCGCCAGGCTCAGTACGAACCCCACCAGCACTACGGCAAACAGCACCCGTTCACGCTCTTCGAAATCGCTCTGGTCCTGCAACAGCACGTAGCGCCGTCCGTCGACGATTTCGACCATGGCGTGATACGACAGATGGTCGCGAAAGACTTCATGAAAACCCGAGTCCAGGTGCCGCAAATCCTTGGGTAACTCAAAATCGCCCGGCCCGCCGCTGAAATAGAACAACTGGTCCGGCTCGGGGCGGTGGCTCCAGTCCGTCACGCTGTCCATCAGCAACAGGCGTTGCAAATCGCCACCCAGACCTGACGAAATCAGTTTCTCCTCCACCAGGTGCACGGTCGCGATGATGCCTATCGCGAAGGCTCCCGCGACCAATGCGCTCATCAACGCAAAGGCGATGATGATCCGTTGCGAAAGGCTCTGCTTAAACTCCATCACGGCCCTCGGCCAAGCGATAACCGACGCCGTGCACCGTGTGCAGCAGGGGTTTGGCGAACGGCTTGTCGATCACCTGGCGCAATTGATGGACGTGGCTGCGCAGGCTGTCGCTGTCCGGGCAGTCGTCACCCCACAGGGCCTCTTCGAGAATTTCCCGGCGCAGCACGTGCGGGCTTTTCTGCATCAACACCGCCAGCAACTTCAGGCCCACCGGGTTGAGTTTCAGCAGACGGCCTTCGCGCGTCACCTCCAGGGTATCGAGGTCGTAGCTCAGATCGCCGACCTGCAAGGCACGGCGACCGCCACCCTGGGCACGGCGCATGACCGCCTCGATGCGCGCCGCCAGTTCTGACAGGGCAAAGGGTTTGATCAAGTAATCGTCGGCGCCGGATTTGAAGCCTTGCAGACGGTCGTCCAGTTGATCGCGCGCAGTGAGCATGATCACCGGCGTATCACGGCGGGCGTCTTCGCGCAGGCGTTTGCACAGGGTGTAGCCATCGATACCGGGCAGCATGATATCGAGTACGATCAAGTCGTAATGCTCGGTGGCCGCCAGGTGCAAGCCAGATAAACCGTCCTGCGCGCAATCCACGGTGTAACCTTTGAGCCCCAGATAATCGGCCAGGTTGGCCAGGATATCGCGGTTGTCTTCAACCAATAGAATTCGCATCGGCACCTCCTCCGTATACAGTAACGGCCGTCTTGGCCCGCGCAGCTTAAGGCCTAGTGTGACTCAGGGCTAGGGCGGCCGGTCGTAGAATCGATGCGCTCAACCAAATAATGGTGCTAACAAGTTTTTCACTGTCGGTTCACAACCCGACTACAGCGTTCAAGAGAAACTTTCGCGCGATTGATATAGGGAATGTAGATAATGGATTGTTTGAAGACGGCGCCAATGCGCTTTCTGCTACTGGTAACCGGTTCCTGGCTGGTCATTTTTCTCCTGACCCGAAGCGTTCTCCTCCTCACTCACCTGGATGAGGCAGGCAGCGGGCTCCTGTCCGTGTTTGGCATCGGCCTGCTTTATGACCTGGGTTTCATTGCCTACGCGGCGCTGCCCATGGGCCTCTATCTGCTGCTATGCCCGCCGGCCTTGTGGCGCCGCCATGGCCATCGCTGGTTCCTTCAGGGCCTGCTGACCGTCAGCCTGTTTGCCATGCTGTTCACGTCGGTGGCCGAATGGCTGTTCTGGGATGAGTTCGGTGTGCGTTTCAACTTTATCGCCGTCGATTACCTGGTCTACTCCGACGAAGTGCTGAATAACCTGCTGGAGTCGTACCCGATCGGCAAGCTGCTGAGCCTGCTCGCGGTGCTGGCCGTGGTCCTGAGCCTTGCGCTGCGCAAATCCTTCAACGCTGCGCTGGACGCACCATTGCCTGCCATGCGCGGGCGTCTGCTGAATGCGCTCGGCCTGCTGATCGTCGCGGGCCTGAGCGCGCAACTGCTCAGCCAGGATGCGCCGCGCGCTCAGGGCGGCAATGCCTATCAGAACGAACTGGCGAGCAATGGCCCGTACCAGTTCTTCGCCGCCTTTCGCAATAACGAACTGGATTACCCGCAGTTCTACAGCACCCTGCCGACCTCCGTCGTCGCGCAACAGATTCGCGCTGAACTGACCGAGCCCAACGCTCGCTTCATCGGCGAGGATCCGCAGGACATCCGCCGGATGATCGATAATCCCGGCACCGAACGAAAACCCAACATCGTGCTGGTCACCATCGAAAGCTTCAGTGCCAAGTACATGGGCAGCAATGGCGACGATCGCAACCTGACACCAAACCTCGATGCCTTGCGCAAACAAAGCCTGTACTTCAATAATTTCTACGCCACCGGCACCCGCACTGATCGTGGCCTGGAGGCCATCACCCTGGCCATTCCACCGACGCCGGGGCGCTCGATCGTCAAGCGCGTGGGTCGTGAAAGCGGTTTCGCCAGCCTCGGCCAGCAACTTGGCGCCGTGGGTTACGACAGCGTATTCGTGTATGGCGGGCGCGGTTACTTCGACAACATGAACGCGTTCTTCAGCGGCAACGGCTATCGCGTCGTCGACCAGAGCAGCGTCGATGAATCAGAGATTCACTTCAAGAACGCCTGGGGAATGGCTGACGAAGACCTCTATAACCAGACCCTGAAACTGGCCGATGCCGACTACGCCAGGCAACAGCCGTTTCTACTGCAACTGATGACCACCTCCAACCATCGCCCCTACACCTACCCGGATAACCGTATCGATATCAAATCCGGTAACGGACGCGACGGTGCGGTGAAGTACACCGACTTCGCCATTGGTCAGTTCCTCGATCAGGCGCGCAAAAAACCCTGGTTCGATAATACAATCTTCGTCTTCGTTGCCGATCACACGGCTGGCAGCGCCGGCAAAGAAGACTTGCCGATCAGCAACTATCAGATTCCGCTGTTCATCTATGCACCGAAGCTGATCGACGCTCGGGAAACCGCACAGCTGGCCAGTCAGATCGACCTTGCTCCAACGTTGCTCGGGCTGCTGAACCTGGATTACCAGTCGACGTTCTTCGGTCGCAACCTGTTGCAGGACAATCCACTGCCGCCGCGAGTGGTGGTGGGCAACTATCAACATCTGGGCTTGTTCGACGGCAAGGATTTAGCGATCCTGAGCCCGCGTGAGGGTCTGCGTCGCCACGACGATGCACTGACCGACAGTCGCGAATCACAGGCAACCACAGGTGATCCGTTGATCACCCGCGCAATCACTTACTACCAAACTGCCAGTCATGGCTTCAAGCAACAGCTGCTCGGCTGGAAAGCGCCCACGGAGGGCATCCGCCAAGTCAGCGAACGTTAATCGAATGGCCCCGGGCTGATGCCCCGGGGTTTTTCCATTCATCAGGATCCACCATGTCATCAACCGCTGTCCGTCCCGTCTCCCGCCCGCTCAATTTCTGGCTGTGCCTGGGAGTGCCCGCCATTGCGGCGATCACCCTGATGCTGCTCGAGTTGACGTCCCTGGACATGGACCTTGCCAAGCTGTTCTATGATCCGGTCGCCGGTGCGTTCATCGGGCGCCACAGTTATTTCCTGGAAAACATCCTGCATGACCGGGCCAAGCAAGTGGTCATTGCCTTTTCGGTGTTCTCTATCCTCGGCTTTGTCAGTTCCTTTTTCATTGAAAGGCTCAAACCGTTCAAACGTGAAATGGGTTGCCTGGTGTTGTCTCTGGCGCTGTCAACCTCCTTTGTCACTCCGCTCAAAGCGGCAACGGCGGTGCAATGCCCATGGAGCCTGGAACAATTCGGCGGACACGAAACCTACAGCGAACTGCTGAGTCCTCGCCCGCATACCGACAAGCCAGGCCGCTGCTGGCCCGGTGGTCATGCGGCGACCGGCTTCACCCTGTTTGCGTTGTTCTTTGTGTTGCGTGACCGACGCCCACGGCTGGCACGCTATGCGTTTATCTTCGCTTTCACGTTGGGCTCGGTGTTTTCCATCGGCCGGATGATGCAGGGCGCGCACTTCTTCTCGCACAACGTGTGGACGGCGATTTTCTGCTGGCTGTTTTGTCTGGGTGCGTACTACAACATCCTGTACCGGCCGGCCTCCAAGACTGAACAGGCGAACGAGGCAAAACCGGTCAGCGCCTGAACCGACGCCATTGCGGGCAAGCCCTGCTCCCACAGGTTTACGCAATCCACTGTGGGATCGTGGCTTGCCCGCGATGGATGGCCGCGACGCGATCTGCGGACCTACCAAAATGAAGGCAATAAAAAGCCCCGCCTGCTCGACGCAGGCGGGGCTTTTTTATAGGGGTAAGGCTGGCTTACATCATGCCGCCCATGCCACCCATACCGCCCATGTCTGGCATACCACCGCCAGCTGCACCGTCTTTCTTCGGTGCTTCGGCAACAGCGGCCTCGGTGGTCAGGATCAGACCGCCAATCGAGGATGCAGCTTGCAGAGCCGAACGGGTCACCTTGGTTGGGTCCAGGATGCCCATTTCGATCATGTCGCCGTATTCGCTGGTGGCAGCGTTGTAACCGAAGTTACCCGCGCCTTGCTTGACCTTGTCGACAACCACGCTTGGCTCGTCGCCGGAGTTGGCAACGATCTGACGCAGTGGCGCTTCAACCGCACGACGCAGAACAGCGATACCGACGTCCTGATCGGCGTTGTCGCCTTTCAGTTCGCTGATGGCTTGCAGGGCACGGATCAGTGCCACGCCGCCGCCAGGTACCACGCCTTCTTCAACGGCTGCACGGGTAGCGTGCAGGGCGTCTTCAACGCGGGCTTTCTTCTCTTTCATTTCAACTTCGGAACCAGCGCCGACCTTGATCACTGCAACGCCGCCGGACAGTTTGGCCAGGCGCTCTTGCAGTTTTTCACGGTCGTAGTCGGACGAAGTGTCGGCCACTTGCTGACGGATCTGGGTCACGCGAGCCTGGATATCAGCCTCAACGCCGGCGCCGTCGATCACGGTGGTGTTTTCTTTGGACAGGATCACGCGCTTGGCATTACCCAGGTGTTCCAGGGTAGTGCTTTCCAGGCTCAGACCGATCTCTTCGGAGATCACGGTACCGCCGGTCAGAACAGCGATATCCTGCAGCATGGCCTTGCGACGGTCGCCGAAGCCTGGAGCCTTGACGGCTGCGACTTTAACGATGCCACGCATGTTGTTCACAACCAGAGTCGCCAGGGCTTCTCCTTCAACGTCTTCGGCCACGATCAGCAGTGGACGGCCGGCTTTGGCAACGGCTTCCAGTACTGGCAGCATTTCGCGGATGTTCGAGATCTTTTTGTCGACCAGCAGGATCAGCGGACCGTCCAGCTCGGCAGTCATGGTCTCTGGCTTGTTGACGAAGTACGGGGACAGGTAGCCACGGTCGAACTGCATGCCTTCAACAACCGACAGTTCGTTTTCCAGGCCCGAGCCTTCTTCAACGGTGATCACGCCTTCTTTACCGACTTTTTCCATGGCTTCGGCAATGATGTCGCCGATGGAGTTGTCGGAGTTGGCCGAGATGGTACCTACCTGAGCGATTGCCTTGGTGTCAGCGCAAGGCTTGGACAGGGCTTTCAGTTCCTTGACGATCGCGATGGTCGCTTTGTCGATACCGCGCTTCAGGTCCATCGGGTTCATGCCGGCAGCGACGGCTTTCAGGCCTTCGTTGACGATCGACTGAGCCAGAACGGTAGCGGTGGTGGTACCGTCGCCTGCGTCATCGTTGGCACGGGAGGCAACGTCTTTGACCAGCTGCGCGCCCATGTTTTCGAAGCGGTCTTCGAGTTCGATTTCTTTGGCTACGGAAACGCCGTCCTTGGTGATGGTCGGAGCGCCGAAGCTCTTCTCGATGATCACGTTACGGCCTTTCGGGCCCAGGGTCGCTTTTACTGCGTCAGCCAGAACGTTGACACCGGTGAGCATTTTCTTGCGGGCGGAGTCGCCGAATTTAACTTCTTTAGCAGCCATGATCGATATTCCTTAAATACTTTGTAGTAGCGGGAAAATGAGCGGGGAATCAGCCTTCGACAACAGCGAGAATCTCGTTCTCAGCCATGATCACCAGGTCTTCGCCATCGACTTTCACAGTGTTGCTGCCGGAGTACGGGCCGAACACCACCTTGTCACCCACTTTCACGGACAGTGCACGCACTTCGCCGTTGTCCAGCACTTTGCCTGGGCCTACAGCTAGGACTTCACCCTGGTTTGGCTTCTCAGCAGCCGAACCTGGCAGGACGATACCGCCAGCGGTTTTCTTTTCTTCTTCGCTGCGACGGATAACGACGCGGTCATGCAGAGGACGAAGCTTCATTGTCGATCTCTCCTAATTGTGGTTTTCATCGGCCGGTGTAGTCCCGGCGGGTTTAACAAATCCGGCGGCGCCGGGTGCGGTTCGTCGAGCGAACCGCGGAAGTCTGTCTGGCGCAATTGCCAGAAACCTTGCGGTGACCGTTACATAAGGGCGCGCGAGCCTATTTCAAGGGCCGAGAGCGAAATTTTTACGTCGATACCCTGAAAATGAACACGGCACCCAAAGGTGCCGTGTCGATGGACATGTTACTTGGAGTCGCGGTGTTCGAACTCGCCTTCGATCACGTTAGGCTCACGGCCCAACGGCTGACGTGGAGCAGGACCGCCCCGCGGCTGAAGGTCATCGGCAAACGCACGCTGGCGCATCGCTTGTTCCTCGGCGCGCTGGCGCATTTTATTGGCCAGCAGTCGACGAGAGATCGGCAGCAACATAATCAGACCCAGCACGTCGGTGACGAAGCCCGGCAGAATCAACAGACCACCCGCCAGGGCCAGCATCAGGCCTTCGAGCATGGTCTGGGCCGGCAACTCGCCGCGGCTCAGGCTTTCACGAGCGCGCAGCGCAGTAGCCAGACCGGCGATACGCAGCACGAACACGCCGAGCATCGAGCCGAGAATGATCAGCAGCAGGGCCGGGAAAAACCCGATCGCTGCGCTGACCTTGACGAATACGAACAGCTCCAACACCGGAAACAGTACAAAGAGCAACAAAAAAGGGCGCATCAAATGGTTCCTCAACGCAAGTAAGCCTTGCCAGTGTTCCTTAGATGACGTCGCCGTTTCGTGAATTCAAGCATCGGCCACTTGATTTTTCGGCCAATGTTCGGCGTGAGCCAGGAAAACCAAGGCTTCCCGGACTTGTGTCGGCGTATTACAAGGCGCTTGAAACGGCAGCCAGTAGAGCCCCTGGCCGATGCGCAAGTGCATGCCTTCGCTGTCGATGCCGACCAATTGCGCCGGCACGGTTTTCGGCAGGCCCGCCAAGTCGACATAGTGGGCGATGGCTTTGGCGTGATCGGCATTCATGTGCTCGACCATGCTCACTTCGGCCTTGCCGGCGAACGGGTTGGCGAGGGTCAGTTGGTCGACCCAGTGAATCGCGCCGAAGCCGCCGATGTAACGGTGGCGTACCGGTTTGAGCACCCAGAAATCGAAATCGTGGGCCTTGTGATAGTTCTGCGAATCCGGGAAATAGCGGTAGTAACGCTCGGCTGCCGCTTCGATGGCTGCGGTGTCCTCGAGTTTTTCCCCTTCGGCCAGGTAGGTCAGCCGACCAACGGCTTGCACGTCTTCGGCCTCGCGTTCACCCACCAGCAGCGAGCATTTCGGATCCTTCAGCAGGTTGTGAGTGTGCTGAGCGATGCGGCTGATAAGGATCAGCGGCCGGCCCTGTTCGTCCAGACAGTACGGAACCACGGAGCCAAACGGGAAACCGGGCATCGCTTTGGAGTGCGTCGAGAGCACTCCACGGTATTCCTTGAGAAGCAATTCTCGGGCATGCTTAGCCACTACAACGCTCAATTTATGACTCCTTATATAGATTCCGTCGAAAAAACGGACAGGCGTCTGGGTGAAAGTTCCAGTACGCCACAGGGGCAGTTCTCATGTGCAGCCAGGCCACATCAGGCTCAGATCGAGAGGCCCTCTAGAAGGAGAAACACTCCGATCGGCTATGGGGCTATGCGAATGCAACTCACTGACAAAGTAATCATTATCACCGGCGGTTGCCAGGGTTTAGGCCGTTCCATGGCCGAGTATCTTGCAGGTCGTGGCGCCAAGCTGGCCCTGGTGGACCTGAACCAGGAAAAACTCGACGCCGCCGTCGCCGCTTGCAAGGCCAAGGGTGTCGAGGCCCGTGCCTACTTGTGCAACGTCGCCGATGAAGAGCAAGTGACCCACATGGTCAGCCAGGTGGCCGACGATTTCGGCGCGATCCATGGCCTGATCAACAACGCCGGCATTTTGCGTGACGGCCTGTTGCTGAAGGTCAAGGATGGCGAAATGACCAAGATGAGCCTGGCCCAATGGCAAGCGGTGATCGACGTCAATCTGACCGGCGTGTTCCTGTGCACCCGTGAAGTCGCGGCAAAAATGGTCGAGCTGAACAACAGCGGCGCGATCATCAATATCTCGTCGATCTCACGCGCCGGCAATATCGGCCAGACCAACTACTCCGCCGCCAAGGCCGGTGTCGCCGCGGCGACCGTGACCTGGGCCAAGGAACTGGCGCGCTACGGAATTCGCGTGGCGGGCATTGCGCCGGGCTTCATCGAAACTGAAATGACCCTGAGCATGAAACCTGAAGCGCTGGAAAAAATGACTTCCGGGATTCCGCTCAAGCGCATGGGCAAACCCGAAGAGATCGCCCAGTCAGCGGCCTACATTTTCGAGAATGACTACTACACCGGTCGGATTCTGGAGCTGGATGGCGGGTTGCGTATCTAAAGCAATATCAAAAGATCGCAGCCTCGTGTCGAGCGAAGCGAGGCTGCGATCTCTTTTCAGCGATTTAATCGTCGCTGACGGTGATGTTCGGCATCGCCGGCGTCGCAGCTTCCTGCAATACGATCCGCGCGCCGACATGGCGGGCCAGTTCCTGGTAAACCATCGCAATCTGGCTGTCAGGCTCGGCGATCACCGTTGGCTTGCCGCCATCGGCCTGTTCGCGGATCAGCATCGACAGCGGCAACGAAGCCAACAGTTCGACGCCGTACTGGTTGGCCAGCTTCACACCCCCGCCCTCACCGAACAAATGCTCGGCATGCCCGCAGTTGGAGCAGATGTGCACGGCCATGTTTTCGACCACACCCAGCACCGGGATGTTGACCTTGCGGAACATTTCCACGCCCTTGCGCGCATCCAGCAATGCCAGATCCTGCGGGGTGGTCACGATCACCGCACCGGCCACCGGGACTTTTTGCGCCAGGGTCAACTGGATGTCGCCGGTGCCTGGCGGCATGTCGATGACCAGGTAATCCAGGTCGCCCCAGGCCGTTTGCGTGACCAGTTGCAACAAGGCGCCGGACACCATCGGCCCACGCCAGACCATCGGCGTGTTGTCGTCGGTCAGGAAGGCCATGGACATCACTTCGACGCCATGGGACTCGATCGGAATGAACCATTTCTGATCCTTGACCTGAGGACGGGTGCCTTCAGGGATGCCGAACATGATGCCCTGGCTCGGACCGTAGATGTCCGCGTCGAGAATCCCCACTTTGGCACCTTCCCGAGCCAACGCCAGCGCCAGGTTGGCGGCCGTGGTGGATTTGCCCACGCCTCCCTTTCCAGACGCCACGGCCACCACGTTTTTGACGTTGGCCAACCCCGGAATCTGTGCCTGGGCCTTGTGCGCGGCAATCACGCTGGTGATCTCGACACGGGCAGTGACCACGCCATCCAGGCCCTCGATGGCCATCTGCAACAACTGCGCCCAGCCACTCTTGAACAGACCGGCGGCGTAACCCAGCTCCAGCTGGACGCTGACGCGATCGCCCTGAATATCGATGCTGCGCACGCACCCGGCGCTGACCGGGTCCTGGTTCAGATAAGGGTCGGTGTATTGGCGAAGGACGGCTTCCACCGCTGCGCGATTGACGGCGCTCATGGGCAACTCCGATAGCAAGACTGGAAAATCAGGCGGGTATCCTAACCGTTCTGTCGCCTGGACGGGATGCTTTCAGAATATGACAAATATCTTATGACCGGCGGGTACAAAGGTCCGTGGAGGCTGGCCGTGGGGGTGAAAAATATGCGCCGGCGCTTTATAGTGGCCGACCTCCGTTTCATCAAGTAGCCGAGCCCCATGTCCGAGCCACGCAAGATCCTCGTCACCAGCGCCCTGCCCTATGCCAATGGTTCGATCCACCTCGGCCATATGCTGGAATACATCCAGACCGATATGTGGGTGCGCTTCCAGAAGCATCGCGGTAACCAATGCATTTATGTCTGCGCCGACGACGCCCACGGTTCGGCCATCATGCTGCGCGCAGAAAAGGAAGGCATCACCCCGGAACAACTGATCGCCAACGTCCAGGCTGAACACAGCGCCGACTTTGCCGAGTTCCTGGTGGACTTCGACAACTTCCACTCCACTCACGCCGAAGAAAACCGTGAGCTGTCGAGCCAGATCTACCTGAAGCTGCGCGACGCCGGGCACATCGCCACGCGCTCGATCACGCAGTACTTCGACCCGGAAAAGAAAATGTTCCTGGCCGACCGCTTCATCAAGGGCACCTGCCCGAAATGCGGCACCGAAGACCAGTACGGCGACAACTGCGAAAAATGCGGTGCAACCTACGCGCCGACCGACCTCAAGGATCCGAAGTCGGCAATCTCCGGCGCCACGCCGGTGCTCAAGGATTCCCAGCACTTCTTCTTCAAGCTGCCGGACTTCCAGGAAATGCTGCAAGCCTGGACCCGCAGCGGCACCTTGCAAGAGGCCGTGGCCAACAAGATCGCCGAATGGCTGGACGCCGGCCTGCAACAGTGGGACATCTCCCGCGATGCGCCGTACTTCGGCTTCGAAATTCCTGATGAACCAGGCAAGTACTTCTACGTGTGGCTGGACGCGCCGATCGGCTACATGGCCAGCTTCAAGAACCTGTGCAACCGTACGCCTGCACTTGATTTCGACGCGTTCTGGGGCAAGGACTCCACCGCCGAGCTGTACCACTTCATCGGCAAGGACATCGTCAACTTCCACGCCCTGTTCTGGCCAGCGATGCTCGAAGGCGCCGGTTTCCGTAAACCGACCGGCATCAACGTGCACGGCTACCTGACCGTCAACGGTCAGAAGATGTCCAAGTCCCGCGGCACCTTCATCAAGGCCCGGACCTATCTGGATCACCTGTCGCCGGAATACCTGCGCTACTACTATGCGGCCAAGCTGAGCCGTGGCGTCGATGACCTGGACCTGAACCTCGAAGACTTCGTGCAGAAGGTCAACTCGGACCTGGTCGGCAAAGTCGTCAACATCGCCAGCCGTTGCGCCGGTTTCATCCACAAAGGCAACGCTGGCGTGCTGGTGGCCGGCAACGCCGCACCGGAGCTGACCGAAGCGTTCCTGGCCGCAGCACCGAGCATCGCCGAAGCCTACGAAGCGCGTGACTTCGCCCGGGCCATGCGCGAAATCATGGGCCTGGCCGACCGTGCCAACGCCTGGATCGCCGACAAGGCACCGTGGTCGCTGAACAAACAGGAAGGCAAGCAGGATGAAGTCCAGGCCATTTGCGCCCTGGGTATCAACCTGTTCCGCCAACTGGTGATTTTCCTCAAGCCGGTGCTGCCGCTGCTGGCCGCCGATGCCGAGGCGTTCCTGAACGTCGCACCGCTGACCTGGAACGACCACACCACCTTGCTCAGCAACCATCAGCTGAACGAGTTCAAACCGTTGATGACCCGCATCGACCCGGTAAAAGTGCAAGCCATGACCGACGCCTCGAAAGAAGACCTGACCGCCAGCCAGACCGACACCGGCGAAGCTGCCGCGCCTCAAGGCAACGGCGAACTGGCCAAGGATCCGCTGTCGCCGGAGATCGAGTTCGATACCTTTGCCGCGGTCGACCTGCGCGTCGCCCTGATCCTCAAGGCCGAAGCCGTCGAAGGTGCCGACAAACTGCTGCGCCTGACCCTGGACATCGGTGACGAGCAACGCAACGTGCTCTCCGGCATCAAGAGCGCCTACCCGGACCCGGCCAAGCTTGAAGGTCGCCTGACCATGATGATTGCCAACCTCAAGCCCCGCAAAATGAAATTCGGGATCTCCGAAGGCATGGTGATGGCGGCCGGCCCTGGTGGCGAAGAAATCTATCTGCTGAGCCCCGACAGTGGCGCCAAGCCAGGTCAGCGCATCAAGTAAAGTCCTGCGCTAAACCGATCCCACAGTCGTGCCCGGCGCGACTGTGGGATTTTCATATCTGGCCCACCCTCCTTCCTTGCCGGATAATGCCTAATCTCTTTTTAGAGAGCCCCTTAAGAAAGCCCTGTTCTTACCGGCACGATCATGACCGAACTGCTTCTTACGCTTATCAGCGCTGCCCTGATCAACAACCTCGTGTTGCACTGGCCGCTGGGCGTCGATCCGGTGCTGGGCAGCGAGCGGCGACAGGTGCATGCATTGGGCATCGCGACGACGTGCCTGATGCTGATCGTCGGCACGCTCGGCCATGCGCTCTACCACTGGCTGCTGGTGCCGCTGGGGCTGACGTCGCTGCGACTGTTCGTATTCCTGCCGCTGAGCGTTCTGCTGATCGGCCCGCTGCTGAAACTGCTTCCACGGTTATTCGCCAAGCTTTCATTCGAGGGTCTCTGGCCCCTGCTGCTGGGCAATGCCGGCGTGCTTGGGCTGACCCTGCTCAACGCTCAGGACGACAAGGGACTTTTCCACGCCATAGCCTTGAGCCTAGGTGCCGGGCTGGGTTTCTGGCTGGTGCTGAGCCTGTTCAGCGACTTGCGCCAACGCACACTCGATAACGATGTCCCCCTGCCCTTTCGCGGCCTGCCGATCGAATTGATCGGCGCCGGATTGATCGCGGTGGTTTTTCTGGGATTCAGCGGGCTGATCAAAACATGAGTCTGATTCAACGCATCGATGCCCTCTTGCCGCAGACTCAATGCGGCAAGTGTGGCCACCCCGGATGCAAACCCTACGCCGAAGGCATCGCCAGCGGCGAGCCAATCAACAAGTGCCCCCCCGGCGGCAGCGAAACCATCGCAGCCCTGGCCGAGCTGCTGAAAGTGCCGGTGCTGGAATTGGACGTGAGTCGCGGCTCGGCACCGGCGCAGATTGCGTACATCCGTGAAGCCGAATGCATCGGCTGCACCAAGTGCATTCAGGCCTGCCCGGTCGACGCGATTGTCGGCGCGGCGAAATTCATGCACACGGTCATCGTCGACGAATGCACCGGTTGCGACCTCTGCGTGGCGCCCTGCCCGGTGGATTGCATCGAGATGCATCCGCTACCGCTGGCCACGCTGCCGATTGTCGGTGGGCTGGCATTCAGCCTGGAGGAGCAACAGGCCCGGGCCGCCAAGCGCAACCGCGCGCGACGCCGCTTCGAACAGCGCAATGCCCGCTTACACCGCGAGGAGCAACAGAAACTCGCCGAACGTCAGGCCCGCGCCCAACGCGCCGTGCAGCACAGTGAAGTGACGCTCGACCCGGTTCAGGCCGCGCTCGAGCGCGTGCGTGCGCAGAAGGCCGCCAATGCCGATGCGGCGCTGAAAAAGGCCAAGGTCGATCTGGCGATGAGTCGGGCGCAGCTGAATAAATCGCTCAAGGCCTTCGGGCATCCACCGACCTTCGAACAGCAATCGCAACTGATCGTGCTGCAACAGCAGTTCGAAGCTGCCGAACAGGCGCTGTTGCTGCTGGAAAGCAGTGCACCGGTGGTAGCTACTCCACCTGTTCCGACAAACGATGCCGAGCTGAAACGGGCGAAGATCCAGTTGGCCATGCGCCGCGCCGAACTCAAGAAGGCTCAAACAAACGAAGCGCCGGCCGAACAGATCACAGCATTGCAACATGCGCTCAGCGAAGCCGAGCGGCAGGTGGATGCCTATGCCGCCCCTTGAATCGGTGGATGAACGCCTTCAGCAGGCCATGAAGCTGGTGTTGCTGGCCACCCTGCCGGGAATGCTGATGTTGTTCTGGCTGTACGGTTGGGGCGTGTTGATCAACCTGATTCTGACTGCAGCTACCGCACTGGCCGTTGAAGCAGCGGTGTTACAGCTGCGCAAGCAACCTGTAAAACCGACAGTGAGCGATGGCAGTGCGCTGGTCAGCGCGACCCTGTTGGCCCTGGCCTTGCCGCCTTATTGCCCATGGTGGCTGACGGTCAGCGCTGCGGCATTCGGACTTTTTTTCGGCAAGCACCTGTATGGCGGCGTCGGCAGGAATCCGTTCAACCCGGCGATGCTCGGTTTCGCCCTGGCTTCAGTGACGTTTCCTCAGCAAATGACCCATTGGCCGTCGTCCCACGGCATGGACTTCCTCGCAGGCCTGCAACAAGTGTTCGGCTTCAACCTCGGCCAGACACCAGACGCGTGGGCCCAGGCCACCGCGCTGGACAGCCTGCGAATCAACAAAAGCCTGACCATGGACGAACTGTTTGCCGGCAACCCGGCATTCGGCCATTTCGGCGGCCGGGGCGTGGAATGGGTCAACCTGGCCTTCCTGGCCGGCGGCGCGTTTCTGCTGCAACGGCGGGTGTTCAGCTGGCATGCGCCGGTCGGCATGCTCGCCAGCCTGTTCGTCATCAGCCTGTTGTGCTGGAACGGTTCGGGCTCCGATTCCCATGGCTCGCCACTCTTCCATCTGCTCACTGGCGCGAGCATGCTGGGTGCCTTCTTCATCGTGACGGAACCGGTATCCGGCGCGAAAAACCCCACGGCCCGGTTGCTGTTCGGCGCCGGAGTGGGGCTGCTGACTTACTTGATTCGCACGTGGGGCGGCTATCCCGACGGGGTGGCTTTTGCCGTCCTGCTGATGAACCTCTGTGTACCGGCGCTGGAGCGGTTTGCTGCCTCCAGACAAGCGCAGGTCAGCCCATGAACCGAGCGACAAGCGTTGTGACCCTGGTATTACTGGCAGGCCTGGGGACAGGCGCGACTTACCTCGCGCAGTACACCAGCGCCGCACGCATTGCCGCCGAACAACGCCTGATCGACAGCCGCAATTTGCTGGATCTGCTAGCGCCCGACAGCTACGACAATCAGCCACTGGAACACCCCCTCAACGTCGAAAAAACACGCCTGCCCAACAGCACGCTGCTGAATGGCTATCTGGCGTCCAAGGCCGGCCAACCGAGCGCCGTGTTGCTGCGCAGCCAGACACTGGGCTACGCCGGCGCCATCGATTTGCTGATCGCCATCGACCCCCATGGCACGTTGCTGGGGGTCAAAACCCTCAAGCAATCGGAAACCCCGGGGCTGGGCGGCAAGCTCGCCGACTGGCCCAATGCCTGGCTGCAAGTGTTTACCGGCAAGTCTCTAGGCGAACCAAGCGACACTGGCTGGGCCTTGAAAAAGGACCGAGGGCAATTCGATCAGATCGCAGGCGCGACCATCACCTCAAGAGCGGTGATCAATGCCACCCACGATGCATTGCGTTACTTCGATGAACACCGGCAACCGCTGATCGGGAGCAGCGCCCATGAATAAGTCATCAACCCTGCAGAACTCGCTAATGCTTGCGCCTCTGATCGGCGTCACTGATTCGTTGGTAACGGCTCTAGGCCTGTGGCTGATGTTCGCTCTGGTGCTCAGTGTTTATGACGTGAGCATGGGTATCTTGCGCTCACGACTGATTCCGGCAACCCATTTACTGGCCTGCCTCCTGCTGGCTGCCACACTGACCAGTTGTGTAGAACTCGCCATGCAAGCCTGGTCGCTTCAATGGCACCAGCATCTGGGGTTCTATACCGGATTGATCGCCTTGCAATGCGTGGTGCTGGAACATAACGGTTTTTTCCAGGGCACAAGGCGTGACCGCCTGCGCCTGTGCGGCCTGTTCGGCGCCTTGATGATTGGCCTGGGCCTGCTGCGCGAGCTTATCGGCAACGGGACACTGGGTAGCCATCTGCCCTGGCTGACCGCTGCCATGCAACCGGACTGGCAAGGTTGGGTGCTCACCGCTGACGGTGGCCTGCGCTTGGCCACGCTGGCCCCCGGCGGGTTTATTCTGCTGGGGCTGCTGATCGCCGCACGTCAGGCCTGGACCCGCCCCTCCCCCACATTGACCTCCTTCGAGGAAACGCATCGCCCATGAATGCCGCAAAACGTCTGGAAATTTTCCGCAGGTTTCACGAAGACAATCCTGAACCGAAGACCGAGCTGGCCTATTCCTCGCCGTTCGAACTGCTGATTGCCGTGATTCTCTCGGCGCAATCGACCGATGTCGGCGTCAACAAGGCCACCGCCAAACTGTTTCCGGTGGCCAATACGCCGGCGGCGATTTATGCCTTGGGCGTCGAAGGATTGTCGGAGTACATCAAGACCATCGGCCTGTATAACAGCAAAGCAAAAAACGTGATCGAAACCTGTCGCTTGCTGGTAGAGCGCCATGGCGGTGAAGTACCGCAGACCCGCGAAGCGCTGGAAGCGTTGCCCGGCGTCGGCCGCAAGACCGCCAATGTGGTGCTCAATACCGCCTTTCGTCAGCTGACCATGGCCGTGGACACCCACATTTTCCGGGTCAGCAACCGTACCGGCATTGCTCCGGGCAAGAATGTGGTCGAGGTGGAGCAGAAACTGATGAAATTCGTGCCGAAGGAGTATCTGCTCGACGCCCATCACTGGCTGATTCTCCACGGACGCTACGTTTGCCTGGCCCGCAAGCCGCGTTGTGGCAGCTGCCGGATCGAGGACTTATGCGAATACAAGCAAAAGACCTCGGACGATTGAGGCTCTATTAGTTTTCTTGATTAGCCGATTGAAAAAATCTTTTTTACCCGCCGGGAAATTGTCGATATAAGGAGCGCCAAAGGCAGTCTTAGCCTGGAGTTAACCTTATGAGCACTGGCAAAGAGCAATTGGACGTAGAAGACGACTTCACCGCCGTTGAGGCCGATGACGCAGAACCGGTGGTGGAAGTAGCGAAGACCAACCTGAGCAAACGCCGCACCATCGACAATCTGCTGGAGGAGCGCCGACTGCAAAAGCAATTGGCCGATTACGATTTTGACCTATGACACCTAAAAGCCTCCCGAAACGGAGGCTTTTTACTAAGTGCCCATCCCCGACAAACGCCCGCTCATCGCCCCTCGTCAAACGCTGACATACTCATACCAGGCCATTACGTTGAGCCAATTCAATAAGATCGACCAGTGAGCGAGCATTGAGCTTC
This sequence comes from Pseudomonas sp. URMO17WK12:I6, assembly GCF_003253625.1. Classification (NCBI taxonomy): domain Bacteria; kingdom Pseudomonadati; phylum Pseudomonadota; class Gammaproteobacteria; order Pseudomonadales; family Pseudomonadaceae; genus Pseudomonas; species Pseudomonas sp. URMO17WK12:I6. The sequence continues at coordinate 105,752 of NZ_QKYZ01000013.1, forward strand.
AGCAACAGGCGAGTCTTGTAAGTACTGACGGTTTTATTGCTGAGGAACATCCCATCGGCGATTTCCTTGTTTGTCTTTCCTCGGGCCAACTGCTGAAGGACCATCATTTCCCGCCCGGACAAACGATCCACCATATCGGCTTCACTGGCATTCCCAAGACTGGAGCGCACAGTATGCAGCGCCTGATTAGGAAAGTAGCTATAACCTGACAATACAGCCTTTATTGCACTGAGCAACTCAGTAAGGTCCTGTTGTTTACAGACATATCCGGCGGCACCCGATTGCATACAACGCATGGAAAAATGTCCTGGAGCCTGGGACGTCAATATCAGCACTTTAAGAGGCATCGCCGCCGAGGTCAGGCGCGCGATAACTTCCAACCCATCCAGCTTCGGTATTCCAATATCCAGGATAACGATATCCGGCATAAGTTCACGAGCAAGTTGCAATGCATCCACGCCATTGTCTGTTTCTGCAATGACTTCGTAGCCATGACGCTCCATTAGCATACGTACCGCAAGACGAATGACGGGGTGATCATCCACGATCAGCACTTTATTCATGGGCAATTCCAATTTTCGCTGTTCGAATTTTTAGAGCCCGCACCATAGCCTAGTCGTTTCACCCATGGCATGCCGTCCCCCTCGACCACTCGCACCGAGAGACATTACCTACAAACAACACGGATTATTCCTACAAGAAATCATTGCGCATGATGAGCCAGGGATTTTATTGGCCGAACACTGCTAAACGCTTCGACAATGTCTTTGTAACAATTCACACCCCAAAAAAACAGGGTTCAACGCCCTTGGTCCGACAGACCGCGACTATTAAGCTACCCTTAAAGGTAACGAGTATCTTGCAGAATTTTACATAACCCGGCCCGAACCACTCGAAAAAACTTACATACAGCAACACTTCACAACCCAAACAAACCCACACAACTTTAAAACAAATAAACAGCCATACCCAGACCCAGAACAATACAGTTACTATATCAACCTCAACCACACAACAAAAAGAAACTTAAAATAACAAATACAAAAAAACACACTCATACATGCATCACCACCAAAACACACCCTATAAACCAACAGAGAAAAAGATAATACCTAATGAGTAAAAAACATGACAAAACTCAAAAAAAGAATCACCAACCCCATGACAATCATTGCAATATTTGCAGCACTGTCCGAAACATCAGCTGCTGTATCGCTGCCCTTTCTTGACCACAAGGAGAGAGAACTCTACATCTGGTTTCTGATCAGCTTTCCCTTTTATTTGCTTTTTCTTTTCTTCGCCACACTTAACTTCAATTATCGATCGCTTTACGCGCCCTCCGATTTCGAGAAGGGAAAGCATTTTATAAAAGTCATGGACAACGCTGATCACTCTGGAAACAGCACTTCCAGTGTGTCGCCTGAACGCTCGGTCCAACACCATGTGCAGCTGCCCGCGCCGCTAAAGGATCTGCACATCATTGATGCACGCTGGATAACCAAAAAAATGGGGTTCAGCGCCCTGATGGAGAGTATCCAGCACGCTCCGGATAATCCTGCACACGTGATCGTATTTCTCACGTGTGCCGATTCGGAGGTAGTGCTGAAGGACAGTGCGCTCAAACACTGGAAACAACTAAAGAAACGCAGCAACGCAACGTTCTGTGTTTCTTACAATTTGAGCTCACATGGCGTGACGATCATGGGCTAGGTTTTGACCCGTCGCACAGAGCAAGGCAGCCCTTGAAGTGAGATCAAAGGCAGGCAGCAAAAGGAACGGTTGGAAGAAACCAGCAGAAAGCGAAACGTAATATGCAGCAGCCCTTTTTCAGAACTGTGGCCTTGTCATCGACAAGGCCACAGTTCCATTACCGCATCAAAGGACTCAGAACAGCTTGCGGCCTTTGTTCGCCGCGATACGCATGCGCAAGGCGTTGAGCTTGATGAAGCCCGCCGCATCGGCCTGGTTGTAGGCGCCGCCATCTTCCTCGAAGGTCGCGATGTTGGCGTCGAACAACGACTCGTCGGACTTGCGTCCGGTGACGATCACGTTGCCCTTGTACAGTTTCAGGCGCACTACGCCGTTCACGTGGGCCTGGGAAGCATCGATCATCTGTTGCAGCATCAGACGCTCTGGGCTCCACCAGTAGCCGGTGTAGATCAGACTGGCGTATTTAGGCATCAGCTCGTCTTTGAGGTGAGCCACTTCGCGGTCCAGGGTGATCGATTCGATCGCACGGTGAGCGCGCAGCATGATGGTGCCGCCAGGCGTCTCGTAGCAGCCACGGGACTTCATGCCCACATAGCGGTTTTCGACGATGTCCAGACGGCCGATACCATGTTCGCCACCGATACGGTTCAAGGTCGCCAGCACGGTGGCCGGGGTCATTTCGACACCGTCCAGTGCAACGATGTCGCCGTTGCGGTAGGTCAGTTCCAGGTACTGCGGTTTGTCGGGAGCTTTCTCCGGGGAGACGGTCCAGCGCCACATGTCTTCTTCGTGCTCGGTCCAGGTGTCTTCCAGCACGCCGCCTTCATAGGAGATGTGCAGCAGGTTGGCATCCATCGAGTACGGGGATTTTTTCTTGCCGTGACGCTCGATCGGAATCGCGTGCTTCTCGGCGTAGTCCATCAGCTTCTCACGGGACAGCAGGTCCCATTCGCGCCATGGAGCGATCACTTTCACGCCTGGCTTCAAGGCGTAGGCGCCCAGTTCGAAACGAACCTGGTCGTTGCCCTTGCCGGTCGCGCCGTGGGAAATGGCGTCAGCACCGGTTTCGTTGGCGATTTCGATCAGGCGTTTGGCGATCAACGGACGAGCGATGGAAGTACCCAGCAGGTACTCGCCTTCGTAAACGGTGTTGGCGCGGAACATCGGGAACACGAAATCACGCACGAATTCTTCGCGCAGATCGTCGATATAGATTTCTTTTACGCCCATGGCCTGTGCCTTGGCGCGGGCCGGTTCGACCTCTTCGCCCTGACCCAGGTCAGCGGTGAAGGTCACTACTTCACAGTTATATGTATCCTGCAGCCACTTGAGGATCACCGAAGTGTCCAGGCCGCCGGAATACGCCAGAACGACCTTGTTTACGTCCGCCATGCCATCACTCCACGGGGTTCTACGGAAAGCTGTCAAGTCTACCGCTCATGCAGGATAATTTACAGAGGCGCGACAGCTTATGACGACGAAGCGACAGATTATGTCGAGCGAGCGACGAATTCAGCAGGTTCAGGAGGTCGTCGCGCTGCTCGCGGCGGCGGTGGCTTGAGGCGCCGGTTTCTCGGTCGGTGCGACCCGCTCGAGACGTACGGCAACCCGGCGGTTCTTCGCCCGGTTGGCGGCATTGTTGTTGGGCGCTAGCGGATAGCGCTCACCGTGAAAACGCAGGGTGATCTGCGATTCCTGCACACCATTGGCCTTGAAGAAATCCATCACCGCCAGCGCCCGGCGTCGTGACAGTTCACGGTTGGTCAGCCGGTTACCGCTATTGTCGGAATGGCCATCGAGTTCAATGTGGTTGACCGTCGGATCGGCCTTCATGAACTCCAGCATGACCTGCAACTGGGCCTTGGCCCTGGCATCGAGATCGATACCCTCCCCCGGAAAGCCGACCTCGGATTGCTTCACTTGCTCGAAATTCTGTGGCAACAGCTTGGCGACGCAACCCTGATAGTCACCATAGGCCTTGCTGAACTTGACCGGCAGCAGACGCACTTCAGACACCCGACCGTCGCCCGATGAGTGTCGTACGACCGGGCTGCGCCCCTCCATCAGCCCGCTGATCAGGCGCCCGGCCTGCACTTGCGAACTGTTGAACAGCACGTTGCCACTACCGATTCTCACCGAGCCCAGGTTAATGTCGCCACGCCCCGGCTGCCATGGCGCAGCCGCCGCCAGCAAGGTGGCGGAACCCCCACCGATCATTGAGTTGTAGGCCTTCAGTCGAAATGTCGCCTGCTCTCCGGCGCGCCGCACAAACTCACCCGAACCGAAATCGGTGATCGGTTGAGTCAGGCGGCATTCGAACTTGTCGCCTTCGACCGTCCACTCGATGCTCTCCAGGCGAGTCTGGAAAGTGAGCGCCATCGCGGGAAGGCTGGCAAACACACTGAGCAAGGCTAAATAACGCTGGCGCACGGGAGGCTCCACTGGCTTCTACGACAAAAAGACCGACACACATATTCACGGCCTGCCTGTTGGGTATCGGAAGCTTGTCGTAAAACTTGATAGCGAGTGCCTGGAAGAGTCTTTTCCGGTAGCATTCCCCTGAGTTTGACCCGCCTGGAATCCCCTCATGTCCGACCGCCTGACCCTGCTGCGTCCCGACGACTGGCACATTCATCTTCGCGATGGTGCCGTGTTGACCAATACCGTCGCGGATGTCGCGCGCACCTTTGGTCGCGCCATCATCATGCCCAACCTGGTACCTCCGGTGCGCAACGCTGCTGAAGCCGATGGCTATCGCCAGCGGATTCTCGCCGCACGTCCGGCCGGCAGCCGTTTCGAACCGCTGATGGTTCTGTACCTGACCGACCGCACCCAGCCCGAAGAAATTCGTGAGGCCAAGGCCAGCGGTTTCATTCACGCCGCCAAGCTGTACCCGGCAGGCGCGACCACCAACTCGGACTCTGGCGTCACCAGCATCGACAAGATTTTCCCTGCACTGGAGGCCATGGCCGAAGTCGGGATGCCCTTGCTGGTTCACGGTGAAGTCACCCGTGGCGATATCGACGTTTTCGATCGGGAAAAAATCTTCATCGATGAGCACATGCGTCGCGTGGTCGAGCGTTTCCCAACGCTCAAAGTGGTGTTCGAACACATCACCACCGCCGATGCCGTGCAGTTCGTCAACGCGGCTTCGGCCAACGTTGGCGCCACCATCACCGCGCATCACCTGCTGTACAACCGCAACCACATGCTGGTGGGTGGGATTCGGCCGCACTTCTATTGCCTGCCGATCCTCAAGCGCAATACCCACCAGGAAGCCCTGCTCGACGCCGCCACCAGCGGCAGCGACAAGTTCTTCCTCGGCACCGACTCGGCCCCCCATGCCCAGCACGCCAAAGAAGCGGCTTGCGGCTGTGCCGGTTGCTACACCGCTTATGCCGCGATCGAGATGTATGCCGAAGCCTTCGAACAGCGTAATGCGCTGGACAAGCTCGAAGCCTTCGCCAGCCTCAATGGCCCGCGTTTCTACGGTCTGCCGGCGAACACCGATCGCATCACCCTGGTCCGCGAAGAGTGGACCGCCCCAACCAGCCTGCCATTTGGCGAGCTGACCGTTATCCCGCTGCGCGCCGGTGAAAAACTGCGCTGGCGCCTGCTGGAGGAACACGCGTGAGTGAAGACCATTTCGACGACGAACAGGACGGTCAAGGCGGTGGAGGTGGTCCTCGTCATCCAATGGCTGCCAGATTCCGTGGTTACCTGCCGGTTGTCGTCGACGTAGAAACCGGTGGCTTCAACTCGGCCACCGACGCCCTGCTGGAAATTGCTGCAACCACTATCGCCATGGATGAAAAAGGGTTCGTGTACCCCGATCACACCTACTTCTTCCGGGTTGAGCCATTCGAAGGCGCCAACATCGAAGCAGCAGCCCTGGAATTCACCGGGATCAAACTCGATCACCCGTTGCGCATGGCAGTGAGTGAAGAAGCGGCGCTGACCGATATCTTCCGTGGCATTCGCAAGGCCCTGAAAGCCAACGGTTGCAAACGGGCGATTCTGGTCGGTCACAACAGCAGCTTCGACCTGGGTTTCCTCAACGCGGCAGTCGCGCGCCTGGACATGAAACGCAACCCGTTTCACCCGTTCTCCAGCTTCGACACCGCGACCCTCGCCGGTCTTGCCTACGGTCAAACCGTACTGGCCAAGGCCTGTCAGGCAGCGGACATCGACTTCGACGGTCGTGAGGCTCATTCGGCTCGCTACGACACCGAGAAGACTGCTGAGCTGTTCTGCGGCATCGTCAATCGCTGGAAACAGATGGGCGGCTGGGAAGACTACAACGACTGAGGCTGGTCGCCGGTTTATCCCGCCCATAAAAAAACCGGCCTCAGTGAGGCCGGTTTTTTATTGCCGGACGCCTGGCTTACAGCGCAGCAGCGTGCTCGGTCAGGTAAGCCGCAACGCCTTCTGGCGAAGCGTTCATGCCTTTGTCGCCTTTTTTCCAGTTGGCAGGGCAAACTTCGCCGTGCTCTTCGTGGAATTGCAGAGCATCAACCAGACGGATCAGCTCTTCCATGTTACGGCCCAGCGGCAGGTCGTTGACGATCTGCGAGCGGACAACGCCTTTGTCGTCGATCAGGAACGCACCACGGAAAGCCACGCCGTCAGCGGACTGAACGTCGTAAGCCTTCATGATTTCCTGCTTGATGTCAGCAGCCATGGTGTAACGAACCTGGCCGATACCGCCATTGTTCACCGGGGTGTTGCGCCACGCGTTGTGGGTGAAGTGCGAGTCGATCGAAACGGCGACCACTTCAACGTTGCGTGCCTTGAAGTCAGCCATGCGGTTGTCCAGAGCGATCAGCTCGGACGGGCAAACGAAGGTGAAGTCCAGTGGGTAGAAGAACACCAGGCCGTATTTGCCTTTGATGGCCGAGGACAGGGTGAAGCTGTCGACGATTTCGCCATTGCCGAGTACGGCCGGTACGGTGAAATCAGGGGCTTGTTTGCCTACGAGTACGCTCATTGGATATCTCCTGGTGTAATAACGTTGAAGAACAGGGCTCATGCCAGCCTGTCACCCTCAGGCGACAGCCCTGTGACACGAACCTCCTTCGCAAAAGGCCGACCATCATACACCGCGTTTTTCGCCTGTCCTTAGCGGTTTTTTTCTGACGGGCAAAATGGCCACTTCTATTTTTTTTCATAAAGCGCGAGAGGAAACCGTTCGTCAGTCAAAGGCCCTTATGACAAAAAGCCTTCAGAAACCACTTTGACAATCATTCTCGTTAACATTAAGATCCATCGCAATTGAGTCACAACCAGCGACGGTTCTCACTTATGTATGTCTGCCTCTGCACTGGCGTCACCGACGGTCAAATCCGCGATGCAATCTATGAAGGTTGCTGCAGCTACAAAGAAGTCCGTCTGGCTACCGGCGTAGCCGGCCAATGTGGCAAATGCGCTTGCCTGGCCAAGGAAGTGGTGCGTGAAACTCTGGGCAAACTGCAAACGGCCCAGGCGGCGATCCCCTACCCCGTAGAATTTACAGCCGCATAACTACCGTATTTCGAAGAACCGGACTTGATGTCCGGTTTTTTTATGTCTGAAAATCAATCGCTTAGGCCTTAGACGCGGAACACAAACATTCTTATTCCGATTAATTTTCATTTAAGTTTCAATAACTTAGGTTTGACACTGTTAATTACGCGGCTCAAACTCCGCCTTATATACAGCTAATACAGGGCAGGACTCCCACCATGAAAGGCGACGTTACAGTCATCCAGCATCTCAACAAAATCCTTGCCAATGAACTGGTCGCGATCAATCAGTACTTCCTGCACGCGCGCATGTATGAAGATTGGGGCCTGAACAAGCTCGGCAAGCACGAGTACCACGAATCCATCGATGAGATGAAGCACGCCGACAAGCTGATCAAGCGCATCCTGTTCCTTGAAGGCCTGCCGAACGTCCAGGACCTGGGCAAGCTGCACATCGGCGAACACACCAAGGAAATGCTTGAGTGTGACTTGAAGATCGAACGCGACGGTCATGCCGACCTGAAAGTCGCTATCGCCCATTGCGAAACCGTTGGCGACTTCGGTAGCCGTGAATTGCTCGAAGACATTCTTGAATCCGAAGAAGAACATATCGACTGGCTGGAAACCCAGCTGGGCCTGATCGATAAAGTCGGCCTTGAGAACTATCTGCAATCGCAGATGGGCGAAGAGTAAGTTCTACGCCGCTAACCCCGACGCAATAAAAAGCCCCGCTCTCTTTACAGAGGCGGGGCTTTTTACGTGCTGAAGATCAAAAGATCGCAGCCTGCGGGAACCGAATCAGGCTTCGGTCTTGGCAGCGGCGGCTTTGGCGGCGGCGTCTTTGATCAGTGCCTGCAACGAACCGTCGGCAGACATTTCAGTCATGATGTCGCTACCACCAACCAGCTCACCGGCAACCCACAGTTGTGGGAAGGTTGGCCAGTTGGCGTACTTTGGCAGGTTGGCGCGGATTTCCGGGTTCTGCAGGATATCCACATAGGCAAACTTTTCACCACAGGCCATCACAGCCTGGGCGGCTTTCGCGGAGAACCCACACTGCGGGGCATTCGGCGAGCCTTTCATGTAAAGCAGAATGGTGTTGTTGGCAATCTGCTCTTTAATCGTTTCGATGATATCCATGGAGCACCTCGGCTGAACTTTCCGACTCAGTGGTCGGCACGGTGGCGCATTGTAACGGAAACCCGAGCGCCATGCTCGGCCTCCCCGACAGACATGTTCACGCCGCCGCAACGGTCACCGGCACGCCGTTCAATGCCGCATTGCCCGACAACTCATCGAGCTGACATTCGTCAGTCAGGTCATTGGCGCTGGAACCTGGCTGGCCACTGGCAATCGTCATCTGCACGCCCGGTCGCGCATGACCCCAACCGTGGGGCAGGCTGACCACTCCTTTCATCATATCGAGGCTGGCGACCACTTCAACCTCGATCACGCCGACCCGTGAACTGACGCGCACCCGCTGCCCATCGCTGAGCCCGCGGCTGGCCAGGTCGTCCGGGTGCATCAGCAGTTGATGGCGCGGCTTGCCCTTCACCAGGCGGTGATAGTTGTGCATCCATGAGTTGTTGCTGCGCACATGGCGGCGACCGATCATCAGTAACTCATCGGCGGCTGGTGCTTGCAACGCCGCAAAGCGCGCCAGATCGGCGAGGATCTCCACAGGCGCCGCCTGGACGCGCTGATTGGCCGTCTTCAGACGAGGCGTCAAATTGGGCTTGAGCGCGCCGAGATCGATACCGTGAGGGTGATCGAACAAGGTCGCCAGCGACAGTTTGTGCCCTGAAGCATCGCCATACAGGCCCATCCGCAGCCCCCGGTCAATCATCTGCGCCGGCGCAATGGCCGGTTTCAGCGCCTTGCCGGTCTTCGCCGCAAAGGCCTCGGCCAGCCCCACGAAGATCTCCCAGTCATGCAGCGCGCCTTGCGGCTTGGCGAGAATCGCCCGGTTGAAACGGGTGACGTTGCGCACCGCGAACATATTGAAGGTGGTGTCGTAGTGATCGTTTTCCAGCGCCGAAGTCGACGGCAGGATCAGGTCGGCATAACGCGTGGTTTCATTGATGTACAGGTCGACGCTGACCATGAACTCCAGTCCGTCCAGCGCCTGCTCCAGCTGTCGGCCATTGGGCGTGGACAGCACCGGATTACCCGCCACGGTGATCAGCGCACGGACCTGCCCTTCCCCCTCGGTGAGCATCTCTTCGGCCAGCGCCGACACCGGCAACTCGCCACCGTATTCAGGACGCCCGGACACGCGGCTTCGCCACAGGTTGAAATGGCCACCCGATGTGGACGCCACCAGGTCCACCGCCGGCTCGGTGCACAACGCACCGCCGACACGATCAAGGTTGCCGGTCACCAGATTGATCAATTGCACCAGCCAATGGCACAAGGTGCCGAAGGCCTGGGTCGAGACGCCCATGCGGCCATAGCAGACCGCCGTCGGGGCTGCCGCGAAGTCCCGCGCCAGTTGACGGATCTGTTCGGCGGGGACTGCGCACAGCGGGCTCATGGCCTCGGCAGTGAAACCTGCGATCGCCTTACGCACTTCATCCAGCCCATCGACCGGCAAATGACTGTCGCGGGTCAGGCCTTCAGCGAATAACGTATTGAGCAGCCCGAACAACAGCGCCGCATCGCCGCCGGGGCGCACGAACAGATGCTGGTCGGCAATCGCCGCCGTTTCGCTGCGACGCGGATCGACCACCACCACTTTGCCACCCCGGGCCTGAATCGCCTTGAGGCGCTTCTCCACATCCGGCACGGTCATGATGCTGCCGTTGGAGGCCAGCGGATTACCGCCCAGGATCAACATGAAATCAGTGTGATCGATGTCCGGGATCGGCAACAGCAAGCCGTGGCCATACATCAAATGACTGGTCAGGTGATGGGGCAACTGATCGACCGACGTCGCGGAAAACCGGTTACGGGTTTTCAACAGGCCGAGGAAGTAATTGCTGTGGGTCATCAACCCGTAGTTGTGCACGCTGGGGTTGCCCTGATAGACCGCCACCGCGTTCTGCCCGTGACGCTCCTGAATCGCCGCCAGGCGTTCGGCTACAAGGCTGAACGCATCTTCCCACTCGATAGGCTGCCACTCGCTACCCACTCGCTGCATCGGCTGACGCAGGCGATCCGGGTCGTTCTGAATGTCTTGCAGGGCCACCGCCTTGGGGCAGATATGCCCACGGCTGAAGCTGTCCTGAGGGTCGCCCTTGATCGAGGTGATCTGCACGCCGCTGCCTTCGACCTCGGTGGTTTCGATGGTCAGGCCGCAGATGGCTTCACACAGGTGGCACGCACGGTGATGGAGAGTCTTGGTCATGGCCAGTCTCTGTTTTGTTCTGGGCGGGCAATGTCGGCCGCGGGAACAAAACTATGGCGCGTGACTTGCCACCGCGCCAGCGACGTTCGTCTTGTGAATCGACGACCATCAGGCCGGCCGATGGCAGCAAGGAGATCAGTTCGGCGGCAGACTCGGCGGCGCCTGCAGCTGGATTTCCTCGATGGTTTCGATCTGCTCGTGGGCGACGTGCACGCCGGTGAGCTCGCCGATCAGCCGCCAATGCTCGTCGAGCCCGGCACTGATGGTGGCCATGCGGTCGATCATGCGCCGGCCAGCCGCCTTGGTGACTTCGTCTTCACTGCGTAACAACTCGAAAGACATCGAGGTCATGGAAGCAGTGAGGTGGGTCAGAGAGCGAGCCGTAAGGCCGAGTAGCTCCATCAATAACTGTTCTTTCGATTCCATTCCTGAGGCTTCCTGCGTCGCTCGTGCTTTAGTTATAACCCAGCACTTTGCATTAGCAAATGTTTCAGACCAGACACATTGCCCGCCAAAGGCTCGAATGACAGGTCAAAAACCGACTGCCAATCTGTCGCCCACGCCCTGTCTGATTGCCAAGCCCGGCGAGCCCAGTGTACAAATGCTCAGCTGCTGTCAGGAAACAGGCTTCAAAAGCGCTACTGCGGTCACCCCGTAGCCTCTCTGAAATCCTCTAAACACCGTAGCCTATTGGAAAAACGCGACATTTAATGTCAATATCGCGCCTCCCCCTATTTCGTCGCCCCGTGCGGCTTACGCCGCAGGTCTCGCCCGTTTTTCAGTTAAACAAGGCTTTGAGTATCTGCGGTCTGTTGCAAAAAGGTAGTCAATGATGAGCGCAAGGCACTTTCTCTCCCTGATGGATTGCACGCCCGAAGAGCTGGTCAGCGTGATCCGTCGAGGCGTTGAGCTCAAGGACCTGCGTAACCGCGGCGTACTGTTCGAGCCTTTGAAAAACCGCGTCCTGGGGATGATTTTCGAGAAGTCCTCGACCCGTACCCGTATTTCGTTCGAAGCCGGCATGATCCAGCTCGGTGGCCAGGCGATCTTCCTGTCGCCGCGCGACACTCAGCTGGGCCGTGGCGAACCGATCGGCGACGCCGCCATTGTCATGTCGAGCATGCTCGATGCAGTGATGATCCGTACGTTTTCGCACAGCACCCTGACCGAATTCGCCGCCAATTCGCGAGTCCCGCTGATCAACGGCCTGTCCGATGACCTGCACCCGTGCCAGTTGCTGGCCGACATGCAAACCTTCCTCGAACATCGCGGTTCGATCCAAGGCAAGACCGTGGCCTGGATCGGCGACGGCAACAACATGTGCAACAGCTATATAGAAGCGGCGATCCAGTTCGACTTCCAGTTGCGCATCGCCTGCCCGGAAGGTTACGAACCCAACCCTGAGTTCGTGGCCAAGGCCGGCGATCGGGTAAGCATCGTCCGCGATCCTCGGGAAGCCGTACGCGGCGCGCATCTGGTGAGCACCGACGTCTGGACCTCCATGGGCCAGGAAGAGGAAACCGCCAAGCGCCTGAAGCTGTTCGCACCGTTCCAGGTCAACCGGGCGCTGCTCGACCTGGCCGCACCGGACGTGCTGTTCATGCATTGCCTGCCGGCCCACCGTGGCGAGGAAATCAGCCTCGACCTGCTCGACGACCCGCGTTCGGTGGCATGGGATCAAGCCGAAAACCGTCTGCATGCACAAAAGGCCCTGCTCGAGTTTCTCGTCCCACCTTCGTACCATCACGCATGAGCCAGCCATTACTGCTGAACCTGCGCAATCTGGCCTGTGGTTATCAAAACCAGCGGGTTGTGCAGAACCTCAACCTGCATTTGAATGCCGGCGATATCGGTTGCCTGCTGGGCTCTTCGGGCTGCGGCAAAACCACCACCCTGCGGGCCATTGCCGGTTTCGAACCGGTGCACGAGGGTGAGATCCAGTTGGCGGGCGAGACCATCTCCAGCGCCGGCTTCACCCTCGCCCCGGAGAAACGCCGGATCGGCATGGTGTTCCAGGATTACGCGCTGTTTCCGCATTTGAGCGTGGCCGAGAACATCGCCTTCGGGATCCGCAGGCATCCGCAAAAGGATCGTATCACCGAAGAACTGCTCGAACTGGTCAACCTGAAAAACCTCGGCAAGCGCTTTCCCCATGAACTGTCCGGTGGCCAGCAGCAGCGGGTTGCACTGGCCCGCGCCCTGGCGCCGGAACCGCAACTGTTGTTGCTCGACGAACCGTTCTCCAACCTCGATGGTGAGTTGCGACGCAAGCTCAGCCATGAAGTACGCGACATCCTCAAGGCTCGCGGCACCAGTGCGATTCTGGTGACCCACGACCAGGAAGAAGCTTTCGCGGTCAGCGACCATGTCGGCGTTTTCAAGGAAGGTCGCCTTGAACAATGGGATACCCCCTACAACCTCTATCACGAACCGCTGACACCGTATGTGGCCAGCTTCATTGGCCAGGGTTACTTCATTCGCGGTCAGTTGAGCAGCCCGGAGTCGGTGCAGACCGAATTGGGTGAATTGCGCGGCAACCGTGCCTACACCTGGCCGATCGGTGGCGCCGTGGACGTATTGCTGCGTCCGGACGACATCGTCTATGCACCGTCCAGCCCACTGAGGGCGCAGATTGTCGGCAAGAGCTTCCAGGGTGCCTCAACGCTGTACCGCTTGCAGTTGTCTACGGGCGCGCAGCTGGAGTCGATTTTCCCAAGTCATGCCGATCATCTGGTCGGTGCTGAAGTCGGCATTCGGGTAGCGGCGGAACACCTGGTACTGTTCCAGGCCTCCGGTAGTACAGCGGCGCAGATTCCGACGATCGAGTCCGGGGTTCGGCGCTACGGCGCCGCCAGCTGAACAATGCGGACATAGGTGGGAGCGAGCTCCCACCTATTGGATTTTCGTTTAACCCAGCATTAGCGTTCCGCTCGCGACCAGCGTCGCATTCCCGCCAATACTCACCCGATCCCCTTCCAGCTGACAAAACAACTCCCCACCCCGCGCCGAGCACTGATAAGCCGTCAGACTCGACTTGCTCAAGCGTTTCGACCAGTACGGAATCAGGCTGCAATGGGTTGAACCGGTCACCGGGTCTTCGTTGATGCCGATCGCCGGGGCAAAGTAGCGCGACACAAAGTCATGCTTGTTGCCTTTGGCTGTCACGATGGCGCCCGGCCATGGCAGTTTCGCCAGGGCGATCATGTCCGGCTGACAATCGAGCACCGCCTGCTCGGACTCCAGCACCACCAACAATTCCTTCGAGCCCAGCACATCGACCGCCTCGACGCCCAAGGCGCGCTCGACATCCCGGGTCATGCCCACTTCCGACGGCACGACTGCCGGGAAATCCAGCCACAAGCGCCCACCCTCTCGGGTGACACTCAACGGGCCGGACTTACAGATGAAGTCCAGTCGCTCGACCGGTTCTTTATAGAGTTCAAAGAGCACGTAGGCGCTGGCCAGGGTCGCATGACCGCACAATGGGACTTCAGTAATCGGGGTAAACCAGCGGATGCGCCAGACAGAACCCTCACGCACCAGGAACGCGGTTTCGGCGAGGTTATGTTCGGCGGCGATTTTTTGCATCAACTCATCGTCAAGCCAAGCATCGAGCCGGTACACCATCGCCGGGTTGCCACTGAACGGCCGATCACTGAACGCATCGATCTGATGAAACTCAAGCTGCATGGCACTTCTCCCTTTCTTCAGATCGCCGAGCATGAAGCCTGGCATAGCCCTTCACCAGTGACAGAACGAACCAATTTCCACCATACAGCGCCGGGTTGTAAGCCCGAGACCTTTTGCTCAGGCACGACCGATATCGGCGAACTTCGCCTGGGTGTGTTCGGCCAACACGGCAGGCGCCAGTTCGACTTCCAGACCGCGCCGCCCGGCGCTGACGAAGATGCTGGAAAACGGCTGGGCCGAATGATCGATAAACGTGCGCAGGCGCTTCTTCTGCCCGAGCGGGCTGATACCGCCCAACAGATACCCCGTCGAACGCTGCGCAGCGGCTGGATCGGCCATTTCGACTTTTTTCACGCCTGCGGCCTGTGCCAGCGCCTTCAAGTCCAGACTTCCGACGACCGGCACCACCGCCACCAATAACTCCCCCTTCTCGCTGGCCGCCAGCAATGTCTTGAACACCTGCGCGGGGGCCAGGCCCAGTTTTTCCGCGGCCTCCAGACCATAGGACGCTGCCTTCGGATCATGTTCGTAACTGTGCACACGATGTTCGGCACGAACTTTTTTCAACAAATCCAATGCGGGGGTCATGACAGCTCCAGACTTGGCGGCAGAAGAAAAATACTGCGCAGGATTCTAGGTCATTGATCGATAAAAGGCTCTATTGCGCTGCTATTTCCAAAGCATGGCCGGGCTTTCGGTCGTTCGTCCACACGCCTCTCGTCAGATGAACGATGCGATCATTCACAGGACTAATAGTTTAAATATGACTGATGGTTCACTTTCGACCTTTGACAGCAGTGCTTCTTGTCTATATTTTTTCGAATGTGAACACAGCACGAACGTCTCACCGCAGCACCCGGCAGTAAGCCGAGCACAGGATGGGGATCCTGCCTCGGTGAAAATCGCGCTTTGACCTCGATGGAAAAGCGCCACACAACAACAAAAAACGAGGTTTTCAATGACAACTGCGTTACAACAACCGTCGCTCTCGAGCCAATGCATGGCCGAGTTTCTGGGTACTGCACTGCTGATCTTTTTCGGTACCGGCTGCGTTGCCGCGCTCAAGGTGGCGGGTGCCAGCTTCGGTTTATGGGAAATCAGCATCATCTGGGGGGTTGGCGTCAGCATGGCGATCTACCTCACCGCCGGCGTTTCCGGTGCGCACCTCAACCCTGCCGTGAGTATCGCGCTGAGCATTTTCGCTGACTTCGAAAAGCGCAAACTGCCTTTCTACATCTTCTCCCAGGTCGCTGGTGCCTTCTGCGGGGCATTGTTGGTTTACACGCTGTACAGCAACCTGTTCTTCGATTTCGAACAAACTCACCAAATGGTTCGTGGCACCGAAGCCAGCCTTGAATTGGCCTCGGTGTTCTCCACCTTCCCGAACCCTGCCCTGTCCACGGGCCAGGCCTTTCTGGTTGAAGTGATCATCACCGCCATTCTGATGGGCGTGATCATGTCGCTCACCGACGACAACAATGGCCTGCCCAAAGGACCGCTGGCGCCGTTGTTGATCGGCCTGCTGATTGCCGTGATCGGCAGCTCGATGGGGCCGCTGACCGGTTTCGCGATGAACCCGGCCCGCGACTTCGGTCCTAAACTGATGACTTTCTTCGCAGGCTGGGGTGAAATTTCCTTCACTGGCGGACGCGATATCCCGTACTTCCTGATTCCGGTTTTTGCACCGATTGTCGGTGCCTGTCTCGGTGCTGCAGCTTATCGCGGGCTGATTGCCCGTCATCTGCCCAGCGCCATACCTGCTACAAAGGACGCAGCACTGGCCATTGACGGCAAACCAAGAACGTCTTGAAACCGTTGGCGCGTGATCCTGCCCATTTTGATCCCGCGCCTGACTTCACTTCCTTATTTCGTCCAAGGCAATCGACATGACCGACATTCAGAATAAGAACTACATCATTGCCCTCGATCAGGGTACGACCAGCTCCCGCGCGATCATTTTCGATCGCGACGCGAACGTGGTTTGCACCGCCCAGCGTGAATTCGCACAGCATTACCCGCAAGCCGGTTGGGTCGAACACGACCCGATGGAAATCTTCGCCACCCAGAGCGCCGTGATGGTCGAGGCCCTGGCTCAAGCCGGCCTGCATCACGACCAGGTCGCGGCCATCGGCATCACCAACCAGCGCGAAACCACCGTGGTCTGGGACAAGACCACTGGCCGCCCTATCTACAACGCGATCGTCTGGCAGTGCCGCCGCAGCACCGAAATCTGCCAGCAGCTCAAGCGCGACGGCCACGAGCAATACATCAGCGACACCACGGGCCTGGTCACCGACCCGTACTTCTCCGGCACCAAGCTCAAGTGGATCCTCGACAATGTCGAAGGCAGCCGTGAGCGGGCGCGCAAGGGTGAACTGCTGTTCGGCACCGTAGACAGCTGGCTGATCTGGAAATTTACCGGCGGCAAGGTGCACGTCACCGACTACACCAACGCCTCGCGCACCATGCTCTTCAACATCCACACGCTGGAGTGGGACGCGAAGATGCTGGACGTCCTCGACATCCCGCGCGAGATGCTGCCGGAAGTTAAGTCCTCGTCCGAAATCTACGGCCACACCAAAAGCGGCATCGCCATTGGCGGTATCGCCGGCGACCAGCAGGCCGCCCTGTTCGGCCAAATGTGCGTCGAGCCAGGCCAGGCGAAAAACACCTACGGCACCGGCTGCTTCCTGCTGATGAACACCGGCGACAAAGCAGTGAAGTCCAAGCACGGCATGCTGACCACCATCGCTTGCGGCCCGCGTGGCGAAGTGGCCTATGCGCTGGAAGGCGCGGTGTTCAACGGTGGCTCCACCGTGCAGTGGCTGCGAGACGAGTTGAAAATCATCAACGACGCCCACGACACCGAATACTTCGCCAACAAGGTCAAGGACAGCAACGGCGTGTACCTGGTGCCGGCCTTCACCGGTCTGGGCGCTCCGTACTGGGACCCGTATGCCCGTGGTGCGTTGTTCGGCCTGACCCGTGGCGTACGCGTGGATCACATCATTCGTGCCGCGCTTGAGTCGATTGCCTACCAGACCCGCGACGTTCTGGACGCCATGCAGCAGGATTCCGGCGAACGCCTGAAAGCCCTGCGCGTGGACGGCGGTGCAGTGGCGAACAATTTCCTGATGCAATTCCAGGCCGACATCCTCGGCACTCAAGTCGAGCGCCCGAAAATGCGCGAAACCACCGCGTTGGGCGCCGCTTACCTGGCGGGTTTGGCCTGCGGTTTCTGGGGCAGCCTGGACGAGTTGCGCGGCAAGGCGGTGATCGAGCGCGAGTTTGAACCAGCGCTGGACGAAACCGCGAAGGAAAAACTCTACGCCGGCTGGAAAAAAGCCGTCAGCCGCACTCGCGATTGGGAACCGCACGAAGGCGCTGAATAAGCCACGGACCGGACTCGTATCCGGTTGTAACTGGTAGGGAGCGGATTCCTGCGGCATCATGGGCAAATTTTGCACGGCAGCCCAAAGGAAGCCCCATGAATCTGCCTCCCCGTCAGCAGCAAATCCTTGAACTGGTCCGCGAACGCGGCTATGTCAGCATCGAGGAAATGGCCCAGCTGTTCGTCGTTACACCGCAAACCATCCGCCGCGATATCAATCAATTGGCGGAAGTGAATCTGTTGCGTCGCTATCACGGCGGCGCAGCCTACGACTCCAGCGTCGAAAACACCGCCTACGCCATGCGCGCCGATCAGATGCGCGATGAAAAGCAGCGTATCGGCGAAGCCATTGCGGCGCAGATTCCCGATCACGCCTCGCTGTTCATCAATATCGGCACCACCACCGAATCCATTGCTCGGGCGCTGCTCAACCACAGCCACCTGAAGATCATCACCAACAACCTGCATGTGGCCTCGATGCTCAGCGCCAAGGACGACTTCGACGTGCTGCTGACCGGTGGCAACGTGCGGCGTGACGGTGGCGTGGTCGGTCAGGCCAGCGTCGACTTCATTAACCAGTTCAAGGTCGACTTCGCCCTGGTCGGCATCAGTGGAATCGATGAAGACGGCAGCTTGCTGGATTTCGACTATCAGGAAGTGCGGGTATCCCAGGCGATCATCGCCAACGCCCGACAGGTGATTCTCGCGGCGGACTCCAGCAAATTCGGGCGCAATGCCATGATTCGCCTGGGGCCGATCAGCCTGATCGATTGCCTGGTCACCGACCAGCCGCCTTCGCCGGCCCTGGCGCAATTGTTGAGCCAGCACAAGATTCGGCTGGAGGTCGTGTAAGCACATCCCCCCTGTGGCGAGGGGGCTTGCCCCCCCGTTCGGCTGCACAGCAGACGCCAATCAGACAACATGTTCTTCCTGAGATACCGCGGTAGCCGGTTATAGGACCGCTTCGCAGCCCAGCGGGAGCAAGCTCCCTCGCCACAAAAGCACTCCCTACCATCATTCAATGTTCGAATATTTTCCTTTAACGGCCCTTCGATCAGTATTTTCAATCGAAGCACACTGGCTGTGGGCGTCTTTATGGGCTAGTATTTTCGCAAATGAACATTAATGTTCGAATTCAAATATAGAAATCAAAAAAGCCCGAGGCCAGCCGATGCCCACTTCTACCTTGCCTACGCCCCCTCTCGCCGAGGTCTACGATATCGCCGTCATTGGTGGTGGGATCAATGGCGTGGGGATCGCAGCGGATGCCGCCGGTCGCGGCCTTTCGGTGTTCCTTTGCGAAAAGGATGATCTGGCCAGCCACACCTCGTCGGCCAGCAGCAAGCTGATCCACGGTGGCCTGCGCTACCTGGAGCATTATGAGTTCCGCCTGGTGCGCGAAGCCCTGGCCGAGCGCGAAGTGCTGCTGGCCAAGGCGCCGCACATCGTCAAACAGATGCGCTTCGTGCTGCCCCACCGCCCGCACCTGCGTCCGGCCTGGATGATCCGCGCCGGTCTGTTCCTTTATGACCACCTCGGCAAACGGGAAAAACTCGAAGGCTCGAAAAGCCTGAAGTTCGGCCCGGACAGCCCGCTGAAAAGCGAAATCACCAAAGGCTTCGAATATTCCGATTGCTGGGTCGATGACGCACGCCTCGTCGTACTGAACGCCATGGCTGCCCGCGAGAAAGGTGCCCACGTTCATACGCAAACCCGCTGCGTCAGTGCCCGTCGCACCAAGGGCCTGTGGCACATGAACCTGGAACGCGCCGATGGCAGCCTGTTTTCGATCCGCGCCAAGGCACTGGTGAACGCTGCCGGCCCATGGGTCGCCCAGTTCATTCGTGACGACCTGAAGATGGAATCGCCATACGGCATCCGTCTGATCCAGGGCAGCCACCTGATCGTGCCAAAACTGTACGAAGGCGAATACGCGCACATTCTGCAAAACGAAGATCAGCGCATCGTCTTCACCATTCCGTACCTGAACCACTTCACCCTGATCGGCACCACCGACCGCGAGTACACCGGCGACCCGGCAAAAGTGGCGATCACTGAAGGCGAAACCGATTACCTGCTGAAAGTGGTCAATGCCCACTTCAAGAAACAACTCAGCCGCGCGGACATCCTGCACAGCTACTCCGGCGTTCGTCCGCTGTGCAACGACGAATCCGACAACCCGTCGGCCGTCACCCGCGACTACACCCTGGCGTTGTCGGGTTCTGGTGAAGAAGCACCGTTGCTGTCGGTGTTCGGCGGCAAGCTGACGACCTACCGCAAACTGGCCGAGTCGGCGCTGGCGCAATTGGCCCCGTACTTCACGCACATCAAACCAAGCTGGACCGCCAGCGCGCCCCTGCCCGGTGGCGAAGACATGACGACTCCGCAGGCATTGAGTTCGCGGATCCGCGACAAGTTCGACTGGATCCCCACTGAGATCGCCCGACGCTGGTCCACCACTTACGGCAACCGCACCTGGCGAATGCTCGAAGGCGTGGAAAACCTCGGTGACCTGGGCGAACACATCGGCGGCGGGCTCTACACCCGCGAAGTCGACTACCTGTGCAGCGAAGAATGGGCGACCACCGCCGATGACATCCTGTGGCGCCGCAGCAAGCTTGGGCTGTTCACCACTGCGGCGGAACAGCAGAAGCTCAAGGATTACCTGAACAAGCTCGAACAGAACCGCAGCAAGATCGAAGCAGCCTGATCGGATATCCGGTTAAACCAAAGCCCCTGAATCTCACGATTCAGGGGCTTTTTCATACCGCGCATTACTGTAGGAGCGAGGCTTGCCCGCGAAGAACGATAAAGCGGTTCAACAGACAGACCGCAGTGCCCCCTTCGCGGGCAAGCCTCGCTCCTACAGTTTTGTGTGAGTCAATCCATTCGGTTTTCCGAACGCGACTCCTCGGTCGATTCGGAAAACCGGATCATCCGACAACAAACTCAACGTCACCAACATTAAAATACTCTTAAAAATCAATAATTTGATAGATGATGCATGGTCTGGCACGAGTCATGCTCTACTCTCCCGGACGAATGTTTATTGCGCTACTCCTTCAGGAGCCGCCAGGCATTCGAAGCACCAAAAAAGGCCGATGAACTGGCTCCATAAAAAAAACAATGTCGAGGAAAATTTGATGCGCATCGTTCCCCATCTCCTGGGCGCAGCCATTGCTGCCGCTCTGATTAGCACTCCAGTTTTCGCCGCCGAACTCACCGGCACACTGAAGAAGATCAAAGAGTCCGGCACCATCACCCTCGGGCATCGTGACGCTTCCATTCCGTTTTCCTACATCGCGGACGCTTCCGGCAAACCGGTTGGCTACTCCCACGATATCCAGCTGAAAATCGTCGAAGCCATCAAGAAAGACCTGGACATGCCCAACCTCCAGGTCAAATACAACCTGGTGACCTCGCAAACCCGTATCCCGCTGGTGCAGAACGGCACCGTGGACGTCGAGTGCGGCTCCACCACCAACAACGTCGAGCGTCAGCAACAAGTTGATTTCTCCGCCGGCATCTTCGAAATCGGTACCAAGCTGCTGGCCAAGAAAGACTCGCCCTACAAAGATTTCGCCGACCTCAAAGGCAAGAACGTCGTGACCACCGCCGGCACCACGTCCGAGCGCATCCTCAAGTCGATGAACGCCGACAAGCAGATGGGCATGAACGTGATCTCCGCCAAAGACCATGGCGAATCCTTCCAGATGCTGGAAACCGGCCGTGCCGTGGCCTTCATGATGGACGACGCCTTGCTGGCCGGTGAAATGGCCAAGGCCAAGAAGCCGGATGACTGGGCCGTGACCGGCACACCACAATCGTTCGAAATCTACGGCTGCATGGTTCGCAAGGGCGACGCACCGTTCAAGAAAGCCGTCGACGACGCAATCATCGCGACCTACAAGTCGGGCGAGATCAACAAGATCTACGAAAAATGGTTCATGCAGCCAATCCCGCCAAAAGGCCTGAACCTGAACTTCCCGATGAGCGACGAGCTCAAGACCCTGATCGCCAATCCGACCGACAAAGCGGCTGACGAAAAGAAATCCTGATTTCTGACTAACGTTCCCCCCTGAGAAGGCCTCTGCCCTTTCAGGGGTTGTCACTCCCTGCTGGCATTTCTGGAAACACTCGAACCGGTGGTTGTCGAGCCGTTCGCGTGTGCCTGACCGTCATCGGGCACTTGTACATCGATCGAATCCGAGGGGAGACCCTAATGAATTACAACTGGGACTGGGGCGTGTTCTTCAAGTCCACCGGCGTGGGCAGCGAAATTTATTTCGACTGGTACCTCTCCGGTTTAGGCTGGACCATCGCCATCGCCGTCGCCGCCTGGATCATCGCGCTGCTGCTGGGCTCGATCCTGGGTGTCATGCGCACGGTGCCGAATCGCATCGTATCGGGCATCGCGACCTGCTACGTCGAACTCTTCCGTAACGTGCCACTGCTGGTGCAGCTGTTCATCTGGTACTTCCTGGTGCCCGACCTGCTGCCGCAAAACCTGCAGGACTGGTACAAGCAGGACCTGAACCCGACCACCTCGGCCTTCCTCAGTGTCGTCGTGTGCCTGGGCCTGTTCACCACGGCCCGGGTTTGCGAACAAGTGCGCACCGGTATCCAGGCGCTGCCCCGCGGCCAGGAATCCGCTGCCCGCGCCATGGGTTTCAAGCTGCCGCAGATCTACTGGAACGTACTGCTGCCCCAGGCTTACCGCATCATCATTCCGCCGCTTACTTCGGAATTCCTGAACGTGTTCAAGAACTCCTCCGTCGCGTCGCTGATCGGCCTGATGGAGCTGCTGGCGCAGACCAAACAGACCGCCGAGTTCTCCGCCAACCTGTTCGAAGCCTTCACCCTGGCAACGCTGATCTACTTCACCCTGAACATGAGCCTGATGCTGCTGATGCGCGCGGTCGAGAAGAAAGTCGCCGTGCCGGGCCTGATTTCCGTAGGGGGTAAATGATGGAATTCGACTTCTCGGGCATCATTCCGTCCCTGCCGGGTATGTGGAACGGCATGGTCATGACCCTCCAGCTGATGGCCCTGGGCGTGAGCGGCGGGATCATCCTCGGCACGGTCCTGGCGTTGATGCGCCTGTCCCACAACAAACTGCTGTCGAACATTGCCGGCGCCTACGTCAACTACTTCCGCTCGATCCCGCTGCTGCTGGTCATCACCTGGTTCTACCTGGCGGTGCCGTTCGTATTGCGCTGGATCACCGGCGAAGACACCCCGATCGGCGCGTTCACCTCGTGCATCGTGGCGTTCATGATGTTCGAAGCAGCGTACTTCTGCGAAATCGTCCGGGCCGGGGTGCAGTCGATTCCCAAGGGCCAGATGAGTGCCGCCCAGGCCATGGGTATGACGTATGGCCAGATGATGCGGTTGATCATCCTGCCGCAAGCGTTCCGCAAGATGACCCCGCTGCTGTTGCAACAAAGCATCATCCTGTTTCAGGACACCTCGCTGGTCTACGCGGTCGGCCTGGTGGACTTCCTCAATGCCTCGCGTGCCAGTGGCGACATCATCGGCCGCTCCAATGAGTTCCTGATCTTCGCAGGTCTCACGTACTTCATCATCAGCTTTGCCGCCTCGCAGCTGGTCAAGCGTCTGCAAAAAAGGTTCGCCGTATGATCTCTATCAAGAACGTCAACAAGTGGTATGGGGACTTCCAGGTACTGACTGATTGCAGCACCGAGGTCAAAAAAGGCGAGGTGATCGTGGTGTGCGGGCCGTCCGGTTCCGGCAAATCCACCCTGATCAAGTGCGTCAATGCACTGGAACCGTTCCAGAAAGGCGACCTGATCGTCGATGGCACGTCCATCGCCGATCCGAAGACCAACCTGCCGAAACTGCGTTCGCGGGTGGGCATGGTGTTCCAGCATTTCGAACTGTTCCCGCACCTGACCATCACCGAAAACCTGACCATCGCGCAGATCAAGGTGTTGGGTCGCAGCAAGGAAGAAGCCACCAAGAAAGGCCTGCAACTGCTTGAGCGCGTCGGGCTGTCTGCCCATGCGCATAAGCACCCGGGCCAGCTTTCCGGTGGCCAGCAACAGCGTGTGGCGATTGCCCGTGCGCTGGCGATGGACCCGATCGTCATGCTGTTCGACGAACCGACCTCGGCACTGGACCCGGAAATGGTCAACGAAGTGCTGGACGTGATGGTGCAACTGGCCCACGAAGGCATGACCATGATGTGCGTGACCCACGAAATGGGCTTCGCCCGCAAGGTCGCGGACCGGGTGATCTTCATGGACGCCGGCAAGATTATCGAAGACTGCAGGAAAGAAGAGTTCTTCGGCGACATCAACGCCCGCTCCGAGCGTGCGCAGCATTTCCTCGAGAAGATTCTGCAGCACTAAGAAGGAAGGCACCGCTCCCCTAATTGTGGGAGCGGGCTTTTGTGGCGAGGGGGCCGCTGTGGCGAGGGGGCTTGTCCCCCTCGCCACAAAAGCCCCCTTGCCATACAGCAACTCCCACGGGGCCCGTGGGGATATGGATATTGTGTTGTGGTTGACCCAAGGCATCTGTGATGAAATGCGACTCCACTCTCTATCGCGCCGCGCCGCCATCACTCGCCGTGAAACCCCGTTTGATTCGCCATCTGTTCCTGCCGCCGCTGATCATCGCCCTGATGATCGGATTGGGTTACATCGGCTTCTGGGTCAGTGAACACTACGGCATTCGCAGCCTCAGCGAGAATGGCCAGCGTCAGCTGGAACTGCACGCGCGCGCCGTCGAAAGCGAGATCAGCAAATACACCTACCTGCCCAGCCTGCTGGAACTCGAATCGAGTGTTTCCCAGCTGTTGGCAGACCCGTCGCCGGAACTGCGGCAGAGGGTCAACGAATACCTCGAAGGCCTGAACCGGCGCAGCCGCAGTCGGGCCATTTATGTGATGGACACCACCGGACGCGTACTGGCCACCAGCAACTGGCGCGATGTCGACAGTTATCTGGGCGAAGACCTGTCCTTCCGCGCCTACTTCCAGAACGCCGTGCGCGGCCAGCCGGGGCGGTTCTACGGCATCGGCAGCACCAGCGGCGAACCCGGCTATTACCTGGCTCATGGCCTGGAGGAACATGGCAAGATCACCGGCGTCGCGGTGGTCAAGGTGCGCCTCGAAGCCATGGAAGAACGCTGGCAGCGCGCGCGCCTGGAAGCGTTCGTCAGCGATGAGAACGGCATCATCATCCTCTCCAGCGATCCGGCGCGGCGGCTCAAGTCGGTGCTGCCGTTGAGCGACGACACCAAGGAACGCCTGGCCCGCAGCCTTCAGTACTACTGGTATCCGCTGAATGAACTGCAACCGCTGGCCCGAGAGAAACTGGCTGAAGGCGAGGAAAAACTGACCTTCCCCGCCAACAGCGAACTGGTGTCCGATGAAGAGAACATCAGCTACCTGTCGCAAACCCGGCCGCTGAGCGACACCCCATGGAATTTCACCCTGCTCACGCCCCTGCAAGACCTGCGGCGTGAAGCGATCAATCAGGGAATCCTGGTGGCGGTGGCGTTTGCCCTGGTGGCCTTCCTGCTGATCGCCTGGAACGAGCGGCGCAAAGTGATCGCCACCCGCCTTGCGGCGCGGGAAGCCTTGCAGGAAGCCAACAATCAACTGGAGCGTCGGATTACCGAACGCACCACTGACCTGCGTGCCAGCAACGAACGGCTCAAGGGGCAGATTCGTGAGCGTCGGCAGGCTGAAGAAACCTTGCGCCGCGCTCAGGATGAACTGGTCCAGGCCGGCAAACTGGCGGCCATCGGCCAGATGTCCACCAGCATCGCCCACGAATTGAACCAACCGCTGGCAGCCTTGCGGACCTTGTCCGGCAATACCGTGCGCTTTCTGGAGCGCGGTCAGCTGGATGTGGCCAGCACCAATCTCAAGACCATCAATGAACTGATCGACCGCATGGGCCGGATTACCGCCAGCCTGCGTTCCTTCGCCCGACGCGGCGATGACCAGGGCCAGGCCAGCCTCGGCAAAGGCGTGGACGCCGCCCTGCAACTGCTGGGCAGTCGGATGGAAAGCGTGCCGCTGCAACTGCATCGCGATTTCACCGACGTGCAGGTGCAGATCGACCAGACCCGTCTGGAGCAGATCCTCGTCAACCTGATCGGCAACGCGCTCGATGCCATGCAGTCGCAGCCCCAACCGACGTTGTGGCTCGAAGGCGAGGAATACGACGGCAAGTATCGCCTGCGGGTGCGCGACAACGGCCACGGCATCGATGCCGAAGCGCGCAAGCATCTGTTCGAACCATTCTTCACCACCAAGCCCGGCGAACAGGGCCTGGGCCTCGGCCTGACCCTGTCGGCGAGCCTGGCCGCCGCCACGGGCGGGCATCTGGGTGTCGAACACCCGGCCAGCGGTGGCACCACCTTCGTCCTCAGTTTACCGTTGGTAAGCCCTACTCCCGCCGAGCCAATATGAACAACGACCTAAGTGTGCTGATCGTCGAAGACGACCCCCATGTGCTGCTCGGTTGCCAACAGGCACTGACGCTCGAAGACATTCCCTGCATCGGCGTCGGCAGCGCCGAAGAAGCGCTGGAGCGGGTGGGCGATAACTTCGCCGGCATCGTCATCAGCGACATCCGCCTGCCGGGCATCGATGGCCTGGAACTGCTGACCCGGCTCAAGGCCCGTGATCGCAGCCTGCCGGTGGTGTTGATTACCGGCCACGGCGACATCTCGATGGCCGTCGGCGCGATGCAGAAAGGCGCCTACGACTTCATGGAGAAACCCTTCTCCCCCGAACGCCTGGTGGACGTCGCCCGCCGTGCACTGGAGCAACGCAGCCTGGCGCGGGAAGTCACCTCGTTACGTCGCCAACTGTTCGAGCGCGATTCCCTCGAAGGCCGGATCATCGGTCGCTCGCCGGCCATGCAGAACCTGCGGGAACTGATCGCCAACGTCGCCGATACGTCGGCCAACGTGCTGATCGAAGGCGAGACCGGCACCGGCAAGGAACTGGTTGCACGTTGCCTGCACGACTTCAGCCGTCGGCACAGCAAACAGTTCGTCGCGCTGAACTGCGGTGGCCTGCCGGAGAACCTGTTCGAAAGCGAAATCTTCGGCCACGAGGCCAACGCTTTCACCGGTGCCGGCAAACGGCGGATCGGCAAGATCGAACACGCCGATGGCGGCACGCTGTTCCTCGACGAAGTGGAAAGCATGCCGCTGCCGTTGCAGATCAAGCTGCTGCGGGTGCTGCAGGAACGCACCCTCGAACGCCTGGGTTCGAACCAGAGCGTGGCGGTGGATTGCCGGGTGATCGCCGCGACCAAGTCCGACCTGGATGAGTCGAGCAAGGCCGGCGAGTTTCGCAGCGACCTGTATTACCGCTTGAACGTGGTCACCCTGGAACTGCCGCCGCTGCGCGAACGCCGCGAAGACATCCTGCAATTGTTCGAGCACTTTTTGCAGCAGTCATCCCTGCGCTTCGACCGCTCGCTGCCTGAACTGGACAACCAGACCGTGTCGATTCTGATGAGCCACGACTGGCCAGGCAACGTGCGCGAACTGCGCAACGTCGCCGAACGCTTCGCCCTCGGTCTGCCGGCCTTCAAGAAGACCGGCGCCAGCGGCAGCAATCAGGGCCTGGCCTTCGCCGAAGCGGTGGAAGCCTTCGAACGCAACCTGCTCAGTGACGCCTTGCAGCGCAGCGGCGGCAACCTGACCCAAGCCAGCCAGGAACTGGGGATGGCCAAGACCACACTGTTCGACAAAGTGAAGAAATACGGGCTGAGCCACTGATGGACCTGATTTTCAAAGCAACCCTGGGCGCGGCGGTGGTGGTGATCCTCGCCATGCTGGCCAAGACCAGAAACTATTACATCGCAGGCCTGGTGCCGCTGTTTCCGACCTTTGCGCTGATCGCTCATTACATCGTCGGCAAAGGGCGTTCACTGGATGATCTGAAGACCACCATCGTGTTTGGCATGTGGTCGATCATTCCGTACTTCGTCTATCTGGCGACCTTGTATGTGATGGTCGACCGGATGCGACTGGAGGCTTCGCTAGCGGTGGCGGCAGTGGCGTGGTTGATGGCGGCGACAGTGCTGGTCAGCGTGTGGGTGCGCCTGCACGGCTAAATTCAAAAAAATCGCGGCCTGCTGCATTTGCATACACCTGCAGGAGCTGCGAAGGCGGCTCCTGCAGGTGTAAGTGGTTACTGCCCGTAAACCTTCTGCAACTGCGTTGGTGTCAACGCATCCTCAAACGGCACCGGCACCGATTTCACCGCCCCGTAGAGGTTGCGATAACGCCAATAGTTTCCGTTGTTGGCCAGTTGATAACCACGCTCGACCACTCGCTGGCCATCAAGGTTATAACGCAAGGTTTCCTGGGCGGTCGCTGGTGGTGTCGGCTGCATCAGGTCAGTGGCCAGAACCCGCATCGATTCATCGATACACTCGTCGAGCACCGCCGTGACCTTAGCCAAATCGAGGTCGCCGTCGTCGATGCACTGCTTGCCACAGCGCCGAATCGGCTGGCTGACGACTTCGATCCGCATGCGATACAGCGCCGAACCGGCAATATCCTGGACCTGCACCTGATTGATCAGCACGAAACTGCCGCGATCGGGGGTAAGCATCAGTTTGGGCTCAATCACCAGGCGTGCGGTGACCTGCCCTTCTCCTTGCTTGAACCCGGCCGCTTGCGAAGCCTGTTGATAGCGCTGTTGCAGGCGCTCCTGCAATGGAACGCCTGCAAGCAAGTCGGCCATCGGTCGCGCCTCGTTGAGCGCGGTTTTTTCCGCATCGCGCTGCAAGCTGCCGCTGCCCATCTGGGTGTTGATCAGGCTGGCCACCAGCAAACCGGCAAGCCCGGCACCGTTGCCTGAACTGGCCACCAGATTATGACTCGACGACGCAGCCTTCAAGGCCGCCTGCGAGTCAATCACGGTGCTGGCACCCACAAAGGATGGCGGCAACTGCACGTCGACCTTAAGCCCGTGGGCCTGGATGTAAGGCAAGGCACTCTGGTCCTTGAAACCGGCCTCAGGAGCCGGTTTTTGCGCACACCCCGTCAGCATCAGCAGGGCCAGCGCACCCGCCACTATGGGCAGGCGCGTCATTGCGCGAACGGGGTGATCATTTGCTGACGGCTATTGTCCATAGCCTGATAGAACGCGTTGGACAAGTTGGTATAGGTCGGCTCGTCCCATTCGCCCTGGGCGGCTTGCGTAGCGACAAAGGGTTTGAACCACAGCAGTTTGTTGTCTGCCAGATCGATCACCATGCCCTGTCCGCCCACCTGCGCCATCGGTACGCTGGTCGGCACAACGCTGTAGTAGCTGCGGGTGGCACCGGTGGCGTAGACATTCACCAGCAGCAGACGATCGACGCCGTAGGCGGCCTTGACCGGCGTCATGTCACGGGTCATGTAGCCTTCGCGGAAACTGGTTTCCTTATACGCATTCAGGTCGACCGGCTCGTTGATCCGCTTGGCTTTGTAACCCTTGGCCTGCAGCTTGGCGACAAGGACATCCGGCAAGGTGTGAAGGTCGCCCACTTGCCATTTTGCGACGTTGTCACTGAGCTTGCTGTTAACGCCCTTGTTGATGGCGTAATCGAGAATCCCCTGATTGCCGGTCAACGCCAGCACCGGCTCCGGCACCACAGTGATCGCCACGCCAATAGTAGGTTCTTTGGCATCCCAGAACTGCTGGTCCAGCGGTACTGGAGGTTGCACGTGGGCACAACCGGTGAGGGTCAGGCAGGCGAACAACATCAGTGCTGCCCAGGTGCGTAGAACGTGAAGATTCATGGATCAAGTCCCTATGATTATTAACGATGCTGCTTATGTCGGCAGCATCGGCAAAAACTGTAGTGGCACATTGATATATTTTGCAACCGCCCGAGGGGCCACAGCGCGCAGCAGATCCCTTGTGGGAGCGGGCTTGCTCGCGAAGGCAGTGTGTCAGTCGACATCTGCTTTGACTGATACACCGCCTTCGCGAGCAAACCCGCTCCCACAATTGGATTTGGGTGTTACAGAAGATTGCGTTCGGCCACGGGATCAATCTGCACCCAGTGCGAAGTATCTTCGCGATGGGCCTGCAAATACGGCAACACCGCCGCCAGCAACGGTGCCTTGAACGCTTCCTGAAAACGATGGGCCAGCCCCGGAATCAACTTCAACTGACTGCCACGAATGTGTGCCGCCAGATGCACGCCATGCATCACCGGCAACAACGGATCAGCGGTGCCGTGAACCACCAGCGTCGGCACGCGCAGTTGGTTGAGCAGATCTACACGACTGCGCTCGGCAAGGATCGCCATGATCTGGCGCTTAACGCCTTCCGGGTTAAACGCCCGGTCATAAGACAGCGCCGCTTGATGCAGCAACGCCTGCCGATCATCAGTGACCGAAGGACTGCCCAGCGCCGCCAGCAAATCAGCCTGTTGCTCCAGCGCCACTTCACGATTCGGCGCACCGCGTCGCGCGAGCAACTGCACCAGCGCCGCACTCGGCGCCGGCAAGCCTTCGGCACCCGAGCTGGTCATCAGCAACGTCAGGCTCTCGACCCGCTGCGGCGCCATCGCCGCCAGATGCTGGGCGATCATCCCGCCCATGCTGGCGCCCAGCACGTGAAATTGCTCGACGTGCAAGGCGTCCATCAACCCCAGTGCATCGTCGGCCATGTCGGTCAGCGTATAAGGCGCGGCCACCGGTAAACCGAGTTTGTAGCGCAGCACTTCGAACGTCAGGTTGGCCTCGGCCGGTGCCTGGCGCCAAGTGGACAGGCCAACATCGCGATTGTCATAGCGAATCACCCGGAAACCCTGCTGACACAACGCGACCACTACCTCATCCGGCCAGTGAATCAACTGCCCGCCCAGGCCCATTACCAGCAACAACGCAGGGTCGGACGCACGGCCGATGCTCTGGTACGCCAGACTCACCTGATCCAGATCGACCCGTTCGGTCGGAACATTGACATCGCAACGAGACGCCGCCAAAGACGGGAAATTGAACAACACAGCGATCAGAAAGACCGCTGTGGATAAAAATCGTGCACGCATGAAAAACACCGAAACGCAGAACTCCAGTAGAGCGCGAGTCTGATGAAGTTTGTTCAAGCGCGCTGCCACAGTTACGTGACAGTTTGATGAAGAGTGCTGAACGGTTGTGGGGCATGCGGGCCCACCGCTCATCGGAAAACAACCTCAGCCTGTTATTTATGACAGTTGCCAGCCGCCAGCTTCGAGCCTTCAATCCTCTGACGCACCAATGCCCAGCGGTTCAGGCACCATCTCAAAATCGGAGCATGCTATGAGCGCTTTTACAGCAGAACAATTGGCCGCACTGCAACACGAAAGCCCGCAGCAACCGGTCGATCCGTTCGCAGAGATCAAGTCAGAGGGGGTATTTACGCAGGATGGAATACTCAATCTGTATCCTGCCCTGATTCCTGGCTGGCACAAGGTCGACTATCCCGTGGCATCGTACGGGGTCAACGCTGACGAAACGGCTGGCGCCGGAATTGGCTGGCTGATTCTCTTCCACTCCTACGAATTGATGGCGGCGCAAGACACGATACGGCTGTACATGGGCAAACGCCTTGAGCCGGGTCAAGTCCCGGATCCGACAGAGGAAGGTACCCTGATCAAGACAGTCGTGGTCCCTTCCGATCACAACAACCAGGACGTACTCAGCCTCATTCCCAGAACCGCCATTGAAAGACCGGGCATCCACCGGTTGTGGTACACCGTCGACCGCACCAGTGGCAATGGTCCCGAGTCCTCGGACGGAATCGTCGTATGGTTCAAGCCGACCTTCCCGGACAGCCTCGATCCGACGGGCAACTCCAGCGAACGAGTGCCCTTGCAAGCCCCTGAATTCCCATCGATTATCGATCAGGCGATGGTTGAGAGAGGCGTTGATTTCATCATTCCGCGCTGGCCGATCATGAGCCCGGGGGACACAGTTTTGATGACTGTAGGCAATCAGCTCGTCGCTTACGTGATCAAGCCCGAAGAGATTGATCAGGACATCACGATTTTTGTCCCATCATCCGTTCTTGAATTGATAGGGCCTGCCAAGCCATTGCTCGTCAGTTACAGAATTCACGATCAGGTGTACAACAGCAGCCACACTTCAAAAATTGGTGACGGGGAGCTGGTTCCGGATAAAACCTATCTGGACATGTGCTGGGTAAATGAAACGGTGGATGACGTGTTGTTCATCGACACTCTCGATGGCCATCCAATGGAAGTTGTCGTGCCCGTTAAAAGGGGGGACGCCATCACCGGGGACACCGTGGAGCTCAAGCTTTATGACCCCAGGACCGAATTTTCACGTCTCTTTGGTCCCCTGATCTACAGGACACCCAGCGTAACGTTCCCTGTTCCCTATGCGGTCGTGAAGCAACTCGCCCCTGCGACCATAACGCTGAGTTACGAACGCATCAGAATCGAGAAAGGCGAGAAGATCCGCACGCCGTCCTACCCGTACTCTCCCGAGCTGATCGGCGAAAAATATCGCGGGCCCGCCCCTACAGCCCCCCAGGCCCATGGCGGCGTACTGTCGCCAGACCTTGCAGAGACCGTTGTGTATGTCGGCCCGGACATCAAGGGGCTTGAAATTGGCGATAAGGTAACGTTGACCTGTCTGAGCACGAGCGCAGGTGGCACCACTCGCCTGCAAATAGAAGAGAGGTTTGTCACTCGTTCGATGGTGATCCCAGGGGCGGGAATCATCGTGCCGTTCGAGATCGACACGAGGCACTTTGACACGTACCTGAGTGGCTCATTCAAGGCTACTTACACCGTAACCGGGGAAAATCACCTCGCCCCCCTGGAATCTCATGCTTTGCTTTTGCACATCGGCCCCGTCCAAGACACCTTGGATGTCGTCAATGTCGGCAAGGACGAAAACGGTGTACTCGATCCCAAGGATATTCCCTTCGGCACTCCGGCCATTTGCCCGGCAAAGGCCCATACCCAGGTCGGCGACACGGTTTACCTTCAGGTGTGGACCGCTGACGACAGACTCGTCTGGGTCGACTCGCTACCCATTACCGCCGCTCACATCGGTAAGGACATTGAGTTCAGATTGACGTTCGAACTGATCGACTCGCTGAACCACCAGGTCATCCGTATCGACTGGTACATTGAACGTAACCGAGCACTGCCGCTGACGGCGCCCGAACTGGAGTTACGCGTTGGGGATGTAGCTCTGGAGCTCCCGCCTCCAACGCTCGTTGAGGTGTCCTCCGGCAACCGAATCAATCCGCGGCTTACCGAAAAAAGCACGACCGTCGAAATCACCTATAAAGGCATGTCCGCCGCCCATCGTATCGCTCTGATCGTGATTGGCCGCGCCGGCTTGGGCAGCCCTGTCGTGGCCACGCAGCCAGGTAACGCCAACGGTACGCTACTGATCGAATTGCCACTGACGACAGTGCCCGCCAACCTGCGTCACTTCATGAAACTTCGATACCGTGTGTCCCAGCCCGAACTACCTGACCAATACTCCGGCGTCACCACTTATGAAGTCACCGCTGTACCCGATGAAGCCATCGTGTTTCCGAGCCTCAGCATTGCACAAGCGCCGGATCACAAGACGCTGGACCTCAGCACGTTTCAAGGCGATGCGCGCTGGAGTCTGGCGCGCTGGCTATTTATCGCCATAGGGACCCGAATGCGCGTGGCCTTGGGTGGAAGCAATGCGGCGGGAGCCGATCATCCCATCATATTGTTCGATGGCGTGATTACTGCCGATCATGTGACAAGTGGGTTGAGCGGAGTCATCAACCGTCAGCAACTTGAACTGTTCAAGGATGGCGGTCAGGTGATGGGGCTTTCGATTGCGAACTTCAACAACAAGGGTGGCGTCGACACGTTTTTCCCTGTTCGTGAGTTAACACTCCTGAACAAGACCTGGAGTCTGCTCATCAATAGAGCGATCGATGCCAATACAAACGCTTCGATTCCCAACGGCGGCAGCACCAAAACCAATCGCGTGACGTTGTCCGGCACGGGTAAACCGGATAGCACACTTACACTGTTCCAAAACGATAATGTCCCGAAACCCATCGACTCATTCAAAGTGCCCGACAGCGGCAACTGGAGTTACACCGTCACAGTAACGGCCTCGTCGTTTTATCGACTTACCGTTATGGAGCAACCCACAGGGCGAACCTCGAACCTGTGGACGTTCAGTGTATTGGCACCCGAACCGGCTCCCGTCAGACCGCACATATTACTGGCGCTTAATGCAAGAGGTCAGAGCCTGTATGACTACCAGCACACAAGGACGACCGGTATCAGCGTGAATGGCGTTGCCGCGCCCGGTGCAATGGTGCAGATATTGCTCAATGGGATCGTCGTTCAGGACCGCGTTTACGTGGGCACTAATGGCTTCTGGCAGTCTGTCCTTTTTGGAGTGGGTTCTGGCACACACCAGCTCAGCGTAAGAGGCTTGTATGGCAACTATCCCGTTTCGCTGGTGTTCACACAGTCGGTGACCTACGGCTAGGGTACTGAGCGGTCGTATTCAAGACCAAGTCGCCTGCTTCGCGAGCAAGCCCGCTCCCACAGGATTGATGTCGTACACAACTTCTGTGATCGACCTCTCCCCCGTGGGAGCGGGCTTGCTCGCGAAGGCGCCAGAACAGGCGCCGCAGGATTTAGGCCAACTGACTACGCAACTGCCGCGCCGCCGCCACCATATTGACCAACGCCGCCTCAGTCTCTGGCCACGCGCGGGTCTTCAACCCGCAATCGGGGTTTACCCACAACCGCTCGGCAGGAATGCGCTTCACCGCTTTGCTCATCAACTTGACCATCTCGGCCGTGTCCGGCACCCGGGGCGAGTGGATGTCGTAGACGCCCGGGCCGATGTCGTTCGGGTAGTCGAAGGCTTCGAAGGCTTCCAGCAATTCCATATCCGAGCGTGAGGTTTCGATGGTGATTACGTCGGCGTCCATCGCCGCGATGGATTCGATCACGTCATTGAATTCGCTGTAGCACATGTGGGTGTGGATCTGGGTTTCGTCACCCACACCCGATGCACTCAGGCGGAACGCTTCCACCGCCCAGTCGAGGTATTCCTGCCATTGCGCCCGGCGTAGCGGCAGGCCTTCGCGGAACGCGGCTTCGTCAATCTGCACGATCTTGATGCCCGCAGCTTCCAGGTCGACCACTTCATCACGCAGGGCCAACGCCAACTGCTGCGCCTGGATTTTGCGCGAAACGTCTTCGCGCGGGAACGACCACATCAGCATGGTCACGGGACCGGTGAGCATGCCTTTCATGATCTTGTCGGTCAGGCTTTGCGCGTAGGTGATCCAGTCGACGGTCATGGCGTTCGGGCGACTCAGGTCGCCGTAGATGATCGCCGGCTTGACGCAGCGCGAACCGTAGCTCTGCACCCAGCCGAACCGGGTGAAGGCATACCCCTCAAGCTGTTCGGCGAAATACTCGACCATGTCGTTGCGCTCGGCTTCACCGTGCACCAGCACGTCCAGCCCCAGGCGTTCCTGGATTTTCACGGCGTGGCGGATTTCGCTGTGCATGGCATCGGTGTAATCGTTGGCCGAGAGTTTGCCTTGCTTGAAGGCCTGACGAGCCAGGCGGATCGAACCGGTTTGCGGGAACGAGCCGATGGTGGTCGTCGGGAATGCCGGCAGCTGCAAGCGCGCGCGCTGTTGCTCGATCCGTTTGGCAAACGGCGAATGGCGTTGGCTGTCTGCCGCGCCGATGGCGTTGATGCGGGCCTGGACATCCGCCTTGTGGATACGCGGCGATTGGGCGCGGCTGGCCTGGATGGCGCGGCTTTCAGCCAGGGCGGCTTGCACCTTGGGCGCTTGCGGATCGTTCAGGGCATCGCGCAGCACGGCGATCTCACCGCACTTCTGCACGGCAAACGCCAGCCAGCTTTTCAGTTCGGGGTCGAGTTTGTCTTCACGCGCAAGGTCCACCGGGCTGTGCAGCAGCGAGCAGGAACTGCTGACCCACAAGTTATCGCCGAAGCGCTCCTGGGCAAATTGCAGTTGTGCCAGGGCTTGCTCCAGTTCGCAGCGCCAGACGTTGCGGCCATTGACCAGCCCCACCGAGAGAATCTTGTAGGTCGGCAGTCGATCCAAAACCTGGCCGAGCTGATCCGGCGAACGCACCGCGTCAATGTGCAAACCTTGTACAGGCAGGCCGACGGCCAGCCCGAGGTTGTCTTCCAGGCCACTGAAGTAGGTGGCTACGAGCTTTTTCAGCGGCGAGTATTGGAGGATGTGGTAAGCGCGCTCGAAGGCGTTTTTCCAGGACTGTGGCAGGTCGAGGGTCAGGATCGGCTCATCGATCTGCACCCACTCCACGCCTTGGGCGGCGAGGCGGCCAAGGATTTCACCGTAGATCGGCAGCAGGCGTTCCAGCAGGTCGAGCTTGTCGAAGTCGTTGCCTTTGGCTTTGCCCAGCCACAGGTAAGTCAGCGGGCCGATGATCACCGGCTTGACGTTGTGGCCGAGGGCCTTGGCTTCTTCGACTTCATCGAACAACTGTTCCCAGCTCAGTTTGAATGATTGGTCTGCGCTGAATTCCGGGACCAGGTAGTGGTAATTGGTGTCGAACCACTTGGTCAGTTCCTGGGCGTATTGCGCGGTGCCGTGTTCGCTGCCGCAGCAGGCTGCCGTGGCGCCACGCGCCATGGCGAACAGAGTGTCGAGGGTCGGCAGGCCGCGTTCATCCTTGACGCTGTCGAAACGCTCGGGGATCACACCGAAGGTCAGGGAATGGGTCAGTACCTGGTCGTACCAGGCGAAGTCGCCGACGGGCAGCAGGTCGATGCCGGCGTCTTTCTGCAATTGCCAGTGGGTGGCGCGCAGTTGGCGGCCGACGCTGTTCAGGGCGTCCTGATCGAGATCGCCCTTCCAGTAGGCTTCGAGGGCTTTTTTCAGTTCGCGGTCGGCACCGATGCGCGGAAAACCAAGTGTGTGGGCCAGGGCCATGGTGAATTTCTCTCTATAAAGGATGCTGTAAAACATGCTGCTATTGTCGACAGCTCAGCCAACATGAGACAAACTCAACCTTTTCGTGTTGATCACAAGTTTTCCTCATGGAGCCCTCGGTGCTTGAAATCCGTCACCTGAAAACCCTGCACGCCCTGCGCGAAGCCGACAGCCTGGTGGATGCAGCCGACCGCCTGCACCTGACCCAATCGGCGCTGTCCCACCAGTTCAAGGAGCTGGAAGAACGCATGGGCATGCCGCTGTTCGTGCGCAAGACCAAACCGGTGCGCTTCACCAGTGCCGGCTTGCGCCTGCTGCAGCTGGCCGACGCCACCCTGCCGTTGCTGCGCAGTGCCGAGCGCGACATTGCACGGCTGGCCGGTGGCACGGCGGGGCGTCTGCACATGGCGATTGAGTGCCACAGTTGCTTCCAGTGGCTGATGCCGACCATCGACCAGTTCCGCGATGCCTGGCCGGAAGTCGAGCTGGATCTGGCCTCGGGCTTCTCCTTCGCCCCGCTGCCGGCGCTGGCCCGAGGCGACCTGGACCTGGTGGTGACCTCCGATCCGCTGGAACTGGTGGGCATCACTTACGTGCCGTTGTTCACCTACGAAGCCATGCTCGCGGTGGCAAACCAACACCGCTTGGCGAGCAAGCCGTACATCGTGCCCGAAGACCTGCTCACGGAAACCTTGATCATCTACCCGGTGGAACGCGATCGGCTGGACATCTTCACCCGCTTCCTGGAACCGGCCGACATCGAACCGGCGCAGGTGCGCACCTCGGAACTGACGGTGATGATGATGCAACTGGTGGCCAGCGGTCGCGGTGTCTGCGGCATGCCCCATTGGGCGCTGCATGAGTACAGTTCACGGGGTTATGTGAAGGCCAAGCGACTGGGGGAGAAAGGCTTGTTTGCGACGTTGTATGCCGGGATCCGCGCCGACATGCTGGATGCGCCGTACATGCGCGACTTTTTGCTGACGGCCAAGGACACGTCGTTTTCGACGCTGGATGGGGTTAGTGCGGTGCGATAGAGCAACCGATCAAGGCTCAGGGGTAATCTCGCGCCACATGTGGATCTTGTCGAAGTAGTCTTCGCCCACCCGCACCGCCAACGGTTCCAGGCCAAACTGCACGAAGCCGCAGCGCTGATACAGTTTGAATGCCGCTTCATTGCCGGCGGTGACGGTCAGCTGGATCAGCCTCAGGCCCTGATGACTCTGCGCTTCAGCCAACGCGGCCTGTAACAGTTGATAACCGAGCCCGCGCTGGCGCACCTTGCCGGTCACGTACATGCCAAACAGCGTCGCCTTGTGCCGGGCCTTTTCCCGAGACTCGAAGGCCAGGCCGACGATGCCTGCCAGTTCCCCTTCCTCGAACGCCCCGAGCACTCGGTCCAGCTTGCTGGTCAGGCGCGACTCCCACCACCCCAGCGGCATCGTGGCGCGCTCGCGCACGCTGGAGGTGAACGCCTGGGGATGCGAGTCGTAGGCTTCGAGCATCAGCGCCCGATAATCCAGGGCATGACTGGCATCAAGCCGCTGAATCCACATGTTCAGGCCACTCGCCGCTGCTCAAACATCAACCGCACCGCCAGCCCGGACAGGACGAAGCCCATGAAATAGCGCTGCATCGCCAGCCAGTTCGGGTTGTTGACGAACCAGGAGGCGATGCCTGCGGCGAACAGCGCGATCAGCAGGTTGACGCTGAAGCTCACGCTGATCTGGGTCAGGCCGAGGATGATGCTCTGGTTGAACACCGAACCGTGCTCAGGGGAAATGAACTGCGGAAACACCGACAGATAAAACACCGCGATCTTCGGGTTCAGAGCGCTGGTGAGAAAACCCATCGTGATCAATTTGCGTGACGAGTCCGCCGGCAACTGCTGCGCCTCGAACGGCGAACGCGCACCGGGCTTGACCGCCTGCCAGGCCAGCCACATCAGGTACAACGCACCGGCCCACTTCAGCACCTCGTAGGCCACCGGCACAGCCATGAACACCGCGGTCAAACCCGCTGCAGCAGCGAACAGGTGCACTAGAAATCCCGCGACCACACCCAGCAATGACGTCACCCCGGCCTTGCGTCCCTGGCAGATGGAACGGGAGATCAGGTAGATCATGTTCGGCCCCGGCGTGAGTACCATCAGCAACGCCGCGGCGGCAAAAATCAGCAAGTCTTGAAGTGGAATCATGGGCATCCTGTCCTTGAAGTCAGAGGGTCTGGGTGATCAGGCGGTTTCGATCAGTGAAGCTCGATAAAACGGCAAGATCAGGTCTCGTGTCAATGGCGCCAGCGAGAGATCGCCGTCGGTGGCCGGGTCGATCCAGCGCACCTCTTCGATTTCCGCCGCCGGGCAAACGTCAGAATCGATGGTCAGCTGAAACAGTTCGGCCTGTACGACAAAACCCGGCTCGTTGGCGGCCGGTGCCGAGAATGGCCCCAGGTAGGTGGCGTGCGCCGGATCGATGACCAGTCCCAATTCCTCCTCCAGCTCACGGGCCAGGGCGTGGACCGGTTGCTCATGAGCCTCGATCTTGCCCCCCGGCTGCATGAACGCCTGGGTGCCGCGCTTGCGCACCAGCAAGGTGCGACCGTCGGGGCCGATCAACAGGGCAGCGGCAATGTGGATGATGCGGGGCGAAGCGGCGGATGAAAGCGTCATGGAT
The DNA here is from genome assembly GCF_003253625.1 of Pseudomonas sp. URMO17WK12:I6. NCBI lineage: Bacteria > Pseudomonadati > Pseudomonadota > Gammaproteobacteria > Pseudomonadales > Pseudomonadaceae > Pseudomonas > Pseudomonas sp. URMO17WK12:I6. Next base: position 145,026 of record NZ_QKYZ01000013.1, read on the forward strand.
CAGGATTGGCCTTGGGTAAAAGGCGCAAGGATCACATGAGCGCCGGCTTTTCGTCACGTCGAAAAGCACTGTGGCGAGGGGGCTTGTCGGAACGCCGCACCGCCCCGTTTGAGTGCGTAGCACTCACAAGATCTCTGGTACATCAGAGTTTTTGGGGCTGCTTCGCAGCCCAGCGGGAGCAAGCTCCCTCGCCACAAGAGCCCGCTCCCACTGTTGATCAGTGCTGATAGCTCAACTCGTCTCGAGAATCGCCACTTCCTCGGGCACTTTCACAAAAATGCTGTACTTGGCACCTTCCATCGCCTCGAACGCGATCAGTTTCTCCACCAGCGGCCCGTTCAACACCTTGCCGGCATTGAGCAGCAGCATGCCGTTGTCGGCATTCAGGTTGCGCGCCAGGATCATCCCCGCCGCCAGGTCCCGGGTGGTCAGCACCTTGACCGTCGGATCGGCCAGCGTCACATCGCTCAGGTAAGCAGCACAGACCTTAATGAAATCCTCCACCAGTTCCGGGTCATAGAGCCGACCGGCGTACTGGCGGATATACACCAGGGCTTCATCGCTGTTCATCTGCCGTTCGAGGATCAGCCCGCGCTGCAACTCGATGAAGTCCACCGCCAGTTTCAGCAACCGCGAACCGAGCGGAATGGCCTCGCCCTTGAGCCGATCGGGAAAACCGCTGCCGTCCCAACGCTCCTGGTGGTGCAGGATCAGCCGCGCGGCATCTTTCATCGGGTCGAGCGTCATCAGCAGCGACTCACTCTGCTTCGGATAACCCCGATAGCGCTCGCGGTCATTGTGATGCAGCAGATCCGAAGGCGTGCTCATCATGCTGTCGGTCCAGCTCAATTTACCGATGTTGTAGAGCGCCGCCGCCATGGTCAGGTCTCGACTGGTGGCTTCGTCCAAGTAATGGAGTTTGCAGTACACCCGCACCAGTTCGATGATCTGCCGGTTGGTCTGCTTGGCAGGTGGCAGGCGCAGGTTGGCCAGCAACGAAAACACTTCCGTGCCGGTGACATAGCTGCGTTTGAGCTCTTCGTAAGCCAGGTCCAGCATGTCAGCGGTCTGTTGCAGCTCGCTGGTGCGGGCCGCGACGTGTTTTTCCAGGGTGGTGTTGAGCAGCTTCAGTTTTTCGTTCTGGTCCCAGGTCTCCTGCACCAGACGCAACCGCTCACGCTCGGAATACTGATAGGCCAGCGATTGCCGCAGCGTCAGCAGCATTTCCTCATCGTGCCAGGGCTTGCTGATGTAACGATGGATCTGCCCTTCATTGATGGCTTTGATAATGGCCGAGGGGTCGGCATAACCGGTCAACATGATCCGGGTGGTGTCGGGGTAGCGCTGATGGACGTGGGCCAGCAGCGTGGCGCCGTCCATATTAGGCATTCGCGCGTCACTCATCACCAGATCGACCGACCGCTGCTCCATGATTTCCAGGGCCTGGGCACCGCTGGTGGCCAGCAGCACCTCATAGGGCTGGCTGCGTAGCAGGCGGCGCAGGCTGTTGAGAATCGACTCCTCATCGTCGACCAGCAGTAACGTGGGTTTATCGGTCACAGTCGTGGGGAGCTGCTCTTCCATGGCGATACCTCAAGTGAAACCAGCCTCTTTATGTCAGGCGCGAAAAAACTTCCTCTGACTTTCCCGAGCCTGAGCTACAGGCTAGATGATTTTCCGACCGACTCCGCAAATGATTCGTTTCAGTCAACCGGGCGAATATCCGACCGGACGACTATGCTCAGGTCACTCGGATCCAAACGATGCCCGCTCCGTCCTGCACTCAGGGAAGGGATACCCTCTATGAGCTCATCGCACCAAACTGCTGTCGGTACAGGCGCATGTCAGTGAATACGCTGCTTGCGCGGACTAATCGTCGGATTCTCATCGTCGACGACACTGCGTCGATCCACGAGGATTTCGCCAAGATTCTCAGCCCGTCATCGATCGAAGACGACAGTCTGGCCAGCGCTGAAAACGCCCTGTTCGGCACCCCCGTGTCGGTATCGTCGCAAGGTTTCATCATCGAATCCGCGTTTCAGGGCCGTGAGGCGCTGGACAAGGTCGAGACCGCGCTGGCGAATGACTCACCCTACGCGATGGCCTTCATCGACATGCGCATGCCGCCGGGCTGGGACGGCCTGGAAACCATCGAGCGCCTGTGGCAGGTCGATCCCAAGCTGCAAGTGGCGCTCTGCACCGCATATTCCGACTATTCCTGGGAAGACATCGACGAGCGCCTGGATCTGGGCGATCGCCTGCTGATCCTGAAAAAACCGTTCGATGCCATCGAAATCCGCCAGATGGCCAGCGCATTGACCGCCAAGTGGCAAATGACCGAAGACGCGGCACTGAAGATGTCCCTGCTGGAGCAAGCGGTCGAGGAGCGCACCCGGGAGCTGTCCGACGCCAACATCATTGTGCAGAACAGCCCGACCATTCTGTATCGGCTGCGGGGCGAACCGTCGTTTCCGTTGATGTATATCTCCCACAACATCACCAAATACGGCCACATCGCGGCGGCCCTGGTGGCTTCTTCCAACTGGGCTCAGGAGCTGATCCATCCCGACGATCAAGAGAAAGTCGACACCGCCATGGCGCGGGTGCTGGACCGCCATGCAGCCGGTGCTTCCATCGAATTCCGGATGCGCACCGGCGACGGTGACTGGCGCTGGGTCGAAAACCGCTACATCCCGGTGCGCGACGATGAAGGCCGCTTGCTGGAAGTCGAAGGCATCATCATCGACATCACCGAACGCAAACTGGCCGAGGAAAAGATCGCCCTGCTGGCCCGCACCGACGGGCTGACCGGGCTGGCCAACCGCGCGACGCTGATCGAGCGCCTGCATCAGGCGTTCGCCGCCGCCCGGCGCGGGGCCACCCCGTTCGCCATGTTTTACCTGGACCTGGATCACTTCAAGCGCATCAACGACACCTTGGGCCACCCGGTGGGTGACCTGTTGCTGCAGGAGGTCGCCCGACGGATCAAAACCTGCGTGCGGGAAAACGACGTGGTCGCCCGTCTGGGGGGCGACGAGTTCGCGATCCTGCAACTGGACGTCGGCGATCCGACCCAATCAGCGGCCCTGGCCGCCAAGGTCCGCGATGCACTGGTGCTGCCCTACTCCCTGGCCGGCAACGACGTGCGGGTCTCGGTCAGTATCGGCATTAGCAGCTACGCCCAGGTCAGCCTCAGCGCCGACAGCCTGTTGACCCAGGCCGACATGGCGCTGTATCGCTCCAAGGAAAAGGGCCGCAACCAGTACCACTTCCATTCCGAGGAAATCAATCAGGAAGTGGTCGAGCGCATGACCATCGCCAACGACTTGAAAACCGCCATCGAACGCGACGAGCTCGAACTGCGTTACTGGCCGGAAGTAGACCTGAGCAGTGGCAAGATCCTCGGCATGGAAGCGCAGGTCAGCTGGAATCACCCCATACGCGGTTTACTGGAAGCCCCCGCATTCCTGCCCGCGGCGGAAAAGACCGGCATCATCATCGCCCTCGGTCACTGGGTGCTGGAGCGCGCCTGTCGGCAAATGCACCAGTGGCGCGATGAAGGCATGGCACCACCGGTGGTGGCGATAAAACTGTCCCTGGCCCAGCTCAAGAGTGGTCCCGAGCTGATCTATGACGTGTTGCGCACCACTGCCCGCTGGGATCTGTGCCCGTGGGACCTGCGTTTCGACGTCACCGAAGCGACCCTGGCCCAGACCAAGTGGACGCACAACGATATCCTGCCACGCCTGCGTGAGCTGGGGGTGAAGATCGCCATCGATGACTTCGGCACCGAATACTCTTCGTTCGACTACCTCAAGACTTACCAGGTCAATCACCTGAAACTCGCTCAGGCGTTCATCGACACCGCCGCCCACGACGCGGCCAGCGCCACCACCTTGCGGGCCATTATCAATTTCGCCCGCGACGTCGGGATCGGCATCATCGCCGAAGGTGTCGAAACCCAGGAGCAACGTACTTCGCTGATGGCCACCGGTTCACCGATGAATGCCCAGGGCTACTACTTCAGCAAAGCGGTCAGCAGCCAGCAGGCCGCCGAACTGTTGAAAGCCGGGAGCATCGTGTGCGCGAATCACAATCCCGGAGCAATGCCGGGTGATTCGCAACGTGCCACGGAGGACAAGGAATGAAAACTCCGTTCATCCAGGCCAACCGGCGCATTCTGATCATCGATGACACGCCCTCGATCCATGAGGACTTCCGCAAGATCCTGGGCGCCGATACCGACGATGAACTCACCCTCGCCGGCACTGAAGCCGCGCTGTTCGACACCCCGCAAACGACTCGGCTGGTCTTCCAGCTCGACTCCGCCTATCAGGGCCAGGAAGCACTCAAACTGGTCAAGCGGGCCCAGGCAGAAGGTCGCCCTTACGCCATGGCGTTCACCGACATGCGCATGCCGCCTGGCTGGGATGGTCTGGAAACCATCGAGCGGCTCTGGAAGGTCGACCCTAACCTGCAAATCGCGCTGTGCACGGCGTTCTCCGATTACACCTGGGAAGCCATGGCCGAACGGCTGGAGTTCGGCGATCAATTGCTGGTGTTGAAAAAACCTTTCGACAGCCTGGAAATCCGCCAGATGGCCAGCGCCCTGACCTGGAAGTGGCAGATGGCGCAGGACGCGGCGATGAAAGTACTGAGCCTTGAGCAAACCATCGAAGCCCGGGTCCATGAACTGCTCAAGGTGTCTCATCTGTTGCAGTACGACGTGTTGACCGAGCTGCCCAACAGCACCTTGCTGGGTGACCGGCTGAACCAGTCCCTGGCCTTGTCCAGACGCCATGACAAACAACTGGCGGTAATGTTTCTGGGGCTCGACCGCTTCAAGCGGATCAACAATGCGTTGGGCCACCCGACCGGTGACGAGATGCTCAAGCGTGTCGGGCAAAGCCTGGTGGCCTGCGTGCGCGCCTCCGACTCGGTGTTTCGCTACGGCTCCGACGAATTTGTGGTGATCCTGGCCGACATCCACCACCCCCAGCAGACCAAGGGCATCGCCGAAAAACTGTTGAACGCCATACGTGCGCCCCAGCACGTCGCCGGGCACGACTTGAGCGTGACGGCCAGCCTGGGCATCAGCATCTATCCCGATGACGGTTTCGATGCCATCGCACTGATCAAGAAAGCCGAAACCGCGATGCGCAACGTCAAGGAAAGCGGCCCCAACGATTTCAGCTTTTTCATCGATGAGATGAACCAGCGCGCGCGGGAACAGCAGACCATCGAGTCGGGGATTCGCCTGGCACTGGAGCGGAACGAGTTTGTCCTGCACTACCAACCGAAACTCGACCTGGGCAGCGGCAAGGTGGTCGGCGCCGAGGCGTTGATCCGCTGGCAAAAACCGGGGCACGGCTGGATCTACCCGACAGACTTCATTGCAGTGGCCGAAGACAGCGGCTTGATCGTGCCGTTAAGCAAATGGGTGCTGGCCCAGGCCTGTCGGCAAGCCCGTACCTGGCAGGCAAAGGGCCTGCCGAATCTGTGCATGTCGGTGAACGTGTCGGCCATCGATTTCCGCCAGCGGGATTTTGTCGACGGCATCGAACAGATACTCCAGAACACAGGCATGGACCCGGCCTTGCTGGAGCTGGAAATTACCGAAGGCGTATTGATGCAGAACGTCGATGCCACGATGGTCGCGCTGAGTCGGCTCAAGGCATTGGGGGTACGGCTGGCCATCGATGACTTCGGCACCGGCTATTCCAGCCTGAGTTACTTGCAACGGTTTCCCATCGATGTACTGAAAATCGATCAATCGTTCATTCGTGGCCTGGGCCGTGACAGCAACGACGCGGCTCTGGTCGGCGCCATCATCAGCCTGGGCAAAAGCCTCAATCTGACGGTCATTGCCGAAGGGGTGGAAACCCTCGAACAACTGAATTTTCTCAAGGCGCTCCATTGCGAGGAAGGCCAGGGTTACTACTTCAGCAAAGCCGTGGAGCCGGACGCCTTCGTGCAATACCTGACCTCCGTAAAGCCCCTCTCCTGAACGATGTGCAACGACACACAGGCCCTGAGCCAAGGAATCACAAGATGTCACGTTCCTTCTGCTACTTGCTCCTTGCGCCTCTACTCGGTTGTTGTCTGATAGCCAGTGGCGCACCGCTGGACGAACCGCTCAAACCCTTGCCCGCAGTGCCCGAGCAGAATCCCTTGCAAGTCGAACTCGGTCGCCGGTTGTTCAACGAACCACGGCTGTCGGTCAACAACAGCCTGTCCTGCGCCAGTTGCCATCGTCTGGAAATCGGCGGCGCCGACGACAAGGCATTGTCCACTGGCTTCAAGGGCGATCCCTTGACGATCAATACCCCGAGCGTGTTCAACGCGAGCCTGAACTTCCGGCAATTCTGGAATGGCCGCGCCGATTCTCTGGAAACCCAGGCCCACGAAGTGGTGCAGAGCCCCAGTGAAATGGGCAGTCATTGGGAACAAGTGGTCCAGATGCTCTCCGCCGACCCGGATTACAAAAACGCTTTCACCAAGGCCTACCCGGACGGCGTCACCATGAACAATGTGCAAAGTGCCCTGGCCACCTACGAGCGCACGCTGATCAGTGCCAACTCGCGCTTCGACCAATACCTGTCGGGCGATACCGACATTCTCACGACTGACGAGAAATACGGTTACCAACGTTTCAAAGACTACGGCTGCATTGCCTGCCATCAGGGGGTGAACATCGGCGGCAACATGTTCCAGAAATTCGGGGTCATGGGTGATTACTTTCAGGCTCGTGGCAACCCCACCGAAGCCGATCTGGGCCGCTATCTGGTCACCAAGGCCGAAGAGGACCGCAACGTGTTCAAGGTGCCGAGCCTGCGCAATGTCGCCGTGACCGCGCCGTACTTTCACGACGGCTCGGCTAAAACCCTCGAAGAAGCGGTAGACGTGATGTTCAAGTTCCAGCTCGGTCGTGTGCCCTCCGACAAGGACAAGGACCTGATCATCAAATTCCTCAAGACCCTGACCGGTGAATGGGGAGGCAAACCTTTATGAAAACGTTCCCCCGTCGCAACCTGGCACTGCTCGCAGCCGTGGCCGTGCTGCTGGCCTCGACGCTGTTGTTCCTGTACCTCAAGTCCAGCTCGAACGAGACGTCGACCTACGCCGAATCCCGGGACCTGATCGGTCGGATCAAACAGTTGAACGCGCAATGGGAAACCGAGATTCTCAAGGCCAGGATCGCCATCAGTCACAACTACGATCCACTGGTGACACCGCTGAGCGAGATGACGCGCCTGTGGCAGCGGTTCGAGAGCATGGAGTCCAATCACGGCCGCAACGACACGCCGACCTGGCGTGCCAGTCATGAGGCATACCTTGCCGCCATCCAGGAAAAAACCCGGCTGGTGGAGCAATTCAAATCCCACAACGCGGTGCTGCGCAACTCACTGGCGTTCCTGCCCACGGCCGAAGACGACATCCAGCAACCGCTTGCCCAACTGCCCGATGAAGACAAGCTGCAACTGCAGAACATCGCCACCGACACTTACGACCTGCTGCTCAGCAGCCTGGAATTCGCCCAGGTCACCTCCGACGATAAAGCGGCGGATATTCTGCTGGGGATGAACAAACTGGGGGTTAACAAGCAACGATTGCCGGAGCAGTTTCACAGCCCGATCGATATTTTGAGTAACCACGTCACCCTGATCCTGCGTGAGCAACCGGTGGTCAATCGGTTACTGGAAAACATCGAGGCCATTCCCGTGGCCGAACGACTGGACGACATTACCGGCCTGCTGAACAAAGACCAGCAGCAATCCGATGCCATCGACCAGCGCTACCACTTCTACATGTTGGTGTTTTCGACGCTGCTGGTGCTGGTGCTGGTGTACCTGGCGATTCGCCTGATGCGCAGCTTCGGGGAGACTCAGCGGGTCAACAAGGAACTGCAAACCGCCAACGAAGTCCTCGAACAACGGGTCGAAGAGCGCACCCGCGAACTCAAGGATACCCAGAGCGAATTGCTCGACACCGCGCGTCAGGCCGGCATGGCCGAAATCGCCACCAACGTGCTGCACAACGTCGGCAACGTGCTCAACAGCGTGAACATCTCGGCCGATCTGGTCAGCCGTCGGCTGCGTAGCAGCAAGGCCCAGGGGCTGGGCAAGGCGATGCAGCTGATCAACGAGCATCAAAGCGACCTCGGCACTTTTCTGACCCAGAACGAAAAAGGAAAACTACTGCCCGGCTATTTGAATCAACTGGTGGAGGCGATTGCCCTCGAACAGCAAGGCATGGCCGAGGAACTCGCGCAGTTGAGCAAAAGCGTCGATCACATCAAAGACATCGTCGCCACCCAGCAGTCCTACGCGGGGGCCAACAACCTGGTGGAACCGCTGTACATCAGCGAATTGCTCGAGGACGCCCTGCGCATGAACGCAGGCGCCTTGACCCGGCATCACGTCACGGTGGTCAAGGAGTACGGCGACGTACCGCAAGTGATGGGCGACAAGCACCGCTTGTTGCTGATCCTGATCAACCTGATCAGCAACGCCAAATACGCCATGTCCGACCTCAGCAACCGAGCCCGACAGATCACCCTTGGGGTAAAAGTCGTCGAGGACACGATCCTGCAAATCAGCGTCAAGGATGACGGCGAAGGCATTGCGCCGGAAAACATGACGCGGATCTTTGCCCACGGTTTCACCACCCGCAAGGAAGGCCACGGCTTCGGCCTGCACAGCTGCGCGCTGGCCGCGATCGAAATGAACGGCCACCTCACCGCCCACAGCGACGGGCCGGGCAAGGGCGCCCTGTTCACCTTGCAGATCCCGTTGAACCCCGTCATGGAGGAAGCATGAGCGACCTATCAAACCGCCGCATTCTGCTGATCGACGACACCCCGTCCATCCATGATGACTTTCGCAAGATCCTCACCCCGACATCGGCCAAACATGCGGAACTGGACGAAATGGAGGCCGCGCTGTTCGGCAGCGAAGTGAAATCCACCCAACCGCTGTTCGAACTGGATTCGGCCTACGGCGGTCAGGAGGGCCTGGGCAAACTCGTCCAGGCCTTACAGGAAAACCGCCCCTACGCCCTGGCCTTCGTCGACATGCGCATGCCCGAGGGCTGGGACGGTGCACAGACCATCGAACACCTGTGGCAGGAAGACCCGAGCCTGCAAGTGGTGGTGTGTACCGCCTATTCCGACTATTCGTGGGATGAACTGCTGGAGCGCCTGCACGCCCACGACCGCCTGCTGATTCTGAAAAAACCGTTCGACAATATCGAAGTCCAGCAGATGGCCAACACCCTGCTCACCAAATGGGACATGACCGAACGGGCGTCTATCCAGATGAGTCATCTGGAGCATCTGGTGGATCAGCGCACGACCCAGTTCAAGCAGGCCAGCGAAGCATTGCAGCGGGAAATCGACGAGCGCAAACAGCTGGAAAGCCAACTGGTGCAGTCGGAAAAACTCGCCTCGCTGGGGCAACTGGCGGCGGGTGTCGCCCATGAAATCAACAACCCCATCGGCTTCATTTCCTCCAACCTCGGCACCCTCGATGGCTATTTCAAGCAACTGCAGACCATGCTCAATGCCTATCGGGAGGCGGAAGCGGCCATTACCTCAAGCGAGGTCCTCGAACGTCTCGGCCAGCTCCGGGAAAAGGTCGAGCTGGAGTTTCTGCGCGAAGACATTCCGCTGCTGATCAAGGAGTCCAAGGACGGCATCAATCGGGTCGGGCAGATCGTCAAAGACCTGAAAGACTTCTCCCGCGTCGACTCCAATCAGGAATGGCAGTGGACCAACCTGCAACAGGGCATCGAGTCGACGCTGAACATCGTCGCCAATGAACTCAAGTACAAGGCCGATGTGGTGAAGGAGTATCAAACGCTGCCTGACATCGAATGCCTGCCGTCGCAGATCAATCAGGTGATCATGAACCTGATCGTCAACGCGTCTCAGGCCATGGGGCCGGAACGGGGCACCATCACCCTGCGTACCGGGCTTGAAGGTGAAACGGTGTCGATCGAAGTCGCGGACACCGGATCAGGCATCGAACCGGAATGCCTGCAGAAAATATTCGACCCGTTCTACACCACCAAACCGGTGGGCCAGGGGACAGGGCTCGGGTTGTCCCTGTCCTATGGCATCGTGAAAAAACATCGGGGCGATATTTCGGTACGCAGCGAAGTCGGCGTGGGTACCACGTTTCGGGTCGAGCTGCCGGTGCGCCAATCGAAAGCGGCTGTCTGACCAGCCGAACAAGGGATCAAATCTCAATCCAGGCTGTTTTCGTTTATTCTCCAGGCGCAGAATGCCTGACGCTCTGTGCTTACACAGGAGATCTCTGTGGCGAGGGAGCTTGCTCCCGCTGGATCGCGAAGCGATCCCAATACAGGCAATGCGTTCAGTCAGACAAATCCTGTCAGCAGGTTTTGCGACTGCTGCGCAGCCGAGCGGGAGCAAGCTCCCTCGCCACAAAAGCCTGTATACCACGGTCCAACATGACCGAGTCCGAACCCAAGGAAACCGTATGAGCCTGTCACTCCTGAGCCGCTACGCCTTCTTTGCCGTCTGTGTGATATTCACCCTCGCCAGCCGGCCCTTCCTGGCATACGACTGGCTCTGGCCGATCGCCGCCGTCACCGGCGTCCTCAGCCTGGTGGGCCTGTTCGACCTGCTGCAAAGCCCTCATGCGGTGCGCCGCAACTACCCGATCCTGGGCAATATCCGTTATCTGGTGGAGGGCATTCGCCCGGAAATCCGCCAGTACCTGCTCGAATCCGACAGCGATGCCCTGCCCTTCTCCCGGGCCCAGCGTTCGCTGGTGTATTCGCGGGCCAAGAACGAGAGCGCCGACAAACCTTTCGGCACGCTGATCGACGTGTATCAGTCGGGTTTCGAATTCATCGGCCATTCGATGCGCCCGGCGCCGTTGAGCGACCCGAGCAGTTTCCGGGTGATGGTCGGCGGTCCGCAGTGCACCCAGCCGTACTCGGCGTCGGTGTTCAACATCTCGGCCATGAGCTTCGGCTCCCTCAGCGCCAACGCCATTCGCGCGTTGAACCAGGGCGCCAAACTCGGCAACTTCGCCCATGACACTGGCGAAGGCAGCATCAGCCCCTATCACCGGGAAAACGGCGGCGACCTGACCTGGGAACTGGGCAGCGGCTACTTCGGCTGCCGCACCGCCGATGGCCGCTTCGACCCGGAACGCTTCGCCGCCCAGGCACAGAACCCGCAAGTGCGGATGATCGAAATCAAAATGAGCCAAGGCGCCAAACCCGGCCACGGCGGGATTCTGCCCAAGCACAAAGTCACCCAGGAAATCGCCGAAACCCGTGGCATCCCGATGGGCGAAGACTGCATTTCGCCGTCGCGCCACAGCGCGTTTTCCACGCCGATCGAAATGATGCACTTCATCGCGCAACTGCGTGAACTGTCCGGCGGCAAACCGGTGGGCTTCAAGTTCTGCCTGGGCCACCCGTGGGAATTCATGGGCATCGCCAAGGCCATGCTGGAAACCGGCATCCTCCCGGACTTCATCGTGGTCGACGGCAAGGAAGGTGGCACCGGCGCCGCGCCCGTGGAATTCACCGACCACATCGGCGTACCGATGCGTGAAGGCCTGTTGTTCGTGCACAACACCCTGGTGGGCCTGAACCTGCGGGACAAGATCAAACTCGGCGCCAGCGGCAAAATCGTCAGTGCCTTCGACATCGCCAGCGTCCTGGCCATCGGTGCCGACTGGGCCAACTCGGCGCGCGGCTTCATGTTCGCCATCGGCTGCATCCAGTCGCAAAGCTGCCACACCAACAAATGCCCGACCGGCGTCGCCACCCAGGACACCCTGCGCCAGCGCGCGCTGGTCGTTCCGGACAAGGCCCAGCGCGTGTACAACTTCCATCGCAATACACTGAAGGCCCTGGCCGAAATGCTCGCCGCCGCGGGTCTCGACCATCCTTCACAGCTATCGGCCAAGCATCTGGTGCGACGCATGTCGGCGACCGAGATCAAGCTGTTTTCGCAGTTGCATGTGTTCCTCAAGCCGGGGGAGTTGCTGACCGGTGAGGTAAATGGCGAGTTTTACTCGCGGATGTGGCAGATGGCACGGGCGGACAGTTTTGAGCCTAACGAAACGGCTGCCGCATAGGGTGTTTTTGCGCGCCGACCTCAACGGTTGGCGCTCCCTCCAGAATGAACAAACGAGCCTCACTGTCTCCCTCTTTCAACGTCAGCACCTGTTTCCAGTGTTCGGGAAACAAGGCGTCATGTTCAGGGCGCACATAACCCGTTACCCACCAGACCCTCTTGGCGTTCAGTTTCAGGGTCGAAAAGTCATTGAAGAGAATCCAGAGCAGATGGCGGGGAATGAGTGCCCAACCACCGTATTCGGCGGTTCCCCACAGGGTGCCGGTCGGCGATTTGACGACGTATAGCCTTGGTTGAATGCCGGTGGCGTTGTAGTAGGTGAACGGCAAGTACCAATACAGGTTATCCACAATGATCTCGTCACCCGGACGCACCTCGCGACCAAGACCTGCTACCACGGCGTCCAGTTTCGCGTCTCTGCGAATGCTGGTGCCGTTCATCTCATCCGTTTGTTCGTAAATCGCCGACAGCCCGTGCACTTCCACCAAGACAATAAAAATCATGGCGACAGCAGCAAGGACAGCGTGGCGTTGGCTCCATGCGTCCAGTGCGAGCGCAACGATAAGGGGCAACGCAGCGGCGGCGAATACCAGGTACCTGGCATTGAAAACCGGCACGATCAGCGACACCAGAAACACGGTCAGCGCCGGCACAAAAAAATAGCCCACCAGCAAAACACTGAAGGGTCGCTCGTTGCGTGCCTTGAACAGTACCTCAGCGGCGCAAACCATGATCAAAACCAAGGGTGTCGCGCGCCATAAGTCACTGGTCGAACCCTCCATCACCACCAGTTGCCAAACGAAGGTCAGCACCGTCGGCCAGGTCAGCGGCGGTATCCATTCGAGCCCGTCCATTCGCAGCAATTGACTGACGAGAGGCGGTGCCCACGGCAGGTACAACACGACGATTGCACTGTTTACCAGTATCCACGCACGTACGGGGACCGTGTCCTGGACCTTGCGCACCCGCCACCAAAAAAGCCAATGCACCAACACGCACAATGCGGCGAAGTAGTGCGTGTAAAAAGCCGCCGTCATCAGCAGCACGTAAACGGCCGGGTAACGCTTTTGATCCGGCGCCTTGACCCAGCACACCAGCGCCACAGTCGCCCCCATCAGCCAAAACCCCAGCAAGGTATACATTCGCACTTCCTGGCTGTAGCGCACCGATATCGGCAGCAACGCCAACAACAATGCTGCGATCCAGATCGCCCTTCGCGTCGCCAACAGGCTCATCAATTTAATGCCCAGCAACAGCGTGCCGACATCAGCCAGTGCGCTCAGGGACCGCGCAGACAACACGCCATGACCGAACAGCACCATCCAGTAATGCAGCAAGACATAGTAAAGCGGCGGATGAACATCCCGAGCCGTCGTGGCCCAGATGTACGCAGGCGAGCCCTCGGCCAGCAGTATGCTGTAAGCCTCGTCGTACCAGATGACCGGCACGGTGATGGCGTGAAATCTCGCCAACAATGCGATCGCCAGCACCCCCAGCAAACCCGCACCGTCGGCAACCCCGGATGGCAAGCGTTTGAGATAGATCACAGGAGCGCTCACCGTTTCACCACGCAAGCGTGGCGATCGGCGTCGGCTCTTTCATCACGATAAAACCGTAGTCACCCAACAGATAGAGGTTGTAGAACTTGTTATCCACCAGCGGTGGATAACCCTGATAACCCATCAACGTCGCGTTGCGTCGCTCCCGCTCCGCGACCACGTTGGTGATGCCCGCTTTCGGCAGGTTTTCCGCCAGCATGTAGAAGTTGATGTTCAGCAGATAATGCAAAACCGGCATCCGCTTGAACGAGCCCGCAGCCTCCACCAGCCAGTGATCGGAATAACTCACCGACATGTAAATGCGCTTGGCCTCGCGCAGTTGCCGATGGGATGCAATGTCATGCCCCAGGGAAAACAACGCGCTGGAAGCGAAGGTGTTCTGCACCGACAGTACGCGACCATAGGCGTAGGACAGCGAAAGCATGGCCAGCAACGGAACCACCAACAGCAGCGTCAGCCGCTCATGAATATGTGCCAGCGCCAGATGGCTCAAATAGAACAGCAGCACCAACAGCACTGCGAACCCCATCAAGGTTCTGGCGCCTTCATTGAAATCCCGGAAAAACAACACAGCCCCCGACACTAGAAAAATCACGGTCGGCACAGTCAGCACACACGCCAGGCCCATCAGCACTTTTCTCAACGCCGTGTCCTGGCGTGCCACCACGTTCCGGGCCAGCTGCACGCTGCCCGCGATGGCGCACAACAGCAGCACGGCGAACACCCAGGTGAATCCACCGTGAAACAGCAGCACGACTTTTTCCAGCACGCGGCCGATGTTGATTTCCAGTTGCAGCCAGGGTGCTGCCGCCCAGTTCAGGAACAAAACACGGGTCTGATCCATGTATGGATAAGCGGTGACGCTGTAGATCAAGCCGCCGAGCACCACCTGGGCGAGTTTCCAGCCGATCAACTCGCACCATTGCGGCCAGGCCCATTTATCGTTCGCGCCCCTGAGCAGTTCGAGGCAACACAGGCCCAGAAATACATTAATACTCACCTGATAGAGCCCCAGCCCCAGGGCAATCAGGAAGGCCGGCACCAGCCATTGCAGGATGCGCGAAGGATGACGAAACGTGATCGCATAGATCACCGCCACCAGGCTCAAGGCATTGGCCGGTCCGTCGTATTGATACGACAGGTTCTGCAGGAAGAACGGGTTGTACCAGAGCGGCAACACCACCATGCAGCAGGATAGCGTCGGCTGCGGGTAGTAATGAAACGTCAGGCTGGTCAACGCAAAAGTCATGGCCAGGGAGGCGATCAACAGCGGCAACGGAAAGATGTTCGGCGCGGCATCGCTGAAGGTCAGCGCGTTGTAGAACAGCTCGGTGAACAACCGCCCCTGCCCCACCCAGTCCGTGCCGGCGGACAGTGAACGCCAGTTGTCATCGATGTAGGGATAGTCGGCGAGGATCAGCGGAATGACATAGATCAGCGTCGCGAGTTGAAAAAACAGCCAGACCCGACGACGGCCGATTTCGCCGCTGAAAAAATCGCTCAGTCTGCCCATGCTAAAGCCCGACCCGGTCTTTGCCGCCGATGACGTCTTTGATCACATACCGGGGCCGATGCTTGGCTTCGATGTAGATGCGACCGACATACTCTCCAAGAATGCCGATGCCGATCAGTTGCACACCGCCCAGAAACAATATGGCCGTCATCAATGAAGGGTAACCGGGGACGCTGTTGCCGAAGAAAATCTTGTCCAGCACCATGTACACCGCATACAGCACCGCGAAGATTGAAATGCCCCCGCCGATGTAAGTCCACAACTGCAAGGGTACGGTGCTGAACGAGGTAATGCCTTCCAGCGCCAGGTTCCACAGCTTCCAGCCATTGAATTTGCTGCGTCCCGCCACCCGCTGGGCCCGCTCGTACTCCACCACCACGGTGGTGAAACCGGCCCACGAAAGAACGCCTTTCATGAACAACTGATGCTCGGGGAGTGCGCGAATCACATTGACCACCTTGCGATCCATGAGGCGGAAATCCCCGACGTTCTCTTCGATACGGGTGTAGGAAATCCTGTTCAGCAGGTGGTAGAACATTGCCGCACTGTGGCGTTTCAGGTAACTGTCGCTGGCACGGTCCCGGCGCTTGGCGAGTACCACATCGGCACCTTTTTGCCACTCGGCAATCAACCTCGGGATGACGCTGATCGGGTCCTGCAGGTCCACGTCCATGGGGATCACCGCATCGCCAGTGGCGTACTCCAGCCCGGCAAACAACGCCGGCTCCTTGCCGAAGTTGCGCGAGAAATTGATCAGCAATACCTGTTCATCGACCTGGGCCAGCGCCTTGGCCTGCTCAGCCGTCTGATCGGTACTGCCGTCGTTGATGAACACGATCTCGACTTCATAAGGGTCAAGTTTCAACTCACGACGCACCGCCTGATGGAACAGACTGATCGCCTGCTCTTCGTTGAATACCGGGACAATCAGCGAAACCTTCACGTTTCACACTCCTGAGAACCGAAGTGTAGATGCTCGCCAGATGCCATCATGGGGAGTTCTGGTGCGCGGACAGTCCGGCAGACCGACGGCCACGCCGTTCGATCCGTTCGCTATAAGCATCTGAGACATTCGGTAATATCCAGCCTTTTGCAATTGCCTGTGAATAACGGCACCCTGCGCGCCGCCAATGTGCGGCGCACCCTCTTTTGCTGCGCCGGCAACTCCTTATTCAACAGCCCGTTCAAGAGCCCGCCTTCATGACGTCTGGACGCGATCACCGAATCGACTTTTTCCGCGGCCTGGCCCTGATTTTCATTTTCTGGGACCACGTGCCACAGAACCCGCTCGCGCAGTTCACGGTGCGTAACTTCGGCTTCAGCGATGCGGCGGAGATTTTCGTGTTCCTGGCCGGTTACGCGGCCGTGCTGGCCTACGGCAAGATCGCCCGGCGCGACGGGCTCATGGTCGCCACGGTGAAAATCCTGCGACGCGCCTGGGTGCTTTATGTAGTGCACATCTTTTTGCTGGCGCTGCTGATGGGCATCGTGTTTTTCGCCAACAGCCACGTGGAAACCCGCGATCTGGTGCAGGAAATGGGCTTGCAGTATTTCCTCAGCAATCCGCAGCAAGCGTTGATGGACGAGTTGCTGCTGCGCTTCAAGCCGAACCTGATGGACCCGTTGCCGCTGTACATTCTGTTGCTGCTCGGCCTGCCGCTGGTACTGCCGATGCTGCTGCGCAAGGCTGAATACGTGGTGGGGCTGTCGGTGGTGTTGTACCTGCTGGCGCCATGGTTGCAGTGGAACCTGGCGGGCACCGACGGGGGCGTGTGGTTTTTCAATCCGATGGCCTGGCAGCTGCTGTTTATTCTCGGGGGCGCGGCGGCGATTCACCGGCAAAGGCCTCGGGCGCCGCAACCTCGACCGCTGACTCGACAGCCGGTTTTCATCGCGGCTCTGACCTATCTGGTAATGAGCGGGATGATCGCGCTGTCGTGGAAATGGCCGACCGTGCATGACGCGTTCATGCCCCAATGGCTCGGCGAATGGCTCTATCCGATCAGCAAGACCAACCTCTCACCGGCGCGTCTGCTGCACTTCCTCGCCCTCGCCTACGTCACCGCCAGGTTGTTGCCGAACACGGGCTGGACGCAACACTGGCTGGCGCGACAAAGCTGTCGCATGGGCCGATATTCCCTGGAGGTGTTTTGTTTTGGTGTGTTGCTGGCGCCGTTGGCGGACATGCTCAATGCCTTGGGTGGGAACGTATTGGCGATGCAGCTATTCAGCGCAATGTTGGGGGTCGGATTGATGGCGTTGCTGGGGGTTTGGCTGGATTTCAATAAGCGGTTGAATGTGCCGATACCCGTGGCAGCCGTTTAAATGCAAAAGCCCCGATCATTCTGACCGGGGCTTTTGTATGGCTGGCGTTACAACTTACGAAGCCGAACGCACCGCGCCTTGCGTCACATTGGTCGGCTGCAACTTGAACATGTAGAACAACACCGTCAGCAGTACCAGGAACGCCGGGCCCACATACAGCGCCACTCGGGTGTCCGGGAAGTACGCCATCAGGCCGACCACCAGCACCAGGAAGGCCAGCGCCAGATACGAACTGACCGGGTACAGCCACATGCGGTATTTCAGGCCGGCACGTTCGCTGGCGCTCAGGCCTTTGCGGAACTTGAGCTGGGCCAGCAGGATCATCACCCAGGTCCAGATCGCGCCGAAGGTGGCTATCGCGGTAACCCAGACGAAAACCTTCTCAGGCACCATGTAGTTGAGCAGCACGCCCAGCAACAACGCGCCGATCGACAACAGCAACGCACGACGGGGCACACCGCCGTTCGAGGTTTTGGCGAAACCGGCCGGGGCCTGGCCGTTCTGCGCCAGGCTGTAGAGCATGCGCCCGGTGCTGAAGATGCCGCCGTTGCAGGACGACAACGCCGCGGTGATCACCACGAAGTTGATGATGCCGGCGGCGGTCTTGATGCCCAGACGCTCGAAGGTCATCACGAACGGGCTGCCCTGGGTGCCGATTTCGTTCCACGGGTAAATTGACAGGATCACGAACAAGGCGCCGACGTAGAACAGCAGAATCCGCCAAAACACCGAGCCGATCGCATTGGGGATGGTCTTCTGTGGGTTCTTCGCTTCACCGGCAGTCAGGCCGATCATCTCGACGCCGAGGTAGGCGAACATCACCATTTGCAGGGACATCAACACGCCTTGCACGCCATTGGGCATGAAGCCGCCGTGGGCCCACAGATTGGAAATCCCCAGGGCGACGCCGTCGTTGCCGAAGCCGAACGCGATCACGCCAATACCGCCGACCACCATCGCAATGATGGTGACGATCTTGATCAGGGCGAACCAGAATTCGAACTCACCGAAGGCTTTCACCGCGATCAGGTTGATCGAGCCCATGCTGACCAACGCGGCAAGTGCCCAGATCCAGCGCGGCACGTCGGGGAACCAGACGCCCATGTACACCGCCACTGCGGTGATTTCCGCGACGCAGGTCACCAGCCACAGGAACCAGTAGTTCCAGCCGGTCAGAAAGCCCGCCAAAGGCCCGAGATAATCCTGGGCATAACGGCTGAACGAGCCGGCGACCGGATTGTGCACGGCCATCTCGCCGAGGGCGCGCATGATCACCAGGATCGCCAGACCGCCGATGATGTAGGAGAGCATGATGGCCGGACCGGCCATTTCGATGGCCTTGGCCGAACCCAGGAACAGGCCGACGCCGATACAGGCACCGAGTGCCATCAGGCGAATATGCCGTTCGCCCAGTTCGCGTTTAAGCGGGCCGCCCTGAGCGGTCTCGCCGTGAGGCAGGTGATTGCCGACTGGCATAGGGGTGCAACCTCGTCTTGTTATTGGATATGACCACCGAGTGTCGAAGCGCCGACCGATAAGCCGGTGCCTGGTGAAACCGGGCCTGTCTTGTGGACAGACACGTCTTGCAGGACAAAACCTCCAAGATCAGCGGGGCGTGCAGTATAAAAAGCTAACGACAGGTGTTTTCACTATATAAAACACAATATTCAGCGATAACTAACGGGTAATTCCCGCAGAACGGAGTGGTATTACCTGGCTTATGCAGGTTTTTTCGCCACTGAAACCGCACGGAGTATTGCACAGCAATGGTGCATCGTCATGCCCCTACCTAGGCAGCATTTACCTCTTCGATGCGTCTAGCTCAAACCTTTCAGACGCCCGCCCTTGTGGCGAGGGAGCTTGCTTCCGCTCGACTGCGCGCAGTCGCAAACCCGGTGAATCGTATTTATCAGACAAGTCCGGAATTGGGGCCGCTTCGCAGCCCAGCGGGAGCAAGCTCCCTCGCCACAAAAGCGCTATTCCCAATTGGATCCTGCATGGTTTTCGGAAATTTCAGTCAAATGTTGCAGATTCAGGTTTGGAGATAGGGACTAGGGTCAAAGGGGGAACTTCAAAAGGGCGCAAGGAATGCATCCACAACCAAATTCACATCTGCTACGCCATGGACGATGTTCAGAACAGGGTCGGGCCTATCTCATCACAGCGGTTGTGCACCAACGCCGCCGAATATTCACTGATTGGCGGTTGGGACGTCTGTTAGTTACCGAACTCAAGCGGGCCCACGACCAGAAGTGGGTCAACTCAATAGCGTGGGTCGTCATGCCAGATCACTTCCATTGGTTGGTACAACTCGAACAACACTCCCTGGCGCAACTCATGCAAGCCACCAAATCTCGCAGCACACTCTCCATCAACCGAGCGTCAAACAATGAAGGGGCTTTTTGGCAAAGCGGCTACCACGACCGGGCAATCCGCGATGGAGAAGGACTCCTGCCATTCGCTCGTTACATTGTTGCCAATCCATTGCGCGCAGGGTTGGTCAATAAAATTGGCGATTACCCACTATGGGATGCCTGTTGGCTATGAACCCAGCAGCACCATAACCCTGTGGCGAGGGAGCTTGCTCCCGCTCGGCTGCGCAGCAGTCGTGAATCCTGTACATGCGGTGTGTCTGAAAAAATCCGGTGTTGCTGGTTTTTGGGACTGCTGCGCAATCCAACGGGGGCAAGCCCCCCTCACCACAGGTATGCTCCCTCGCCACAACAGCCCTTCTCCATAGGTAATCGTGCGCATCTGATATTTGGTTGTTCACAATTTTTTCACCAACGCCAACCACCGTCTAAGCTTCAAACAAGTCCGATCAATCTGCGTGAATGGATCAGTCGACTATGGGCGCTTTGTGGCAAACCGATTCGAGTGACACTGTGGTTCCGACTGAACGTGTGGATGAAGCGCCTTTACCTGAAAAACCCCGTCGTTCACGGCACGGCTGGGGGGCGTTCTGGTTGCTGCTGCTGATTATCCTGATTGTCCTGGGCCTGGCCGCGGCCAAGGAAATGCGCACCTCCAAGTTCCAGGCCCGGGAAATCAGCAAATATGCCGCCTCGCTGAAATACGAACTGCAACCCGGCCCCAGCGACGCGATTCGCTACCCTGGCGAAGGCCCGTTCGATCAGCGTCTGGGCTACAGCTCCCTGGATGAATTTCTGCCGCGCCTGCTCAAGCGCGATTACGTCATAGCGGCGCAAACCCGCTTTTCGCCTGCGCTGATGAAGTACAGCGACAAGGGCTTTTTCATTCCCTATACCGAGAAAATCCAAGCCGGGCTGTCGATCACCGATTGCCGTGCGGCCCCGCTGTATCAGTTCAAGTATCCACAACAGCTCTATTCAAGCTTTGCCGCGATCCCGCCGGTGGTGGTCAACAGCTTGCTGTTCATCGAAAACCGCTTTCTGCTCGATCCGCACCAGCCCCTGGCCAACCCCGCCGTGGACTGGCCACGGTTCGGCATGGCGGCGTGGTCCCAGGTAGCCAAGCTGTTGCGCCTGCCCGGCCAATCGGCGGGCGGCAGTACGCTGGCGACACAGCTTGAGAAATATCGACACTCGCCCGACGGCTTGACCGTGTCGGGCGCGGAAAAAATCCGCCAAATGATTTCCGCCAGCGTGCGGGCCTATCAGACGGGGCCGGAAACCCTTCAGGTACGGCAAAATGTGATCCGCGATTACCTCAACAGTGTTCCGCTGTCCGCAGTACCGGGCCACGGTGAAGTGCATGGCATGGCCGAAGGTTTGCGTGTGTGGTACGGCGCCGACTTCAACAAGGCCAACGAACGGCTGGCCAGCACCGACACCGATCAGAAAAGCCTGGCGGAAAAAGGCCTGGCCCTGCGTGAAATGCTGTCGCTGATGATTGCTCAACGCCGCCCTTCGCACTACTTGACCAAGGGCCGCGATGAATTGGCCAGCCTGACCGACAGCCATATTCGCCTGCTGTCACAAAATGGGGTGATCGATGCACCGCTCGCGGCGGCGGCACTGGCCAGCCAAGTGACCTATCGCGACTGGCAGACCCAGCCCACCATCCAACCGATCGAAACCAACAAAGGCATCAGTGTCGCGCGCAGTCGCCTGGGCAGTTTGCTCAACCGGCCGCTGTATGACCTCGACCGCCTCGACCTTTCCGCCACCAGCACCCTGCAAGGCGAGCTGCAAACCCAGGCCACCGCATACCTCAAGCATCTGGCCGACCCAGCCTATGCAGCGGAAATCGGCCTGATCGGCGAACGCCTGCTCACCCCCACCAGCACCACGCAGGTGCGCTACAGCTTCACCCTGTTCGAACTGACCCCGGACGGCTCGCGGGTACGGGTGCAGACCGACAGCACCGACCAACCGTTCGACATCAATGAAGGCAGCAAGCTGGAACTGGGCTCCACCGCAAAAATGCGTGTGCTCACCACTTACCTGCAGATCATCTCCGAATTGCACGATCGCTACGCAGGCATGACCGTTGCCGAACTGAAGAAAACCGAAGTCGCCGAACAGGATCGCCTGAGCAGCTGGGCCGTCGATTACATGATTCAGAACACCGACCGCAGCCTGCCAAAAATGCTCGGCGCCGCACTGGATCGCAAATATTCGGCCAGCCCCGGCGAGGCGTTTTTCACCGGTGGTGGGCTGCACACGTTCGTTAACTTCCGCAAGGAGGACAACGGCCGCATGCCGTCCCTGCGCGATGCCATTCGTGAGTCGATCAACCTGCCGTTCATCCGGCTGATGCGCGACCTGGTGCGCTACAGCACCTACGCAGGCCCCAATAGCAGCGCCGAATTGCTCAAGGACGACCGCGACCCGCGGCGTCAGGAATACCTGGCCCAGTTCGCCGACCGCGAAGGCACCGCATTCCTGTTGCGGTTCTGGAAGAAGTACCAGAACAAAGACACCCAGACCCGCCTCGAGACCTTCCTCGACAGCATGCACCCGACACCGATCCGCATGGCGGCCGTGCATCGCTACCTATTCCCGCAGGCCGACCAGGAGAGCTTCAACACCTTCGTGCGCTCACACCTCAAGGGCGCCAAGCTCACGGAAAAACTCACCGACGAACGCCTCGAACGTCTGTACCTGAGTTACGGCCCGGGCAGCTACGACCTGCCGGATCAGGGCTTCATCGCCAAGGTCCACCCGCTGGATCTGTGGCTGATGGGCTACTTGCTGAACAACCCCGACGCCAAGTTCAGCCAGATCGTCAAAGCCAGCGAATTCGAACGCCAGGAGGTTTACAGCTGGCTGTTCAAAAGCAAACACAAGGGCGCCCGTGACAGCCGTATCCGTACGATGCTGGAGATCGAGGCGTTCCTCGACATTCATCAACGCTGGCAGAAAGTCGGCTACCCGTTCGATCACCTGGTGCCCTCGCTGGCCACCGCCATCGGCAGCTCCGGCGACCGCCCCGCCGCACTGGCGGAGCTGATCGGCACCATCCTCAACGACGGTGTACGCCTGCCGACGCTGCGTATCGACAGCCTGCACTTCGCGGCCGGTACGCCCTATGAAACCCAACTGATCAACAATCCGGTCGTCGGCAAACGCGTAATGCCTTCCGAGGTGGCAACCGCCATGCGCGAGGCCTTGTCGCAAGTGGTGGATGCCGGCACGGCCAAACGCGTGGCAGGCAGTTTCAAACTGGCCAACGGCACCCCGCTGGCCATGGGCGGTAAAACCGGGACCGGCGACAACCGCATCGAAGCCATCGGTCCGGGAGGGCGGATTCTGAGCTCGAAATCGATCAACCGCACAGCAACATTCGTGTTTTACATCGGCGATAGCCATTTCGGCACCTTGACCGCCTACGTGCCGGGGCGCTCGGCCGAAGCCTTCAAATTTACCTCGGCGTTGCCCGTGCAAGTGCTCAAGGGCATGGCGCCCATCCTGATGCCGTATCTGCAACCGGGGAGTGGCACCGGATGTTTGCCCGTGGAGCTCTCCCGCCGCTGACCGGGTGGTAAATAGTTATTTTCGGCATGGAAAATTCCAATGCTTTCGGCACTCTCCACAGGTGTTCCGCGCAGTAATTCAGACTTTTACTTTGAGCGACGAAGGATAGGCTGTTGCCTTCCATAACTGCTCAAGGCTGATAAAAACAATGTCAGATTTACAAGGACGTAAAACTGCCCGCCCAGGAGGGGCAGACGACGATAAGGGCCGTCACTACGCTTTCATCCAGAGTCGAATTCACCCGACATTCAAGGATGCTTCGTTGCGCAGGGCGCGGGAACTGAGCCTCACACAAACCCGTTCCGGACAATGGATCAGGACCGCCACTCAATCTGCTCACACACAGTTACAAGATGCCAACCTTGAACTCTGGTCTGCCCAGAACAAGGTGGATCGGTTTCTCGAAGAGTTACAAAACGTTGATGACTTCGCTGAACCCTTGCTCACCGATGCATTGATGAAACAGTACGGGGTCGATGTCGATGTCAGAACCACTTACTTGCATCTTTACTTACCCAAGGAACGCCCCTGGTATGCCATCGACGTCACAGGCGGCGTCGTCACCCGAACCGTCTCCCTGCTGAACGCTGCCCTGCACAACTTCGCACGCAGCGAAACCTGCGAGCCGGATTCCGACTTCATCAGCCAGCCCGATGAGCGCGGTCTGTTCGACGTCCTGCCGGTCAAACGCAAAATGTCCATCGCCCAGTTCCAGACTCTGTGTCGCGAGCTGGACATTGGCGCGCGCTATGCCCGATACCTTGAAGACCGCTTGCTACCCGGCGATGCCGTCGCCAGGCGTTTTCTGCAACTCAAAATCATCGACAGCGAGAAAGCTGCCTTTAAGGCAGCCGTTCAACAAGCGCTGATGACCGGCGACATTGATGCCGACGCGAGCGACCTGATCCTGAAGATGCTCGATGGCCAGCGCAACCTCACCCGCAAGGGCCGGGTAATGCATTTCGCTGAACTGTCCATTCTGGACAGCCGGCTGGCCGGGATCGTATTGATCACACCGGACCTGTACCGTGAGCACAGGCGAGAGGTCGTGCCGATATTCGCGTATGTCCCGCAAGACCCTGAACATCCGTTGAAAGAGTACCCTTCAACGGTCGCCTTCATGAATGAACTGACTCGCCAGCTGCGGGACAACCCGCTCATCTCGTCCACTGGAATGACTTATCGCCAGTTCTTCAGCCGGTTCGTCGATCAGCCGGAGCGAGGGCATTTTTTCGGTGGGTTGCAGCAGCGTCTGTTCGAGGTGAAATGGCATCAGAAAGATCCGCTGGATCCAGGGCCCAGCTGGCGGGAAGTGCCGGTCGAGCAACCCAATCTTCGTTTCAGCGCCGTACCGATCCGCGGCGAATTCTGGAAATACCGCTTTGAGCAGAAGCTGAACAAAATCCTCAATGACGCCCGACACATCGCCGTGTCCACCGCCGACACCGATCGCAATGCCCGATGGGCCTGGTGGGAGAATTTCAAGAAAATAGTCTCGGACATCTTCAACGTCGCCCTGATGGTCGTCACACCGTTCGTGCCGGGGTTGGGGGAATTGATGATGGCCTACACCGCCTATCAGATCGCCAACGATGTCATCGAAGGCTTCGTCGACATGACGTTGGGGCTGTGGAACGAAGCCGTCGAGCACATCGTGGGTGTGGTGGAGGATGCCATTCAACTGGCGGCGTTCGCCGCCGGGGCAAACATTGGCAAGGTCGTGCGTCTGAAACTCTCGCCACTGATCGAAGGCATGAAACCGGTCACGCTGCCCAATGGCGAGCCACGCCTGTGGCATCCCGATCTGCGGCCTTACGAACTGCCGGATGTGAAGCTGTCGGCCGACTCCGGTCCTGACGAACTGGGCCTGCATACCCACCAGGGCCAGGACATCCTGCCGCTGGATGAAACACACTTCGCCGTGCAGAAAGACCCGCAAACCGGCAACTACCACGTCAAGCATCCACACCGCGCCGATGCGTATTCACCCGAGTTACGACACAACGGCCTCGGCGCCTGGACTCACGAAGGCGAAAACCCGCGAGCATGGAGTACCCCGAAACTGCTGCGCCGTCTCGGCCACACCGTCGACGGTTTGACCGACGCGGATCTCGAACGCGTGCGCATTGCCAGCGGCACCGACGACGGCGCACTGCGCCGGATGTACATCGACAACACGGCTGCGCCACCGCTACTGGACGACAGTCTCGAACGCCTGCACCTGCAGCGCCAGGCCCGGCACAGCATTGAACGGATTCGCACAGGGCTGGCGCTGGATCCGTCCTCCTACTGGTTTGAACCGCTGGCGACCTACCTGGACGGCTGGCCTGCGGATAAATCGCTGAAGGTTTATCACAACGACGACCTGACCGGTCCCTTTCGCCAGTACGGCAATCCCCAGGCAACGGACGGGCAGACGCTGTCCATCAGCCTGTCGCATCTGTTGAGCAACCGGTTTGCGCCAAGCCTGGTCAACTTCCTCGATGAAGCGGAATTGCAAGCGGTACTCGGCCGGCCAATGGCGAAAATCGAACAGGTGCAAGCGCTGCGCGATCGGCTGGCGGACGAAGCCAATCGCCTGCTTCCAGACATCGTCAATCAGCTGTACCAAGGCGCACAAGCATCGGACGATCCGCAAATCAGGCTCGTTCGCCATGAGTTTGCACAGCTGCCGTCCCGTGCGGTGAAGACCCTGCTGAGCCGTGCCGACAGCCCTGACCTCAAGCGAATGGGACAAGAGCAGCGCCTGCCTTTGAACATCAAGATCCGCGCCCGTGAAGCAGACTTCGAAGTCCGGGCAAACCATGCCTATGAAGGGTTCTACGACGATGCGCAGTGGGTGCCGGAAACCGAAAGCCTGGTGCTCAATGCGCTCAGGATTCATTCCGACACGTTCAATGAGTTACGCATCGAAGTACGCGAAGGCAGCGATGCCGGCCCCCTGCGCTGCAGCGTGGGTACGCAGGACGCGTCGACCGTCCGGATACTGGTCCGGGATGAGGTGAACTGCTTCGAAGTCTGGGACGCGCAAAACCACAAATTGCGGGAAGCCGCCGATTTTTTCGAAGCGGTGCTCAACGCCTTGCCGAAAAACAAACAGACGCAATTGGGTTATCGACCCGGCCAGGGCCGTTTTTTCAAACAATGGGTCATGGTCAAGACCCAGACGCCTGCCGAACGCCGCACCGTGCTCCTCGCGCCACCGATCCGTCCGCGGGCGGATCACGAAGACATGATGCTGTTGCGCGGCCCTGGCTTGTCCACCCGCAAAGCCACCCTCACGGAAAGGGTGCGGGACCTCTACCCCCACTTCAACGAACGAGAAGCCGATACCTTTGTGCGATCCCTTGGCTCGCCGGAACAAGGGCATCAGACCCTGACACGACTGGACCGCGAACTGCATGATCTTGAGGTGCTGCTCAATAAATGGCGATATCGGCAACCTGATAGCTGGGGCCCGGATCGCCAAGGGTTCGTCCGCGGTGGCGGGCTGCACATCAGCGAACGGCTCATCGATTGTTTCAGGAGAAAGCCCACCGTATTCGGCGAGCGCAGCACCACTTCCGATGGCGGCTATGCACTGGACCTTTCCACGGAAATCGACGCTGTCGACCTCGAGCGTTGGTGGAAGGAACTGCCGGACATCAAGCACTACCTCGATCAGATCACCACGTTGAACCTGGACCGCACGACGTTCTCCCAGAAAGCCTCCGGCCTGTTGAAAGACTTCCCCCACCTGCGGCAACTGAGCGCCCGCGGTTGCGGCTTGACGCAGCTGCCCGACAGCATCGGCAAGATGCATTACCTGCGCACGCTACGACTGATGAACAACGACATCAGGCTGACGCCGGCGTCGGTCGGGCAGCTGCGAAACCTGACCCGTATCGAAACACTCAGGCTCGATGACAACCCAAGGCTGGGGATGCTGCCGAACGTTGAGCGCATGCCCAGGCTCAGCATCCTGAGTCTGAGCAACACGGGGGCCACCACGTGGCCCGACGGGCTCTTTGCGCCCAACAAGCGTCGGCCTCGAGGATTTTTTCTGGATCTGCAGGAAAACCCGATCAGGATCATTCCCACCGTCGTGCCCGGCTCTGACGATGCGTTTATCGTGGCGCGGACCCGCCTGTTCGAAATGAACCTGTCTCAGGCCAATGTCGTCAAGTTCCAGGCGTATCGACGCTCGGTCGGCATCTCGCCCACACAGGTCTATACCGACGCCGCCACCGACGCGATGGCCCAATGGCCGATGAAGGATGACTCGGAGTGGTGGAGTGCCGAAGTCTCCGGGTTGGGGACCTTCCGCCAGGAAGCCTGGCACGACCTGATGTCCGAGCCTGGCTCTGAAGGGTTTTTCGCCTTGATCCAGAAACAGACCACCTCGGCCGATTACCGGGCCGGCGGTGAATTGCGTAATCAACTGAGCAGCCGGGTATGGCGAATGGTCGAAGCCGTCGACCTGGACAGCGAGTTGCGCGCCGATCTGTTCGAAATGGCAACGTCGCCCACGACCTGCGCCGATGCGGGAGCCCAGATGTTCAACCACATGGGCATCAAGGTGCTTGCCTCCGAAGCCTATGCCTTGTCGACATCGGGCGCCATGCTGGAAAGCAGGTTGGTCAGGTTGGCAAAAGGGGCGGCCCGTCTTGCGCGGGTGGAAGATATTGCACGGGCCGATTTCGCCAAACGTCCGGGCGGCGACGAAATTGAAGTGTACCTCGCCTATGAGAGCGGCCTGGCGCAACGTCTCGATTTGCCGTGGCAATCGACATTGTTGCGGTATCCCGAATTGGCCAGGGTGAACGCTGAAATGCTCGACACGGCGTTCGACACGGTAATGTCGATGGAAGCCGGCGACGGGTTGGTCAATGGAATGATCGAACAGCCGTACTGGGAGAAATACCTGCGTGACACCTATCCCGCGGAGTTCCGGCGCAATGCCCGGATGTATGAACACAGGACCGACCTGCTGGATGAACTGCGCGAGGCCCAACGCGCCTGGGCCGGTTCCAAAGAGCAGTTGATTGTGCAACGACGCGCGCTCAAGCAGCGGTTACTCGACCTTGCCAGTCAACTCAACGTCCCGGAAAGCCTTGTGCTCACCGGCGAGGAAATGACGGACGAGGTCTATGGCGGTTTGCTCAACGACATCGGCTACGAGGAAAAACAGCTGAGCCGTCGGTTGACCCGAGCGGCACTGCAGAACGCCGGATAATCAGCCCCATCCCTGAAGGCGATCACGCCTTCAGGGCGTCTTCCACTGTTATCCCACTTCGGAGTCCCATATCACGGTGATGTTTCCGGAATAACTGGACGACACCCCGGGCTGGATCATGTAATCCACATAATTCGGTGCAATCTCGAAATGCAGGGTGCCTGGCGCGCGATCAACGTAGAAACCGGGCCTGAACTCCTGCGCATTCACCTGGCCTATGCGCAGCGGTCGACGGTTGACCGGTTGGCCGCTGACGTCCGTCAAGCCATTGGGCAGGCTGACACTCAGTTGTACCTGGGCAACGCGACTGGAAACAGGGTCGCGGATCAAGCAATGCGTCGACCCGCCCTCTCCGCACTCCAGGTGCATTTTGAAGCGGCTCGACGACGAGATGTTGAACGTCTGATCGCGAAACAGCCGGGTCGGTTTACGCCCCTGGGTCAGCCAGGCTTGCCAGCCACCCTGCGGCACCAGTTCAACGCTGCTTCCACCGGGCGGGATCTCGACTTTCAACGTATGTTCAACGCTTAAAGTGAAATTGAGGGTGATCAGATCGTCGTCAGGCAACATGACATCGCCCATGTCGAAATCCTGATGCGGCCCGACGGTGTAGTTCAGCACGCCGCGATAGGTGCCTGCCGACATTTTGAGCGGGTTGGGCGTGGCCAGCTCGTAGCTGAACCCCGTGTTTTCATAAGCGAACTGGTAGTCCTGGGTAATGTCTTTTTGTGCCTGCTTGGCACACACCTCCGCATTGGCCGGCACTCGCCAAAAGAACGCATAGTACAAGGCAGTGCCATAACCCACCCCGCCATATCTGCAGGGAGGAGGCGCGTTGACCCAGGTACTTTGCCAGACCCCTGTGGGTAGAGGCGTCTTGATCGTGTAAGCGGCACCGATACCGTTCACGCGCATCCTGAGCGTCTCGGACTCACCGGTATCGTCGTGCACCACCGTGACGTCTCGCCAGGATGAAGGAACCCGGAACATCGCGCCCCGACGCTGCTCATGCAGCGCCGGTATATCTGCCGCCGCCCGGAAGCGAACGGGCAACAAAATGCTGAAAACACCCTCCTCGCAGTACTCGGGGTGATCTCCGCAATACCCGCCCTGAGGGGTCGTATTGATAAAGGTGTTTTGCATCGGTTTCGCCGGATCGGGACGAAATACCGCGGTCATTTCAACGGTGCTGGCGAGCGCGGTCTGCATGAACGCCCCCGCCAAACCCAAGCCGCTCAGCGGGATGATTTTCCTGAGCATTTCCATGATTGCTGCACTCCTTTTCACTGCATTGGCGCAAGACACTAAACTTCTGAATCCCACACCACTGTCACGCGTCCCGAATACTGTCGTTGTTGTCCGGGGCGAAGCATTTCTGCCACTTCACTGGCGGGTATTTCGAAATGCAGCGTTCCCGGTTTGCGATCCACATAAATCCCTGGCATGAACAACTGCGTGCCACTGCCATCCAGGCTTAGTGGCCGACGATTGACAGGTTGACCGTCCGCGTCCATCAAACCATGGGGCAGACTTACGCCGACGTTCAGCGGCACAAAGTGACCGGACAACGGTTCATTCAGCGAGCAGGTATTGCCTTGGACGTACTGACACTGCAACTGCATTTTGAAACGTGAACTGGCGGAAATGTTGAAGGTCTGGTCGCGAAACAGGCGCGTCGGTTTTCGCCCTTGCGTCAGCCAGGATTGCCAGCCGCCCTGCGGGATCAGTTCAACACGGCTTCCACCTGGAGGCACCTCGACCTTGAGGGTGTGCTGTACGTCCAAAGCGAAGTTCAACTTCAATGAAGTACTGCTGGGCAGCATGATGTCGCCCATGTCGAAATCCGCCCCAGGGCCAACGCTGTAGGTCAGATTGCCAGCATATTTGCCCGAGGACATACCTAACGGGTTAGGGGTCACCAGTTCATAGGCAAAATCGAGATAGCTATATCGCAGCCAAGGCACATTGAATTTAGCCTGTTTATGGCACGAGCCATCGGTTGGGGTTTTCCAGAAAAAACCATAGGTATTCGACGTGTACAAACCCACGCCGCTGTAAAGACAGGGAGACGGTGCGTAAACCCAGCTCTGCCCCCACAGTTGACCGTGGGCAAGCCGATAATCGTCGCCTCCACCTACCAGACTGATCACGTCTTCGGTCACATATCTGGATCCTATACCCGCAATGCGCACCTTAACGGTTTCCGCTTCGCCGGTGGATTCGTGGAAAACCGTCAGATCTCGCCACTGCGCTGGCGCTTTTATCAACGCACCCTTGCGTGGATCCTCGTGATGGGCGGTGATCGGCGCGATGGATTCGAATTGGATCGGCACCCTGAGACTGAACATTTCGTTGTCGACGCATTGCTGAGGATAACTGGCGCAATAACCACTGGGTGGCGTGTCATTGTGGAATTTATTGCGTTGCGGATTCGCCGAGTCCGGTTTGAACGAGGCTTGAATCTGTACCTCCTGGGCCCATACCGAAGATAGCGATCCCAGGAGCAAGGCCATTACACCTGCACATTGTTGTAATGCTTGAAAACGAATCATCTCTTTAGGCCTCACAGAATCGGTATCAAGTACCCGGCATCACCGCGTTGAAGATCATGTTGACGCTGCCAAAGTAACTGCCGGGCTTGTAAACCCCATCGGCAGGCGGCATCGGGAGGATTTCCAGCACCACGCGTTTACCAGGCGCGGCCTCGGCCAGGGACACCACTTCGCTGCTCTCGTGCTCGCTCAACTGTTTGCCGTTGAACAGCACCCGCAAGGCAATGTCATGGGCGTCGGTGCCGTTGGACAGATACGGCCGGCCTTCCAGCCGCGCCTCGATCGAGCCCGCTTCGTTCTTCACGTCGAAGTACTTGCGCAAGCCACCCAGTGTCGACGACGTCAAGTTCCAGGGCAGTTGCTGTTCGCGATGGATCCAGCCCGGGTCCGATGGAATGACATAGAACACCTGGGTCGGAATCGTCACGAACACTTCGAAGGTGTGCTCTTCCCGGGCGGCGAAGACATCAGCGCTCGTCCACATCGCGACAACCGACAAAAAGACCTGGGTCAGCTTCCTGCTCATGGGTTATCCCTTCACGTTCAGTTTTTTGCTGCGTTCACCTTCAACCAGGGTGAAGCGATATTCGCGACCGGCCTGTTTTTCGAACTCAAAAGTGCGCCCCGCCAGAATGTGATGCTTGGTCGTGGGCTGGCAGTCCTGCTCGTTTTTAACCGAACAATCCTTGAACTCATCGATCACCACCACGCTGTTGCCGTTGTTGCGAATCCGATACATGCCTGCGCCGTTTTCAATCGCACTGTCGAAGCGTGTTTCCTTTGGCCGTACGAAAAACACCGCGCCGTAACCCGCCAGCACGGTAACCCCGGCCGACAGGGATTTTTTGTAGTCTTCCCGCTCTTCGCCGGACACCGCGAATTCGTCCTCCTTCTCCGGCACCACGGGTACGAATCGCACCCGGAAATAACGCTCCCTGTCGCGCTCGCCCATGAACAGCAGACGAGTGCCCTGCATGCCATTGGCAGGCACGATCAGTCGCGCGGGACTTGCCATCAAACCATCGCGGGACTTGCCGTCGGTGTTGGATTTGAGCGGCACTTCCTGCGACTTGCCGTCGGCGTCGTAGA
This sequence comes from Pseudomonas sp. URMO17WK12:I6, assembly GCF_003253625.1. Taxonomy (NCBI): domain Bacteria; kingdom Pseudomonadati; phylum Pseudomonadota; class Gammaproteobacteria; order Pseudomonadales; family Pseudomonadaceae; genus Pseudomonas; species Pseudomonas sp. URMO17WK12:I6. The sequence continues at coordinate 177,360 of NZ_QKYZ01000013.1, forward strand.
GAATTTCGAGAATGTTTACCTTGACGAATGTAGTGCTGTCGCCGCCATTGAATACACGCTTCAGATAGGTGCTTTTACCACCGTCCAGATAATCGTAAACGGTGCCGATATTGATACTCGGTCCGGCATGAACAGCTTGGGAAAACAAACAAAAACCCACAAATGCCAAAAGACGTTTCATCGTCCCTACCTCGTTAATTAATCAAGTTTTCCCGGGGGGGTTAACCCGCGGTTGGAGCCATGAAAGTCGCATCGGCCAACGTATCCGGCGTGCAACGCAAATCGCCGATCATCAGCACGTTGTTTTCGGTACGCCCATTGTTCGGGTCCAGGCGGAACTGGCACAGCAATTGGCTGCCGTGGCGCACTTCCAGGGTCGGTGAACCCGCATTCATTTCCATGGAGAAGAAACCGTCCACTTCGCTCACCCCACGGCTGGCGTGGTTGATGATGTGATGGCCTTTGAGTGGGTTGCCCTGCGGGTCGATCAGGCGCCCGAGGACGGTCAGGGTTTTCATCACTTTCACCTGGCGATATTCCACACCGCCCTTGTTCAGGTGATAGCTGGAACGGGCCGGTTGGATGGTGGCGGCGGGAACGTGGTTGCCCTCGAAATCGAAACTGACCGAGCTGCTTTTGTACGCGGTGATCGGCACGAAATTGCGCCCGGGCTTGAGCACCGCGCTGCCGCCGCTCAAATCATCGGCGCGCAAGGCGATGTCCTCGATGTCCGACTCCACGTCGATGATCATGCCGGCACCGTTGCGGTGATATTGGCTGGTCATGACCATTTTTTGCCCGCCGACGGCCACGGTGCTGTCGAGGTTCAAGCCCCCGGTAAGGTCGTTGTTGAAGGACGAGCGCTGGATGAAGCCGTCGCCGTTGACAAGGTCGGAACTCATGGTCGCCATGGCATTCAACCCGATGCCGTAGGTGTCGGTGATGGCCGTGGCGGAGACGCTTTGCAGCAGATGGTCCTGAAGGGTTTTGCGGTAGGTGATCGAAGCGTTGTTATCGCGCCCGCCATCACGGTCGGTGCGAGTGCCGATGCTGCCGGAAAGCTGTTCACCGGGGCCACCCAACGCGATGTTGACGCTCAAGTCGATACCCCGATTGCGGTCGTCTCCCGAACTCACGCTGCCCGGTCGATCAAACAGCGACAGGCGCCAATTGGCGTCACTGCCAAACAGTTGGGTGCGCTGGGTCCAGCCCAGATCCACACCCGTCCCGTTGGTGTTGCCTTCGCTGTGGGACACCCGGGCATTGACCGAGCTTTTGCTGTTGAGTCGATGATTTATCGACAGGGAAGAGTTGCTGGTCTGGCCAATAAATACATTGCGCTGACGTACCCGCGTGCCATCGGGCAGCGTGTCGTACAGCCGGGTGGTATCGAGCCAGCTACGGTTGTGGCTGGCGACGATGCTGCCGCTGCCATAGGAATAAAGCCCTTGCACGTCGAAGCCGGTACCGTAGTCCTCGGTTTTGTAGACGTTGGCATAGACGCTGGCGTTGTTGACGATTGCCCAATCGACCGACGTGCCGTACTGCAGAGCGTCGCGCACCTGTCGACCCGACAAGCCCAGGATGACTCGCGGGTGCAGCAGGAAGTTGAACGCGGCCCCCGCCGTCATGTCGCCCTCGGCCTGCTCTTCCCAGTTGCTGAGCAATTTCGATTCGCGGCCGGCGAACAGGTTATAGCGCCAGCGCTCGTCATGGTTACGCCAGTTGTTGGGTTTGTAGACCAGCTCTAGGGTGCTGGAGGTGATTTGGCCGTCTTCGATCAGACGCACTTCCACTTCATAAATACCGCCGGGCAGCGGACGCGTATCGAGGGTCTGCAACCCGGCAGGCACCGCCTGGGTGTTGATCAGCAAACCGTCGCGGTAGATCTCCACCGAACCCTGTCGATTGGCGGTGACGTAAATCGGATAGACCGCCGGTTTCGGGTTGTTGATGGCCAGGCTGTCGGAGCTGCCGTACATGACGCCCAATGCGGTGTCGGGGCTCGCGCCGAAGGCACGTGGCTGACGGGTCAGGCCTTCGGACGTCGGTGTGAAATAGCCCAGGCGCAGAAAATTGCCCTCCAGCTCGCGCTGGGTAAAGAGCTCATGCACCGCGTGATACAGCTTGTTATCCAGACCGCCCAGTCGAGACAGTTGCAGATTGACGGCCTGGGTCCAGTTACCCAGACTGCTGCTGGCTTCCAGGCCGTAGCGCCCGCCCAGGTCCTGGTTCTGCCCGCCGTTGAGGTTCAGCTGGTTACGCACGATCAACCCGGTGCTGCCGCCTTCAGGCAGGTTGTAATAACGCTGTACCTGATCGTCGCGCTCAGCGTTTTGGGTGAGGATCGACACCAGTGAGTTTTCAAGGCTGTAGTGCACGGCCAGCAGTTGCTCGGGGCAATTGGCCTGGCAGCCGCCGAGCGCCACCCCTTGTTTCAGATAGTTGGCCCAGATGTCGCGTTCACTGGGCTTGATCATGCTGTCGCTGACATCGGCGAAGTCAACGAGGGTGATGCGATCGTCGCGGGTCAACACGACCATCGCCTCACCGAGAAACTGTTGGTCAAGTTCCACGCGCACCGCCAGTGGCACATCAAAGAAATGCTCTTCGAATTCGGTCGGCAACCCCTTGGCCTGCGCCAACAGACTTCGAGGTGTATGGCCGTTTTCCGTGGGCGCGGCCAGGGCAGTTGCACAAAAACATAGGGCAAGCGCCGTCGCGATGGGCGTCATCGGGAACATGAACGAAATACTCTGAAGATAAATTCGTTGAAACCCGATCGACAGGCAAAACTTGCCCGCCGATCGGTAAGTGTTATGAATTAAGGATGAACCTTAGTTAATAACGGTATTACGGAATGCGAGGAATGGCATCGAAGATCACCACTGGATTGGCGGTGTACAGGCCATTCTGGGTGTCGGTTGGTTTGGTAGCGGCAATCACCAGGTCAGCTTGCATGCCGCCGTTGGACTCGGCGTCACCGACCACTTCCTGCGACACGCCGGTCAGGGTTGTGCCATTGAACATGTAACTCAATGCGATGGTGTTGATGCCGTTGGACAATGGCTGCGGGCCGCCTTCGACGTAGGCGCCGACCGAACCGTTGGTGTGTTGTACATCATAAGTCGCACGGATCGGAGTCAATGTACCGGAGCCCAACACATAGCCCATTTTCTCGTCTTTACCGAAGTTCGGATCCCGCGGCTGAGCGTGGAAAACCTTGCTTGGAATGGTGGCGCTGATATTGATGGACGTGCGCGATTCTTCCGCAGCGAACGCTACCGAAGAGCTCAGGGCCAGCAGGGTCATCGGAACGGCGATTGCAAACTTCTTGAACATTGTTGAGTACCTGTCTTTTTCAAAGGATCGGACCGTGGAAAGTCACAACAAGCCAACACCCGGCACGAAGCATGGCGTTTTTGCTTAACTTTCGACGCCGGAGAATGATCGACCAATCGCTTGAAAAAGTAAGTACGTAACTTCCGAAGAACATGTAGTAACAATAGCTCTCGAACAGCAGGAAAAAAGTTAAAAAAACAGCAACTTTATTGTTTTGCCCTCAGAGAAATACTACACACAGTTTTAACTGAAAAAACACACAGACAAGAACTGTTTTAAACTTCCGTAAGACCAATACTACTGTTCAGACAAGAATAGACCAGCAATAAACGGAAGAATTTTATAATTAGTTCAATTACTCTAAAAATCAACCTTAAGTAGCATCCTCGTCACTCCCTTGCGCTCCCACTCGCGCCTTTCCCCAAGCCCTCCAATCTCGACCGTTGGTCAAGAACGCTTGCGCCAGCCTTAAGATATATCTTAAGTTGTATCTAAACACGACGAGAGAAAGCAAAAATGAGAGACCATCATTCCCCCCACCGCGAACACGGCGACGGCCGCGACGGCTTCGAGAAACGCCCAGGTCCCGGCCGAGAGCGCGGCGGTCGAGGCCCACGCGTATTCGCCCCTGGCGACCTGAAATTGCTGCTGCTGGCACTGATCGCCGAGCAGCCGTGCCACGGCTATGACCTGATCCGCCAGATCGAAAGCATGTTCGACGGCGCCTACAGCCCCAGCCCTGGCGTGATCTACCCGACCCTGACCTTCCTTGAAGAAAGCGAATTGATCCTGGGCGACGCCGAGGGTGGCAAAAAACGCTACAGCATCACCGACGCCGGACGTCTGTCATTAAGCGAGCAGGCGATTGCCCTGGACGGTGTGCGCATGCGCATCGAAGTCAGCAAGCGCTCATTGCGCGGCCAGGACCGCCCGGCCGAGATCCATGAAGCGGTGCACAACCTGCGTCATGCCTTGCAAATGCACCATGGTCGCTGGAGCCCGGAAGAAATCCTGCGGGTGCGCGACCTGCTCAACAACACGGCCAAAGCCATCGTCGACGGCCCCGCCGTTCAACCCGTTTCGGAGAAAGTCGAATGACCGACGTTATCGTGCCATCCCAAACCATTCACCGTGTCAGCCACGAGATCAAACGCCGTCGCCTGCAAGTGCTGCGGGTGGTTGACCTGACGCCGCGCATGCGCAGGATTACCCTGGGCGGCCCGGAACTCGCAGGCTTCGTCAGCCTCGGCACGGATGACCACGTCAAACTGCTGTTCCCGCAAAACGCAGCGGAACAGGCCGCGCTGGAAACCCTGGTACTCGGTGCCGGCAAGGACAACGGGCCGATGCCCGCAATGCGCGACTACACGCCCCGTCGTTACGACCTGGACACGCTGGAACTGGACATCGACTTCGTGCTGCACGGCGACGGCCCTGCCTCGACCTGGGCCGAGCAGGCCAAACCCGGCCAGTTCCTGCACATCGGCGGGCCGCGTGGCTCGATGATCGTGCCGGACATCTTCGACAGCTACCTGCTGATCGGTGACGAAACCGCCCTGCCCGCCATCGCCCGTCGACTCGAAGGCCTGGCCGCCAATCGGCGCGCACTGGTGATCGTGGAAGTGGAAAACGGCGCCGAACAACAACGCCTGGAAAGCGCCGCGCAAGTCGATGTGATCTGGGTGCTGCGTGAAGGCGGCAAAAACAACCTGCTGACCACCGTGCAACAGATCAAAGTGCCCGCTGGCAATCTGTATGCGTGGGTGGCGACCGAAACCAAAGCGTCGCGGCAGATCCGCCGGGCATTGCTCGATGAGCATGGGCTGGACGAGCAGTTTGTGAAGGCTGTCGGCTACTGGCGGCTGGAAGACAGCGACGAGGAATAAACGCCACGCTGTGGCTGCATGCTTTTTGTGGCGAGGGAGCTTGCTCCCGTTGCGTCGCGCAGCGGCGCTAAAACCTGCAACGGAGTTTTAACCGGCACAGCATATTTGCTGATTTTGCGACTGCTTTGCAGCCGAACGGGGGCAAGCCCCCTCGCCACAAAAACTCCCTCGCCACAGTCAGTGTTCACTTGCGATCCGTACGCCACCGATCCAACCCGATCACCAACAGTGAAACCAGCACAAACCCCGCCAACAATCCCCCAGCATTCACGAACACCTGTGGATAACCCAGTTTGTCGACATCAATGAACGGATAGGGATAAACCGCCAGCAGATGCCCACGCCAAAGCGAATAGCCGAAGTACACCAGCGGATAAATCACCCACAACGCAATGTGCCGCAGCCGCAACGTCCCCTTGGGTACACAGAACCACCAATAAACCAGGAACAGCAGCGGCATGACGTCATGCATCAGCTCATCGGCCAGCCATTGCCAGCCTTCGGGATGCCATAAATGGCGCAACAACAGGCTGTACGCCACGCCGACCACCGCGATACTCACCGCAATGGCACTGCTCACCCACGGCTGCAAAAACCAGCGTCGCGCCGCCGACTCGCGAGACGTCAGTTCACAGGTCAGCACCACCGCCACCAGCGTATTGGTCAGCACCGTGAAAAAGCTGAAAAAACTCACCAGCCCGCCCAGCAGGCTGGCCGCGATACTCCAGCGGGCATAGAGAATCAGGTACATCTGAATGCTCAAGCCTGCCCAGCCCAGAATCGCCGCCACGGCCACACAACGACGCCTCGCGATCGAGGGTATGACCATGCTCAGACCGGGCGCTTGGTGCGCATCAGTTTCACGTACAGACGCTCGACCTTCTCCCGCGCCCACGGAGTTTTGCGCAAAAAGGTCAGGCTCGACTTGATGCTTGGGTCGCTCTTGAAGCAGCGGATATCGATACGCTCGGCCAGCCCCGACCACTCGTAGTGCGCAACCAGGGCGTTGAGGATTTGCTCCAGCGTCACGCCGTGCAGGGGATCAGGGTTGTGTTCGGTCATGCCGGGCCTTCGAACGATGAAAGGATGGGGAGCCGCGCACCTTAACGGAGGCTTTCGTCCGGTGGAAGGGCTCCGGACAGAGGCATTCGTCAGAGACTGAATTAACTGTAGGTGAGTTGGCCATCATCCGAGGGACAAACGTCAGGAGATAGCACCCGGCTCAGTAATAACGACGCGGGTCCGAATCGATCAGGCTGGCCAGCTTGGTCAGGGCAAACCGCAATTCGTCCTGGCTGGTGGGCGACATCAACACCAGTCGCACGCAGCGCGTAATGCCGCTACGTTCGGCCTGGAACTGGGTACCGCTGAGGACCAGCACACCGTTGGCACGGGCCAGCATGGTGAATTCGTCGCTGGTCCAGGGCTCGGGCAACGTCAACCAGACGTGGTAGGAATACGGCTGGGTCTTGAGCTCGAAATTGGCGAAGATTTCCTGAGCGATCGCCTGCCGCCCGGCGGCCTCGTTGCGCTGAATGCGTATCAGCTTTTTATCCAACCCCTCGGTGATCACGTTGCTGGCCAACTGAGCGGTCAATGGCGACGGCATCCAGACGCTGCTGCGCACCATGGAGGTCAGGCGCGACAGCAGTTTCGGCGGGCTATAGAGATAGCCAATCCGCAAGGCCGGCATGACCGACTTCGACAGACTGGTCAGGTACACCGAACGATCCGGGGCAAACGCCGACAGCGGCTTGATCGACGGGTCGGTGGCCAGAAAACCGTAGATGTCATCGTCCAGGATAATGAAGTCGAACTCCTCGGCCAACGCCGCGATTTGTGCCCGACGTTTTTGCGACATGATCGCCGCCGTTGGGTTCTGGCACGTCGCCACGCAGACCAGCATCGCCGGTTTCTCACGCTGGCACAGCTCACGCAGCGCTTCGGGAATGATCCCTTCATCGTCCATTGGTACGCCACGCAGGCGTCGTTCGAGTCCATGGGCAAGGGAAATGATGCCGGGGTAGCAGAGCTCCTCGCAGAGCACCAGATCACCGGCGTTGGTCAACGCACTCATCGCGACCATCAAACCATGCTGTGCGCCGGCGGTGATCACCACTTGCTGCCATTGTGCATCGGGCAACGAATGGCGCAGCCATTGCGCGCCCGCCTCGCGATGAGCCGGATGACCGCCATCGGGGGCATAGTCGAGGGTATGGGCAAAATCCGTGCTTTTGGCCATGCCCACCAAGGCTCCACGCAACCAGTATTCCAGGGTTTCGCTGTAAGGCTTGATGATCGAAAGGTCCAATAACTCAGACTGCCCAAGATTCAGCGAAACGGCACTGTTGCTGGCCGGCAGTTCCAACTGTTTCTGGTTGAGCACATAAGTGCCACGCCCCACTTCCCCCTGCACCAGACGCCGCCGATGGGCTTCGCTATAGGCACGACTGATGGTACCGGGCGTGACATTCAGCGTGGTGGCCAGCTCCCGCAGGGTCGGCAGACGATCACCTTCGTTCAACACGCCGTTGCTGATATCGCGCGCCAACGCGTCGGCAATCGACAAATACATCGGCTGGCTGAACTCGCTTAGCTGAGGAACCCACATGAATGATCGCTACCCATCGTAGAAATGATGAATATCCGAGCATATCACATGGTGGTTAGGCAACTAATAAATGGATTAAATCAATAAATTGAGTCGATTGATTCGGCGAATGAATCGAAAAGCATCTTTCATGCAAAATATTTTTCAAAAACGATATTTTCTTATAAATCAAATAGTTATTTGAAAAAAGCCTGACAAATACAGCTTGATAGCAAAAAAACATCTCGTAACAACCTCCTCGCCTATTGAATCAACTCAATTCATTCAAATACACTCATCTCGAATCGAAGCAATCGACTCAATCTCATTCTGAATCACCGCGTGCCAGCCACGCCAAGCCGAGACATCATGGACACACTCAGAAAGGATCTATCCCTGTCAGCGATCATTGCAGGCTTCATCGCCGTGATCATTTCCTATGCCGGCCCGCTGATCATCGTGTTTCAGGCGGCCCGGGAGGCACACCTGCCCAATGATCAAGTGTCGTCCTGGATCTGGGCTATTTCCATCGGCAGCGGCATTACCGGTCTGTTATTGAGCTGGCGCTTGCGGATTCCGGTGATTACGGCATGGTCGACACCGGGTGCGGCGTTGCTGGTGTCGATGCTGCCCACGGTCTCCCTGCCCGAGGCCATCGGCGCCTATGTGGTGGCTTCGGTGATTATCGCGGTGGTCGGCTTGTCCGGTGCGTTCGACAAATTGATGAGTCGCCTGCCAAAAGCCATCGCCGCCGCCATGCTCGCCGGCATCCTGTTTCGTTTCGGCGCTGAACTCTTCACCTCAATCAAGCTGCAGCCGAGCATGGTGCTGTCAATGATCGCGGCGTACCTGCTGTTCAAACGCTTTTCACCGCGCTACGCCATCCTGTCGGTATTGATTGTCGGCTGCGCCGTGGCCGCCTCGTTCGGTGGACTCAACACAGGTTCGATCACCGTCGATGTCGCTCACCCGATCTTCATTGCCCCGCAGTGGAGCTGGCACGCGATCATCAATATCGGCCTGCCGCTGGCCCTCGTCACCCTGACCGGGCAGTACGTGCCGGGCATGGCGGTGTTGCGCACCTCGGGCTACAACACCCCCGCGCGCTCGATCATTTCGGTCACAGCCATCGGCTCGATTTTGATGGCGCCATTCGGCTCCCATGGCTTAAACCTGGCAGCCATCACCGCCGCTATCTGCACCGGCCGCGAAGCCCATGAAGATCGCGACAAGCGCTACATCGCCGGGATCGCCTGCGGGGTGTTCTACATTCTGATGGGCATCTTCGGCGCGACCCTCGCTTCGGTGTTTTCTGCCTTGCCCAAAGAGCTGATCGCCTCCCTCGCCGGCCTGGCCCTGTTCGGGGCGATCAGCGCCGGGCTGACCGGAGCCATGGCTGACGAGAAACAACGCGAAGCGGCGCTGATCACCTTCCTGGTCACCGCCTCGGGCATGAGTTTCCTGGGGCTGGCCGCTGCATTCTGGGGGCTGATCTTCGGGCTCGTGGCACATTTCGTACTGACCTACACCCGGGAAAGCAAATCCGGCACCGTCGTCGAGGGCAGCCGACCATGACCGCTCGTTACGACTTCATCGTGGTTGGCGGCGGGATTGCCGGGGTATCCGCCGCCTATGAACTGGCGGCTCACGGCAGCGTGTGCCTGCTTGAACGCGAACCACAACTGGCCTATCACACCACCGGGCGTTCGGCGGCGATTTCCATGGAAAGCTACGGCAACCAGCAGATCCGCTCGCTGACTTGTGCCTCCCGGAGCTTTTTCGAGAATCCGCCCGAGGGGCTCGCCGAACATCCATTGTGGGCACCACGGGGTGCGTTGATCGTGGCCCAGGCGGCACGTGTGGATAAGTTGGCCGCCCGTTTCACCGCGGTTCTCGGGCAGGTGCCGACGGCGCAGTTCCTCGACGAGAAACAAGTCCTTGAACTGGTGCCTTACTTGGCAGAGGGCGCGTGGAGCGCGGGGATTTTCGAACCCAGCGCCTTCGATCTGGATGTACACGGCATTCATGGTGCCTATCTTGGCGGCCTGCGCGCTCGCGGCGGTGTGGTCAAACGTGAGACCGAAGTGTTGCGGGGCCAGTACCGTGCCGGTCACTGGACGTTACACACCCAGGATGGCCAGCACCTCGAGACCGCGATTGTGGTCAACGCCGCCGGCGCCTGGGCCGATGAATTGGCCGAGCGCTGCGGTTTGCCGAAGGTAGGTGTGCGGCCACTGCGCCGCACGGTGCTGGCGGTCGATCCGCAATGCGACGTGCACCGCACACCATACCTGGGAACGGTCGACGAAGACATTTTCATCAAGCCGGAAGCCGGACGCCTGATCGTCTCGCCTTGCGATGAAAGCCCGTCGTTGCCTTGCGATGCCCTGCCGGATGAACTCGATCTGGCCATCACCATGGATCGCCTGCAAAACACCACACGGCTGCGCCCTCGCTCGATCATCAACAAGTGGGCAGGCCTACGCACCTTTGTTGCCGACCGTTCGCCGGTATTGGGCCAGGACCCGTTGCAGGAAAGTTTCATCTGGCTTGCCGCACTGGGCGGCTACGGCATTCAGGCCGCACCGGCCATTGCCCGGTTGTGCAGTCACGCCGCACTGGGCAACGCAATGCCGTCCGACCTGGCGGCCCTGCACCTCAACTACCAGCACTTTTCCCCGGCGCGTTGCCGTGACGAGGAATTCTCGGCCCTGGCCGTGCGACAGGTTGCCGACTTGCACTAACCCCCCAACCCACTAACAAGGATCGTCATCATGCAGACCAACGCTCAACTCCAGCCCTTGGCCAAACCTTTTCTGGGCGAAGAAAACGTCATCTTCACCGACAAGGCCCCGCTGCCTCTGGGCACTTACTCCCAAGGCATCAAGGTCAGTCATGGGCAGACCATCTACCTGTCGGCACAGACCCCGGTCTCGGCGTTGAACAATGAAGTGCTGGCTCAGGATTTCGAAGGGCAACTGCGTCAGACCCTGGACAATCTGGCGCAGATGGCCGAAGCCGCGGGCGGCACTCTGGCGAACGTGGTCAAGGTCACTGCGTTCATCACGGACCTGAGCGAGTTCCCGACCCTGAACCGGGTCATGGAAGAGTATTTCACCCAGCCTTATCCAGCCCGCACCACCGCCGGCGCCAGCGCCTTGGCGCGCAATACCCTGGTCGCCATCGACGCCATCATGGTGGTCTGAAAAAAAATCTTCGGATAGCGAAGTACCCGTCGGTCCGGCGCATCGGAGTGATCCGTGTTTCCGCGCTGAACCGACGTTGTCAGGGAAGCGTACTTTCAAGGGTTGGCCATGAAGAAGTCTTACAGAGAGTATGTATTGCAGTGCCTGGCTTGCGAACGCCGCTACCAGCCACATGAAGTCAGCTACTACTGCCCCCATTGCAAAATCGATGGTGCTCTCGATGCGCTCTACGATTACCCGACACTGGCACGCGAATGGTCACGGGACAGTCTGGCTCATGACCACGCCCGGGGAATGTGGCGTTATGACCGGCTGATGCCGCTGAATTCCACGCAGTTCATTCCACCATTACTGGTGGGTAACACGCCGTTGTATTCACGTCCCGAATTGCTCGGCAGAGAGGCGCCAATCAAGGTATTCATCAAGGATGAATCCCGGCAGCCTACCGGCTCATTGAAGGATCGCGCCAGCGCCCTGGCTGTAGCCCATGCGATGCAATCCGGTGCGAGCACCGTCGCCGTCGCCAGCACTGGCAACGCTGCTTCGGCGCTGGCCGGAATGAGCGCGAGCCTGGGTCTGCGCAACGTGATTTACCTGCCAAAAAGTGCTCCCCGCGAGAAACTCGCACAAATGCAGGGCTACGGTGCCGAGATCGTACTGGTCGATGGGCAATACGACGAAGCGTTCGAACAATGCTTCGACGCCTGCGAAACCCATGGCTGGTACAACCGCACCACCGGCATCAATTCGTACATGAGCGAAGGCAAGAAAACCGTGGCTTTCGAGATGTGCGAACAGCTCGCCTGGCAAGTCCCGGATCTGGTGTTTGTCCCAGTCGGCAATGGCTGCATCCTGGGCTCGGTGTACAAAGGCTTCTTCGATCTGCTGCAACTGGGCTGGATTGAACGCATGCCACGGCTGATCGGCGTACAGGCGCAAAACAGCAATTTCATGTATCGAGCCTGGCGCAGCGACCAGCCGATGCAGCAGACCGAACGCATTACGCCTACCAGCCTCGCCAGCAGCATCAACGTGGCCCTGCCGCGCGACCGTCTCAAGGCCTTGCGCGCGGTAACGGCCAGCGAGGGCGAGTTCATCTGTGTCAGTGACCCGAGCATTGTCGCAGCGGCGTCCAGACTGGCCGCCAGCACCGGCGTTTTCCCCGAAGCCGGGGCCGCCAGCGCCTTCGCCGGTCTGCTCAAATACGCCGAAGAACACCCCGACACGCCGCAAACCGCCGTGGTGCTGATCACCGGCAGCGGTCTGAAAGACACGTCCATTTTTCTTTCCGATACCAGCAAAAGCCAGTCACGGGTGTTGCCGCGTCACGCGCCAGCCCCCTTGGCTGAAGCACTCATTTAAAGGAATGCCCTCCATGAGCCTGCAGAATCTAGACCCCACCCTCGCTCGCCTGATCGGCCGCGAACGCAACCGCCAGGAAACCCACCTGGAGTTGATCGCCTCGGAAAACTACGTCAGCGAAGAAGTGCTGGAAGCCCAAGGTTCGGTGCTGACCAACAAGTACGCCGAAGGCTACCCAGGCAAGCGCTATTACGGTGGCTGTAAAGTGGTCGACGAGATTGAAAGCCTCGCCATCGAACGTGCCTGCAAACTGTTTGGTAGCGAATATGCCAACGTCCAGCCGCACTCCGGCTCCCAGGCCAACCAGGCCGTGTTTCTCGCTGTGCTCAACCCTGGCGACACGATTCTGGGAATGTCCCTGGCCGATGGCGGCCACTTGACCCATGGCGCCTCGGTAAACTTCTCCGGCAAGTTCTACACCGCCTATTCTTACGGCCTGGAAAAACACAGCGAAACCCTCGACTACGCCGAGATGGAAGCCCTGGCCCGGGAACACCGGCCGAAAATGATCATTGCCGGTGCCTCGGCGTATTCAAGGACCATCGACTTCCAGCGTTTTCGCAACATCTGCGATGAAATCGGGGCGTACCTGATGGTCGACATGGCGCACTACGCCGGACTCATCGCAGCCGGCCTGTACCCCTCGCCGGTCGGCATTGCCGACTTCGTCACCTCGACCACTCATAAAACGCTGCGCGGCCCACGGGGCGGTCTGATCCTGGCCAAACGCGAACATGCGGCGTTGCTCGACAAGACGATATTCCCGGTCTATCAGGGCGGACCTCTGATGCACGTCATCGCCGCCAAGGCCGTAGCGCTCAACGAAGCCCTCGGCGATGAGTTCAAGCACTATCAGCAACGCGTCATCGACAACGCCAGGACCATGGCGAATATCCTTACTCGACGCGGCCTGCGGGTGGTGTCAGGGGGCACCGACTGCCACATGTTCCTGCTCGATCTGCGCGCGAAGAACATCACCGGAAAAGATGCCGAGGCGTTGCTCGAGAGCGCCCACATCACCTTGAACAAGAACGCGATCCCCGACGATCCGCAAAAACCTGCGATCACCAGCGGCATCCGCATTGGTACACCCGCCCTGACCACGCGGGGCTTCGGTGAAGCCGAATGCGCCGAAGTGGCCAACCTGATTGCCGACCTGCTTGAGCAACCGACCAATGCGGCACTGCTGGACAATGTCCGTCGACGGGTGATGCATTTGTGTGAATGCTTCCCGGTCTATCTGTTGAATTGACGGCCCTGAAACATAGCGAGGCGGACTATTCAGTCCGCCTTTTTTTTGCGCCACCTGGCACTGCGGCGACCGGTCGCAGCCGACTGTTACCAAATCCGAAATGATCCATGTCAGTAAAAGCCCTTTCTCAATGTGTTACAGAACATTATCCTTACGCCCGTCCAGCTGAAACGCTTCTCCCCTGCTGCATTCCTGCTGCGTTCAGCGCATCCCCTTTAGAAAAAGATCAAGAATTCCTTCTCTATGCCTGATTTTCAAACTCCGCGAGACAGCGCTGTCTCACCCGCTGTGTCCAGCCGAAAAGCCCTGAAGCTGATCAGCGGGTTCACCGCGCTGGGCCTCGCCACTTGCACCCAGGCCGCGCCAGCCTTCGATAGCGACTCGTCATGGATGCTGGGTGACTGGAACGGCACTCGCACCGAACTTTCGGAAAAAGGCTACGACTTCAAAGTCGATTACACCGGTGAAATGGGCAGCAACCTGCACGGCGGCTACGACCATGACCGTACCGCGCGCTACAGCGATCAGTTTGCCTTGGGCACTCACCTGGACTTGCAGAAGATTCTGGGTTGGGACGACGCTGAATTTCAGCTGACCATCACTGAACGCAATGGCAACAACATCAGCAACGACCGGATCAACGACCCGCGTGTCGGCGGTTTCACCTCGGCGCAGGAAGTCTGGGGCCGTGGCCAGACCTGGCGCCTGACACAGATGTGGTATCAGCAGAAATTATTCGACCAGAAGCTCGACATCAAGGTCGGCCGCTTTGGCGAGGGTGAAGACTTCAACAGCTTCCCCTGCGACTTCCAGAACCTGGCGTTCTGTGGCTCCCAGGTCGGTAACTGGGTCGGCGGCATCTGGTACAACTGGCCCGTCAGCCAGTGGGCCATGCGCGTCAAATATCACCTGACGCCAGAGTTCTACGCACAAGTCGGAGCTTACGAGCAAAACCCGTCCAACCTGGATCGCGGCAACGGTTTCAAGCTCAGCGGCAGCGGCACTCAGGGCGCAATCCTGCCGGTAGAACTGGTCTGGACCCCGAAGCTCAATGGCCTGCCGGGTGAATACCGCGCCGGTTACTACTACAGCAGCGCCAAGGCCAGCGACGTCTATAAGGACAGCAATGGCCAGCCGGCCGCCCTGAGCGGCGAGGCTTACCGCAGTGCATCGAGCAAACATGGCGTATGGCTCGGTATTCAGCAGCAACTGACCAGCCGCGCTAGCGACAATTCACGCGGCCTGAGTGTGTTCGCCAACGCCACGATGCACGACAAGAAGACCAACGCCATCGACAACTATGTCCAGGCCGGTGTCGTCTACAAAGGCCTGTTCGATGCCCGCGCCAAGGACGATATCGGCTTCGCGCTGGCCCGTGTCCACGTCAACCCGGCCTACCGCAAAAACGCCGAGGCCACCAACCAGGCCCGCGCCGCCTTCGACTTCGACGATCCGTCGTTCCTGCCCCCGCAAGACACCGAATACAGCAGCGAGCTCTATTACGGCGTGCACGTCACCAACTGGCTGACCGTGCGCCCGAACCTGCAATACATCCGCCACCCCGGTGGCGTGAACAAGGTCGACGACGCGCTGATTGGCGGGATCAAGATCCAGTCATCGTTCTGATCAAACGCATAAAACCTGTGGGAACTGGCAAGCCTGCTCCCATCAGGACCGCATCAACCAAACACTTTTTCGATGAACCATGCCCGCGCCAGATCGTCATCTACAGTGAACTTGCGCGGCACTACTTAAAACGTCACGGAGAACCACACTATGAGCACTGATGGTGCTTTGAGTCGAAGCCGTTTATTGCCGACCCTGCTCGGCATTCTGCTTCTACTAATGGGCCTGGCCTTGCTGGCCGGGGGGATTAAGCTGAGCATGCTCGGCGGCTCGCTGTATTACCTGCTGGCCGGTATCGGCCTGATGGTGGCCGGTGGGCTGCTGCTGGCCGACCGTTATGCGGCGCTGAGCGTGTACGCTATGGTGCTGTTCGCCAGTACCGTCTGGGCACTGTGGGAAGTCGGTCTGGACTGGTGGCAACTGGTGCCGCGTCTGGCGCTGCTCTTTACCCTCGGCATCGTCATGCTGCTGCCATGGTTTCGTCGCCCGTTGCGTCGCGGCGACTTCAACCCGGTCGGCACCGGTGTGCTGAGTGCTGCCGTGGTCATCGCCGGTATCGCCGCGCTTGCCAGCCTGTTCACCAACCCCGGTGAAATCAAAGGCCAACTGGACCGTGACGCCGTGCCTGGCATGAGCAACACCGCCCCGGCCATGCCGGATGGCGACTGGAACTCCTACGGCCGCAGTGCCCATGGCGATCGCTACTCGCCACTGGCGCAAATCACCCCGCAGAACGTCAGCAAACTGGTTCCCGCCTGGACTTTCCGCACCGGTGACTTGCCTGGCCCGAACGACCCGGGCGAAACCACCGCCGAAAACACCCCGCTCAAAGCCAACGGCATGCTCTATGTCTGCACGCCGCACAGCCAGGTGATCGCACTGGACCCGGACACCGGCAAGGAAATCTGGCGTTTCGATCCGAAGCTCTCCACGCAGAACGCGGCGAACTTCAAGGGTTGGGCGCACATGACCTGCCGTGGCGTGACCTATCACGATGATGCCGCCTACGCGTCCGAGCAGAGCCCGACCGGCACTGCCAACGCGCCAGTGACCAGCGTCTGCCCGCGCCGGATCTTCCTGCCGACCGCCGACACCCGCCTGATCGCCCTGAACGCCGACACCGGCAAGATGTGCGAAGACTTCGGTAACGGTGGCCAGGTCGACCTGACCGCCAACATCGGCAGCTTCACCCCTGGTGGTTACTACTCCACTTCGCCACCGGCGGTCACCAAAGACCTGGTGGTGATTGGCGGCCACGTCACCGACAACGTTTCCACCGACGAGCCAAGCGGCGTCATCCGCGCGTTCGACGTGCACACCGGCAAACTGGTGTGGAACTGGGACAGCGGCAATCCGGACGACACCACGCCGATTGCCGAAGGCAAGGTCTACACCCGCAACTCACCGAACATGTGGTCCATGTTCGCCGTCGACGAAAAACTCGGCATGCTCTACCTGCCGATGGGCAACCAGACCCCGGATCAGTTCGGTGGCGCGCGTACCCCTGAATCGGAACTGCACTCCGCCGGCCTGACCGCGCTGGACATCGCCACCGGCAAAGTGCGCTGGCACTTCCAGTTCACTCACCATGACCTGTGGGACATGGACGTCGGTGGCCAGCCAACCCTGATGGACCTGAAAACCGCAGACGGTGTGAAACCGGCGGTGCTCGCGTCCACCAAGCAAGGCAGCATCTACGTGCTGGACCGCAGCAACGGCCAACCGATCGTGCCGATCAATGAAATCCCGGTACCGCAAGGCGCGGTGGAAGGCGACCACACTTCGCCGACCCAACCGATGTCCGACCTGAACTTCGTGCCGCCGACCCTCAAGGAACGCGACATGTGGGGCGTGACCCCGTTCGATCAGATGCTGTGCCGGATCGACTTCAAATCCCTGCGTTACGACGGCATGTTCACGCCGCCATCGCTGCAAGGCTCGATCGTTTATCCGGGTAACTTCGGCGTATTCGACTGGGGCGGCATGTCGGTTGACCCGGTGCGTCAGATTGCTTTCGTGAACCCGAGCTACATGGCGTTCAAATCGAAACTGATCCCGGCGGCCGAAATCGCCAAACAAGGCCCTCGCGTCAGCGAAACCCAAGGCGTACAGCCCAACAAAGGCGCGCCATACGGCGTGATCCTCGAAGCCCTGCTGTCGCCAATGGGCCTGCCGTGCCAGGCACCGGCGTGGGGTTACGTGGCGGCGGTCGACCTGACCACCCACAAAACCATCTGGAAGCACAAGAACGGCACCGTGCGCGACAGCTCGCCGGTTCCGATCCCTCTGAGCATGGGCGTACCGAGCCTGGGCGGGACCTTCACCACTGCCGGTGGCGTGGCCTTCCTGAGCGGCACCCTCGACCAGTACCTGCGCGCCTACGACGTGAAAAACGGCAAGCAGCTGTGGGAAGGCCGCCTGCCAGCCGGCGCGCAAACCACACCGATGACCTACACCGGCAAGGACGGCAAGCAATACGTGCTCGTTGTTGCGGGTGGTCACGGCTCGTTGGGCACCAAGCAAGGTGACTATGTGATTGCGTACAAACTGTCGGAATAAACGGTAGCGGCAGTTAAAACAAAGGCGACGCCCTGTGAGGGGCGTCGCCTTTTTTTGTGGGCGCTGCAATCCCCGCCATCCCAAAATCCCTGTAAGTGCGGGGCCCTTTGGAGACCCAAGACCTGTCAAAACCCTGAACACACACTCTGAAATAGCCAGGGCCATTGAAACCACCCCCCACCTGCCCCATCTAAGATCCATACCCTATTGCGCAGGTGCCCCATGACCGACCAGCAAGAATTCCCTGAAGACCCGAGCGAATACGCCGAAACAGACAAAAACGAACACCCTTCAACCGGCAAAGGCCTCACCCTGCCTGGCCAGAACCTGCCGGACAAGGTCTACATCATCCCGATCCACAACCGGCCTTTCTTCCCGGCGCAAGTGCTGCCGGTGATCGTCAACGAAGAGCCGTGGGCCGAGACTCTCGAACTGGTGAGCCAGTCCGACCACCATTCCCTGGCCCTGTTCTTCATGGACGCCCCCCAGGACAACCCGCGCCATTTCGACACCAAAGCCCTGCCGGAATACGGCACGCTGGTCAAAGTCCATCACGCCAGCCGCGAAAACGGCAAACTGCAATTCGTCGCCCAGGGCCTGACCCGGGTGCGCATCAAAACCTGGCTCAAGCACCATCGCCCACCGTATCTGGTGGAAGTCGAATACCCGCACCAGCCCACCGAGCCGACCGACGAGGTCAAGGCCTACGGCATGGCGCTGATCAATGCGATCAAGGAGCTGCTGCCGCTGAACCCGCTGTACAGCGAAGAGTTGAAAAACTACCTCAACCGCTTCAGCCCCAACGATCCGTCGCCCCTGACCGACTTCGCCGCCGCCCTGACCTCGGCCACGGGCAGCGAGTTGCAAGAAGTGCTCGACTGCGTGCCGATGCTCAAGCGCATGGAAAAAGTCCTGCCGATGCTGCGCAAGGAAGTCGAAGTCGCGCGCTTGCAGAAAGAGATTTCCGCTGAAGTTAACCGCAAGATTGGCGAACATCAGCGCGAGTTCTTCCTTAAGGAACAACTCAAGGTCATCCAGCAAGAGCTGGGGCTGACCAAGGACGATCGCAGCGCCGACATCGAACAGTTCGAGCAACGCCTGACGGGCAAGGTGTTGTCGCCCCAGGCGCAGAAACGCATCGTTGAGGAAATGAACAAACTGTCGATCCTCGAAACCGGATCGCCGGAATACGCGGTGACCCGCAACTACCTCGATTGGGCGACTTCGGTGCCGTGGGGCGTGTATGGCGAGGACAAACTCGACCTCAAGCATGCGCGCAAGGTGCTGGACAAACACCACGCCGGCCTCGACGACATCAAGGACCGCATCCTCGAGTTCCTCGCAGTCGGTGCCTATAAAGGCGAGATCAGCGGCTCCATCGTGTTGCTGGTAGGCCCGCCGGGCGTGGGCAAGACCAGCGTTGGTAAATCCATCGCCGAATCCCTCGGTCGACCGTTCTACCGCTTCAGCGTTGGCGGCATGCGTGACGAAGCCGAGATCAAGGGCCATCGCCGCACCTACATCGGCGCACAACCGGGCAAACTCGTCCAGGCGTTGAAAGACGTCGAAGTGATGAACCCGGTGATCATGCTCGACGAGATCGACAAGATGGGCCAGAGCTACCAGGGCGACCCGGCCTCGGCGCTGCTGGAAACCCTCGACCCGGAACAGAACGTCGAATTCCTCGACCATTACCTGGACTTGCGCCTGGACCTGTCGAAAGTGCTATTCGTCTGCACCGCCAACACCCTGGACTCGATCCCCGGCCCGTTGTTGGACCGGATGGAAGTGATTCGCCTGTCGGGTTACATCACCGAAGAAAAAGTTGCCATCGCCAAGCGTCACCTGTGGCCGAAACAGCTGGAAAAGGCCGGCGTATCCAAAGGCAACTTGAGTATTAGCGACACTGCATTGAGGGCCTTGATCGACGGCTATGCCCGTGAGGCCGGAGTCCGTCAGCTGGAGAAAAACCTCGGCAAACTGGTGCGCAAAGCGGTGATGAAACTGCTCGATGAACCGAAAGCCGTCATCAAACTCGGCCCCAAAGACCTGGAAGCCTCACTCGGCCGCCCGGTGTTCCGCAACGAGCAAGTGCTGTCCGGCGTCGGCGTGATCACCGGGCTGGCCTGGACCAGCATGGGCGGCGCGACCCTGCCGATCGAAGCCACGCGCATTCACACCCTCAACCGAGGCTTCAAACTTACCGGGCAACTGGGGGACGTGATGAAAGAGTCGGCAGAAATTGCCTACAGCTACGTCAGCTCCCATCTGAAGCAATTCGGCGGTGACCCGACATTCTTCGATGAAGCCTTCGTCCACCTCCACGTACCGGAAGGCGCAACGCCGAAAGACGGCCCGAGCGCCGGCGTGACCATGGCCAGTGCCCTGCTTTCGCTCGCCCGTAACCAGCCACCGAAAAAAGGCGTAGCCATGACCGGTGAGCTGACGCTGACCGGGCATGTACTGCCGATTGGCGGTGTGCGCGAGAAAGTCATCGCGGCGCGTCGGCAGAAAATCAATGAACTGATTTTGCCGGAGCCTAATCGGGGTAACTTCGAAGAGTTGCCGGACTACCTGAAGGAAGGCATTACCGTGCACTTTGCCAAGCGCTTCGCGGATGTGGCGAAGATATTGTTCTGAGCCGTCACCTGATCGTTTCCATGGGTTGGGAATAATCAGACTCAACAAAAAGCCCGCTGACCTTTTAAGGGGGCAGCGGGCTTTTCATTTGTGCTACGTCTGCGGATCTAGATTATCGAGCACGCGGTTCATCATCGACTATCAAGCTCGCCTCCACGAATGCTGTCTCAAAAACTCACGAAACTGAGTTCTGAATACAATATTCCGATCATTTGACTCAGTTTCAAACGATTCTGAGACAAGCGAGCTGCCGCAGGCTGCGATCTTTTGATCTTGAAAACCAACGTCAAAAGATTGCACCCGCCATGGACTGATCGGCTGTCAGGCCGCCTTCGCGGGCAAGTCGGATCGCCGCACCGCTCCCCCCTACGATGGAGCGGCGTACACCCACCCCTCACCACTCAACAGGTCGAGCGTTAGCTCGCCTGCCGCTTTTGATCTTGATTCACCCGCCCCTTCGGGAGGCTGAGTGGAGGTGTTCATCTGGGGATTGGCGCGCAGCGCCGTTCGACGCAGTCGAACACATCGCATGTAGGTTGAAGCGAAGCCAACCGTAGGGCGATGCCCCCAGATGGATACCGGAGCGAAGGAACCCCGAGCCTTAGCGAGGGGCCGGACG
>NZ_QKYZ01000014.1:0-158193 GCF_003253625.1 Pseudomonas sp. URMO17WK12:I6
CAAACATGGAATCAGGTGCTCGATGACCGACGGGTATGACTGTTATCAGAACGCTTTGGCAGAGCGTGTGAACGGGATCTTGAAGACAGAGTTTCTGCTTCACCGACCTAGAGATCTGGCCGAGGCGATTCGAATGGTCGACGAGTCGATAAGCATCTACAACAGCAAACGTCCGCACCTATCGTTGAAATGCAAAACGCCCGATGCGGTGCATCGGGCGTTTTGAGGGTGAAACAGGTGTAAACCTATTTCAGGACTAGACAACCGCGAACTAACTTTCTGCAATTACAGAATGTTGAGCGGGTAGTCGGTGATCAGGCGGAACTCAGAGATATCGCCTTCGCCTTCGTCTGCGTTGGCGGTGTGCCATGCTTGACGGATGCGGAACGACAGATCTTTAGCTGGGCCGGATTGAATTACGTATTTAACTTCCACGTTGGTTTCGTGGTGTTTACCGTCTGCACCGTACAGGCCAGCGTAAGGGCTGCCTGCTGGAGTGTTGGTGCCGTCAATGTCCCAACCTTTCACGTAACGGGTCATGAAGCTCAGACCAGGGATGCCGTATTCGGCCATTTTCAGGTCGTAACGGGCCTGTACCGATTTCTCGCCAGGGGCGTTGAAGTCAGAGTACTGGATGGAGTTGGCGAGGAAGATCGAGTCGCCACCACGGTTGTTTTTACCCACGCCGATATAGTCGAACGGAGTGTCGCCATTCACTTTCTGGAAGCCCAGGGTGATGGTGTGTGCCTTCAGGAACGAGAAAGCAGCAGCGAGGGAGTAGGCGGTGTTATTGATTTCGCCTGCTTTAGCGCTACCAGTGTCCCTGGTGTTGTAGATGTTACCGTCGAAGTTGATCGACTGATCGCCACCCAATGCGAGGGTGTAGTTCGCGTTGGCGTAGTACTGGTTCCAGATGTCTTCGAGCTTGGCACCGTAGAGCGACACGCTCAGGTCTGGGGTAATGCCGTACTTGCCACCGAAGTAGTCGATGGAGTTGGCTTTCACGCCAGCGTAGGTTGCCCACAGGTCGCCATCACGGGCATTTCGGTCCTGACTGGTCGCCGAGTAGAAGTGACCGGCTTCGAGGTCAAGGTCTTTGACTTCGCTGCTCTGCAGTTGGATACCGCTGGCAGTTTGGTGAAGGATGCGGGAGCCGCCAACAGCGAACACCGGAGAAGTGCTTGGCTGCATGTCGCCGATTTTCAGCTCGGTCTTGGAGATGCGGAACTTGGCGGCAGCGCCGGCTTTGCCCTGGTTGTTTTCGACTTCGCCATCATTGCCCACGGGCATGTTGCCGGTACCCGAATACTTGTCGGAACCGTCCAGCTTAATGGCCAGTTGGCCCCATGCTTCAACGCCAACACCGATCAGACCTTGGGTGTAGCCCGAGCTGTACATGCCCTGGATGCCCTGGGTCCAGTCTTTGTCATCGACGGCGCCGTCTTTCTTGTTACGGTTGTAGTAGTAGTTGCGAACCAGCAAGTCGAGCTTGCTATCTTCAACAAAACCTTTGGCGTCAGCCTGGTCACTTACGAAAGGTGCGGCCGTAGCCAATTGAGTACTGGCTGCTGCTGCAACTGCCAGTGCGATCATGCTCCACTTCATCACGCGCATCGTGATTTGCTCCTTTGGTTTTTAGAAGAGTACTGCCGTCCCACCTGTTTTATTATCTGGGCGGCTCTTTCTTTTTGTGTCGGCGCAAACTTATATCACGCCGACCCTATTGGCGATACTTGCACATCTAACCTTTCAGCTTCTTTACGACCCTGTCGCAAATGGCTGGGTAGATGTCGCAAATTCACAGTCCCGACGCAATCGGACTGACAACTTCAGCGCTGTTTTCCAGGGCTTGAGCATCGGTAAAAAAGAGTCCCTGGTCCTGCACTTGAATCTCCATCGGGCAACCCTGCCACTGTTTTTATTGGCCTTAAGGCTTCCACTTCCAGCGGAGCACTTATAGACGATACGGGGGTGAATGCAACAAGCGTGCACAAACCAGAATTCTGTTGCTGTTTTTTTCTGAAAGCCTGCCTGTTGCTGTAAAAACCTCATAAAACCGGGGGGTTCAAGCTCGTTTTTCTTAGGCTTGACGCCATGCTTTGCATCGTGGTTACCACATTGGAGCTGCGAGGTGACAACCAAAAACGTTACCGGTTCACCCCGTCAGTGAGTAATTGGCGGATGCTGACGCACTGAGCGTAGACGCGTTGTGCGGTTTTGGTGCAAAAAATTTTATTTCCTGTACTGAATTCACACATGGTGGCGTTGCCGTGGGTTCGAACAGTGCGTTGTTTATGGGCTGTTTCGGCGTTTTTTCCGTGATGGCCGGTTCCGTCATGGTGCGTCCCGAATCAAAATGGCGCATCTCGGCGCGCCCGCAGGGCGGTGCTGGCGGCAGTTCGTCGTGAAGCGCATGGCATTCGCAGGTATGCTGCCGTCCTGTCGCTTGGTGCGCCGTCTTTCGGTGGGGGCGCTAAGCTGAAAAAGGATGACCAGAGGGGAGTGTGCGCTGTGTTCGCTTTAGATCCACGACTTCAACAAGACACGTTGCCAATCGGCGATTTCCCGCTCTGCCGGTTACTGCTGTCCAATGATTCGAATTACCCCTGGTTCATCCTCGTGCCACGCCGCGAGGATATCAGTGAAATATTTCAGCTGGATGGCGCAGATCAACAGCAGCTGTGGCGGGAAACGACTGAGCTGGCGGAAATCCTCAAGGACTCTTTCGACGCGGACAAGTTGAACGTCGCGGCCCTGGGTAACGTCGTCAATCAGTTGCATATGCATGTGATTGTGCGCAAGCGTGAGGACGCCGCCTGGCCAGCTCCGATCTGGGGCAAACAGGAGGCCAAGCCATACAGTCCAGAGCAGATCGCGACGATTCGCGAGCGACTGCGTCTGGTATTGACCGACGATTTCAAGTTTCTGGAGGGCTGAATCATGAGCCTGGGCGAGCGCGTTACCGATCTGGAAAGCCGACTGGCATTTCAGGATGACACCATCCAGGCATTGAATGATGTGCTGGTGGCGCAGCAGCGGATGGTCGAGCGTCTGCAATTGCAAATGTCGGCGTTGCTCAAGCGGCAGGAGGAAATGGCCGGCCAGTTTGCGACGCTTGAAGAAGAAGAGGCACCACCGCCTCATTACTAAGAAACAGGCAATAAAAAACCGCGAACAGCCAAGCTGTTCGCGGTTTTTTTTAGCCTTGAATCAGCGGCGCGGCAGTGCGGCGATCACATCTTCGGCTTGCAGGCCTTTGTCACGATTCATGACGGAGAACTCCACGCGCTGACCTTCCACCAGAACGCGGTGGCCTTCACCGCGAATCGCCCGGAAATGCACGAAAATATCATCGCCGGAGTCGCGGGAAATAAAGCCGAAGCCTTTGGAGGTGTTGAACCATTTGACGGTGCCAGTATCGCGGTTGCTCATGTCATAGCTTGGCGCGGCGGCGGCTGGTGAAGATTTGTAGAAGCTGATGGCCAGGTGCAGGAATACGGCGATCAGGGCAGCGACCAGGCTGAACAGAACGGCAGGTTGACCGGCGATGACAGGCATCGGAGCGATCAGCGTCAGGGTTTGCAGTACGACAGCCAGAACCAGCAAAGCGCTGACCAGGTTTTGCAATTGATGACGCGGGCCTTTGTTCCAGTAAGGGATAACAGGCGCGAGGGTGAGGTTGAGCAGGCCGAAAAAGGCCAGGTAAAGCGCATCGGGTTGTTGCAGGTAAGGTACCGCTTCGGATCGCAGGCTAGGGATGAAGGACAGCAGCAGGGCTGCTGCGCCCATTAGCAGGTGGACGATTTTCAACATTTTGATTAACTCACGTTAAGACGGATCACAAGGAAGAGCTGATAGAGCACGGTTCGCTTCAGAACAATAAGAGGCGTTGGGCACGTACCTGATATCAGCCTATGCGCAGCCCCCGGAAAATAGGTGGTAGCGACACACTGCCTATTTAACAGCAAAGCCTGCGGCTACTCAAATCAGGCGGTCCGGCGGTGTTTCCATTGGCATGGCGCGCGGATGACGATGCCGAGTGTTATTCGTGCGCTGTGTTTCTCGGATCTTTCGCCTTTTCGTTGAGTGATGTTGCGTCAGTTTTCGTAGGAAATCGTCCGGCCTAGGACGAGCTCCATGATCGCCCCTTCGTTGTTGGCTTATCCTACGTTGATGGTCATAAAGTCATCTGGATATACCGTAGCGCCTGCGCTTTTATAAGGAAACGGAATATGGCCCTTACAAGCAGCAAGGATGACAAAGGAGTGTCAACGGTATGGTTCATGAAGACAGGCAAGGCGAGGGGAGGAACGGTCCACTCAAGGATATAAGGATTGATTCACTTGTCGGCGAATTCGATATGGGGCTGGCCCAGCCCTTATCCCGGTCGGTGCGTTTGAATGGTTTTGCGACCTGTTTGCGGCTTGAACAGGTCTATTGGGATATTTTGGGCGACATGGCCAAGGTCAATTGCTGCTCGGTCAGTGCGCTGTTGTCCCATGTGGATCGCGAGGTGCACTTGCGCCATGGCGGGGTGAAAAATTTCACCGGGCTGGTGCGGGTTGTCTGCGTCGTGCACAGCCTGAAGGAGGGCAGTTGCCCCGTCATGGCTTAGCGAGAGCGGCTGAATGAGTCGAGTGTCGGTCTGTGCAGTCTTACGGCTGCACAGGCTGCATTTAATGGATATAATCCCGCTCTTTGCCGCGAAGCCCTGCATGCGCGGTAGCAATCTGATCGCCGAGACAACCCCCATGCCGATGTACGATTACCAATGTGCTTCCTGTGGTCATCAGTTGGAAGCCATTCAAAAGATCAGCGCAGCACCGCTGGTCGACTGCCCTGCCTGCCAGGCGCCAGAGCTTAAAAAGATGCTGTCCATGCCCGGTTTCCGCCTCAGTGGCACCGGCTGGTACGAAACCGACTTCAAGACCGGTTCCAAGAAAAATCTGGCCGGTGGCGACAAAGCTGACTAGGGTCTAGCGCCCGGGCTGAACGACACGCGCGAGCTCTTGCATCATCTGGCACCTTATTCAAGTGCGGTGGTGCGGCAAGACCTCCACCCGAATTTCGAATTACGAGAAGTGAAACCACTACCATGATGCGCAGCCATTATTGCGGCCAACTGAACGAAAGCCTGGAAGGCCAGGAAATTACCCTTTGCGGATGGGTTCACCGTCGCCGTGACCATGGCGGGGTGATTTTCCTCGATATCCGTGATCGTGACGGTCTGGCCCAGGTGGTGTTCGATCCGGACCGTGCCGAGAGCTTCGCCGCCGCCGATCGCGTGCGCAGCGAGTACGTCGTGAAGATCACCGGCAAGGTTCGCCTGCGTCCGGCCGGTGCAACCAACGCCAACATGGCGTCGGGCATGATCGAGGTCCTGGGCTACGAGCTGGAAGTGCTGAACGAATCGGAAACTCCGCCGTTCCCGCTGAACGAGTTCTCTGACGTTGGCGAAGAAACCCGCCTGCGTTATCGCTTCCTTGATCTGCGTCGCCCTGAAATGGCCGAGAAGCTGCGTCTGCGTTCGCGCATGACCACCAGCATCCGCCGCTACCTGGACGAGAACGGTTTCCTCGACGTCGAGACGCCGATCCTGACCCGTGCGACGCCGGAAGGCGCGCGTGACTATCTGGTGCCGAGCCGTACTCACGCCGGTTCGTTCTTCGCCTTGCCGCAATCGCCTCAGCTGTTCAAACAGCTGCTGATGGTGGCCGGCTTCGACCGTTACTACCAGATCGCCAAGTGCTTCCGCGACGAAGACCTGCGGGCTGATCGCCAGCCGGAATTCACTCAGATCGACATCGAGACCAGCTTCCTCGATGAAAAAGACATCATGGGCCTGACCGAAGGCATGATCCGCAACCTGTTCAAGGAAGTGCTGGGTCTGGAATTCGGCGAATTCCCGCACATGACCTTCGAAGAGGCCATGCGCCGCTACGGTTCCGACAAGCCAGACCTGCGTAACCCGCTGGAACTGGTGGATGTTGCCGATCAGCTCAAGGAAGTCGATTTCAAGGTGTTCAGTGGCCCGGCCAATGACCCGAAATGCCGTATCGCCGCCTTGCGCGTTCCAGGCGGTGCGAGCATGCCGCGCAAGCAGATCGACGATTACACCAAGTTCGTCGGCATCTACGGTGCCAAGGGCCTGGCGTACATCAAGGTCAACGAGCGTGCTGCCGGTGTTGAAGGTCTGCAGTCGCCGATCGTGAAAAACATCCCGGAAGCCAACCTGAACGTGATCCTCGATCGCGTGGGTGCGGTCGATGGCGACATCGTGTTCTTCGGCGCCGACAAAGCCAAGATCGTCAGCGAAGCCCTGGGCGCGCTGCGGATCAAGCTGGGTCATGACCTCGAGCTGCTGACCTGCAAGTGGGCGCCAATGTGGGTCGTCGACTTCCCGATGTTCGAAGAGAACGACGACGGCAGCTTCAGCGCCTTGCACCACCCGTTCACCGCGCCGAAATGCACTCCTGAAGAGCTGGAAGCCAACCCGGCTGGCGCTTTGTCCCGTGCCTACGACATGGTTCTGAACGGCACCGAGCTGGGTGGCGGTTCGATCCGTATCCACCGTAAGGAAATGCAACAGTCGGTGTTCCGTCTGTTGGGTATCAACGAAGCGGAACAGGAAGAGAAATTCGGCTTCCTGCTCGACGCCCTGAAATATGGCGCGCCGCCGCACGGTGGTCTGGCCTTCGGTCTGGACCGTCTGGTGATGCTGATGACCGGCGCCCAGTCGATCCGTGAAGTGATCGCCTTCCCGAAAACCCAGAGTGCTGCGGACGTGATGACGCAGGCTCCGGGCGTGGTAGATGCCAAGGCGTTGCGTGAGCTGCACATTCGTCTGCGCGAAACGCCAAAGGCAGAGTAAGGCTGACCGCAAAGGCGCATCCTGTGGGATGCGCCTTTTCTTTAGGTCGAGATTTTTTTGTTGCTGGCCGACACTCCCTGTGTGGCGGGCGATGTTTCAAAGAGAAATTCGGAGCGAGTTATGGCGGGTCATTCCAAGTGGGCGAACATCAAGCACCGCAAAGAACGTCAGGATGCCAAGAAGGGCAAGATTTTCACCAAGTGGATTCGTGAGCTGACGGTCGCTGCCCGTCAGGGCGGCGCTGATCCGGGCTCCAACCCGCGTCTGCGTCTGGCGCTGGATAAAGCGCTGGGTGCGAACATGAGCCGCGACATCATCGACCGCGCGGTGGCCCGTGGTGCCGGCGCTGCCGATACCGATGACATGGTCGAGCTGACCTACGAAGGCTATGGCCCGGGCGGTGTGGCGGTGATGGTCGAATGCATGACCGACAACCGCAACCGCACCGCGGCCGCAGTTCGCCATGCGTTCAGCAAGTGCGGCGGCAACCTCGGTACCGACGGTTCGGTGGCTTATCTGTTCGAACGCAAAGGGCAGATTTCCTTCGCGCCAGGGGTTGATGAAGACGCGCTGATGGAAGCAGCCATGGAAGCCGACGCCGATGACGTGGTGACCAACGAAGACGGCTCCATCGACGTGTTCACCTCGTTCGCCGGCTTCTATTCCGTGCGTAACGCCTTGGAGGCCGCAGGCTTCAAGGGCAGCGATGCGGAAATCGTCATGTTGCCGACCACCAGTGCCGAACTGGATCTGGAAGGCGCCGAGAAGGTTCTCAAGCTGATCGACATGCTCGAAGACCTGGATGACGTGCAGAACGTGTACTCCAACGCGGACATTCCAGAGGCGGTGGCCGCGCAGCTCGGTTGATGCCTTTATAAAGATCGCAGCCTTCATCAGCCCTGCAGGCGCTGGCGAAGCCTGCGATCTTTTGATTTTCAGAATGAAAAGATCGCAGCCTTCGGCAGCTCCTACGGTTACTCTCAGATATTCGCACTAGCTTCGCAGGCGTTATGACTTTAATTCTTGGTATCGACCCCGGCTCGCGTATCACCGGTTACGGCATTGTTCGCGATACTGGCCGTGGTTGTGTTTACGTGGCATCGGGCTGTATCCGCACCGGTGCTGGCGAGTTGCATGAGCGTCTGCAGATCGTCTATCGCGGCGTGCGTGAAATCATTCAGACTTATGGCCCGGTCACCATGGGCATCGAAAAGGTGTTCATGGCGCGCAATGCCGACTCCGCGCTGAAACTGGGGCAGGCCCGTGGCGCGGCGATTGTCGCCGGCGCCGAAGAGAGCCTGGAAATTGCCGAGTACACCGCAACCCAGGTCAAGCAGGCCGTGGTCGGCACCGGCGCCGCCAATAAAGAACAAGTGCAAATGATGGTCATGCACATGCTGAAACTGACCAGCAAGCCGCAAATCGATGCCTCGGATGCCCTGGCCATCGCGATTTGCCACGCTCACACCCGTTCCAGCCTGTTGCCTCATGGCCTGGGCGCGGCACGCAGTCGTGGCGGGCGCCTGCGTCTCTGATAGCATCAGCAATCATTTTTTTTGGGATGAGGGTTTTGCGCCTGTGTTGTCGGCGCAAAACCCTTGTTCTGTCAGTCGCCAGCACTGATCTGGCCAACGCTCAAGGATCTGAAACGTGATTGGACGCTTGCGCGGCACATTGGCTGAGAAACAGCCGCCGCACCTGATTCTGGATGTAAACGGTCTGGGGTATGAGCTGGAAGTGCCCATGACCACGCTTTATCGCTTGCCGTCGGTCGGTGAACCGCTGACCTTGCACACCCATTTGGTCGTACGCGAAGACGCGCAGTTACTCTATGGCTTCTTCGGCAAGCGTGAGCGAGACTTTTTTCGCGAACTGATCCGTCTCAATGGGGTAGGGCCGAAACTGGCGTTGGCCCTGATGTCGAGCCTGGAAGTCGACGAGTTGATCCGTTGCGTGCAGTCCCAGGACACCTCGGCACTGACCAAGGTGCCGGGCGTTGGCAAGAAGACTGCCGAGCGTTTGCTGGTGGAACTCAAGGATCGCTTCAAGGCCTGGGAAACCGTACCGAGCATGTTTGCGTTGGTGCCGAACCAGCCGGATGCGCCAGCGCAACAAGTCGCTGCCGCCGAAAATGACGCGGTCAGCGCGCTGATTTCCCTGGGCTACAAGCCGCAGGAAGCCAGCAAGGCGATTTCTGCGATCAAGGAGAAAGGTTTGAGCAGTGAAGACATGATTCGTCGCGCCCTTAAGGGAATGATCTAAGTGATTGAAGCTGATCGTCTGATCGCCGCTACGGGTGGCCCCCGTGAGCGCGAAGAAGTCCAGGATCGGGCGATTCGTCCCGTCAGCCTGGCCGAATACATTGGCCAGCCGACCGTTCGCGAGCAAATGGAGTTGTTCATCCAGGCCGCGCGCGGGCGCAATGAATCGCTGGATCACACCCTGATTTTCGGCCCGCCGGGCCTGGGTAAAACCACCCTGGCCAACATCATTGCCCAGGAAATGGGCGTGTCGATCAAAAGCACCTCGGGGCCGGTCCTCGAGCGTCCTGGTGATCTGGCTGCATTGCTGACCAATCTTGAGCCCCATGACGTGCTGTTCATCGACGAGATCCATCGGTTGTCGCCGATCGTCGAAGAAGTGCTGTACCCGGCCATGGAAGATTTTCAGCTCGACATCATGATCGGCGAAGGGCCGGCCGCGCGCTCGATCAAGCTTGATCTGCCACCGTTTACCCTGGTTGGCGCTACCACCCGTGCCGGTATGCTGACTAACCCGTTGCGCGACCGTTTCGGGATCGTCCAGCGCCTGGAGTTCTACAGCACCGCCGATCTGGCAACGATTGTCAGCCGTTCGGCGAACATTCTCGGTTTGCCGCTGGACCCGGAAGGCTCCTTTGAAATCGCCCGGCGTGCCCGCGGTACACCGCGAATCGCCAACCGCTTGCTGCGCCGGGTCCGGGATTTCGCCGAGGTTCGTGCCAAGGGCCACATCACCAAACCAATCGCCGACCTGGCCTTGAACCTGCTGGATGTCGATGAGCGTGGCTTCGACCATCAGGACCGACGCCTGCTGTTGACCATGATCGAGAAGTTCGACGGTGGGCCGGTGGGGGTGGACAGTCTGGCCGCTGCGATCAGCGAAGAACGCCACACCATTGAAGACGTGCTGGAGCCGTACCTGATCCAGCAGGGCTATATCATGCGCACGCCGCGGGGGCGGGTAGTGACCCGGCATGCGTATTTGCACTTCGGCTTAAACATTCCGTCACGATTGGGCGAGATGCCCGTGGTAGACGAGTTCCTCGATGCCGTGGACGATTAATCACCTTTGCGTGCTGATTTATTCGGGGTTTGTGCTGTCCCAGGACGGTACTTTCGCCAGAAAGCCGCGAATCAATGAAAAACAGTTGCCTGGCCGGATTGGCAACCTGAGGAGTAAGCACTAGAGTATGCGCGCGCAAAACGGGCTTGAGCCGTTCGCACATCGTTGTCGCGTTTATTACGAGGACACCGATGCCGGCGGCATCGTGTATTACGTCAATTACCTCAAGTTTATGGAACGGGCTCGAACCGAGCGGCTCCGAGAGCTGGGCTTTGCCCAGTCGGCGCTGGCAGGGGAGGACCTGTTGTTCGTCGTGCATTCCAGCGAAGCGCGTTACCACGCGCCGGCGCGACTGGACGACGAACTGCTGGTAAGCGCCGAAGTAATTGAATTGAACCGGGTCAGCCTGCGCTTCAAACAGCAGGTCAGGCGGGCTACGGATAACGTGCTGCTCTGCGAAGGGCAGTTTCTGGTGGCCTGTGTGCGCACTAACAGTTTGAAACCCCGGGCCATTCCCGAAGCTCTACGTGCGGCCTTTGCCGACGTGAGCGGCGCGGGTACACACTCAAAGCAGGAGATAAAGCGTGGAAGCTAACGTCGTCGACCATTCCTCCATGTGGAGCCTGGTCAGCAATGCCAGTGTCGTGGTGCAACTGGTAATGCTGATCCTGGTAGCCGCATCGGTGACCTCGTGGATCATGATCTTTCAGCGCAGCAACTTGCTGCGCGCCGGTCGACGTGCCCTGGAGAGCTTTGAAGAGCGCTTCTGGTCCGGTATCGACCTGTCCAAACTCTACCGTCAGGCTGGCAGCAACCCTGATCCGGATTCCGGTGTCGAGCAGATCTTCCGTGCCGGCTTCAAGGAATTCTCCCGTCTGCGCCAGCAGTCGGGCGTTGATCCGGAAGCGGTCATGGAAGGCGTGGCGCGTGCCATGCGCGTAGCCATCTCCCGCGAGGAAGAGAAGCTCGAGCAGAGCCTGCCGTTCCTCGCCACCGTCGGTTCCGTCAGCCCGTATATCGGTCTGTTCGGTACAGTCTGGGGCATCATGAACTCCTTCCGTGGTCTGGCGACTGCCCAGCAAGCGACCCTGGCCACTGTGGCTCCAGGTATCGCCGAAGCACTGGTTGCTACTGCGATCGGTCTGTTTGCCGCCATTCCGGCCGTTATCGCCTACAACCGTTTTGCTGCCCGCAGCGAAACCCTGCTGGGCCGCTATTACACCTTCGCCGACGAATTCCAGGCGATCCTGCACCGCAAAGTGCACACCAGCGAAGAATAAGCAGGTAATTTCCAATGGCTTTAATCGCTCGAGCTCGCAAAAAGCGCAAGCCGGTTGCCGAGATGAACGTGGTGCCTTACATCGACGTGATGCTGGTACTGCTGGTCATCTTCATGGTGACCGCGCCGATGCTCAATCAGGGCGTGAAAGTTGATCTGCCCAAGGTTTCCAGCGAAGCCTTGCCGCAGGACAACAACACTCAGGTCCTGACCATTTCGATCAAGGCTGACAAGACCTACTACTGGAACCTTGGCAGCGAAGTCGACACCGAAAAGCAGCAGGACAAGGCCATGACCTTGCCGCAAATGACCGACGCCGTGACCAAGATCATTCGCGTTGGTAACGGTAACGGTAAGCGCACGCAGGTGTTCATTCGTGGCGACAAAACCGTCGATTATGGCTCCGTCATGGGCGCCATGGGCGGGTTGCAGAAGGCCGGGGTCGGTAATGTTGGCTTGATTACCGAGGCGCCCTGATGCAGCAACTGCGAGAGCCGTCCGCCTCGGAAAGCTACTTCTGGCCTAGTGTCTGGGCGATTGTCTTGCACGTGCTGGTGTTCGGCATGCTGTTCGTCAGTTTCGCCTTCACACCGGAGCTGCCGCCGGCCAAGCCGATTGTCCAGGCAACCCTGTACCAGCTGAAATCGAAAAGTCGGGCGACCACCCAGACCAATCAGAAGATCGCGGGTGAGGCGCAGAAATCTGCTGCGCGTCAGACCGAAGTCGAGCAGATGGAACAGAAGAAGGTCGAGCAGGAAGCGGTGAAGGCTGCGGAACAAAAGAAAGAAGAAGCGGCTCAAAAGGCCGAGGAAGCCAAGAAGGCCGACGAGTCGAAGAAAGCGGAAGAGGCGAAAAAGGCTGATGAAGCCAAGAAAGCCGACGAAGCGAAGAAGACCGCCGAAGCCAAAAAGGCCGAAGAGAAACAATTGGCTGATATAGCCAAGAAGAAAGCCGAAGAAGAAGCCAAAAAAGCTGCTGAAGAAGAGGCCAAGAAAGCGGCCGCTGAAGAAGCGAAGAAAAAGATCGTCGAAGACGCGAAGAAGAAAGCCGCGGAAGACGCCAAGAAGAAAGCTGAAGCGGAAGAGGCGAAGAAGAAAATCGCCGAAGACGCGAAGAAGAAAGCGACTGCCGATGCCGCGAAGAAGAAAGCGCAGGATGCGGCTCGCAAATCGGTAGAGGACAAGAAGGCTCAGGCTCTGGCTGACTTGCTGTCCGATAAGACCGAGCGTCAGCAGGCTTTGGCGGATGAGCAAGGCGATGAAACCGCGGGCAACTTTGATGATCTGATTCGTTCGCGAGCATCTGAAGGTTGGGCGCAGCCACCGTCGGCCCGCAAGGGCATGAAGGTGATTCTGCAAATCAACATGCTCCCTGACGGAACGATCTCCGGTGTTTCGGTTGCTCATTCCAGCGGTGACGCGCCGTTCGACAGTTCTGCAGTCGCGGCTGTAAAAAATATTGGTCGATTGACCGAAATGCAGGGTCTGAAGCCAGCTGATTTCGCACCCTATCGTTCATTCAAGATGACATTCACACCTGAGGATCTAGCCTTGTGAGAAACCTTCTTCGAGGACTGCTTGTAGTCATGTTCTGCTTTGCAGGACTGGCCACGGCAGATGAAAAAAATATCCTGGTCAGCAGTGGCAGCTCCCAGGCAACTCCAATTGCCGTTGTGCCTTTCGGCTTCCAGGGCGGTAGCGTGCTGCCGGACGACATGGCTGAGATTATCGGTAACGACCTGCGCAATTCGGGTTACTACGCGCCGATTCCAAAGCAGAACATGATCAGCCAGCCAAGCCAGGCCAGCGAAATCATCTACCGTGACTTCAAGGCGGTGGGTGCCCAGTACGTCATGGTCGGCAGCATTGTTCCGGCGGGCGGTCGCCTGCAGGTGCAGTACGCACTGTTCAACGTCGCCACCGAGCAGCAAGTGCTGACCGGCAGCGTGTCGGGCGGTGTCGATCAACTGCGCGACATGGCGCACTACATCTCCGACCAGTCGTTCGAAAAACTCACTGGTATCAAAGGTGCGTTCTCGACGCGTCTGCTGTACGTGACGGCCGAGCGTTTCTCTGAGAAGAACACTCGCTACACACTGCAACGTTCGGACTACGACGGTGCCCGTGCCGTGACGCTGCTGCAATCGCGCGAGCCAATCCTGTCGCCGCGTTTCGCACCGGATGGCAAGCGCATTGCCTACGTGTCGTTCGAGCAGAAGCGTCCACGCATTTTCATGCAGAACATCGACACCGGTCGCCGTGAGCAGATCACCAACTTCGAAGGCCTGAATGGCGCGCCAGCCTGGTCGCCGGATGGCAATCGCCTGGCATTCGTGTTGTCGAAAGACGGTAACCCGGACATCTACGTGATGAACCTGGGGTCGCGTCAGATCACCCGTGTCACCAATGGTCCAGGCATCAACACCGAACCGTTCTGGGGTAAGGATGGTTCGACCATCTACTTCACCTCTGACCGTGGCGGCAAGCCTCAGATCTATAAAACCAGCGCAGGCGGTGGTGGTGCGGAGCGTGTGACCTTCATCGGTAACTACAACGCCAACCCTAAACTGTCGGCCGATGAAAAGACCCTGGTAATGATTCACCGCCAGGACGGTTTCACCAACTTCAAGGTGGCGGCCCAGGATTTGCAGCGCGGTAGTGTAAAGATCCTCACTGATAGCACTCTGGACGAGTCTCCTACTGTTGCGCCCAACGGCACCATGGTAATCTACGCCACCCGCCAGCAGGGCCGGGGAGTCTTGATGCTCGTGTCCATTAATGGACGCGTGAGGCTCCCGCTTCCTACCGCACAAGGCGAAGTCAGAGAACCGTCCTGGTCCCCTTACCTGAACTGACGCGGCGCTATACGTTTTACTTAACACACTGGGGTTCATTAGGAGTTTCACGATGGAAATGCTGAAGTTTGGTAAATTTGCTGCGCTGGCTCTGGCCATGGCTGTAGCTGTAGGTTGCTCGTCCAAAGGCGGCGACAACGCCGGTGAAGGCGCTGTAGATCCAAACGCTGGTTACGGCGCTAACACTGGTGCAGTTGACGGCTCCCTGAGCGAAGAAGCTGCTCTGCGCGCAATCACCACCTTCTACTTCGAATACGACAGCTCGGACCTGAAGCCAGAAGCCATGCGCGCTCTGGACGTTCACGCCAAAGACCTGAAAGCAAACGGCGCTCGCGTTGTTCTGGAAGGCAACACCGACGAACGTGGTACTCGTGAGTACAACATGGCACTGGGCGAGCGTCGTGCGAAAGCCGTTCAGCGCTACCTGGTACTGCAAGGTGTTTCCCCAGCTCAGCTGGAACTGGTTTCCTACGGCGAAGAGCGTCCAGTTGCTACCGGCAACGACGAGCAGTCCTGGGCTCAAAACCGTCGTGTCGAACTGCGTAAGTAATTCGTCATGCGAACGTGCCGTCGTGCTGTAACTATTTTGGCTCTCAGTCTCGCACCGCTTGCGGTGTGGGCTGCGGTTCCTGTGGTCGAGGACAACTCCGGCTATAACAATAGCGGGAGCAGTTATCCGCCTGCAGGTTACGGTACGAACGGCGCCTATGCCGGGGGAGGGGTTTCGGCCCCTGTCTCGGCACAGGGCGAGCTGTTCAACCAACTGCAATCGATGCAGGAGCAGATCTCGCGCCAACAAGGCATCATTGAAGTTCTGCAAAATGATGTAGCGCGCATGAAGCAAGAGAACTTGGAGCGATATCAGGATCTTGATCGGCGCATAGGAACCGGCGTTGCACCAGCCGCGACTCCTGATAATTCTTCCGCCGGTGGCAATTTGAATGCCCCCGGTGCAGCAGCCGGCGCAGGTGCGGGAGCGGCTGCCGCTCAAGCCCCGGCCGCGGGTGGCGAACCGGCTGACCCGGCGAAGGAAAAACTGTATTACGATGCAGCCTTCGACCTGATCAAAGCCAAGGATTTCGACAAGGCCAGCCAGGCTTTCACCGCATTCCTGCGCAAATACCCGAACAGCCAATACGCGGGCAATGCCCAGTACTGGTTGGGGGAAGTGAACCTGGCCAAAGGCGATCTGCAAGGTGCGGGTCAGGCATTTGCCAAGGTTTCGCAGTTGTACCCCAAGCACCCCAAAGTGCCTGATTCGCTGTACAAGCTCGCTGATGTAGAGCGTCGTCTCGGTCATACCGACCGGGTCAAAGGCATTCTGCAACAGGTCGTGTCCCAATATCCGGGCACTTCCGCCGCTCAGCTGGCGCAACGGGACTTGCAGCGCATGTAAGCCTGTTTAGCCCGTTTTGAAGAAACCCGCGCTTGTCGCGGGTTTTTTCGTTAGAATTCATGCCCTTTTTATGAAACACGCTTTTTGGGATCTGCGCGTTGGCGGGGTTCCTTGAAGTGCCTGACGGAGGCGGACAGCCTGTTTAGCTGTTACGCCCGTGGCGACTATGCAAGACACATTGAGAATCACCGAAGTTTTCTACTCGTTGCAGGGTGAAACGCGGACTGCCGGGCTGCCCACTGTTTTTGTGCGCCTGACCGGTTGCCCATTGCGTTGCCAATACTGCGACAGCGCCTACGCGTTCACTGGCGGCACCCTCCGCACGCTCGACGACATCCTCGAGCAAGTGGCCGGTTTTCGCCCGCGTTACGTCTGTGTCACGGGCGGTGAGCCCTTGGCGCAGCCCAATGCCATTCCCTTGCTCAAGCAGTTGTGTGACGCCGGTTACGAAGTGTCGCTGGAAACCAGCGGCGCGCTGGACATCTCGGCGGTCGATCCACGGGTCAGTCGCGTCGTCGACCTGAAAACCCCGGGTTCGAAAGAAGCCCACCGCAACCGCTACGAGAACATCGAACTGCTCACGCCCAACGATCAGGTGAAGTTTGTCATCTGCTCGCGGGAAGACTATGACTGGGCCGTGTCCAAGCTGATTCAATACGGTTTGAACGAGCGTGCCGGCGAAGTCCTGTTCTCGCCGAGCCACCATGACCTGAATGCACGTGATCTGGCGGACTGGGTGGTGGCGGACAATCTGCCTGTGCGTCTGCAATTGCAGCTGCATAAATATCTTTGGAATGACGAGCCGGGGCGCTGAAATGACTGAACAACTGAACAC
The DNA here is from genome assembly GCF_003253625.1 of Pseudomonas sp. URMO17WK12:I6. NCBI lineage: Bacteria > Pseudomonadati > Pseudomonadota > Gammaproteobacteria > Pseudomonadales > Pseudomonadaceae > Pseudomonas > Pseudomonas sp. URMO17WK12:I6. Next base: position 16,560 of record NZ_QKYZ01000014.1, read on the forward strand.
TGCTGAAAAACGTGCGGTCATCCTGCTGTCCGGCGGCCTAGACTCGGCGACGGTCGTGGCCATGGCCCGTGCCGAAGGCTATAGCTGCTACACCATGAGCTTCGATTACGGTCAGCGCCACCGTGCCGAACTGCAAGCCGCCGAGCGTGTTGCCCGCGACTTGGGTGTGGTCGAGCACAAGGTGATCGGCCTGAACCTGAACGGTATCGGCGGCTCGGCCCTGACCGACAGTTCCATCGACGTACCGGAGGCGCCGAGCGAAGGCATTCCGGTGACTTATGTGCCGGCGCGCAACACGGTGTTTCTGTCCCTGGCGTTGGGTTGGGCCGAAGTGCTGGGTGCGCGTGACATCTTTATCGGTGTAAACGCGGTGGATTATTCCGGTTACCCGGATTGCCGTCCCGAGTTCATCGAAGCCTTCGAGCTCATGGCTAATCTGGCGACCAAGGCCGGTGTAGAAGGGAATGGCTTCCGTATCCAGGCGCCCCTGCAGAACCTGAGCAAGGCGCAGATCGTTCAGGCGGGCGTGAAGCTTGGCGTCGATTACGGGCTGACCGTTTCCTGCTATCAGGCGGACGATAACGGCCGTGCTTGCGGTAAATGCGACAGCTGCCGTCTGCGTGCAGAAGGCTTTGCGGCGGCCGGAATCAGCGACCCGACACCTTATTTTTGATTTATTTCAAATTAGGTGTTGAATAGTCCTTAAAAATCAGTATTATACGCGCCACCACACAGCGGGTCGTTAGCTCAGTTGGTAGAGCAGTTGGCTTTTAACCAATTGGTCGTAGGTTCGAATCCCACACGACCCACCATTTTAAAAAATCTGGAAGGCCCACGTAAGTGAGGATTTCCGGGTTTTTTTTTGCCCGCGATTTGAGGTTGTCCCGGTCCGGGATCGCACCGAGTGACGCAGGTCAGAATCATCTTTTGCATCCGCCGGATATTCTGTAGCCTTGCGCAGCTTCAACGCTGTCCATGCCTGATGAATACTCACTCTCCCGGCGGTACCCCGAAGGGTCCGGAGCCGGGTGTATACTCGACTTTCGCGCGAAAGCGCCTGCAGGTCTTGCGAACATGACGCAGATTTCCGAACGCCTTCTGGTTCAAGCCCACCTCGACGCCAAGCAGCCCAAGCCGCTGACAGCCGAGGAAGAGGCTTATTACCGCACAGCCATCGCAGCCGAGCTCAAAGCTCAGGACGCGGTGCTGGTTGCACACTTCTATTGTGATCCAGTCATTCAGGCCCTGGCCGAAGAAACCGGTGGCTGCGTCTCCGACTCTCTGGAGATGGCCCGCTTCGGCAATGCTCACCCGGCCAAGACCGTAGTGGTCGCCGGTGTGAAATTCATGGGCGAAACCGCCAAGATCCTCAACCCTGAAAAACGTGTGCTGATGCCAACCCTGGAAGCGACCTGCTCGCTGGACCTGGGTTGCCCGGTGGACGAGTTCTCGGCGTTCTGCGATCAGCACCCGGAACGCACGGTGGTGGTATATGCCAACACCTCGGCGGCAGTCAAAGCCCGGGCGGATTGGGTGGTGACTTCAAGTTGCGCGCTGGAAATCGTCGAAAGCCTGATGGATAACGGCGAAACCATCATCTGGGGCCCGGACAAGCACCTGGGGACTTACATCCAGCGCCAGACCGGCGCCGACATGCTGCTGTGGGACGGTGCCTGCATCGTTCACGAAGAGTTCAAGGCCAAGCAGCTCGAAGACATGAAGGCGCTGTACCCGGACGCGGCCATTCTGGTGCATCCGGAGTCGCCGACCGCCGTGATCGAATTGGCCGATGCGGTGGGTTCCACCAGTCAGCTGATCGCTGCCGCGCAAAGCCTGCCGAACAAGACCCTGATCGTTGCCACCGACCGCGGCATCTTCTACAAGATGCAGCAGCTGTGCCCGGACAAGGTCTTTATCGAAGCGCCAACGGCCGGTAACGGCGCGGCTTGCCGCAGTTGCGCGCATTGCCCGTGGATGGCGATGAACACCCTTGAACGCACGCTGAAGAGCTTGAAGGAGGGGACCAACGAGATCTTCGTCGATCCGGCGTTGATTCCGCAGGCGATTCGGCCGTTGAAGCGCATGCTCGATTTCACGCAGGCGGCGCGGATGAAGCTGGCGGGTAACGCCTGATTCGTTGGCAGTGAGCCAAAAAAAACGCCCCGGGTTGATCGGGGCGTTTTTGCATCTGGAGGATTATTTGGTCTTCTTCGGAATCCGCACCAACTGGGTGTTGGAATAGATGTCGTGCCAGCTGCGCTTCTGCTTGTCGAACAGCGACCAGAAGAACCCCAGCCCGAGGCATAACCAGGACGCGATCGACACCACAAAGCGCAGCAGCGCCTGCCACAGGCTGATGGATGAGCCGTCGACGTTCTGTACGCGGATGCACCACACCTGCATGCCCAGGGTCTGGCCCGACCAGGTCCAGAACTTGGCGAAGAAGCCGAACAGCACAAACAGCAGAACCGTCGACAGCAGTGGGTCACCGTCCAGGGCGCCGGCCTCGGTCAGGGTGCGCATCCGGTCTTCGCCGATGATCGCCATCTGGATCATCTTGTAGATGCCGCTGGTGACGATCAGCAGCGCGGTGCACAGCAGGAAGTCGTAGAACATCGCTGCCAGGCGACGACCCAGGCCTGCGGCGGGAAAGTCGCCTTGGGGGTTGAGCAGGTGTTTCGACATGGCTGCCTCAGAACGGAAAAAAGAAGCCATTTTACGGATTTGCGCGCACAAAAAAGCCCCTGATGTCAGCATCAGGGGCTTTTTCGTAACAGAAGATTAGCCTTCTGCTTGTACTTCGTCAGCCTGCATGCCTTTCTGGCCTTGCACAGCAACGAACGTCACTTTCTGGCCTTCTTTCAGGCTCTTGAAGCCGTTGCCCTGAATAGCGCGGAAATGCACGAACAGATCCGGACCGCTTTCTGGAGTGATAAAACCAAAACCTTTCTCGTCGTTAAACCACTTGACGGTACCGCTCTGACGTTGGGACATTTCTTATTTCCTTTGACGCAAAAATGAATGACAGTCTCCTTCTCGTGAAAGAGTACTGGGGCTGGTTGCAGGAGAGTAAGAAGACGTCGAACGGGATGTAGCTAACTTGTAGGCTACTGCCCAGGTCACGATTTCCAAGCGACCCATGCAAACACAGTGAACAAACTCTACGCCAACTACGGGAGAAAAAACAAGCCCCGCGAAGGCCCGGATTTCCTCAGGTTGATGGCAATTAGAGTGGTCACTAGTGCGGGCTTATTCGATCGAGTTGTTCATTGCTTTTCGATTGTTATAAGTAACGTTCATAAACGAAACGTATGCACTATTTTATGGCGGTTGCGTTACAGATTAGTGCACTGTTAACGCAACCGCGTTACTTATAGAAACAGTCAATCAGCCACGATAGTAGCGTTGTGGAACAAATGGCATTTTGCTTACAAGCAAAGGCACCTTTTTCCCACGCACAATGGCCCAAACTGGCGTTTCCAAAACGGTATAAGCGCTGTCGAGGTAACCCATGGCCAAAGGACCGCCCAAGGTCGGACCGAAGCCGCCGCTACAAACGCTGCCGATGATTTCGCCAGCTTCGTTGACGATCTCTGCACCTTCACGCACCGGTGTACGTTCCTGCGGCAGCAGGCCAACGCGCTTGCGGCTGACACCGGTTTGCTGTTGGGCGAACACGGTTTCGGCGCCAGGGAAACCGCCGGCCCGCGCACCATCGGCACGTCGAGGCTTGGAGATGGCCCACAGCAGGCTTGCTTCGATCGGCGTGGTTTCAGTGTTCATGTCGTGGCCGTACAGGCACAGACCGGCTTCCAGGCGCAGGGAATCGCGGGCGCCGAGGCCGATGGCCGCGACTTCCGGTTCGGCCAGCAGGGCGCGAGCCAGCGCTTCGGCGTTGGCCGCCGGTACGGAGATTTCGTAACCGTCTTCACCGGTGTAGCCCGAACGGCTGACAAAGCAGTCCACGCCCAACAGTTTCACGCGGGTGAACTGCATGAAGGTCATCTTCGCAACTTCCGGTGCCAGGCGTGCGAGCACGGTGACGGCGGCCGGGCCTTGCAGAGCGAGCAGGGCACGCTCTTCGAACAGCGGTTCAATGGTGCACTGGTCGCCGATGTGCTTGCGCAGGTGCGCCAGGTCTTGGTCCTTGCAGGCGGCGTTGACCACCAGGAACAATTCGTCGTTACCGAGGTTGGCGACCATCAGGTCGTCGAGGATGCCACCGGTCTCGTTGGTGAACATCGCGTAGCGCTGCATGCCCTCCGGCAGGTCGATGATGTCCACCGGCACCAGGGTTTCCAGGGCTTTGGCGGCGTTGGCACCGGTCAGGCGGATCTGGCCCATGTGCGACACATCGAACAGCCCGGCCTGATCACGGGTGTGCTGGTGTTCTTTCATCACGCCCAACGGGTATTGCACCGGCATGTCATAACCGGCGAACGGCACCATGCGGGCGCCGAGTTCGAGGTGCAGTGCGTGCAACGGGGTCTTCAACAGTTGTTCGGTGGACATATACAGCTCCTGAAAATAGTGCAGATGCGCGCATCAGCACTCGATAATGTTGACCGCCAAACCGCCACGGGCGGTTTCCTTGTATTTGCTTTTCATGTCGGCGCCGGTCTGGCGCATGGTGCGGATGACCTTGTCGAGGGAGACGAAGTGCTGACCGTCGCCACGCAGGGCCATGCGCACCGCATTGATGGCCTTGACCGAACCCATGGCGTTGCGCTCGATGCAAGGCACTTGCACCAGTCCGCCAATCGGGTCGCAGGTCAGGCCGAGGTTGTGTTCCATGCCGATTTCGGCCGCGTTTTCCACCTGCTGCACCGTACCGCCGAGCACTTCGCACAAGGCGCCGGCCGCCATGGAACAGGCAACGCCGACTTCACCCTGACAGCCGACTTCGGCGCCGGAGATCGAAGCGTTTTCCTTGTACAGAATGCCGATTGCAGCGGCCGTCAGTAGAAAACGCACCACGCCGTCTTCGTTGGCACCGGGGATGAAGCGCATGTAGTAATGCAGCACCGCCGGGATAATGCCGGCTGCACCATTGGTGGGCGCAGTGACCACGCGTCCGCCGTTGGCGTTTTCTTCATTGACCGCCAGGGCGTACAGGTTGACCCAGTCCAGTACCGACAGTGGATCGCGCAGCGACGATTCCGGGTTTTTGCACAGTTGCCGATGCAGCGCCGCCGCCCGCCGTTTGACCTTCAGCCCACCGGGCAGGATGCCTTCGTTGCGGCAACCGGCGGCGACGCAGTCTTGCATCACTTGCCAGATCTTCAGCAGTCCGGCACGGGTTTCCGCTTCCGGGCGCCAGGCGCTTTCGTTGGTCAGCATCACCTGACTGATCGATAAACCGTAAGTGCTGCAGTGACCAAGCAGGTCCTTGGCGCTTTTGAACGGGAAGGTCAGCGGTGTGGCGTCTTCAACGATGCGATCGGCACCGGCCGCGTCTTCATCGACCACGAACCCGCCACCGACCGAGTAATACTCGCGGCTGCGCACTTGCAGGCCGGCCGCGTCGAACGCGCGAAAGATCATGCCGTTGGGGTGATAGGCCAACGGTTTACGAATCATTGCCAGGTGTTCTTTCTCGTTGAACGCGATGCTGTGTTCACCGAGCAGGTTCAAGCGACCGCTGCTGCGAATCTCTTGCAGGCGGGCGGTGACGGTTTCGGTGTCCACGATGTCCGGGTGTTCGCCTTCCAGGCCCAGCAATACGGCCTTGTCGCTGCCGTGGCCTTTGCCGGTGGCGCCGAGCGAGCCGTAGAGCTCGACTTTGACGCAGGTGGTTGCCGATAGCAGCCCTTCACGGCGCAGACCTTCGGCGAAGCGCGCAGCGGCACGCATCGGGCCGACGGTGTGGGAGCTGGAGGGGCCGATACCAATTTTGAACAGGTCGAACACGCTTAACGACATGGTTGTTCTCCGGTTTTCTTGTTATAGGCGTTAGATGAAACCGTAGGAGCGAGGCTTGCCCGCGAAGGCGTTGTATCAGCCACCATCAATGCTGAATATGAAATCGCCTTCGCGGGCAGCCTCGCTCCTACAGAGAGTGCGGTGTTCTTGAGGGGGGCGAGCAACTCGCCCCCTTTAGATCAAGCGTAGCTTTCGATCGACGGGCAGGCGCAGACCAGGTTGCGATCGCCAAACACGTTGTCGACGCGACCGACCGGTGGCCAGTACTTGGCTTCGATCAGCGACGCTACCGGGTAAACGGCTTGCTCGCGGCTGTACGGATGAGTCCACTCGCCGACGATTTCCGCAGCGGTGTGCGGGGCGTTTTTCAGCGGGTTGTCATCCTTGTCCAGCGTGCCGTTTTCCACCGCGCGGATTTCTTCGCGGATGCGGATCATGGCGTCGCAGAAACGGTCCAGTTCTTCCTTGGATTCGCTTTCGGTCGGCTCGATCATCAACGTGCCGGCCACCGGGAACGACATGGTCGGGGCGTGGAAGCCGAAGTCGATCAGGCGCTTGGCCACGTCATCGACGCTGATGCCGCTGCTGTCTTTCAGCGGACGCAGGTCGAGGATGCATTCGTGCGCCACCAGACCGTTGCTGCCGGTGTACAGCACTGGATAGTGCTCTTCGAGGCGACGGGAAATGTAGTTGGCATTCAGGATCGCCAATTGCGAAGCGCGCTTGAGGCCGGCGCCACCCATCATTCGAATGTACATCCAGGTGATCGGCAGAATGCTCGCGCTGCCGAACGGTGCCGCGCAGACCGCGCCTTCCTTGCGTTCCATCTGGGCGTGGCCCGGCAGGAACGGCGTCAGGTGCGACTTGACGCCAATCGGGCCGACGCCTGGGCCGCCACCGCCGTGTGGGATGCAGAAGGTTTTGTGCAGGTTCAGGTGCGATACGTCGCCGCCGAACTTGCCCGGTGCGCAGAGGCCGACCATGGCGTTCATGTTCGCGCCATCGATATACACCTGACCGCCGTTGTCGTGAATGATGCCGCAGATTTCGCGGATGCCTTCTTCGAACACACCGTGGGTCGACGGGTAGGTGATCATCAGCGCGGCGAGGTGTTCGCGGTGCTCGATGGCCTTGGCGCGCAGGTCTTCGATGTCGACGTTGCCGCGGGCATCGCACGCGGTCACAACCACACGCATGCCGGCCATGTTGGCGGTGGCCGGGTTGGTGCCATGGGCGGACGACGGGATCAGGCAGATGTCGCGACGGTCTTCGCCACGGCTCTGGTGGTAGGCACGGATCGCCAACAGACCGGCGTATTCACCCTGGGAACCGGCGTTCGGTTGCAGGGAGATCGAGTCGTAACCGGTGGCGGCGCAGAGCATCGCTTCCAGTTCATCGGTCAGTTGCTGATAGCCGGCGCTTTGCTCGGCCGGAGCGAACGGGTGCAGGGCACCGAATTCAGCCCAGGTCACCGGGATCATTTCGCTGGCGGCGTTGAGTTTCATGGTGCAGGAACCCAGTGGGATCATGGTGCGATCCAGGGCCAGGTCCTTGTCCGCCAGTTTGCGCAGGTAGCGCATCAGCTCGGTTTCGGAGTGATAACGGTTGAACACCGGGTGGCTGAGGATTGGCGATTGGCGAACCAGTGCGGCCGGGAGGGTGCTTTGGACCGAGGCGGCCAATGCAGCGAAGTCCGGCAGGGCCTTGCCGTCGGCCAGCAGGCTCCACAGGGTTTCGACGTCAGCCTGGCTGCTGGTTTCGTCGAGGGACAGACCCAGACGCTCAGCATCGACCACGCGCAGGTTGATCTTCTGCGCATGAGCCTTGTCGTGCAGGGCCGCCGTTTGCGCGCCGGTTTTGATCGTCAAGGTGTCGAAGAAGCTGGCTTGCTCGACGCTCAGGCCCAGTGCGCTCAAGCCTTTGGCGAGGATCGCGGTCAGGTGATGAATGCGATTGGCGATCTGCGTCAGGCCTTTCGGGCCGTGGTACACGGCGTACATGCTGGCGATGTTGGCCAGCAGCACCTGGGCGGTGCAGATGTTGCTGGTGGCTTTCTCGCGACGGATATGTTGCTCGCGGGTCTGCATGGCCAGGCGCAGGGCCGGCTTGCCGAAACGGTCCACGGAAACGCCGACCAGACGGCCCGGCATGTCGCGCTTGAACGCATCCTTGGTGGAGAAGTACGCCGCGTGCGGGCCACCGAAGCCCAGCGGAACGCCGAAGCGTTGCGCGCTGCCGATGGCCACGTCGGCGCCGAACTCACCCGGCGGGGTCAGCACGGTCAGGGCCAGCAGGTCAGCAGCGACCGCGACCAGCGCATTCGCCGCGTGGAAGCGTTCGGTCAGTTCGCGGTAATCGAAGACGTCACCGTTGCTCGCCGGGTATTGCAGCAGCGCGCCGAAGAATGGCGTCACGTCGGTCAGTTCACGCTCGTCGCCCACCACAACGTCGATGCCCAAAGGCTCGGCACGGGTGCGCAAAACGTCGAGGGTTTGCGGGTGGCAATGAACGGAGGCGAAGAAGGCGTGGCTGCCTTTGTTCTTGCTCAGGCGTTTGCAGAACGTCATGGCTTCGGCAGCAGCGGTGGCTTCGTCCAGCAGCGAGGCGTTGGCGATCGGCAGGCCGGTCAGGTCGCTGATCAGGGTCTGGAAGTTCAGCAGCGCTTCGAGACGACCCTGGGAAATTTCTGGTTGGTACGGGGTGTAGGCGGTGTACCAGGCCGGATTTTCCAGCAGGTTGCGCAGGATCGGCGACGGCGTGTGAGTGCCGTAGTAGCCCTGACCGATGTAAGTCTTGAACAGCTGGTTTTTACCGGCGATGGATTTGATCAACGCCAGGGCATCGGCTTCGCTCAGGCCGTCTTCGAGACCGAGGACGCTGGTGCCTTTGATGCTGTCGGGAATGACGCTGGCGCTCAGGGCTTCCAGGGAGTCGAAACCGAGGCTGTTGAGCATGGCTTGCTCGTCGCCTGCACGCGGGCCGATGTGGCGGGTGATGAATTCGTTGGCGGTCGTCAGATTGACTTGAGTCATGTCGGCGCTCCTCAGGCTTGGGCTTTGATCAGACGGTCGTAAGCGTCTTGATCCAGCAGTTGGCCGACAGCCGAGGCGTCGGTTGGCTTGAAGCGGAAGAACCAGCCTTCGCCCAGCGGATCTTCGTTGACCAGTTCAGGGCTGTTATCGAGGGCCGGGTTGGTCTCGACCACTTCTCCGTCCAGAGGCATGTACACGCCGCTGGCAGCTTTTACCGACTCCACGGTGGCGGCTTCTGCGCCTTTGTCGTAGGACTGCAGCTCAGGCAGTTGTACGAAAACCACGTCGCCCAGTGCGTTCTGTGCGAAAGCGGTGATGCCGACCGTAACGGTGCCGTCAGCTTCGGTGCGCAGCCATTCGTGATCTTCAGTAAAACGCAACTCGCTCATGGAAACTCCTAAGGGGGCCAGACTCGTCTGGTGGACGCGATGGAATGCAGGGGCAAAAACCCTGCTTTATAGGAGGTTACTAAGCAAAAAGGCGGCCAATGTTATTTTTATGTTTAAAAACAATAACTTATAAGTTTTCGTAAGCCGTTATATTTCTGCAGCTGTAGCGAAATCGCTACAGCCTGAAGCAAAGAAAAAAGCCTAGGTGGATCAAAGCCTTGCACAGCGCTGATCGGGAGAGGGTGTATCGATATCGTTCCACTGTAGCGCTTTCAGTACAGATGGAGGTCGCTTTTTGGCATGGTTTTGAAGGCGACATGATCGTTCCCACGCGCAGCAAAGGAATGCCTCAATGGACGCTCTGCGTCTGCTCTTGGAACGCGGAGCGTCCCGGGCTGCATTCCCACGCAGAGCGTGGGAACGATCACCGAGTAAGCCTCACGGCTTATTGGGAATCCCGTACTTGCGCAACCGATGGGCAATCGCGGTGTGGGAGGTTTGCAGGCGGCTGGCCAGTTGGCGGGTCGAGGGGTAGCTGACGTAGAGCTTTTCCAGCAGGTCCTTCTCGAACGCTTCCATGGCCTGTTCGAGGCTGTCGACCTCAATGTCGCTCTGGCGCGCCACAGAGGTGCCGGCGATGTCGAGGTCGCCGATGTCCACCAGGCTGCTTTCGCAAATCGCCGCGGCGCGGAAGATCACGTTCTGCAATTGCCGTACGTTGCCTGGCCAGCGATTGCCCAGCAGCGCCGGGTAAGTGCCGGGGGCCAGGCGACAGACCGGGCGCTGGATCTGCGCGCAGGCCTGCTGCATGAAGTAACGCGCCAGCAGCAAAATGTCCTGGCCGCGCTCGCGCAGGGGCGGGACTTCGACATTCAGCACGTTGAGGCGATAGAACAGGTCTTCGCGGAAAGTGCCTTCGCTGACCATTTTTTCCAGGTCGCGATGGGTCGCGCTGAGGATCCGCACGTTGACCTTCACTTCGCGATCGCCGCCAACCCGACGGAAGCTGCCGTCGTTGAGAAAGCGCAGCAGTTTCGCCTGCAAATACGGCGACATTTCACCGATCTCGTCGAGAAATACCGTGCCCTGGTTGGCCAGTTCCATCAGCCCCGGCTTGCCGCCCCGTTGCGCCCCGGTGAAAGCGCCGGGGGCGTAGCCGAACAGTTCGCTTTCGGCGAGGTTTTCCGGCAATGCCGCGCAGTTCAAGGCCAGGAACGGCGAACTGTGGCGGGCGCTGATGGCGTGGCAGGCGCGGGCCACCAGTTCTTTGCCGGTGCCGGTTTCACCCTGGATCAGCAACGGTGCATCGAGGGCTGCGACGCGCTGGGCGCGGGCCTTGAGCGTACGAATCGCCGGGGATTCGCCGAGCAGCGCATCGAAACCTTCAGCGTGATCGTGGTGCAGCGCCGAGAGGCGTTCACCGATGCGGTTCGGTTGATACAGGGTCAGCAGGGCGCCGGCGTCGGTGATCGGCGTGGCATCCAGCAGCAGGGTTTGACCGTTGACGGTGATCTCGCGCAGCGGCAGGCGGAAGCCGTTTTCCAGCAATGTGTCGAGCAGCACCGGGTCGGCAAACAGCTCGCTGATGCTTTCACCCGCCGGTTCGCGACCGTACAGGGCAATCAGTGCCGGGTTGGCCAGCAGCACCTTGCCGGCGCTGTCCAGGGCCAGCACCGGGTCGGTCATGGCGGCGAGTAGCGCATCGAGCTGCAAGTGACGGCGTTGGCCGGGAAGGATGTCGACCACCGTCACCGCTTGTACACCACGCACGTTGAACAGCGCATCGCGCAGCTCTTCGAGCACGGCCGGGCTCAAGGTCGGGGCGTCGATGTAGACGTTGGGCGGCACCATTTCCACCGCATCCAGATTGAGATTGCGCCCACCGAGCAGAGCCAGGACTTCCTGGGTGATACCGACGCGGTCGATGAAACTGACGTGGATGCGCATGGGGCGGTTTGGTTCTGGAGTGCGGAGGGTGGCAAGTATGCCTTGGGGCGGGCCAATGGTGAAATCCTGTACAGGACTTCATGACAACGATGATCTCCTGTGGGAGCGGGCAAGCCCCGCTCCCACAGGTTCAGCGTTCACCGTTTTATCCCAGGTGTTCAGGTTTGACCGGGTCGCCGGATTTGATGTCGAGTTGGGCCCGCACGTCTTCAAACATTTCGTCGTAGTACTTGTGCATGGCGCCGATGTTGGCGGTCTTGGGCATGCCGTACTTTTGCGCGATGCGCGTGGCGTGGCGGGCAAAGTCGAAGGCCTGGTCCTTGGGCAGATAAAACTCTTCATTATTCAGCTCCTTGCCCTCGACCGAACCACGCAGCGTGAAGAGCATGCCTTGGCCTTCCTTGGGATCCTGAGCAATTTTGTATTCAATGTGCAGGTTGTAGCTGTAATCGTCCTTGTTCAGCGCATGGCGCTCGATGTGCAGGTGTCCGGGTTCGAACGTAGCCATTGGCGTCTCTCCTTCAAAGGCATTGAATCAGGGCAGACCTCACGCCTGCCCCCCTGCGTTTCTTTCTATTGATAACTGATGCCAGGTGTCGCTGTGCTGATACGGGTGCCTGCCTTGCCCTGGATGATCGCTTCGATGTCCGAGAGTGAACCGATTACCGCGACTTTCCCAGTATGGCGGGCGAACTCGCAGGCCGCCTGGACCTTTGGTCCCATGGAGCCGGCGGCGAAGCCGAGTTTGTCCATTTCATCGGGGTGAGCCTGGGCGATGGCTTTCTGGGTGGGCTTGCCGAAATCGATAAAGGCCGCATTGACGTCAGTGGCGATCACCAACAGATCGCTTTCCAACTGTTCGGCCAGCAGTGCCGAGCACAGGTCTTTATCGATCACCGCTTCCACACCCTGCAGTTTGCCGTTGGCGTCGTAGATCGTCGGGATGCCGCCACCACCGGCGCAGATCACGATGCTGCCTTTTTCCAGCAGCCACTTGATCGGGCGGATTTCGAAGATACGTTTGGGTTTCGGGCTGGCGACCACGCGCCGGAACTTGTCGCCGTCCGGGGCGATGGCCCAGCCTTTCTCGGCGGCGAGTTTCTCGGCGTCGGCCTTGGAATAAACCGGGCCGATCGGTTTGCTGGGGGCCTGGAACGCCGGGTCGTTGGGGTCGACTTCGACCTGGGTCAGCAGGGTGGCGAACGGCACTTCGAAGTCCAGCAGGTTGCCCAGTTCCTGTTCGATGATGTAGCCGATCATGCCGTCGGTTTCGGCGCCGAGTACGTCCAGCGGGTAAGGCGAAACCTGGCTGTAGGCCGCCGCTTGCAGCGACAACAGGCCGATCTGCGGACCATTGCCGTGGGCGATCACCAGTTGGTTGCCGGGATGAATCTTGGCGATCTGTTCGGTGGCGATCCGGATGTTCGCGCGCTGGTTGTCCGCGGTCATGGGCTCACCCCGGCGGAGCAGGGCGTTACCGCCCAGAGCAATGACGATACGCATAGTGCAGTCCTTCTAAATAGGGGCGGGCAATCTGATCTCCCTGATGATCGTGCCCACGCTCTGCGTGGGAACGATCATGAGCAAGTGTTCAGCCGTCAGATATCCGCCAGCGCCGACACCAGAATAGCCTTGATGGTGTGCATACGGTTTTCCGCTTGCTCGAAGGCGATGTTGGCCGGCGATTCGAAGACTTCTTCAGTCACTTCGACGCCGTTGGCCAGGTGCGGATAGCGTGCGGCGATGTCCTTGCCGACCTTGGTTTCGCTGTTGTGGAACGCCGGCAGGCAATGCATGAACTTCACGCGCGGGTTGCCCGAGGCCTTCATCATGTCGGCGTTGACCTGATACGGGAGCAGTTGCTCGATGCGCTCGTCCCACGCTTCCACCGGCTCACCCATCGACACCCAGATGTCAGTGTGGATGAAGTCCACGCCCTTGACCGCGGCTTTCGGGTCTTCGGTGATGGTGATGCGCGCACCGCTCTCTTCGGCGAAGGCTTTGCACTGATCGATGAAGTCCTGATGCGGCCACAGCGCTTTCGGTGCGGCGATGCGCACGTCCATGCCGAGTTTGGCGCCGATCATCAGCAACGAATTACCCATGTTGTAGCGCGCATCGCCCAGGTAGGCGTAGCTGATGTCGTGCAGCGGTTTGTCGCTGTGTTCGCGCATGGTCAGGGTGTCGGCGATCATTTGCGTCGGGTGGAATTCAGCGGTCAGGCCGTTGAATACCGGTACGCCGGCGAACTTGGCCAGCTCTTCGACGATTTCCTGTTCGAAACCACGGTACTCGATGGCGTCGAACATCCGCCCCAGCACGCGGGCGGTGTCCTTCATGCTTTCCTTGTGGCCGATCTGCGATGACACCGGGTCGATGTAGGTGACGTGGGCGCCCTGGTCATGGGCCGCGACTTCGAAGGCGCACCGGGTGCGGGTCGAGGTTTTTTCGAAGATCAGCGCGATGTTCTTGCCTTGCAGGTGCGGACGCTCGGTGCCGGTGTATTTGGCGCGCTTGAGGTCGCGGGACAGGTCCAGCAGGTAGTGCAGCTCGCGAGTGGTGTGGTGCATCAGCGAGAGCAGGCTGCGGTTGCGCATGTTGAAAGCCATGATTGGATCTCCTTGGGTGTCGGTTATCCCCTCGGCCGTGCTGGATAAGCATCGGCCAAGGCTCGAAAGTTAATAATCGATAGGGTCGCGAATGATCGGGCAGGTCATGCAGTGGCCACCGCCACGCCCGCGCCCGAGCTCACTGGCGCTGATGGTGATGACCTCGACGCCGGCCTTGCGCAGCAGGGTGTTGGTGTAGGTGTTGCGGTCGTAGCCGATGACCACGCCTGGCTCCACCGCCACCACGTTGTTGCCGTCGTCCCATTGCTCGCGTTCGGCGGCAAAGGCGTTACCGCCGGTTTCGACGACGCGCAGCGCCTTGAGGTTGAGGGCCTTGGCCACGGTGTCGAGGAAGCTGGTTTCTTCACGGCGCACGTCGATGCCGCCCGGTTTGCTTTCATCGGGGCGCAGGCTGAAGGCGACGATCTGCTTCACCACTTCCGGGAAAATCGTCACCAGGTCGCGGTCGCAGAAGCTGAACACGGTGTCCAGGTGCATCGCCGCGCGGGATTTCGGCAGGCCGGCGACGATGACTCGTTCCACGGCTTTGTTCTTGAACAGGTTGACCGCCAATTGGCCGATGGCCTGGCGGGACGAGCGCTCGCCCATGCCGATCAATACCACGCCGTTGCCGATCGGCATCACGTCACCGCCCTCAAGGGTAGCGTTGCCGTGGTCCTGGTCGGGGTCGCCGTACCAGATCTGGAAGTCGGCGTTGGTGAACTGCGGGTGGAATTTGTAGATGGCGGTGGCCAGCAAGGTTTCCTGACGACGCGCCGGCCAGTGCATCGGGTTCAGGGTCACGCCGCCATAGATCCAGCAGGTGGTGTCGCGGGTGAACTGGGTGTTGGGCAGCGGCGGCAGAATGAAGCTGGAATGACCGAGGAAGTCGCGGAACATCTGAATGGTCTTGCCACCGAAACTGTCCGGCAGGTCATCGGCGGAAACCCCGCCGATGAGGAATTCGGCGATCTTGCGTGGCTCCAGGCTACGTAGCCAGGCCCCCACTTCATGGACCAGGCCGAGACCGACCGAATTGGCGGTGATCTTGCGCTCCAGAATCCAGTCCAGCGCTTCAGGCATCGCGACGATGTCGGTCAGCAGGTTGTGCATTTCCAGCACGTCGACACCACGCTCGCGCATCTTGGTGACGAAGTCGAAGTGGTCGCGTTTGGCTTGGGCGACCCACAGCACATCATCGAACAGCAGTTCGTCGCAGTTGTTCGGGGTCAGCCGCTGGTGGGCCAGGCCGGGGGAGCAAACCATGACTTTGCGCAGTTTGCCGGCTTCGGAATGGACGCCGTACTTAACTTTTTCCGTGGTCATTACCGTGTTCCTCCAGATGAAAACAATCAGGTGCTGCTTTTCATTACAGTGCTAAAGGGTCAGAAAACCGGCATACAGCCCATAGGCCGCCACCAGGGCGCCTACGACGACGGCGGCGAAAATCAGCTTCTCGACGTTAGTGAAAACCGGTTTGTCGACTTCAAGTTTGGCCTTGGCGAACAGGATCGCGCCGGGGGCATACAGCAGGGCGGAGAGCAGCAGGTATTTGACGCCGCCGGCGTACAGCAGCCAGATCGCGTAGATCAGTGCGATGCCACCGATGACCAGGTCTTTGCTGCGCTCGGCCGCAGCGTTTTCATAGCTCTCGCCGCGCACTGCCAGCAGCAGGGCATAGGCCGCCGACCACAGATAGGGCACCAGGATCATCGACGTGGCGAGGTAGATCAGCGACAGGTAAGTGCTGGCCGAAAACAGTGTGATGATCAGAAACAGCTGCACCATCGCGTTGGTCAGCCATAGCGCGTTGGCCGGTACAAGGTTGGCGTTTTCACGGCGCAAAAACGCCGGCATGGTGTGGTCCTTGGCGGCAGCGAACATGATCTCCGCGCACAGCAACACCCATGACAGCAACGCCCCGAGCAAGGAAATGATCAGGCCGACGCTGATCAGCACCGCGCCCCAATGACCGACCACATGTTCCAGCACCGCGGCCATCGACGGGTTCTGCAGTTTCGCCAGCGCAGGTTGGGTCATGATCCCCAGGGACAACACGTTCACCAGCATCAGGAACAACAGCACGGTGATGAAGCCGATGACGGTGGCTTTACCCACGTCGCTGCGTACTTCGGCACGGGCCGAGAAAATGCTCGCGCCTTCGATGCCGATGAACACCCACACGGTGACCAGCATCATGTTGCGCACCTGGTTCATCACACTGCCCAGGTCAGGGTTTTTGATGCCCCAGATGTCGGCGGTGAAGATCTCCAGTTTGAACGCGAACAAGGCGATCAACACGAACAGCAGCAGCGGTACGACCTTGGCGACGGTGGTCACCAGGTTGATGAACGCCGCTTCCTTGATTCCTCGTAAAACCAGAAAGTGCACCGCCCAAAGCAGCAGCGAGGCGCCGATGACGGCAGCAACGGTGTTGCCTTCGCCGAAGATCGGAAAGAAATAACCGAGGGTGCTGAACAACAGAACGAAGTAACCCACATTGCCCAGCCAGGCACTGATCCAATATCCCCAGGCCGACGAGAAACCCATGTAGTCGCCGAAACCGGCCTTGGCGTAGGCATAAACACCGCCATCCAGCTCAGGCTTGCGATTGGCCAGGGTCTGGAAGACGAAAGCGAGGGTCAACATGCCCACTGCGGTGATTACCCAACCAATAAGAACAGCACCGACATCCGCACTGGCGGCCATGTTCTGGGGCAAAGAGAAGATTCCGCCACCAATCATTGAACCGACCACTAAAGCAACGAGCGCACCGAGTTTCAGTTTTCCGGGGGATTCAGACATAGCATGACTCCAGTGCAGGAGAAGAGAGACAACAGAGTAGTTCTGCTGGCTGTTCAATCAGCTGACATAGATCAGTGCATGGGCACATTCCATTGTTAATGAAAGACTTATGTATCTTTCTCGGACATCGCGGTTTTGCCGGGGAAGTCCTGTTCAGAGGGGGGTAAGTCAGGTGGGCGTAAGCGGTATTGCTTGGGCTTTGAAATTAGTGTGTTTCTGCGGTTTCGCCAATTTTCTGATAACTGTTTATATGACAGATTTGATTTATCAGGTGCGCGGTACTGGAATTAATGAATAAACGTTATTTCGTTTTATCTGTTTAGTTAAAAATAACTACGTGACAGTGTTTGCAGTGACTGTTCTGGCCTCATCGCGGGCAAGCCACGCTCCCACAGGATCACGCTGTACCTGTGGGAGCGGGCTTGCCCGCGAAAGCTATCTGATGATCACCACCACTGCGCGCGATGGGCGCCCAGTTCCCCGGCCGGCAGCGCCCATTGCAGTGGCGTCCCGGTGATCTTCAACGGCACCTGTAACCGATGGGCCGGTCCCCACGGCGTTTGCTCAATCAACATCCCTTGATCGTGGTCATCCTCTGCGCGCAACGGCTCGTTGGTTCCGGCGCCATGTTCGATCAACAGCTTCGCCGTCCGTGCCAGCGACAGCCGCGCAGAGCCACCGTGCCCCAATAGCTTGATCGCACTGGCCGCCATCAAATACCCCGTGGCGTGATCAAGGGCCTGGACCGGCAGCGGTGTCGGTTTATCCGCCTTCTTCCAGTGCATGCCCGCGTCGGCAATCCCGCTGCTCATCTGCACCAGGCTGTCGAAGCCGCGACGGTTCTGCCAAGGGCCGCTCCAGCCGTAAGCGTTGAGGCAAACATCGATCAGGCCCGGGGCCAGTGCCTGGCGTTGGGCGATGCCGTAACCCAGGCGTTCCAAGGCATCGGCGCGGTAGCCGTGGAGCAGGATGTCGGCGTCCTTGAGCAGGCTTTCGAACACCGCGCGATCGGCTTTGTCGTGCAGATCCAGGCGCGCACAGCGTTTGCCCAGGGTGACTTCCGGCACCACGCCCGGTTCGTTCCAGGTCGGTGGGTCGATGCGCAGCACGTCGGCGCCGAGCCCGGCGAGGAAGCGGCTGGCGATCGGGCCGGCGAGCACTCGCGTGAGGTCCAGTACCTTGATTCCGGCCAGCGGTTGCGCCACCGAGCCTTGCCACGGTTTGGCGTTCTGGCTGCCATCGGCGCTGAATTGGATCAACGGTTCGGCGTTCACGGCTTGACCTTGGGGGTGAGCTTGCCATTGCTTCCAACTGCGCATTTCGGCGGCGCATCCACCGGCCGCGACCACCGCCTGTTCCAGATCGCTTTTCGCCCACTGAGCCACTTTGCTCGCCATCGCTGCGCGGTCGGCACAGGCGCCGAGCACTGATTCAGCAGCGGCGCGGTGATGGGGCGCGTTGGTGTGCAGGCGGATCCAGCCGTCCTTGGTCGCGTAGTCGCCGGCGACCGGGTCCCACAGCGGCGGGACGCTCCAGCCCATGGGGCGGATCGAGGTGGCGAACCAGAACGACGCCAGGCGGCGGTCGACTTCAAGGCTGGGCAAGCGACCGGTTTGTTGATGCAGCAGTTCGCTGGCGGCCTGGCCGGCGGCAGCAATGCTGGCGCAAGCCAGATCGGTCACGGCAAACGCCGAGGGCAGGGCGCCGCTCGAGGTGAACGGGATTGGGGTGTGGGGCAAGCCGAGTGCGGCTTGAATGGACGTGAGTAAATCAGTCATCGAAGGCCCTCCGGAGCGAGAGCCCGAGCATAGTTCAAAAAGACGGCTCGGCCAGATGAAATCCTGTAGAGAGAGCGGTGCGGCGATCCGACTTGCCCGCGAAGTCGTTGACCGTGTTGCGACCTTCGCGGGCAAGCCTCGCTCCTACGGGGATATGCATTCCCGTGGGAGCGAGCCTGTTGTCACAGAGGATTTATGCCAGCGCTTTACCCGCGCCCCTGCAGATAGGTCGCGTAATCCGGGATGCGGTGTTCGTGAGCCTGATCCATCAACGGGCTGCTGAGCAGGTAGTCGGCGCTGCATTCGTTGCAGGCCACGGGGATGTTCCACACCGCCGCGACCCGCAGTAATGCCTTGATGTCCGGGTCGTGGGGTTGCGGTTCGAACGGGTCCCAGAAGAACACCAGCATGTCGACCCGCTGCTCGGCGATTTGCGCGCCGAGCTGCTGGTCGCCGCCCAGTGGACCGCTGATCATACTTTCTACCGGCAGGCCGAGGCGTTGTTGCAACAACAACCCCGTGGTGCCGGTGGCGACCAGTTCATGCTGCGCGAGTTTGTCTTTCTGTCGCTCGGCCCAGTCCAGCAAAAACACTTTGCAATGGTCATGGGCGACCAGGGCGATACGCTTGCGCGCCGCCATGGTCTTATGCGTAAAGCTGATACCGATCATCGGTTGCTGCTCCACGGTTTACTCTGCGTTGCAGAGCGCCAGGCAGTTATCGAGCATGCGGTTGGAGAAGCCCCACTCGTTGTCGTACCAGGCCAGCACTTTGAGCAGCTTGCCGCTGGACTTGGTGTGGTTGGCGTCGAAGATCGACGACAGCGGGTTGTGGTTGAAGTCGCTGGATACCAGCGGCAGGGCGTTGTAGCCGAGAATCTTCGAGTGTTGGCTGGCTTGTTTGAGCAATGCGTTGACTTCATCGGCCGACGCTTCGCGCTTGAGCTGCACGGTCAGGTCCACCAGCGACACGTTGATCACCGGAACACGCACTGCCATGCCGGTCAGTTTGCCCGCCAGGTCCGGCAGCACCAGGCCTACCGCTTCAGCGGCGCCGGTCTTGCTCGGGATCATGTTCTGGGTGGCGGAACGGGCGCGGTACGGATCGGTGTGGTAGACATCGGTCAGGTTCTGGTCGTTGGTGTAGGCGTGAATAGTGGTCATCAGACCGCTTTCGATGCCCAGCTCGCGGTGCAGCACCTGGGCCACCGGGGCCAGGCAGTTGGTGGTGCACGAAGCGTTGGAGATGATCTGGTGCGACTGGCGCAGAATGTCGTGGTTAACCCCATAAACCACAGTGGCGTCGGCGCCCTTGGCCGGGGCCGAGATAATCACTTTGCGCGCGCCGGCCGTAATATGGGCGGCGGCTTTGGCACGGTCGGTGAACAGACCGGTGCATTCGAACACGACGTCGACCTTCTCTGCGGCCCAGGGCAGTTCGGCCGGGTTGCGAATGGCGCTGACCGAAATACGGTCGCCGTTGACGGTCAGGCTTTCCTGATCGTGCTGGACATCGGCATCGAATGTGCCGTGAACGGTGTCGTATTTCAGGAGGTGAGCATTCATCGAGCTGTCGCCCAAGTCATTGATTGCCACGATCTGCAGATCCTGACGATAGCCTTGGGTATACAGTGCGCGCAGGACATTACGGCCGATACGGCCAAAACCATTGATTGCGATTCGAAGAGTCATTTACAGCGCCGCCGTCGTTTTGTTGTTGGAATTACAAGATTATTCGCAAAAAAATAGAAAACAAGCCTTTTTAGTGGCAATATTTTGTTTTATCTACAACGAGTGACCTGAATCAACTGGTCCGAATGATCAAGAAAGCCGTCTGTCATCCCGATCACAACGGCGTTTGATCAGCATAGACAATCAGGTCGCCACATCCGTTAGCCTGGAGTTCTACACATGCATCCCCGCGTCCTTGAGGTCACCGAACGGCTTATCGCCCGCAGCCGCGCCACGCGTGAGGCTTACCTTGCATTGATCCGTGGCGCCGCCAGTGACGGCCCGATGCGTGGCAAGCTGCAATGCGCCAACTTCGCCCACGGCGTGGCCGGATGTGGCAGCGACGACAAGCACAGCCTGCGGATGATGAACTCCGCCAACATCGCAATTGTTTCGTCATATAACGACATGCTCTCGGCGCACCAGCCGTACGAAGTCTTTCCTGAACAGATCAAAAAAGCCCTGCGCGAAATCGGCTCCGTCGGCCAGTTCGCCGGTGGCACCCCGGCCATGTGCGATGGCGTGACCCAGGGCGAACCGGGCATGGAACTGAGCCTGCCGAGCCGTGAAGTGATCGCGTTGTCCACCGCCGTGGCGCTGTCTCACAACATGTTCGACGGCGCGCTGATGCTCGGTATCTGCGACAAGATCGTGCCGGGCCTGATGATGGGCGCGTTGCGCTTCGGTCATCTGCCGATGATTTTCGTGCCGGGCGGGCCGATGGTGTCGGGCATCTCCAACAAGCAGAAAGCCGATGTGCGCCAGCGCTACGCCGAAGGCAAGGCGACCCGCGAAGAGCTGCTGGAATCGGAGATGAAGTCCTACCACAGCCCTGGCACCTGCACCTTCTACGGCACCGCCAACACCAACCAGTTGCTGATGGAAGTCATGGGCCTGCACTTGCCGGGCGCCTCGTTCGTCAACCCGAACACGCCGTTGCGCGATGCCCTGACCCGCGAAGCGGCGCATCAGGTCACGCGCCTGACCAAGCAGAATGGCAACTTCCTGCCGATCGGCGAAATCGTCGACGAGCGTTCGCTGGTCAACTCCATCGTGGCCCTGCACGCCACCGGCGGCTCGACCAACCACACCTTGCACATGCCGGCCATCGCCATGGCTGCGGGCATCCAGTTGACCTGGCAGGACATGGCCGACCTCTCCGAGGTGGTGCCGACCCTGAGCCACGTGTACCCGAACGGCAAAGCCGACATCAACCACTTCCAGGCGGCGGGCGGCATGTCGTTCCTGATCCGTGAACTGCTGGAAGCCGGCCTGCTCCATGAAAACGTCAACACCGTGCTCGGCCACGGCCTGAGCCGCTACACCCAGGAGCCGTTCCTCGATAACGGCGAGTTGGTCTGGCGCGAAGGCCCGATCGAAAGCCTCGACGAAAACATCCTGCGCCCAGTGGCTCGTGCATTCTCGCCAGAAGGCGGTTTGCGGGTGATGGAAGGCAATCTCGGTCGTGGCGTGATGAAGGTCTCGGCAGTCGCCCTGGAAAACCAGGTCGTCGAAGCCCCGGCCATGGTGTTCCAGGATCAACAGGACCTGGCCGATGCATTCAAGGCCGGTCTGCTGGAGAAGGATTTTGTCGCGGTGATGCGCTTCCAGGGGCCGCGCTCCAACGGCATGCCGGAACTGCACAAAATGACGCCATTCCTCGGCGTGCTGCAGGACCGTGGCTTCAAAGTTGCGTTGGTGACCGACGGACGCATGTCCGGCGCCTCGGGGAAAATCCCGGCGGCGATCCACGTCAGCCCCGAAGCTTATGTGGGCGGCGCTTTGGCACGGGTGCGTGAGGGCGATATCATCCGCGTCGATGGCGTCAAAGGCACCCTGGAGCTTAAGGTGGACGCCGAAGAATTCGCAGCACGCGAGCCGGCCAAAGGCCTGTTGGGCAACAACATCGGCACCGGTCGCGAACTGTTTGGTTTCATGCGCATGGCCTTCAGCTCCGCAGAGCAAGGCGCCAGCGCCTTTACTTCTGCCCTGGAGACGCTTAATTGAAACTGGCTTTGGTCGGTGACATCGGTGGGACCAACGCACGTTTCGCGTTGTGGAAAAACCAGCAGCTGGAATCGGTCCAGGTGCTGGCGACGGCAGACCACGCCAGCCCGGAAGAAGCGATTGCGCTGTACCTGAACGGGCTCGGCCTGGCGCCGGGTTCGATCGGTTCGGTGTGCCTGTCGGTGGCCGGCCCTGTGAGCGGTGATGAATTCAAGTTCACCAACAATCACTGGCGGCTCAGTCGCAAGGGTTTCTGCAAGACCTTGCAGGTGGATCAACTGCTACTGGTCAACGATTTTTCGGCCATGGCGCTGGGCATGACCCGCTTGCAGCCGGGCGAGTTCCGGGTGGTCTGCGAAGGCACGCCGGAACCGTTGCGGCCAGCAGTGGTAATCGGTCCGGGTACAGGCTTGGGCGTAGGCACGTTGCTCGATCTGGGCGAGGGCCGTTTTGCCGCGTTGCCGGGGGAGGGTGGTCACGTCGATCTGCCGCTGAGCAGCCCGCGGGAAACCCAACTGTGGCAACACATCTACAACGAGATCGGCCATGTCAGCGCTGAAACGGCATTGAGCGGCAGTGGTTTGCCGCGAGTGTACCGGGCGATCTGCGCGGTGGATGGTCACACGCCTGTGCTCGACACACCTGAGGCGATCACGGCGGCCGGGCTGGCGGGTGATCCGATTGCCCTGGAAGTGCTCGAGCAGTTCTGCTGCTGGCTCGGTCGCGTGGCCGGCAACAATGTGCTGACCACCGGTGCACGGGGTGGTGTGTACATCGTTGGCGGGGTGATTCCACGGTTTGCCGACTTTTTCGTTAAAAGCGGTTTCGCCCGGTGCTTTGCCGACAAGGGTTGCATGAGCGATTACTTCAAAGGCATTCCGGTGTGGCTGGTGACAGCGCCGTATTCCGGCCTTGTTGGCGCGGGTGTGGCGCTGGAGCAGGCCTGAGACCGCGTCACCTCATTCGCGGGCAAGCCTCGCTCCTACAAGGAATGTCACGAACCCTGTAGGAGCGAGGCTTGCCCGCGAAGAGGCCGGAACAGACAACATAGATCCATGATCGATCAGGCATAATCCTCCCTAACACAAACAACAAGGACGCCGCCCCGTGAGCTCAGTCAACAAGTCGATTTTGTTGGTCGATGACGATCAAGAGATACGCGAGTTGCTGGACACCTACCTGACCCGTGCCGGTTTCCAGGTCCGCACCACGCCCGATGGCGCAGGCTTTCGTCAGGCGCTGAACGAGGCGCCGAGCGATCTGGTGATCCTCGACGTGATGCTGCCGGACGAAGATGGTTTCAGCCTCTGCCGCTGGATCCGCCAGCACCCGCGCCAGGCCCACGTGCCGATCATCATGCTCACCGCCAGTTCCGATGAGGCTGACCGCGTCATCGGCCTGGAACTGGGCGCCGACGACTACCTCGGCAAGCCCTTCAGCCCCCGTGAATTGCAGGCGCGGATCAAAGCCTTGTTGCGTCGCGCGCAGTTCGGTCAGGAGCGTTCCGGCGGTGAAGTGCTGGCCTTCGACGACTGGCGGCTGGACATGGTCAGCCATCGGCTGTTCCACACCGACGGCGAGGAAGTGATTCTCTCCGGCGCCGATTTCGCCCTGCTGAAATTGTTCCTCGATCACCCCCAGGAAATCCTCGACCGCGACACCATCGGCAACGCCACCCGTGGCCGTGACCTGATGCCGCTCGATCGCATCGTCGACATGGCGGTCAGCCGTTTGCGCCAGCGTCTGCGCGACACTGAAAAGCCGCCGCGGCTGATCCGGACCGTGCGTGGCAGCGGCTACCAATTGGCAGCCAACGTGGTTGCCGGCAATGGTCACTGAGTTCCTGCGCAAGCTCGCCGGGCGCGTGCCGGTGCCGCGCTCGCTGCTCGGGCGCATGTTGCTGCTGACCCTGTTGGCGGTGCTGTTTGCCCAGACGCTGTCGAGCGTGATCTGGGTTTCGCAACTGCGTGCTACCCAACTCGAAGGCCTGGTCACCAGCGCCCGCAGCCTGGCCCATTCGATGACGGCCAGCGTCAGTTATTTCCGCTCGTTGCCTGTGGCGTTCAGGCCGCTGGTGCTCGACCAGTTGCGCAGCATGGGCGGCACCCGGTTCGTGGTGACCCTCAACGACAAACCCTTGGGCATGGAAGTGCTGCCGATCACGCCGCGCAAAGAAGCGGTGCTCAAAGCGGTGGACGAAGTGCTGCGCCAGTCGCTGGGCCAGGACGCCGATATTTCGGTGACGTTCGTCAGCCCCGAAGACCTGCGGATCTTCAATAGCGGGCTGAAACTCGATGAATTGCCACGCTCCTGGGCGCACTACGCGTTGACCCTGGAGCCAGTGAACCCACCGGTGCTGGTCACGCAAATCCAGATGGCGCCGGGGGAATGGCTGTACATCGCTTCGCTGTTGCCCGAGCCCTACACCAGTCTTGAAGAACAAGGCCTGCCGGCACAGCAAGTCTGGTTTATCGTGCTCACCAGCGGCTTCTTACTCCTGTTCATCGGCCTGCTGGTGCACTGGCAGAGCCGACCGCTCAAACGATTGGCGCGGGCGGCGCGGGACATGTCCCTGGGTGCCGACGTCGAACCGGTCGCTCAGGGCGGCGGCAGTGAAGTGGTGGAAGTCGGTCGCGCGTTCAATGCAATGCGTGAACGCATCAGCCGTTACCTGACCGAGCGCAGCCAGTTGTTCAGCGCGATTTCCCATGACTTGCGCACACCGATCACTCGGCTGCGACTGCGGGTCGAACTGCTTGAAGACGAGAAGCTGCAAGCCAAGTTCGGTCGTGATCTGGATGAGCTGGAGTTGCTGGTCAAAGGCGCGCTGCAATGCGTGAAAGACACTGACATCCACGAAAACATCGAGCCGGTGGACCTCAACCATGTGCTCGACTGCCTGGTGGAACCGTATCTGGCGCCTAACGGCAATGGCCGCGTGACTCAGCAGGGGCGGGCGCTGCTGCCGTATCCCGGCAAGCCACTGGCGCTCAAGCGCTGCATCGGCAACCTGATCGACAACGCTTTGAAGTACGGGCAGAACGCGCATCTGCACATCGATGACGACGAGAGCGCGTTCGTCCTGCATGTCGACGACGAAGGCCCGGGTGTGCCGGAGCAGCGGCTGGAGCAAGTGTTCGAGCCGCACTTCCGCCTGGCCGGGCAGCAACAGGGTTATGGCCTGGGGCTGGGGATTGCCCGCAACATCGCCCATAGCCATGGCGGCGAAGTCAGCCTGCAAAACCTGCGTGAAGGCGGGTTGCGCGTGACGTTGCAGTTGCCGCGACCAATGGATTGAAAGCGACCCTGTGGTGAGGGGGCTTGCCCCCGTTGGGGCGCGGAGCGGCCCTGAAAGAGGGACTGCTGCGCAGTCCAACGGGGGCAAGCCCCCTCGCCACAAGTAACCACTCACTTCAAAATCAGGGTGAATGTCACAGGTCGGTGACATAACGCTCCCCCTTCGTTACCTGCCCGCCACCGACCGTTGTTTAGACTGGTCCCAGTCATAACAACAAAAAAGGTATCGCATGGACACCTTCCAACCCGCCTTCAGCAGTTGGCTGAACGCGCCTGCCCATCAGCAATGGCTCGCCGCCGAAGGCCTGCGCCTGTTGGCATTTGCCAGGGCTTCAAAGCTTCCCGAAGGTTTCGGCAACCTTGATGAAAAGGGACGCCTCCCAGCCAGCGCCCAAGCCGAAACCATGAACACCGCGCGCATGACCCACAGCTTCGCCATGGCCCACATCCAGGGTTTGCCGGGGTTCGCGGAGCTGGTGGATCACGGCGTCAAAGCCCTCAGCGGGCCGCTGCGTGACGCCGAACACGGTGGCTGGTTCGCCACGCCCGAACACCGCGACGGCAATACCGGCAAAGCCGCTTACCTGCATGCCTTCGTGGCGTTGGCCGCGAGTTCTGCGGTGGTTGCCCAGCGTCCCGGTGCGCAAGCCTTGCTCGATGATGCGATCCACATCATCGACAGCCATTTCTGGAGCGAGGAGGAGGGCGCCATGCGCGAGTCCTTCAACCGCGACTTCAGTTGTGAGGAAGCCTATCGCGGCGCCAACAGCAACATGCACGCCACCGAAGCCTTTCTCGCCCTGGCCGATGTCACCGAGGACCACCGCTGGCTGATTCGCGCGCAGCGCATCGTCGAGCGTGTCATTCACGAACACGCCGCCGCCAACGATTACCTGGTGGTCGAGCATTTCGACCGCGACTGGCAGCCGCTGCGTGACTACAACCACGACAACCCGGCCGACGGTTTCCGCCCTTACGGCACCACGCCGGGTCATGGTTTCGAATGGGCGCGGTTGTTACTGCACCTTGAAGCGGCGCGGGTACAGGCCGGGATGCTCACGCCGGGCTGGCTGGCCACCGATGCGCAAAAACTCTTCGAGCATAATTGCCGTCACGGCTGGGACATCGACGGTGCGCCGGGCATTGTCTACACCCTCGACTGGGACAATCGCGCGGTGGTTCGTCATCGTTTGCACTGGACTCATTGCGAAGCCAGCGCCGCCGCCAGTGCGCTGCTAAAACGCACCGGTGATGAGCAATACGAGCGTTGGTACCGACTGTTCTGGGAATTCTGTGACAGTCATTTCATCGACCGCTGCGATGGCAGCTGGCATCACGAGCTCGATCCGCTGAACCGCCCGAGCGCCGATATCTGGGCCGGTAAACCTGACCTGTATCACGCTTGGCAAGCCGTATTGATCCCGCGCCTGCCATTGGCGCCGAGTATGGCCAGTGCGCTGGCGCAATTGTCCCAGAGCGCTCCTGTGTAACCATGTGGTGACATTCGCGCGTCCCTTCGTTACCTGCGAAGGGCTATCCCCTGTTTAAAATCCTATGCAGCGCAAGCACCAGACTTGCATGCATAACAACAAGAAAGGTACTACTAGATGAATGCGATTTCTCGCCTCGCTACTGTCATTTCTCTCGCTTCACTGCTTCCCGTTGCTGCATTCCCGCTCAGTGCCCTTGCCGCCGATTCCAAAGGTTCGGTGGAAGTCGTTCACTGGTGGACGTCTGGTGGTGAAAAAGCAGCTGTCGATGTGCTCAAGGCTCAAGTCGAAAAAGACGGCTTCACCTGGAAAGACGGTGCAGTCGCCGGCGGTGGCGGTGCCACGGCCATGACCGTACTCAAAAGCCGCGCCGTGGCCGGTAACCCGCCGGGCGTAGCACAGATCAAAGGCCCGGACATTCAGGAATGGGCGTCTACCGGTCTGCTCGATACCGACGTCTTGAAAGACGCTGCCAAAGCTGAGAAGTGGGACAGCCTGCTCGACAAGAAAGTCTCCGATACCGTGAAGTACGACGGTAACTATGTGGCCGTGCCGGTGAACATTCACCGCGTCAACTGGTTGTGGATCAATCCGGAAGTCTTCAAGAAAGCCGGCATCGAAAAAGCGCCAACCACCCTTCAGGAATTCTACGCGGCCGGTGACAAGCTCAAGGCTGCGGGCTTCATTGCGCTGGCCCACGGTGGCCAGCCTTGGCAAGACAGCACCGTGTTCGAAGCGGTGGTCCTGTCGGTCATGGGCGTCGATGGCTACAAGAAAGCCCTGGTCGATCTGGATAACGCGGCGCTGACCGGTCCTGACATGGTCAAGGCGCTGACCGAGCTGAAGAAAGTCGCGACCTACATGGACGCCGACGGCAAAGGCCAGGACTGGAACCTGGAGGCGGCCAAGGTCATCAACGGCAAGGCCGGCATGCAGATCATGGGTGACTGGGCCAAGAGCGAGTGGACAGCGGCCAAGAAAGTCGCTGGCAAGGATTACGAGTGCGTAGCCTTCCCGGGCACCGACAAGGCCTTCACCTACAACATCGACTCGCTGGCGGTGTTCAAGCAGAAAGACAAGGGCACTGCTGCAGCTCAGCAGGACATTGCCAAGATCGTGCTGGGTGAGAACTTCCAGAAAGTCTTCAGCATCAACAAGGGTTCGATCCCGGTTCGAAACGACATGCTGAGCGACATGGGCAAGTACGGTTTCGACTCCTGCGCCCAGACGGCTGCCAAAGACTTCCTGGCGGACGCCAAGACCGGTGGCTTGCAGCCGAGCATGGCGCACAACATGGCGACCACGCTGGCGGTACAGGGTGCTTTCTTTGATGTCGTGACCAACTTCATCAACGATCCGAAAGCCGATCCTGCCACTGCCGCCAAGCAACTCGGCACTGCCATTAAAGCGGCCAAGTAATGCTTGGCCTGTAGGAGCCGGCTTGCTGGCGATAGCGATGTGTCATTCAACGCAGATGTCGACTGACACACCGCCTTCGCCAGCAAGCCGGCTCCTACAGGGGACCTGGCCGAATTCTCTCTCTCTTCGTACTGGATCTTCCCATGAGTTCTGTTGCTGTGTTCAGCAAGGCCTCGCCGTTCGATGCATTGCAGCGCTGGCTCCCCAAGCTGGTGCTGGCGCCGAGCATGTTCATTGTTCTGGTGGGGTTCTATGGCTATATCCTGTGGACCTTCGTTCTGTCGTTCACCACTTCGACCTTCCTGCCGACTTACAAATGGGCGGGTCTGGCGCAGTACCAGCGGCTGTTCGACAACGATCGCTGGTGGGTAGCGAGCAAGAACCTGGCGCTTTTCGGCGGCATGTTCATCGGCATCACCCTGGTGATCGGTGTGTTGCTGGCGGTGTTTCTTGATCAGCGCATTCGTCGCGAAGGTTTCATTCGCACCATTTACCTGTACCCGATGGCGCTTTCGATGATCGTCACCGGTACTGCCTGGAAATGGCTGCTCAACCCGGGCATGGGCCTGGACAAATTGCTGCGTGACTGGGGCTGGGAAGGCTTTCGCCTGGACTGGCTGATCGATCCGGATCGCGTTGTGTACTGCCTGGTGATCGCGGCGGTATGGCAAGCCTCGGGCTTTATCATGGCGATGTTCCTCGCCGGTCTGCGTGGCGTTGATCAATCGATCATCCGTGCCGCCCAGATCGATGGCGCGAGCATGCCGCGCATTTACCTGAAAGTGGTGTTGCCGAGCCTGCGCCCGGTGTTCTTCAGCGCAGTGATGATCCTGGCCCACATCGCTATCAAGAGTTTCGACCTGGTAGCGGCAATGACCGCCGGTGGCCCGGGTTATTCCTCCGATCTGCCTGCGATGTTCATGTATTCCTTCACCTTCAGTCGCGGCCAGATGGGCATGGGCTCGGCCAGTGCGATTCTGATGCTCGGTGCGATTCTCGCGATCATCGTGCCTTACCTGTACTCCGAGCTGAGGGCCAAACGTCATGACTAGTTTCGCTGCCAAACCTGCCATCAGCCTGAGTCGCATCGCGATCTATGGCGTGCTGCTCCTTGCGGTATTGCTGTACCTGATACCGCTGGTGGTCATGCTGTTGACCAGTTTCAAGACGCCGGAAGACATCAACTCCGGCAACCTGCTGAGCTGGCCGACCGTGGTCAGCGGTATTGGCTGGATCAAGGCCTGGGGCACGGTTGACGGGTACTTCTGGAACTCGATCAAGATCACCGTTCCGGCGGTAATGATCTCCACGGCCATCGGTGCGTTGAACGGCTATGTGCTGTCGATGTGGCGCTTTCGCGGCTCGCAGTTGTTCTTCGGCCTGCTGCTGTTCGGTTGCTTCCTGCCATTCCAGACGGTCCTGCTGCCGGCCTCGTTCACCCTCGGCAAGATGGGCCTGGCCAGCACAACGACAGGCCTGGTGTTCGTGCACGTGGTCTACGGCCTAGCGTTCACCACGCTGTTTTTCCGTAACTACTACGTCAGCGTTCCCGATGCACTGGTGAAGGCAGCGCGGCTCGATGGTGCGGGGTTCTTCACCATCTTCCGCTTGATCATCCTGCCGATGTCCACCCCGATCATCATGGTCTGCCTGATCTGGCAGTTCACTCAGATCTGGAACGACTTCCTGTTCGGCGTGGTGTTCTCAAGCGGTGACTCGCAACCCATTACGGTGGCGTTGAACAACTTGGTCAACACCAGTACCGGGGCCAAGGAATACAACGTTGATATGGCGGCGGCAATGATCGCCGGGTTGCCAACCCTGCTGGTCTATGTGGTCGCAGGTAAGTATTTCGTGCGCGGGCTGACGGCCGGCGCAGTCAAGGGGTAATCATGGCTACGCTCGAACTTCGCAATGTAAACAAAACCTATGGCCCCGGCCTGCCGGACACCCTCAAGAACATCGAGCTGTCGATCAAGGACGGTGAGTTCCTGATTCTTGTAGGCCCTTCGGGTTGCGGTAAATCGACCCTGATGAATTGCATCGCCGGCCTTGAGACCATCACCGGCGGCGCGATCATGATCGGTGACCAGGACGTCAGCGGCATGAGCCCCAAAGACCGCGACATCGCCATGGTGTTCCAGTCCTACGCGCTGTACCCGACCATGAGCGTGCGCGAAAACATCGCGTTCGGTTTGAAGATCCGCAAGATGCCTGCCGCCGATATCGACGCGGAAGTCGCTCGCGTGGCCAAGCTGTTGCAAATCGAACACCTGCTCAACCGCAAGCCGGGTCAGCTCTCCGGTGGTCAGCAACAGCGCGTGGCCATGGGTCGGGCGTTGGCGCGTCGGCCGAAGATCTACCTGTTCGACGAACCGCTGTCCAACCTCGACGCCAAGCTGCGGGTCGAGATGCGCACCGAAATGAAACTGATGCACCAGCGCCTGAAAACCACCACGGTCTACGTGACCCACGACCAGATCGAAGCGATGACCCTGGGCGACAAAGTGGCGGTGATGAAGGACGGGATTATCCAGCAGTTCGGTACGCCGAAAGACATCTACAACAACCCGGCCAACCTGTTCGTGGCGAGCTTCATCGGTTCGCCGCCGATGAACTTCATCCCCCTGCGTTTGCAGCGCAAGGACGGCCGTCTGTTGGCGCTGCTCGACAGCGGTCAGGCGCGCTGCGAATTGCCGCTGGGCATGCAGGATGCCGGTCTCGAAGACCGCGAAGTGATCCTCGGCATGCGCCCGGAGCAAATCGTGCTGGCGAACGGCGAAGCCAACGGCCTGCCGACCATCCGCGCCGAAGTGCAGGTCACCGAACCGACCGGTCCCGACACCCTGGTATTCGTCAATCTCAACGACACCAAGGTCTGCTGCCGTCTGGCACCGGACGTCGCACCAGCCCCGGGCGAGACCCTGACGTTGCAATTCGATCCATCGAAAGTGCTGCTGTTCGATGCCAAGACCGGTGAGCGTCTGGGCGTTGCCGGCCTGCCAAAAACCGAAGCTCACAGCGCCAACGTGGCCCAGTTCAAAGGCCGCTGAAGATCAAATGTGGGAGCGAGCAAGCCCGCTCTCACAGGGGGGATTAGTGGCGGATGGAGACATCCGTCGCAATCGATGTAAACCGCGTTAGATAAAAACAGTTAATAACAATAAAACGAGGATGTAGGGATGAAGAAGAAGAACAACGCTCAGCTGATCTGCCAATTGTCAGCGGTTGCGGCGATGATGCTGGCCGGTAGCGTACACGCGGCTGACGCGTTCAGTGCCGATTCCCAGTGGATGACGGGGGACTGGGGTGGCGAGCGGACCAAGCTGATCGAGCAAGGTATCGACATCAAGGCCGACTATGTCGGTGAAGTGGGCGCCAACCTGCACGGCGGCTACAACGACGACAAAACGGCGCGTTACGCCGACCAGTTTGGTCTGGGCGTGGCGCTGGACCTGCAAAAACTGTGGGGCTGGGATAACACCCAGGCCAAGATCCAGCTCACCAACCGTAACGGTCAGAACATCTCCAATGACCGTGTCGGTGACCCGCGTGCCGGCACCTTGAGCTCCTCCCAGGAAGTCTACGGCCGTGGCCACATGGTCCGTCTGACCCAGCTGTGGATCAAGCACCAGTTCCTCGACGGGAAACTGGACGTCAAGGCTGGTTACTTCGGCGAAGGCGAAGACTTCAACACCTTCCCTTGCGAGTTCCAGAACCTGGCATTCTGCGGTTCCCAGGCGGGTAACTGGGCGACCGGTATCTGGTACAACTGGCCGGTCATGCAGGCAGCGGTTCGCGTGAAGTACAACATCACGCCTGAGTTCTATGCGCAGATCGGCGCGTACAACCAGAATCCATCGCAACTTGAGCACGGTAACGGTTTCAAGCTCAGCGGCAGTGGTACCAAAGGCACCGTCTTGCCGGTTGAATTGGTCTGGTCGCCGAAGGTCAACAACCTGCCGGGCGAATACCGTGTTGGTTACTACAAGAGCACGGCCGACGCCAATGACGTCCGTAAAGACGACAACGGCAATGATGCAGCGACCACCGGCAATGCCTATCGCAGCCATGACAGCAAGCACGGTTACTGGTTCGTGGCGCAGCAACAACTGACCACCCATAACGGTGATGCTTCGCGCGGTCTGAACATCGCGGCCAACGCCACCTTCCACGACAAGGACACCAACTTCGTCGACAACTACCAGTCGCTGATGTTTGTTTACAAGGGCCCGTTCGATGCGCGTCCAAAAGACGACGTCGGGATCGGTTTCTCCCGTATCCATGTCAACGATGACGTGAAGAAAAACTCCGAGTTGGTCAACGCCGCCAATGGTGTCACCGACTACAACGATCCACTGTTCGCGCCACTGCGCAGCACCGAGT
Organism: Pseudomonas sp. URMO17WK12:I6; assembly: GCF_003253625.1. Taxonomy (NCBI): domain Bacteria; kingdom Pseudomonadati; phylum Pseudomonadota; class Gammaproteobacteria; order Pseudomonadales; family Pseudomonadaceae; genus Pseudomonas; species Pseudomonas sp. URMO17WK12:I6. Next base: position 49,371 of record NZ_QKYZ01000014.1, read on the forward strand.
ACAACTACGAGATCAACTACGGTTTCCACGTTACCAACTGGCTGACGGTGCGTCCTAACTTGCAATACATCACTCACCCGGGTGGTGTGGATGAAGTTGATAACGCGCTGGTCGCCGGCCTGAAAATTCAGTCGGTGTTCTAACGCTGTTGCGATAAGCTCCTCTCTATGTGCGCATATTTGCGGACGGCCATGGCTGTCCGCTTTTTTTTGGGGGTGGCGCACCCTCGGGTGACAGATGATTTTCAGGACCGTGGCACATGCTTGAGCATCCGCTACAACGCTTCTTCAAATCCTTGCGCGAACGTCCGGTGTTTGCGTGGGAGCGCTATCAGATGCGCGACGTGCTGGTGATCGACCATCCGCTGTGTCAGGCGGTGTTCAGTCGTCAGGGCGCGCAGTTGTTGCACTTCCAGCCGAAGGGTCAGAAACCCTGGTTGTGGTGCGCGGCGAAATGGCCGCACGTGGGTGCGATTCGCGGCGGCGTGCCAGTGTGCTGGCCGTGGTATGGCCGCCACCCAAGCGAAAACGCCTGGCCGTCCCATGGTTGGGCGCGCCTGCTCGACTGGAAACTGCTCGACAGCAGCAGTGACGACGATGGCGTGCGCCTGCACTGGCAGTTACAGCTGTGCGACTGGCAAGTGGACTTGCATGCGCACCTGGGCGAACGCATGGATTTGCACATGAGCACCGAGCATCAGGACGACATGCCGTGCCAGTTGAGTCAGGCGTTGCACGCCTATTGGCGTATTGGTGACGTCGGTGAGATAGCGCTGTCTGGGCTCGAAGGAGCGCAAGGTTACGACCAGTTGAACCGCCAGGCTTGCCAACAGGAAGGCGAGTTGCGGGTCGACGGTGGGTGTCAGCGCGTGTTCCAGCATGACGGCGAACTGCAGCTCAAGGACCACGCCTGGCAGCGCGAACTGTGCATCGACACCGGTGATCATGCGGACACGGTGGTCTGGCATCCCGGCTCGCGGCCATTACTGGGCGTGAGCTGGAACGAGATTTCCGAGTTCGTCTGTGTGGAAGCGGCCAGCGGCGGCACCGACAGCCTGTGCCTGGCGCCGGGGGAGCGGGCGTATCTGAGTTTGCAGGCGCGGGTTGGGGCGTAGCTGATAGTGATCATTCCCACGCAGAGCGTGGGAATGATCGGTGTAGGTTAATTAAACTCATCCCCAATCGGATACCGACTGGCATTGAGGCTTTCCTTGATCTTGCGCAAATGCGGCTGGAAATCCACGCCTCGGCGTAAGGTCATGCCGGTGGCGAGCACATCGAGCACGGTCAGCTGAATGATCCGCGAGGTCATCGGCATGTAAATGTCGGTGTCTTCCGGCAACGGAATGTTCAGGCTCAAGGTACTGGCCTTGGCCAGCGGCGAACCTTCGGCCGTCAGCCCCAGCACCGAAGCGCCGTTTTCCCGGGCGATGCGCGCTACTTCCACCAATTCGCGGGTGCGGCCGGTGTAGGAGATGATCACGAACAACTCACCGGTGTGGGCCACCGAGGCAATCATGCGTTGCATCAGCACATCGGCATGGGCGGTCACTGCCAGGTTGAAGCGGAAGAACTTGTGCTGCGCATCCAGTGCCACCGGGGCCGAGGCGCCGAGGCCGAAGAAGTGGATCTGCCGGGCCTGGATCAACAGGTCGACGGCGCGGCTGATCAGGTTCGGGTCCAGTGCCTGGCAGGCGCTGTCCAGGGACGCGATGGCGCTGCCGAAGATCTTCTGGGTGTAAGCCTCGGGGTTGTCGTCGGCTTCCACCGCACGGCTGACATACGCCGCGCCGCTGGCCAGGCTCTGGGCCAGCTGCAGTTTCAGTTCAGGGTAGCCGCTGACACCGAATGAGCGGCAGAAACGGTTGACCGTCGGCTCACTGACCGACGCGGCCTGGGCGAGGGCGGCGATGCTGAACCGGGTCGCCTGCTGTGGGTTGAGCAGGATCACTTCGGCGACTTTGCGTTCTGCCTTGTTCAGGTCTTCGAGGCGACTCTGGATCTGTTCCAGTAAATTTCGCACGCGGTCCATATGGGGTTCCTAAATTCACCTGCGCAAACAAGCGCTCGGCTATGCAAATTGGGCCTTTGATACGGCCCATAACGGTGGCCTATCCTACTGATGGCTCCGACCGACCACCACTCGGAATCTATATTTTGCGAAAATGTTGTGGTTATTACTACATTTTCCCTTGAGTGATGCCTTGAAAAAAGGTATTTGTAGCTTAACTTGATAAAAGAACAAACATCATGCCTTCGATTACGGTTGAACCGTGCACCTTTGCCTTGTTCGGCGCTCTCGGCGATCTAGCCCTGCGCAAGCTGTTTCCTGCCCTTTATCAACTCGATGGTGCCGGCCTGCTTCATGAGGATACGCGCATTATCGCACTGGCCCGTGAACCTGGCAGCGAGCAGCAGCATCTGGCGTTCATCGCCACCGAGTTGCGTCGCTACGTGGGCGCCAAAGAGCTGGATGAAGCCGTGCTCGAGCGCTTCCTGGCCCGGTTGAGTTACCTGCATGTCGACTTCCTCAAGGCTGACGATTACGTCGCCCTGGCCGAGCAGGCCGGCAGTGCCCAGCGGGTGATTGCCTACTTCGCCACGCCGGCTGCGGTTTACGGTGCTATTTGCGAGAACCTGTCGAAGGTCGGCCTGACCGAAAACACCCGCGTAGTGCTGGAAAAACCCATCGGTTCTGACCTGGAATCCTCGCGCAAGGTCAACGACGCCGTGGCGCAGTTCTTCCCGGAGAACCGCACCTACCGTATCGACCACTACCTGGGCAAAGAGACCGTACAAAACCTGATCGCCCTGCGTTTCGCCAACAGCCTGTTCGAAACCCAGTGGAACCAGAATTACATTTCCCACGTGGAAATCACCGTGGCCGAGCAGGTCGGGATCGAAGGCCGTTGGGGTTACTTCGACAAGGCCGGCCAGCTGCGGGACATGATCCAGAATCACCTGCTGCAGTTGCTGTGCCTGATCGCCATGGACCCGCCGGCCGACTTGTCCGCCGACAGCATCCGCGACGAGAAAGTCAAAGTGCTCAAGGCACTGGCGCCGATCAGCCCGGAAGGCCTGACCACTCAAGTGGTGCGCGGCCAGTACATCGCCGGTCACAGCGAAGGCAAGTCGGTGCCGGGGTATCTGGAGGAGCCTAACTCCAACACCCAGAGCGACACCGAAACCTTCGTTGCCCTGCGTGCCGACATTCGCAACTGGCGTTGGGCCGGCGTACCGTTTTACCTGCGCACCGGCAAGCGCATGCCGCAGAAGCTGTCGCAGATCGTCATCCACTTCAAGGAACCGTCGCACTACATCTTCGCCCCCGAGCAGCGCTTGCAGATCAGCAACAAACTGATCATCCGCCTGCAACCGGACGAAGGCATTTCCTTGCGTGTGATGACCAAGGAACAAGGCCTGGACAAGGGCATGCAGTTGCGCAGCGGTCCGTTGCAGCTGAATTTTTCCGACACCTGGCGCAGCGCACGGATTCCCGATGCCTACGAGCGGTTGTTGCTGGAAGTGATGCGTGGCAATCAGAACCTGTTTGTCCGTAAAGATGAAATCGAAGCCGCGTGGAAGTGGTGTGACCAGTTGATTGCCGGGTGGAAAAAGTCCGGTGATGCGCCCAAGCCGTACGCGGCCGGGTCCTGGGGGCCGATGAGTTCCATTGCACTGATCACGCGGGACGGGAGGTCGTGGTATGGCGATATCTGAATTGAAACTGCCTCAGGGCGTCAGCGCCCATGAGTTCAAAAAACCGATGCTGCTGGCCGAAGGCCTGGCATTGGCAGTGGCCAAACAACTGAGCGACGCGATTGCCGCACAAGGCACAGCGACGCTGGTGGTGTCCGGTGGGCGCAGCCCGGTGGCATTTTTCCAGCACCTGGCCAAGCAGGCGCTGGACTGGTCGAAGGTGGTGGTCAGCCTGGCTGACGAGCGCTGGGTGCCGGTGGAGCATGCCGACAGTAATGCCGGTCTGCTCAAGCGTTACCTGTTGCAAGGTCCGGCGGCCAAGGCCCAGTTCCTGAGCCTCTACAGTGCCACCGCCAACCTGGAGCAGGCCGCCGAGCAGGCTGATCGCTTGCTCGCCGAATTGCCGGCGATCGATGTGCTGGTGCTGGGCATGGGCGACGACGGTCACACCGCATCACTGTTCCCCAACAGCCCGAACCTGGCCGACGCCTTGAAAGTCGACGGCACTCGTCGTTGCTGGCCGATGCTGGCGCCGACCGTGCCGCGTCAGCGCCTGACCATGAGTCGCGCGCTGCTGGCTTCGGCCAGGCACATCGTTCTATCGATTTCCGGTCAGTCCAAGTTGACCACCCTGAGCGCCGCACTGGCCGGTGACGATGTCGCCGCCATGCCGATTCGGGCGTTTCTGCAACCTACGTTAGAGATTTACTGGTGCCCATGAACCAAGGATCAGCCGCTATGACAAACACATCCCCGACCGTTTCCATGGCGGACAAAGTTGCCCTGATCGACAGCCTCTGCGCCAAGGCGCGGATCCTGCCGGTGATCACCATCGCTCGCGAACAGGACGTGCTGCCGTTGGCCGACGCCCTGGCCGCCGGTGGCCTCACGGCGCTGGAAGTGACCCTGCGTTCGCAGTTCGGCCTCAAGGCCATCCAGATCCTGCGCGAAAAGCGTCCGGAACTGGTGACCGGTGCCGGTACGGTGCTTGATCGCAGCATGCTGGCCGCTGCCGAAGCCGCCGGTTCACAATTCATCGTGACGCCGGGCATCACCCGTGACCTGCTCGAAGCCAGTGTCGCCAGCCCGATTCCGCTGTTGCCGGGCATCAGCAACGCCTCCGGCATCATGGAAGGCTATTGCCTGGGTTATCGCCGCTTCAAGCTGTTCCCGGCGGAAGTCAGCGGCGGCGTCGCGGCCATCAAGGCCCTGGGCGGCCCGTTCGGCGAAGTTAAATTCTGCCCGACCGGCGGCGTCAGCCCGGCCAACATCAAGAGCTACATGGCGTTGAAAAACGTGATGTGCGTGGGCGGTAGCTGGATGCTTGACCCCGAGTGGATCAAGAACGGCGACTGGGCCCGCATCCAGGAGTGCACCGCCGAGGCGTTGGCGCTGCTGGACTGATCTGATTTACCGGATATACCGGATTTACCAAACACTTCGTTGTGTGTTCTACGGCTTTACGGTGCGCTTGGTCGGTGCACCGTTTTTTTTTGCCTGGTGAAAATCCCCATGACTGTCGAAATGCTCTTTTTAGGATCGACATCACGCGATACATAGTTACCGCATCTCGCCGCACGTCCAGCGTTAATCTGCGTTCATCTTATGGAAGAGAGAACGTCATGGACGACAACACCTCGGCTGCATCCCCACTACCGGTTTATCAACTGTCACCCGAGCAGATCGCCGGTCCGTATTTTCGAAATCCAAAACTGATCAGGCGAAACGTCAGCGAAGGCATGGACGGCATTCCCTTGGTGCTGCGGCTCACGATCGTCGATGCCATGACCGGTCAACCGGTTACCGGGGCATTGGTCGATATCTGGCATTGCAATGCGCGCGGGGCGTATTCGGGCTGGAGCAAGGTCAACCCGGACAAGGAAGTCGATGTGGATGATATCGGGTCGATCCCGCGCACCGACGATGACACCTACCTGCGTGGTGGGCAATTCACCGACAAAATGGGCATCGTGCGGTTTACCACTATTTATCCGGGGTTCTATGCCGGCCGCGCTTTGCATATTCACGTCGCGGTACGCATCACAGCCGGTAATAACTATCTGGAAGAGCGGCACGTCGCCTGGGTCGGCCAGCTTTACTTTCCCGAGGTCGCATCAAGGTCGGTGCTCAATGCCCGTGAGTACAGCGGTCGAGCCGTCTCACCGCTGACCAATGCGCAGGATATGTTTTATCAGCGCATGGGCGGCGAGGCCTCGACCCTGAATATTCACACCATCGGTCGAGACTCGAATGAGGACGGCTTTTTCGGGCACATGACCATCGGTGTCGACACGTTTGCGGCGTCATCGCAAATCAAGCCCGAGGACTTTGATAAATACACTGTGTGACGTCAGCGCAATTCGTTCAACGCCCGGGCCAGTACATCCATGTCCGCTGCCATGGTCGTGAGCCCCGGTGTGATGCGGATGCACGGGCCACACGCCGCGCCGCTGCGCGCCACGGTAAACAGGTTGTAGTCGTTGAGCAGGCGCTCGACCATCGCCTGTTGGTCGGCATGCCGGGTAAAGCGCATCGAGGTGATGCCGCAATACAGGCGCGGGTCATCCGGGGTCAGGACTTCGATCCCCGGTAACTCCCGAACGGCATCGACCCAGCGGTTGCGCAGGTAATTGAGCCGAGCGCCCTTGGCGACGGAACCGCCCATGGCCTGATGCTCTTCGAACACCAGCGGCAGGGTCAGCAGGGCCGGGATGTTCGGGGTGCTGTATGGCGTGCGGGCGCGAATGTCGGTGGCCGGGAAATGCATCTCGCCCATATCGGGATCAATGTCGACCAGGCGCTCGGGCGCGATGTAAATGAAGCCGAGAGTCAGCGGCGCACCGATCCATTTGTGCAGGTTGTAGCCGGCGAAGGCGATGCCCAGTTCATCGAGGTTGAACTCGATCTGGCCCAGAGCATGGGCGCCGTCAAGGATCACATCGATGCCATGCTCCTTGGCGGCAGCGGCGATCGCCTGCACCGGCATTACCAGACCGGTGCGATGGGTGACGTGGGTCAGGGCCATCAACTTCAGTCGCGGATAACGTGTGAAAGCTTCGCGGTACGTGGCCAGCAAGCTGTCGAAACTGGCGGGGCGACGGTGCTCGATCTCGATCACTTCCACGCCTCGATAGCGGGCCAGCCAACGCATTGCGCTCTTGACCGTGTCGTACTCCAGATCGCACAGCAGGACCTGATCGCCCGGTTCCAGGCGATTGTAGTTGCGGATCAGCGACTGCAAGCCGTCCGAGGCGTTGCGGGTGAAGGCGACGGCTTCGGCCGGGGCGCCGATCAGTTTGGCCAGCTGCGCGCGAATCTTGACGCTTTCGCCCTGTTCGAAGCGCTGGCGCACATGCACCGAGTTGCCGCGGTTGATGAGCTCGATGTTGCGTTGATACTCCTCGACCACGGTGCGTGACATGCGCCCGAAGTAACCGTTCTCCAGGTTCAGGGGGCCGGGTTCGACAGCGTAGCGGTCGGCAAAGGTCTGCCAAAAGGCTTCATCACGGGCACGGCGGGTGTTATCGGGCATGGGCGACTCGGTGCGATAGGGCGGTTCAGTGACGGGGGGCAGGTTTGCCGTGCTTGGCGCGCAGCGGTTCGAGCAGTTCCGACAGGCCGTTGTGGTCGATTTCCTGCATCAAGGCCAGCAACCCGCCCAGTTCCCCGTGAGGGAAACCTTCGCGAGCGAACCAGTTCAGGTACTGACCGGGCAGGTCGGCGATGATACGGCCCTTGTATTTGCCGAAGGGCATCTCGCGGGTAATCAGCAGTTCGAGCTTTTCGGGATTCATCATCAGTCGTCTTGATTTAGAACAGTCTGGAAAATACAGGCATTCTGCATGCAGGCCAATTGACAGATCATGCAAAAAAAGCGGATACAGATTTCGACTAAAGATTAAATCATTGAAATATAAGTAAAAAATTTCAATTCGAAGCTGGCATGCAGGGTGCAACGATTGATTGCATCTTTCATCAACCGCAAGGAATTGAAAAATGACCGACATTAATAAAGAAGCGATCTCTGTACTCAACGACCTGATTGAAACCTGTAAAGACGGTCAGGAAGGGTTCAAGACTTGCGCTGAAGACATCAAGAATCCCGAACTCAAAAACCTGTTCATTCAGCGCTCCGACGACTGCGCCTCTGCCGCTGCCGAACTGCAGGCCACTGTGCGTTCCCTGGGCGGTGATCCGGAAACCTCCACCAGTGTCAGCGGCGATCTGCACCGTCGTTGGGTGGATGTGAAGTCGATGTTCACCGGCAAGGATGAAGAGGCGGTGCTGAACGAAGCCGAACGCGGTGAAGACCATGCGAAGAAGGCTTACAAGGACGCATTGGATAAAATCAACAAGTACAACCTGGTGGGCATTCGTGACATCGTTGAACGCCAGTATCACGGCGTGCAACGCAACCACGATCAGGTCAAAGCCCTGCGCAACCAGGCTCGCGCACGCTCGTAAGCGTTCGTTACCCATCAAAAACGCCAGCCAGTCTGGCGTTTTTTTGTACCCAGCCTATGGGGCTCCTATGTGGCGAAGGGGCTTGCCCCCGTTGGGGTGCGCAGCGCCCCTGAAACAGGCGCCGCATTCGACCTGATTAAACGCGGTAGCAGGTTTTACGACTGCTTCGCAGTCGAACGGGGGCAAGCCCCCTCACCACAGGGAAGGCCTCTCATCACAAGGAAGTGATGAATCAGCCGATGCTGATCGCCGGCAACGTCGGCAATGTCACGGTCTGCTGTTTACGCGGCGCCAGAATCTCCGCCTCGCCATCCACTACCAGTTCATCACGCTGATTGAACACTCGGGTGGCGATCCGCACACGAAACTTCGGCATTTTCTCGAGAATTTCCAGGCGCACCGTCAGCGTGTCGCCAATCTTCACCGGCTTCTGAAAGCTCATCGTCTGACCGATATAAATAGTCCCCGGCCCAGGCAGCTCGCAAGCCACCGCCGCACTGATCAACGCGCCGCTGAACATGCCGTGGGCGATACGTTCCTTGAACATGGAGGCAGCGGCGAATTCGGCGTCCAGGTGCACCGGGTTGTGGTCGCCGGACATCGCGGCGAACAACTGAATGTCGCGTTCTTCGACGGTTTTGCTGTAGCTGGCGGTCTGGCCGACTTCGAGGGCTTCGTAAGGGGTGTTGGTAACCTGGGTCATCTGTCTCGATTCCTGTGACGAATTAAATGAATCCACAAAAAAAACTATTCGGCTCTGGGTGGCCGGCGGTTGCTCAAGGCCTGGGCGATCCAGTTCAGCACGTCGGCAGTCACTTCATCGCGATTGCTCTCATTGAACAGTTCGTGCCGGGCCTGCGGGTAAATATTCAAGTGCAGGCTCTGGCAGCCAGCGTCGCGCAGGGCGTGGGCCAGATCTTTCAGACGTTTGCCTTCGCTCACCGGATCACATTCGCCGCCAATTACCAGCAGCGGCAGGCCCGGATCGATCTGGGCGAGATTGGACGCTTTGCTGATTTGCTGCAAGCCGCCGAGCAAATCGATCCATAGCTGATTGGTGCAGCGAAAGCCGCAGAGCGGGTCGTTGGCGTACTTGTCGACCTCGGCCGGGTCGCGGCTCAGCCAGTCAAACGAGGTGCGAGCTGGCTTGAACTTCTTGTTGAACGAGCCGAACGACAGCCATTCGATCAATGCACTGCGACCCTTGGGGCCCTGGCGCAGGCGTTCGAGACGAGCAATTTGCCGCGCTGCGCGATAGAGCGCCACGGGCTGGAAGTTCGAGCCGCTGAGAATCGCCCCGTGCAGGCTGGCGCTGTGGTGCAGCAAGTAAGCCTGGGCGATGTAGCTGCCCATGCTGTGGCCCAACAGCACGATTGGCACGCCGGGATGCTGTTGGCCGATATGTTGGTTGAGGCAGGCGAGGTCACCGACCACTTTGCCCCAGCCATCGCTGTCGGCGAAGTGGCCCAGGGTGCCGTTTTCAGCGGTTTTGCCATGTCCACGCAGGTCCGGTGCGTAAACACCGTAGCCCTGTTCGCAGAGCTTTTCTGCCAGGCGAGCGTAGCGACCGCTGTGTTCCGCCATGCCATGGGCCAGCAGGATCACGGCTTTGAGCGGTGCAGTCGGCAGCCACTGGTTGACGAAGAGGCGGCTGCGGTCGCTCGCGGTCAGCCAGAAAGTGTCATGGATCATGGCGATTCCTTTGCATGGGACTGCATGCGGCATGGGCGTCGTTGCATTGTATAGCGCATCCCGCGCGCGCCGTCTGATCAGGCAGCGCCGGGGCAGCAAGATTCACGGGATCAATGAGGACTGTGCGCATATTTGCCTGATTCACCATAGCTGCTAGTGTCCGGGAAGCACCGCTTTTCAGAAGTGATAGAAAAAGCGGCCCCGGATAGATTCAGGTAATGAGGACAAGAACAATGCAACCTGATTTCTGGAATGACAAACGCCCGGCCGGCGTGCCCCTGGATATCGACCTTGGGGCCTATAAGTCGGTGATCGAGGTGTTCGAGCGTTCCTGCAAGAAATTTGCTGACCGCCCGGCATTCAGCAACATGGGCGTGACCCTGACCTACGCTGAACTGGAACGTTACAGCGCTGCGTTCGCCGGTTACCTGCAAGCCCACACCGACCTGGTGCCGGGGGATCGCATCGCGGTGCAGATGCCCAACGTCCTGCATTACCCGATTGCCGTGTTTGGCGCCCTGCGTGCCGGGCTGATCGTGGTCAACACCAACCCGCTGTACACCGCGCGGGAGATGCGTCATCAGTTCAAGGACTCCGGTGCCCGGGCTCTGGTGTACCTGAACGTGTTTGGACAGAAGGTCCAGGAAGTGTTGCCCGACACTGACATCCAATACCTGATCGAAGCGAAGATGGGCGACCTGATGCCCACCGCCAAGGGCTGGCTGATCAATACCGTGGTCGCCAAGGTCAAGAAAATGGTCCCGGACTATTCACTGCCCCGGGCCATCTCCTTCAAGAGCGCGCTACGTCTGGGCCGGGGCCTGGGCATCAAACCGCTGAACGTCGGTCTCGACGACATCGCCGTGTTGCAATACACCGGCGGCACCACCGGGCTGGCCAAGGGTGCGATGCTGACCCACGGCAACCTGGTGGCGAACATGCAGCAGGCGCGGGCATGCCTCAGTCAGTTGGGTGCCGACGGTCAGCCGCTGCTGCGCGAAGGCCAGGAAGTGATGATTGCGCCGCTGCCGCTGTACCACATCTATGCCTTCACGGCGAACTGCATGTGCATGATGGTGACCGGCAACCACAACGTGCTGATCACCAATCCACGGGACATCAAGGGCTTCATCAAGGAGCTGAAGAACTGGCGGTTCTCGGCGCTGCTTGGGCTCAACACGCTGTTCGTCGCGCTGATGGACCATCCCGACTTCAAGACCCTGGATTGCTCCAGTCTCAAACTCACCAACTCCGGCGGCACGGCGCTGGTCAAGGCCACCGCCGAGCGCTGGGAACAGCTCACCGGTTGCCGGATCACCGAAGGTTACGGCCTGACCGAAACCTCGCCGGTGGCCTGCACCAACCCTTACGGCGACAAATCGCGCATCGGCACGGTCGGCCTGCCGGTGCCGGGCACGACCCTGAAAGTGATCAACGACGAAGGCGTCGAGCAGCCGCTGGGCGAACGTGGCGAACTGTGCATCAAGGGCCCGCAGATCATGAAGGGCTACTGGCAGAAACCCGAAGCCACCGCCGAAGTGCTGGATGCCGACGGCTGGTTCAAGTCGGGCGACATCGGGGTGATCGACCCGGATGGTTTCGTGCGTATTGTCGATCGTAAGAAAGACATGATCATCGTCTCGGGCTTCAACGTGTACCCGAACGAGATCGAAGACGTGGTGATGGCCCACCCGAAAGTCGCCAACTGTGCGGTGATCGGCGTGCCGGACGAGCGTTCGGGGGAGGCGGTGAAACTGTTTGTGGTGGCCCGTGAGTCGGGGGTCAGCCTTGAAGAGCTGAAGGCTTACTGCAAGGAAAACTTCACGGCGTACAAAGTGCCCAAGCACATCGTGTTGCGTGAGTCGTTGCCGATGACGCCGGTGGGCAAGATTTTGCGGCGGGAGTTGCGGGATATCGCATAAACGGTCGTAGACCGAGGTGATGCCAAAAGATCGCAGCCTTCGGCAGCTCCTGAGGGGATCGCATTCCTCTGTAGGCGCTGCCGAAGGCTGCGATCTTTTGCGTTGAAAGCCGCGAATTCAGCGGCTTTCAGGGAGGTATAGGATTTTTGCTCTAAAATGACTGCTTGGCATTCTTGAGTCACAAAAGTGACTGTAGAGGCCTATTTAGGCTCTAGTCGGCCCTTGGCAAAGCTGCTACTCTCGGCGCGCTTTGTGACTTCTCGGCCTATGTAAAGCCAGATTCACCAATAGACAAACACCAATAATAATCGCATCAAATGCGGTGTTGAATTCGCGTTGCTGAGGAGTGGGCTTCCATGATCGAAGACTTTTGGAAGGATAAGTACCCAGCTGGAATTGCTGCCGAGATCAATCCAGACGAGTACCCGAATATTCAGGCAGTGTTGAAGCAATCCTGCCAACGCTTCGCTGACAAACCGGCATTCAGCAACCTGGGCAAGACAATCACCTACGGTGAGCTGTACGAATTGTCCGGTGCCTTTGCCGCTTACCTGCAACAGCATACCGATTTGCAGCCGGGCGATCGAATTGCCGTGCAATTGCCCAACGTGTTGCAGTACCCGGTCGCCGTCTTCGGTGCCATTCGCGCCGGGCTGATCGTGGTCAACACCAACCCGCTGTACACCGCGCGGGAAATGGAACACCAATTCAACGACTCCGGTGCCAAAGCCCTGGTCTGCCTGGCCAACATGGCGCATCTGGCACAGACCGTGGTGCCGAAAACCGGCGTCAAGCACGTGATCGTCACTGAAGTGGCCGACCTGCTGCCGCCGCTCAAGCGTCTGCTGATCAACAGCGTCATCAAGTACGTGAAGAAGATGGTCCCGGCGTATCACTTGCCCAAGGCCATCAAATTCAACGACGTGTTGAGCAAAGGCCATGGCCAGCCAGTGGTTGAAGCCAACCCGGCCAGCAGCGACGTGGCGGTGCTGCAATACACCGGCGGCACCACCGGCGTGGCCAAGGGCGCGATGCTGACCCACCGCAACCTGGTGGCCAACATGCTGCAGTGCAAGGCGCTGATGGGCTCCAACCTCAACGAAGGTTGCGAGATCCTGATCACGCCGCTGCCGCTGTACCACATCTATGCCTTCACCTTTCATTGCATGGCGATGATGCTGATCGGCAACCACAACATCCTGATCAGTAACCCGCGCGACTTGCCGGCGATGGTCAAGGAACTGTCGAAGTGGAAGTTCAGCGGTTTCGTCGGCTTGAACACGTTGTTCGTCGCGTTGTGCAACAACGAAGCGTTCCGCAAGCTGGATTTCTCGAACCTGAAAATCACCTTGTCCGGCGGCATGGCCTTGCAACTGGCTGCGGCTGAACGCTGGAAAGCGGTCACCGGCTGCCCGATCTGCGAAGGTTACGGCATGACCGAAACCAGCCCGGTGGCTACGGTGAACCCGAGCCAGAACATCCAGATCGGCACCATCGGTATTCCGGTGCCGTCGACCCGGTGCAAAGTCATCGACGATGCCGGCGTTGAGCAGCCGTTGGGCGGCATCGGTGAACTGTGTGTGAAAGGTCCGCAAGTCATGAAGGGCTACTGGCAGCGTCAGGAAGCCACCGATGAAATACTCGACAGCGAAGGCTGGTTGAAGACCGGTGATATCGCACTGATTCAGCCCGATGGCTACATGCGCATTGTCGATCGCAAGAAAGACATGATCCTGGTCTCCGGTTTCAACGTGTACCCCAACGAACTGGAAGATGTGCTGGCGACCCTGCCGGGCGTGCTGCAATGCGCGGCCATCGGCGTGCCGGACGAGAAGTCGGGGGAGGCGATCAAGATCTTCATCGTTGCCAAACCGGGCGTGACCCTGACCAAGGAACAGGTGATGGAGCACATGCGCGCCAACGTCACCGGCTACAAGGTGCCCAAAGCCGTGGAGTTCCGCGACGCGCTGCCAACCACCAACGTCGGCAAGATCCTGCGCCGCGAGTTGCGCGACGAAGAGCTGAAAAAGCTGGGCGTGAAGAAAGTCAGCGCCTGATCAAACAAAAAGCCCCGCAGATGCGGGGCTTTTTGTTTAAAGCGGTATCAAAAGCGCTTTTGTGGCGAGGGAGCTTGCTCCCGCTCGGCTGCGCAGCAGTCGCAAAAGCAGCCAGCGGCCTGATCAGGTGAATCGAGGTACCTGATTTAGGGGCGTTACGCACTCCAGCGGGAGCAAGCGCCCTCGCCACAGGGGACTCTTTGATGGCTTGAGAGGATTACTGGCGGAACTGCGCGAAATTGACGTTGGTGCCCGCCGGACGCATGTCCTGCAGGTACGAGTCCTTGTCGGCGCTCAGTTCCAGGCTCAGGGCGGCCTTGCGTTTACCCTGGTTGCGCACCACCAGGCCTTCGAGCTTCTCGCGCAGGAACACCGTCGGCACTTTCAGGTGCAGCAGTTCGTCGGTATCCGGGGTGTGCATCAGCAAGTGAATCCATTCGTACTGACCAATGGCCAGCCGCGCGACCGGGATATCGAACCAGAAAATGTTGCGGTTACGGTTCAATTCGGTGAAATGGCAGTTGTTGACGCCAAGCACGGCACCGCCAAGTTCCTGGTTTCTGCGGGCAATGGCCTGCTTTTTATCGAGTTTCATAACGTTCCTACGGGATTGGATCTTCAGCGCCATGGCCTGAATACGTTGCGCATTCTCGGGGCAAAGACTGCAAACATAAAGCCTAACCTGCCTTGCGCGATGAAATGTTCTGTTGGGAAATAAATGAAACTCCGCGCAAAGGCTTTCGGTCCACTCTTATGTAACGACTTTCCCCGTTGAAATGTTCTCAGGAGACATACCATGAGCAGCACTGGCGATAAAGTTAAAGGCATGGCAAACGAAGCGGTCGGCAACGTCAAGCAAGGCGTCGGCAAGGCCACCGGGAATGACAAAATGCGCGCCGAAGGCGTCAGGCAGGAACAGAAAGGCGAAGCCCAGCAAGCGATCGGTAAGGTCAAGGATGCTCTTAAAAAAGGCATCGATAAGGCTTGATCCGGTCTTTGACGAGTAACACAAACGGCCATCCGCGGATGGCCGTTTTTGTGTCAGCTTGAACTTGAGCAAGGAAATTGTTTCAAAGTCGCCAAGTAGGCTACTTTGTTGTAGAAAACGGCCCCTGAGTCGCCATGACTTCAACTTTTTTGCGGCGAGACGCTAATGTTTTTCCCGACCATGAAAGGTCTGCCCCTGCATCGCGTGATGATGCGCACGGTCACCGAGTTCGTCGCCGACGAGATGTCGACCTATGCCTCGGCGCTCGCCTATCAGATGCTGTTCTCGCTGTTTCCTTTCATCCTGTTCCTGATTGCCCTGATCGGCTTCCTGCACTTGCCGGACTTCTTCTCCTGGCTGCGCCTGCAATCGGAACTGGTGCTGCCGCCCCAGGCGCTGGAACAGGTGAACCCGGTGATCGACCAGCTCCAGCAATCCAAGGGTGGTTTGCTCTCGGTGGGTATTGTGATCGCCCTGTGGACCGCGTCCGCTGGTGTGCGGCTGATGATGAGTGCGATGAACGCCGCGTACGACGTGGTTGAAGGCCGTCCGGTGTGGAAGCGTTTTCCGCTGTCGATTTTCTACACCATCGGCATTGCCGGCATGCTGCTGGCCGCCGCTGCGCTGATGGTGCTCGGGCCGCAGGTGATGGCCTGGATCGCTTCGCAGGTGGGCCTTGAAGATTTCATTGTGACCGTCTGGACCATCGCGCGCTGGCCGGTGATCGTGATTCTATTGATGATGGCAGTGGCGCTGATTTACTACGTCATGCCCGACGTCAAACAAGAGTTTCGCTTCATCACCCCGGGTGCGGTGTTGTCCGTGGTGGTCTGGATCGTCGCTTCGCTGGGCTTCGGTCTGTACGTCAAAACCTTCGCCAACTACAACGCCATGTATGGCAGTATCGGCGCGATCATCGTGTTGTTGCTGTACTTCTATATTTCCGCCGCGGTGCTGCTGCTCGGTGCGGAAATGAACGCGGTGATCGAGCACATGTCATCCGAAGGCAAGAAACCCGGTGAAAAGGTGCACGAAGAACCCAAACAGCATGTCTCAGGACTGGGGCGAGATCACTCAATCCAGCCGACCACTGACGAAGTCATAAAATGATCCGTGAAATTCTGAAAATGGGCGATGAACGCCTGCTGCGCATCGCTCCGCCGGTGCCGGCGGAAATGTTCGACAGCCCCGAATTGTGGCAACTGATCGATGACATGTTCCAGACCATGGAAAGCGTCGGCGGGGTCGGCCTGGCCGCGCCGCAGATCGGTGTCGACCTGCAACTGGTGATCTTCGGTTTCGAGCACAGCGAGCGCTATCCGGACGCCGAAGCGGTGCCGCAGACGATTCTGATCAATCCGCTGATCACGCCCTTGAGCCCGACCCTCGAAGAGGGTTTCGAAGGCTGCCTGTCGGTGCCGGGCCTGCGTGGGGCGGTGGATCGCTATCAGCAGATTCGCTATGAAGGCTTTGATCCCAAGGGCGAGCCGATCGTGCGTATTGCCTCCGGATTTCATGCACGGGTGGTGCAGCATGAATGCGATCACCTGATCGGCCGGTTATACCCCTCGCGCATCACCGACTTCAGCAAGTTCGGGTTTACCGAAGTGATGTTCCCGGACCTTGATCCTGCGGCGGACGATTGAATCGCTAAAGGATCGCTGTTCATGCCGAACCTGGTTGCAAACCCATGGCAATCATCGGTTTGCTGCGCGCATAACGGCTCAACCGTTCGGCCAGGGCGTAGGGCAGGGGCGGGTCGAAGGTAAAACCACGACGCTCATAAAAGCCACGCAAATCCGGATGGCAGAACAGCCAGACCGGTTCTTCAAGGTGCTTGACGGCGTGGGCGATCAACGTCGCGGCGATTCCTTGTTCGCGACAGCTCGGGTCGACAAACAGCCCGGTCAGCCAATGCCCGCCGGCCACCGGCCGCAAACACAGCGCCGCGATGATCTCTTCACGTCTTGCGACCCACAATTGAGCGTCTCGCACCGCTTTCATCGACGATTGGTGGGCGCGGTAAAACTTGTTCATCAACGGCCATAACGGCGCGTCGAGCACGGTGTACTGGGTGTTGGGCATGGGCTCGGACAGTCGGTGGGCAGGGCACAGATTATAAAAGAACACGCGCGCCGGGATAGGTGTATACCTGATCTCACATCCCCTGTTAGTGGAGTACGCATCATGTCCAAAGGTATGGAATCAAAGAAAGCCGCGAAGAAAAAACCGGCGAAAACCGCAATTGAAAAACGCGCGGACAAGAAAGCCAAGAAGGTGAATGTGTTCGGCCACTGATCCCGCGTCCATGGAGCCCGAGTCCTCGGGCTCCTGTTTTTTGCGTCTATCGAAATAACCAAACAATCTGCAAGAAATCCCGGCGCCGTTGCACAGAGGGGGATTGGTTCCCGTTCTGAGCAAAGCCATGCCCCATTACTTTGACGCTGCCCATCGTGAAGAAATCGAAACCCTGCGCCAACGTTTCACCGCTCGCACCGAGTGGCCGACCTGGCTGTTGCTGATCGGCGTTTACGTCGGCTGGTTCAGTATTGTGCTGGGCAGTGCCCGGTTGGGGCTCTGGTGGAGCACGTTGTTGCTGATTCCACTGCTGGTGTTGTGGTTGTCGGTGCAGCACGAATTGCTGCACGGTCATCCCACCCGTTGGCCAATGCTGAATAAAGTCCTCGGTTATGCGCCGTTTGCGGTCTGGTATCCCTACACCTTGTACCGCGACAGCCATTTGCTGCATCACCGCGACGAAGACCTGACCATCCCAGGTAGCGACCCGGAAAGCCGTTACCTGAGCGCTGAACAGTGGCAGCGCAGTTCGCTGTTCGAACAGGGCCTGCACTGGCTGAACAAAACCGTGCTGGGGCGCTTGGCCCTCGGTGCGCCACTGGCCTTGCTGGCGCTGGCGCGGGAGGAGCTGCAACGGCTGAAAACGGGTGAGCGCCAAGCCTGGTTGATGTGGCTGAGCCATGGTGCGCTGACGCTGCTGATGCTGGCGTTCATCGCGCGCTACAGCGTGCTGCCGGTTTGGTATTACCTGTTGCTGATCAGCGTGCCGGCGCTGTCGATTGCAATGATTCGCTCCTACTATGAACACCGTCCGCATGCGCAACCGGAGCAACGCACCGTCATCAATGAAGCAGGGTGGCCGTGGCGCTGGCTGTTCCTGAATCTCAATCTGCACCTGGTGCACCATGACTTGCCGGGGTTGCCCTGGTACGACTTGCCACGGGTGTACCGCGCGCATCGCGATCAATGGCTGGCGCGCAGTGGCGGGTTTCTGGTGCGGGGTTATGGCCAGTGGGTGCGTTGGCACGGGGTGAGGGCGATTGACAGTCCGCGGCATCCGTTTCATTGATTTTCACTGGTGAAGAAATATTCGATGACACAACACCTTGCTGAATTACTGATGTACGTCGCTCCCGAGCCGATCCACCAAGCCAACGAGCGTTGGCTGTCGCAGATACTCGAACAGCTCGGCAGCACTCGCCTTGATGCCGAAGAACTGTCGCTGATGGACCTTTGGCTATCCCCGCACCTGCTGCTGACCCAAACCTGTGGTTACCCGTTGATGACAGCCTTGCGCGGTCGCGTCCGGGTCATTGGTCGTCCTCGTTATGAACTGCCGGACAGCAGCGGCGGCAACCATTGCAGCCTGTTGCTGACTCGCGCCGATGATCCTCGAAGAACCTTGTCGGCCTTGCGCGGCAGTCGCGGCGTGATCAACGGCGAAGACTCCAACAGTGGCATGAACCTGTTGCGTCACCGACTGGCGCCGTTGCACCGCGACGGGCAGTTTTTTGCCCGTGTCGCCATCAGCGGCAGCCACCGCGAAAGCCTGCGCTGGCTGCGTGACGACCTGGCGGACCTGGCCGCCATCGACAGCGTGACCTTCGCCTATCTGGCGCAGCACGCCCAGGCAGAAGTCGCTGGCTTGAGAATATTGGCGCGCACCGCGTTCAGTCCGACGTTGCCGTACATCGCGGCGGCTGACACCACTGATGTGCAGGCTGAACAGCTTCGACAGGTGATGAACCAGACATTGAAGGAACTGCCCGAGGTCGCCGAGACGTTGGGCCTGCAAGAAGTGTTGCCCGCCAGCGAGAGCGACTATCAGATTATTCTCGATTATCAGCGGGACGCCGAAGCGCTGGGGTATGGGCGGTTGCGATGAGGCTCATTCATGTAAATTCATTTATGGAATATAAAAATTCATTTTAAGTATTTTTAATGAATAAGGCTCCTTGCTAGGATCGCGCCACCGGATCACCGGACATTCAGCGACCCCTAACCCAAGGAGCCCCTATGTCCGGCGCCGACGTTTCCCATCGCAACGACGTGGGCGGATTGTTCCGCGCCCACTACACCTGGCTGTGCGCACGCCTGCGCCGATATCTGGGAGCCAGTCCCAGTGTCGAAGACATTGCCGCCGAAACCTTCGTGCAATTGCTCGAGTCGCCAGGCCTGACGCCGATTCGCGAACCCCGCGCCTTACTCACTACCATCGCCCAGCGATTGATTTATCAGCTGTGGCGCCATCGGGATCTGGAACGCCAACACCTCGAGCAGTTACTGCCGACTGATCCGATTGGCGGGCCATCGCCTGAAGACCTGGCGCAGTTCTCCCAGACCCTGAAGCACCTGGATCGAACCCTCGGCCGCCTGCCGGGCCAGGTCAGGGCAACGTTTCTGCTGTCGCGAGTCGACGGCCTGACCTACCCACAAATTGCCGCCGAACTGGGCATTTCCCAGCGTTCGGTCAGCGTCTACATGACCCGTTCCCAGGCTCTGTGCACGCTGCACAGCGCCAACGAACCCCTGAACCGAACGTCCTTGAACCGAACACCCCAGACCCGGAGGTCCGCATGAGATCGATCAAAACCCTGCTCGGCAGTTCGCTGCTGGCCCTGAGCCTTGTGGCTGGCCATGTTCCCGCCGCAGAAAAAGCCACACCCATCCATTTCGGCGACATCACCTGGGAAAGCGGCAGCCTGATCACCGAGATCCTGCGGCTGATCGTCGAGAAAGGTTATGGCTACCCAACCGACACCTTGCCCGGCAGCACCGTCAGCCTCGAAGCCGCGTTGGCCAAGAACGACATTCAGGTGATCGGCGAAGAATGGGCCGGGCGCAGTCCGGCCTGGGTCAAGGCGGCATCGGAGGGCAAAGTGTTTGGTTTGGGCGATACCGTCAAAGGCGCCACCGAAGGCTGGTGGGTGCCGGAATACGTGATCAAGGGCGACCCGGAGCGCGGCATTAAGCCCTTGGCGCCGGAGCTGAAATCCGTCGCCGACCTGGCCCGCTACAAGGACGTATTCCGCGACCCCGAAGACCCAAGCCGCGGACGCTTCCTCAACAGCCCGACCGGCTGGACGTCGGAGATCGTCAACAGCCAGAAACTCAAGGCCTATGACCTGACCGCCAGCTACGTTAACTTCCGCACCGGTTCCGGCGCGGCGCTGGATGCCGAGGTCGCTTCATCGATCCGCCGGGGCAAACCGGTGCTGTTCTACTACTGGTCGCCGACGCCACTGTTGGGCCGCTTCAAATTGGTGAAACTCGAAGAGCCACCGTTCGACGCGCAAGCCTGGAAAACCCTGGCCGATGCCAACAATCCGAACCCCAAGGGCACGCGTTCGATGCCGGCCAGCCTGGCCATCGGCGTGTCGGCACCGTTCAAGGCGCAGTACCCGGACCTGGTGGCGTTCTTCGAAAAGGTCGATTTGCCGATCGATCTGCTGAACCAGACCCTGGGGCAGATGAGCGAAAAACGCCAGCAACCGCGTCAGGTCGCCGAAGCGTTTTTGCGCGATCAGCCGCAAGTGTGGAAGGGCTGGGTGCCGGGTGAGGTGGCGAGCAAAGTGAGTGCGAGTTTGTAGTTCAGCGGTGTTTGATAGATAGCTATCGCGGGCTTGCCCGCGAAGCGATCTAAAGCCTTACACCAACTCCGCCGCCAACGCCGCTTTCACGCTTGGCCGCTGATCAACCCGCGCCTGAAACCGGGCCAACGCCGGCCAATCATCCAGATCAATCGCAAACAGCCGAGCCCAACGCAACACCGTAAACAGATACGCATCGGCAATGCTGAACCCGCCGGCCATCAAGTAGTCCTGCCGCTCCAGCGTCCGGCTCAACACGGCAAAGCGCTTGAACAGTTTCTCTTTGATGAGCGCCTTCACCTCGTCCGCAAACTGCGGATTGAACAGCCAACCCAGCCCGCCATGAATCTCGGTCGAAACGAAGTTCAGCCATTCCTGTAACCGCACCCGCTCGAACGTTCCGCTCGCCGGTGCCAGGTTTGCCTCCGGGTGCAGATCCGCCAGGTACTGCAGGATCGCCGGGCCTTCGGTCAGCACATCGCCGTTATCCAGCTGCAATGCCGCGACGTAGCCTTTGGGGTTAATGGCGAGGAAGTCATCGCCGGTGACGGTTTTCTTGCTGCTGTTGTCGACGCGGACCAACTCGAACGGCAGCTCCAGTTCGCGCAGCACAATGTGCGGCGCCAATGAGCAGGCTTGCGGGATGTAATACAACTTCATGGGCAGGGCTCTGGTTGCGGATTTGCGCCAGTGTCATAGTGCGCGGCACCCTCGGTAAAATTAATCTTTCAGAAAACTGCCATAAGGAAAGCTACTGCCATGATGAACTTGATGCATTGGCGAATGGTGGTGGCGGTGGCCGATACCGGCAACATTACCCGCGCCGCTGAACGGGTCGGCATAACCCAATCCGGTGCCAGCCAGGCACTGGCCTTGATTGAAGAAACCCTGGGCGTTCAGCTGTTCAGCCGGGAAAACCGCCAGACCTTGCCGACCGCCATCGGCTTGCCGGTGATCGAACAGGCACGAACCATGCTCGGTGCCCTGGAAAACATCCGCAGCACCGTCGACGCCGCTAAAGGCATCCAGCGCGGGACGATTCGTCTGGCCAGTTTCCCTATGGTGCTGACGACGTTCCTGCCGCCACTGTTGCGCCAGTTCAATCGGCTGTATCCCGGCATTCAAGTGGTGGCGCTGGAGGTCAGCGACGATGAAGTGGAAACGTTGCTCAGTGCCGGGCTGGTGGATGTCGGTGTGGCGTTGAACCCGGCACCCGCGCGCAATGCCGGACGTTTGGGGCGTGATGCCTGGGTGGCGGTTTTGCCCGGTGGCCATCCCTTGGCGCGTCGCTCGAATGAAGAGGGCGTCTCACTGGCGGAACTGGCGCAGCAACCCTTTGTGCTGGCCACGGGCGGGTGCTCGACCAATGCCCGCAGCCTGGCGGCTGATGCCGGGTTGCAACTGCTGGATGTGCGGGCCGAGGTGCGTGAGTGGAGCAGTGCGTTCACCCTGGTGCGGGAAAACATCGGCGTGACCGTGGTGCCGGAAATGACCCTGCCGACTCATCGCCAAGGCTTGCGGATAGTGCCGGTGACGCCGCGCATCGACCGGGAGTTTGCCTTGGTGGTCGCGCCCGACAAAGAACCTTCGGCGGCGGTGCGGGCGCTGCTGAGGATGCTCGCAGAACATCAGTTATCGGCTGATTCGTCCGGGAACTGAAAAGGAGGGCGATCAACCCTTGCCGCCGAGCGGCAGAGGTCGACCGACCTCAGGCTACAGCGCAAGAACCACGTTGCCCGGATTCTGGAGACGCACCGTCAAGGAAACCCAATGGGAATGTCGAACTCCTGAAATGCATCGTCCACCGGCCTATAACCCAACACCCGGGTAGTTTCACTGAGGTCCAGGCGTTTGAAACGGTTATTGGAGATACCGTGGGCGATCAGGTGTTGCACACCTTCGACCTCCACAGAGAGTTGCAGCAACTGCACTGCATCACGAGGGCTGAGCCATGCACTCAGGTCGCGAGCGTTGGTCAATTCGTGACGGTCCGCAAACTCGAAAGCGCCGATGCGTATGGCAATGCTCGAGAGGTTGTGTTTGGCAGCGTAGAACGCACACAAGGCTTCGCCATAACACTTGCTGACGCCATACAGATTGGCCGGCATCACCTGCATGCCCGGTGTGATCTGCCGGTCCACCGGATAGCCCTCGATGGTCTGCGCGCTGCTGGCGAACACCAATCGTTTACAACCCGCAGCCACGGCGGCTTCGAACAGGTAAGTGGTGGCCAGAATATTGTTGGGCAGTAACTCATCGAAAGAGGCGGTGGCGTGAGGGATGCCGGCCAGATGCACAATGACGTCGATGCCTTTCAGCACTTCGCTTATGGCGGTGAGGTCGGACAGGTCCAGGCGTACAAAGCGATGCGGTGCTTCGACATTGAAGTCGGGCTCGATGCGATCCGTCAGCACGAAGGTGTAGCGGTCCTGCGAAGCTTCAAAAAAGGTTTTGCCGATTCTGCCGCAGGCGCCGGTCAGCAGTACGTTGAGTCCGTTCATGGGGTTCTCTTTTTATGGAAGGGCAGAGGGAGCGGGTTTGGCGTTATGGCACGCCGTTGCAGGCGTGTTCCATGAACCCCGGTCGCAATGCCAGTCGTTGGCAATACGCGTCGACGGCGGGATAGTCCGGGCGTTCCATCGGGGTCATCCGCCAGCGGTTGACCGACAAGCCGATGAGGATATCGGCCAGGGTGAACCGAGGTCCGGCGACATACGCACCGGTCGACGCGAGTTGCTGTTCGAGGATGCCCATTTTCGCGTTCCAGCCGCGAACGCCATCGGCGATCCGCTGCGGATCCTGGAAGTTCGGCAATTGCCGCACCAGCGCAAAAAAGGCGTAGCCCCAGGACGGATTGAGTTCGGTGGCTTGCCAGTCCATCCACTGTTCCACGCGAGCGCGCGCCGCCGGCTCGATGGGCAACAGATCGGTGTTTTGGTATTTGCCGGCCAGATAGCGGCAGATGGTGTTGGACTCCCACAGCACGCCGGCTTCGTCGATGAGCACCGGCACCTGTGCGTTAGGGTTGAGCTGGAGAAACTCCGGACTCTGGGTCGAGGCAAAACCGCTGCCCCAGTCTTCCCGTTCGTAGGAAACGCCCAGTTCGTCGCAGGCCCACAGGACCTTTCTGACGTTGATTGACGAGGCCCTACCCAAAATCTTCAGCGCATGTCCCATTGAGCTTCTCCGTTTGCTGTTACAGGTGCCGGGAATCTAGCACGAGCAAAGGGACGATTGCGTATCAGGTACTCTCGCGCACCTTCAATTCAAACCCCATGTCCTGCACCGGTTTGGCCACCGAATTGCCGGCCATCAAGGTCAGCATCAACTCGGCCGAACGACGGCCAATGGCCTCTCGAGGCGTATTGATGCTACTCAGGCGCGGCACCATGTGTTCGGACATGGGCAGGTCGTTGAAGCCGAGGATCGCCACCTGTTCGGGGATCTTGATCCCGCAGCGCAAGGCTTCGAGCAGTGCGCCCTGGGCCAGGTCGTCGTTGCCGAAGAAAATCGCATCGAGGTCTGGATGCGCAGCCAGCAATTGCAGGAACAGTTCGCCACCGAGTCCGACCGATGAGGCCCGTGGCGTCAACACTTCCAGATCCGGGTCGTAGCGCCCGGCTTTTTGCAGCGCACGACGGAAACCTTCGCCCCGCAGCAACGTGCGCTGATCCAGCTGCGCTCCGATATAAGCCAGGCGTTTGCGACCGCGCGACAGCAAATGCTCGGCCGCTGTTTCGCCGGCGGCCAGCTGCGAAAAACCGACGCAATTGAGTCCCGCCGCACTGTCCAGTTCCATCATGTAGACGCAGGGAATGTTGCTGGCCTCGATCATCCGCCGCGAACTTTCGGTGCGGTCGAAACCGGTCAGCAGCAAGCCGCGCGGCTGATAAGCCATATAGTTGCGCAGCAGGTTTTCTTCTTCATCGCGCGAGTAATGGAAGTTACCGATCAGCACTTCGAAGCCCTTTGGTCGCAAAACCTGATGAATGGCTTCCAGCGTGTCGATGAACAGCAGGTTGGATAATGACGGTACCAACACCACGACGGAATGGCTCTGGGCCGAGGCCAGCGCGCGGGCGGCGGGGTTGACCACGTAGTTCAACTCGAGGGCAGCCTTCTGGACTTTTTCCACCAGTTCGGTGGCCACCGTGCTGACGCCACGCAGGGCGCGGGAGGCTGTAATCGGGCTGACACCGGCCAGGCGCGCGACTTCGTTGAGGGTAGGACGGCCAGTGGTTCGTGTATTTTTATCGTTTTTAGGGGTATTCATCGGACGGCTTGCCAAACAAAATTCAAGGCACTAAGGTAGCGCTGTCTCGATGCAGCTGCAAATGCGTGAGCGGGGTTTGCCTGATCCTCGCTTTTCGGCATCGAGAACGAACATGCTGCAACCCACAAAAATGACAAGAAGGCGTCGGCAACATCTGCTTTTGCACTAGAGTTTTACGTAGCAAAGGTAGCGCTGTCTGCGCGCTGAGGTGTTACATGAATCATCCCATCACCGCCCTGGTCATCATGGGCGTTGCCGGTTGCGGCAAGACGTGTGTCAGCCAGGCCCTGTGCCAGCTCAGCGGCGCAACCGCCATTGAAGGCGACACTTTCCACCCTGCCGCCAATATCGAAAAGATGAGCGCGGGTATCCCCCTGAACGACGAAGACCGTGCCGGCTGGCTCGACAGCCTGTGCGATGAACTGCGCCGCGTCGACGCCCGTGGCGAGCGCCCGGTGCTGACCTGTTCGGCCCTCAAACACAGTTACCGCGAACGCTTGCGCAGTGCCTTGCCGGGCCTGGGCTTTGTGTTCCTTGAGTTGACCCCTGAAGTCGCCGCCGATCGTGTCTCCCATCGGCCGGGCCACTTCATGCCGTCGACCCTGATCGACAGCCAGTTCGCCACCCTTGAATCGCCCGTTGGTGAGCCCCTGACCCTGGCTCTGGATGCTTCAAGTTACAGCGTCGACGAATTGGCCGCTCAGGCCCACCGTTGGTGGCTCGATCACGGCCTGAAACTCGCCAGTTGAGTTTTGCTGCAAAAGATAGCGCTGTCCTGACGGCTTCTGATTAATCGCTTTAATAACAACAACAAACAGGAGACACCCCCCATGTTTGGCATGTCCCACGAGTCGTTTCTGCTGCTCGATGCAGTGGTCACGGTGATCGGCTTGATTGTCCTGATCACCAAGTTCAAGTTTCACCCGTTCATTGCATTGATCATCGCCGCCGCGTTCCTCGGGCTGACCTCCGGCATGCCGATCGGCACCATCATCAAGGCGTTCCAGGATGGTTTCGGCGGCGTTCTCGGTTTCGTCGGGATCATTCTGGCGCTGGGCACCATGCTCGGCAAAATGATGGCCGAGTCCGGCGGGGCGGATCAGATCGCCCAGACCCTGATTCGGGCCTTCGGCAAGGACAAGGTGCAGTGGGCCATGATGTTCGCGGCCTTCCTGGTCGGCATCCCGCTGTTCTTCGAAATCGGCTTCGTGCTGCTGATCCCGCTGGTGTTCATCGTCGCCCGTCGTACCGGCGTGTCGATCATCAAGATCGGTATCCCGCTGCTGGCCGGTCTGTCCGCCGTGCACGGTCTGGTTCCTCCGCACCCGGGTCCGCTGCTGGCGATCGGCGTGTTCGGTGCCGACATTGGTAAAACCATTCTCTACGGCCTGATCGTTGCGCTGCCGACCGCCATCATCGCCGGTCCGATCTACGGTACGTTCATTTCCAAGTACATTCCCGGTCATCCAAACCAGGAATTGGTGGACCAACTGGCGCGGGAGTCGGATTCCGCCGATCTGCCGAGCTTCGGCATTACCCTGGTCACCGTGCTGTCGCCTGTGTTCCTGATGCTGCTCAAGACCTTTGCCGATGTGGTGCTGCCGGATGGCAACTTCTTCCGCACCTTCATGGACCTGATCGGTCACCCGATCTCGGCCCTCCTGTTGGCATTGCTGCTGTCGCTGTACACCTTCGGCTACAAGCAGGGCATCGGTTCGCAACAGATGCTCAAATGGCTGGACTCGAGCCTTGCGCCGACCGCCGCGATCATCCTGATCATCGGTGCCGGTGGCGGTTTCAAGCAGATGCTGGTGACCAGTGGTGTAGGTGATGTGATCGGTCACATGGCAGTGGCGGCTCAGATCTCGCCGATCCTGTTGGCCTGGCTGGTAGCCGCGGTGATTCGCATTGCGACCGGTTCGGCAACCGTGGCGACCATCACTGGCGCCGGCATCGTGGTGCCGGTAGTGGGGATGATTCCGGGAGTGAACCGTGAGCTGCTGGTGCTGGCCACCGGTGCCGGTTCGTTGATCCTGTCCCACGTCAACGACGCCGGTTTCTGGCTGGTGAAGCAGTACTTCAACATGACCGTGGCGGAAACCTTCAAGACCTGGACCGCGATGGAAACCATCCTGTCCGTGGTAGGCCTGGGCTTCATCCTGCTGTTGTCATTGTTCGTCTGACACGAACGGCCAACACAAAAAAACCGCAGCGATGCGGTTTTTTTGTGGGCGACTCCTACAGGGGGTTATTTGGTGACTAACCCATCCGCCCGAAACATCCCGCGAATTCCGCGTACGGCCTGACGAATCCGGTCCTGGTTTTCGATCAGCGCGAAGCGCACATGATCGTCCCCGTACTCACCAAACCCGACACCCGGCGAGACGCAAACCTTGGCCTCGGCCAGCAGTTTCTTGGCGAATTCCAGCGAGCCCAGGTGTGCATACGCCTCGGGAATCTTGGCCCAGACGTACATCGACGCCTTCGGGTTCTCGACCATCCAGCCCAATTCATGCAAGCCTTTGACCAGCACGTTGCGACGCTGGCGATACTGTTCGGCAATGTCGCGCACGCATTGCTGATCGCCTTCCAGCGCCGCGATGGCCGCGACCTGCAGCGGGGTGAAGGTGCCGTAGTCGTGGTAGCTCTTGATCCGCGCCAGAGCGTTGACCAGCTCCGGGTTACCGACCATGAAGCCGATGCGCCAGCCCGCCATGTTGTAGCTCTTGGACAGGGTGAAAAACTCCACCGCGATGTCCTTGGCGCCGGGCACTTGCATGATCGACGGGGCTTTCCAGCCGTCGTAGACGATGTCGGCGTAGGCCAGGTCGTGCACCACCAGAACGTCGTACTGTTTGGCGAGGGCGATCACCCGCTCGAAGAAGTCCAGCTCCACGCACTGGGCGGTGGGGTTGGACGGAAAGCCCAGGATCATCATCTTCGGTTTCGGGATCGAACCGCGAATCGCCCGTTCCAGCTCGGCGAAGAAATCCACGCCAGGGATCAGCGGCACCGACCGCACCTGGGCGCCGGCAATCACGGCACCGTAGATGTGAATCGGGTAGCTCGGGTTCGGCACCAGCACGGTGTCACCCTGGTCGAGGGTGGCCAGCATCAAATGCGCCAGGCCTTCCTTGGAACCGATGGTGACGATGGCTTCGTTTTCCGGGTCGATATCAACCTGGTAGCGATCCTTGTACCAATTGGAAATCGCCCGACGCAGGCGCGGAATCCCTTTGGACGTGGAGTAGCCGTGGGTGTCTTCACGCTGGGCGACGGTGACCAGTTTTTCGACGATGTGCGGCGGCGTGGCGCCGTCGGGGTTGCCCATGCTCAAGTCGATGATGTCTTCGCCACGACGACGGGCGGCCATCTTCAGCTCGGCAGTGATGTTGAAAACGTAAGGGGGGAGTCGATCTATGCGCGCAAAGCGGCGCGGCGAACCTTGTTCGGCCATTGTTGCCTCGAATAACGTAAGCGCCCGGAACCGTCCGAGCGACGCTGGCCACTGCGGTGGCCTGTGGCGGAATGTAAGGGCAGGTATGGCAAACT
Source organism: Pseudomonas sp. URMO17WK12:I6 (assembly GCF_003253625.1). Lineage (NCBI taxonomy): Bacteria > Pseudomonadati > Pseudomonadota > Gammaproteobacteria > Pseudomonadales > Pseudomonadaceae > Pseudomonas > Pseudomonas sp. URMO17WK12:I6. The sequence goes on from NZ_QKYZ01000014.1 coordinate 77,905, forward strand.
GTCCAGCCTCTACGTAAACAATTTTTTCCGAAGGAAACGGGTTGATGGAATTTACCAGTGGCTTCCTGCTCAGCCTTTCGCTGTGCCTGGACATCGGCGTGGCCAATATCGCGATGATCACGCTGGCGATGCAGCGCGGCTATTTCCAGGGTTTTGCCCTGGGGCTGGGGACTTGCGTCGGCGACCTGATTTACGCAGTGCTGGCACTGGCCGGCATGACCGTATTGCTGCAATACGAAACCGTGCGTTGGGTGTTGTGGATCGGCGGGTCGGCGTTGCTGCTGTACTTCGCGGCGAAGATGATTCATTCGGCGATCTACCACAGTGCCGTGTTGGCCGAGACCGCCGACGTTGGCCACAACTCCCATCGCAAAGAGTTCTTGCGGGGGATTTTCCTCGCCATGTCGTCGCCCAGTGCGATTCTCTGGTTCGCCGCGGTGGGCGGCACCCTGATTGCCCGTTCCGGTGGCGGCGGCACCCTCAGCTCGGCGTTGTTTCTCGGTGGATTTCTCTGTGCGGGAATTCTCTGGTGCGTCACGCTGTGCTTTGCGGCGAGCCATGGCGGCAAGCTGCTCGGAGACAAACTGCTGCGTTATTCCTACATGGCATCGGCCGCGATCTTCTGCTATTTCGCGGTGTACGTGATTCTTTCGGGTTACAACGAGTTTGTCGGTGCGCCCACCGCCGGGCAGCTTCCGGGGCTCTGACTGGGCGAATCGGGTTTGGCTTCTATACTCCCAGCCGAACCCATCTTTTTCGTTCCCAGGAGTCGAGTCATGGATGAGCAAAAACGCGTCGAACCGGCAGAACCACGCTTCGAAAATGGGCACTTCATGCTCATAGCGGGGCTTGGCGGGCGATTTACCCAAGAGACGGCCGGCAAGATTCCCGAGCTCTGGGATAAATTCGTTCCCCACATCGGCAATGTTCCCGGGCAAAAGGGCGAAGTGACCTACGGCGTTTGCTGCAACCCGGACGGCAAGGGCGGTTTTGAATACATCGCCGGCGTCGAGATCAGCAAGCTCGACGACCTGCCCGAGAAATACCGCTGGGTCGAGATTCAGCCCCAGTATTACGCGGTGTTCGAGCACAAGGGCTCGCTGGATACCTTGCCCCAGACCTTTCAGTACATCTGGAACACCTGGTTGCCGCAGTCCGGTCACGAGGCAGCGGATGCCCCGGAGTTCGAACGCTACAGCGAAGACTTCAACCCGAAGCTCAATACCGGCGTGCTGGAAATCTGGGTACCGCTCAAAGCGTGATGAACGGGGCGAGGGGCGGATCGGCGGTCCGCCTCTCTGATCGATATCAACACCTTATTAATTTATGATCCCAGCCTTTCCCCCGCCGATTCCGAGCTGCCATGAACACCGTCATCCGCCACGTCATTCCCGCTGACCTGGACCGTTGCTACGCCATCGAAACCGTTGCCTACGAAGGCGACGAAGCCGCCACCCGCGAGAAAATCGCCACCCGCATCGCCACCTGGCCCGAGGGCTTCATCGTCGCCGAAGTGGATGGCGTTGTGGCCGGTTTCGTCAATTCCGGTGCGGCGTTCGAGGTGGAAATGTCGGACGAGGCGTTCAAGGAACTGATCGGCCACGACCCGGCCGGTCCGCATGTGGTGATCATGTCGGTGGTGGTGCATCCGGATTATCAGGGGCAAGGCTTGGCGAAACGCTTGATGGGTGAATTCATCCAGCGCATGCGCGCACTGAACAAGGCAAGCATCCACCTGATGTGCAAAGAGCGGCACATTGCACTGTATGCCGGGTTTGGGTTTGTCTACATCAAGCCTTCGGCGTCCGACCATGGCGGGATGGCGTGGCATGAGATGGTGCTCACCCTCTGATGATCGTTCCCACGCAGAGCGTGGTAACGACCAATCCTCTAATAGAGACTATCGCGCACCCTGGCCGGTGCTTCCCGGTCATACGTCTCGGCATCGAACTGCCCATCGTTCAGCCGTTTGTGAAACGCGCCGGCGGTCGGTAGGGCAGAGCGGTCGAGGTAGCGCTCGGGGTTCCACAAATCCGAACGAACAATCGCTTTCGAACAATGGAAATACGCCGCTTCCACCGTCACCAGCATTACCGTGCGCGCCGGTTTGCCATTGACGGCAAAACTCTCCAGCAATGCGGGCTCGGCGCTGATCTGCGCCGTGCCGTTGACCCGCAACGTCTCGCCGATCCCCGGAATGATGAACAGCAATGATACCCGCGAATCGAGCACGACATTGCGCAGTGTGTCGATGCGGTTGTTGCCGGGACGATCCGGGATCGCCAGCGTGCGCTCATCGATGATCCGCACAAAACCCGGCGTATCGCCGCGCGGTGAGCCGTCCATGCCGTCGGGGCCGACCGAGCTGATAATCACCAGCGGCGAGGCGCGGACCATCGCCTGATAGTCCTCGTTCAAAAACGGGATCTGCTTGCGTACCGCGCGCTCATGGGGCAGGCCGTAGATCGCTTCCAGCGCTTCGATTGAGTTCAACATTCGTTCATCCCTCCATGAATCAGAAAACCAGTCCCATCCGTCGTTCGTAACCGATCCGGCCTTTGTACGCTTCGCCGCTGTCGACAAAACCGTATTTGGCATACAGCGCGATGGCCGATTCATTGTCGGCATCCACCGATAACTCCAGCCCCTTGATCTCCGGCCAGGCCTGGCGCGCAACCTCGGGCAGGGCTTGCAGGCAGGCCTTGCCGTAACCTTTGCCCTGGGCACGGTGATCGACTTGCAGGGCGTGCAGGGTGGCGCTGTTTTCGTCGGCCCAGGCCGGCAGCACCGGCGGACGCTTGAGCAGCAGGAAGGCCACCGGAACCTCTTCGGCCAGCAGGGCAAAGCCTTTGACGCCAGGGCCCGGTTTGGACAGCAAGGTGTGCAATGCACCGTGGATGTCGCCGGAGAATCTGATTTGTTCGGCGTGGATTTCGATGGCCTCGACCTGTCGGCGCTGCAAGGCGTTCAGGCTTTCGTAAGGCACGAGTCGGGCTGTCACTGGAGTGTCCTTTTTCCAACACAAATGAGCCTCGGATTCTAGCGAGTTTGCCTCCATGGATTATTTTTATTTCGGTTGTCGATTTGGCTTTTCGCCAGACGACTAAAGGTGTCTTCAACAAAAAACGTGGAGAACCCTCATGAACGCTCAGACACAAATCCATAATTTGATCGAGAGCTACCGTCAGGCAGTCATCGGCAAGGACGTGGAAAAGGTCATGGCCCTGTACGCCGACGACATCGTCTCCTTCGATGCCGTCAAAGCCCTGCAATTCAAGGGCAAGGCGGCCTACCGTGCGCATTGGCAGGAATGCATGGAGATGTGCCCCGGCCCGCATATTTTCGAGTTCCATGAAATCAACGTCGTGCCGTCGCAGGAGATCGCTTTCGCTCACTGGCTGGCGCATTGCGGCGGCACCAATGAAAAGGGTGAAACCCAGGCGTGCTGGATGCGCGTCACCGCGTGCTATCGGCAGGAAGCGGGGCTCTGGCAGATCGTCCACGAACACTGGTCGGCTCCGTTCGACATGACCAGCGGCGCGGCGCTGTTCAACCTGGAACCCTGATGGTCGGGTTGTTTATCGGAAAGCAGCGCCAAAGCGCCAATCGACAGCCATAGTTGATCAGTTCGGTCACGGCAAAGCCGCCTGAAATGGAGAGTCCCATGAAGTATCTATGCCTGGTCTACAGCAACGAGCACGAATTGCACTCGATGCCCGAAAGCCCCAACGACGCCGAGTGCATGGCCTATGCCGAGTCGATCCAGGGCAGCGGCCGGATGATCGCCGCCGAAGCGCTGGAGTCGGTGCAGACCGCGACCACCGTGCGCATGCGCAACGGCAAAATGTCGATCACCGACGGCCCGTTCGCTGAAACCAAGGAGCAGTTGGCCGGCTTCTACCTGATCGATGCCAAGGACCTCAATGAAGCCCTCCAGGTCGCCGGTAACATTCCGGCGGCCCGGGTCGGCTGCGTCGAGGTGCGGCCCGTTCGCCAGTTGAATGCCTGAATAACTATCACAACAGGAGTTCTTTTATGAGTGTGCAATCCGTCCAGCGAAAAATGGCCCCAGGCATGCCGGACTGATGCCGGGCGAATCGGTACGGGCGCAAGTCGAGCAGGTTTACCGCGACGAGTCGCGGCGAATCCTGGCGACCCTGATCCGCTTGCTCGGCGATTTCGACCTCGCCGAAGAAGCGCTGCACGAGGCGTTCTTCGTCGCGGTCGAGCGCTGGCAGCGCGACGGTGTGCCGGACAATCCGCGCACCTGGCTGGTGTCTACTGGCCGTTTCAAGGCCATTGATGTGTTGCGCCGGCGCGCACGTTTTAACGCATCCCGGCCGGTGTTGATCGCTCAACTGGAGGCGCTGGAGCAGGCCGACTGGAGTGACGAAGACGTGGAAGACGATCGCCTGCGCCTGATCTTCACCTGTTGCCACCCGGCACTGGCGGCGGACGCTCAAGTGCCGCTGACCCTGCGCGAAGTCTGCGACCTGACCACGGAAGAAATCGCCCGGGCATTTCTCTCGGCGCCGGCCACCATCGCCCAGCGCATCGTGCGCGCCAAGGCCAAGATCCGTGACGCGAAAATCCCTTACCAAGTGCCCACCCTGGCGGAACTTCCCGAGCGACTCGACAGCGTGTTGCGGGTGATTTACCTGGTGTTCAACGAAGGGTACTCGGCGTCTGTCGGCAGCGAGCTGACCCGTGAAGACCTGACGCGCGAAGCGATTCGTCTCGGTCGGTTGTTGATGGAGTTGTTGCCTGAGCCGGAGGTGATGGGGCTGCTGGCGCTGATGCTGTTGCATGAGTCTCGGCGCCTCGCCAGGACCTCCGCGAGCGGTGAGCTGATTGTGCTGGATGAACAGGATCGCTCGTTGTGGAACGCCGAGCTGATTGCCGAAGGCTGCGCCTTGATCGAGCGGGCGCTGACGACACGGCGCTTCGGGCCTTATTGCCTGCAAGCAGCGATTGCCGCGGTGCATGCCGAAGCGCCCTCGGCGGCAGAGACGGACTGGGCGCAGATTGTCGGTCTATATGACGTGCTGCTGCGGGCGGTGCCGTCGCCGGTGATCGAACTGAACCGCGCGGCGGCGCTGTCCAGGCGCGATGGCCCCCAGGCCGGGCTGACGTTGATCGAAGGGATTCTGGCCCGGGGCGAGTTGCTGGATTACCACCTGGCGCATTCGGCACGGGCAGAGTTTTGCCGGCAGTTGGGAAGGGTGGAAGAGGCGCGAGCGGCGTATCAGCGGGCGCTGGAATTGACACAGCAGGTGCCGGAACGGCGGTTTATCGAGGGGCGGCTCCGGGCGTTGGAGTGATGTGATTTCACCGGCCCCATCGCGGGCACCGCTATTCCAGCATCTTGCCCAATAACCAACTCCCCGCTGGCCCCGGCGGGTGCAAACGCGACCACAGCGCATCGACATACACCGGTTTTGGCCAGCCGCGCACTTTCAATTCCACCAACGAACCAGCCCCGAACCGTCCCACCAGCCATCGCGGCAACGGTGCCCAGCCGAACCCGCCCTGGGCCATTTCCAGCAGCATCAGGTAACTTGGCGCCGACCAGACCCGCCCCTTCGCGCGGCTTTCATACGGATTGACGATCGTCGCCAGACGCAGTTCGCGGTGCTGTTGCAGCACGTCCTGATCGATGTCGTTCAGCGTCGCCAATGGGTGCGCGTGGGACACGAACAGGGCGATTTCCGTGCGCTCGTCCACCGTCGAACTGACCAGGTCCGGCGGGTAGCTGTCCTGCATTTCGGCGAAGGCGACGTGCGCGCGGCCGCGTTGTACCAGTGCTACCAGGTCATCGCATTCGGCGATCAGGCATTCAAGTTCCAGGTCTGGGTAACGCTGCTCGAAAGCACTGAGCGCCGCTTCGAAACGGTCGGACTGGTAAGTGTCGGAAATCGCCACGGTCAACTTTGGCTCGATGCCTTGGGACAGTTGGCTGGCGGTCATTTCCAGACGGCTGGTGGCGGCCAGAATCTCCTCGGCCCGTTGCAGCATGACGTGCCCGGCCGGGGTCAGGCTCGGCTTGCGACTGCTGCGGTCGAAGAGGACAAGGTTCAGGTCGATTTCCAGGCTCGCCACGGCGGCGCTGATGGTCGACTGACTGCGCCCGAGCTTGCGCGCCGCGGCGGAAAACGAGCCTTGGGTCGCGGCCTCTACAAACGCCAGCAACACTTCGTGGGAAGCCATGAACTATCGCCTTGATCGATGGTTATTGGTTATGAAGTATCGGTTCGACGACAGATCATGGCAACCACAGTCACTCAGGGAGTCTGGCCATGAACGCCAACAAATCCATCACTGAACGCATCTTCCAGGCCATCGGTTTCGAGCTGCTGGCGATATTGATCTGTACTCCGCTGCTGGCCTGGATCATGGACAAACCCATGTTGGAAATGGGCGTGGCAACCATGGCGATTGCAGCCCTTGCCCTGGCCTGGAACGTGGTCTTCAACGGCCTGTTCGACCGCATGCTCAAGCGCTTTGCCATTGTGCGTAACGCTTGGGTGCGGGTGGTGCATGCGCTGTTGTTCGAAGGCGGGCTGGTGGCGTTTGGGGTGCCGTTGATTGCCTGGTGGCTGAAGATCAGCCTGTGGCAGGCGTTCCTGCTGGATATCGGCGTGCTGCTGTTTTTCCTGCCGTACACCTACGTGTACCACTGGGGTTACGACGTGGTGCGTGAGCGGTTGATGGTGCGCAGGGCGTTGGAAGGGTAAAAGCAAAGATCGCAGCCTTCGGCTGCGATCTTTTGATCTTTGTTTACAGGAACTTGTGCATCAAACGTGGAAGTAGCCCACGCACGAATCGAACGGCAGGCGCTTGAGTTCGATCTTGTTCAGGTCGAGCACTTCGCGCAGGGCTTTGGTTTCGCCGGGGAAGTTGCGATAGGCGACTTCGTCGAGCACTACGATCGCGCCTTTTGGCATGTACGGCAGGAAGGTTTCCAGAGCGACTTTGGTCGACTCGTACAGGTCGGTGTCGAGGATCAGCATCGCCACCACCAGGTCCGGACGCGTCTGGACCCACTCCGGCACAGTCTTGACGATGTCGCCTTTGACCAGCTCGCAGCGCGGGATACGGTTGACCGGGCGCAACAGGTCGTTGGCGTCGATCATGTCCTGGATCAGCGACTGGTCGGTGTCGGAGAACATGGTCTCGTTGACGTCCGCCGGGTCTTCTTTCTTGTCGATACTCTGGAAGCCTTCGAAGGTGTCGAAGCCGATGATCGACCGGTTGATCGCGTAGGGTTCCAGAATCATCGACAGGTGCATGTAGAGCATCAGCGAGTTGCCCTTGTACACGCCGCATTCAATGATCGCGCCAGGGATTTCGGCGACTTTCTTGAACAGCTCCATACGCGACAGTGCAGCGGTCACGCCGATGCGGTGGGCGAAGACAAATGGCGCGTCGGCCACATACTCGGCGTCGACCCGTTTCAGGACATTGGCACGGGTTTCGTTGTATTGAGCCTCGGCGGGCGTAATGCGACGCTTGGTCATTGCTGGATTCCTTGGAATTTCGAAAAGTCGTGAGCGTGGAAATAATCGTTGAACCCTGCACCGACGTCCGGGCAGGCGCTGTCGACGTTGATCGCGCCGCGCTTGTGCTTGAGGTCGTCAAGGTGCATCAGGCGGAAGTCCACACTGAAGCGGGTCTGTTGCGTGTAGTTGGGAACCGTACCATGCAGGTGAGAACCGGAAAAAATCAGCATGTCGCCCATGTTGCCGGCCACGCGGATTTCCGAAGAAGTATTGATCTCTTCCAGTGGAACCGGGTGTACCCGTACTTCCTCCTTGAGGTTTTCCTTGGCTCGATGACGCTGGTTGTTGATCCAGTCGGACAGGCTCCAATCCTTTGAAGTGTTCTTCACCGGTACATCGAAATAACCGCCATTGATCATCATGGTCTGGTCAGGGCTGATGGTATGCACCGGCATCCAAGTGTTGATCTGACAGTCGACGCCGCCGTACCAGGTGTCGCGATGGGGTTTGTAGGCATAGCTGACGCCGGCATGCAGGTAGTCGAAGTTAGGCACTACGCGGATCCGTGGCACATCGAAAATGTACTCGCGAGGGTCGACACCGATTTCATCGATGAAGCCCAGAATCAAGTCCTTGGCGCGTTGGCTGTTAGTGAACTGGCTCTTGAGGCGAGTGACCAGGACCACGAATTCTTCCACCGGCATCAACGTGTGCAGGGCCTGGTGATTGGTCTCGCCGTCGAAGGCGGCAGTGATGCTTTCTTGGGCAAACGCACACAATTCTTTGGCCGTGCGTAGCTGAGTGTTCAGGAAGATGTCGCCTGCGTAGATGGCTTCTTTGAAGTCAGCTTTCTTCTGAAGCTGATTGATATACAGATTCACGGTTCCCCTCCTGAATACATCGAGTCTCTTAATAGTCGGCAACACGGTAGCAAACTGAAGTGCTATCCGGCGGGAGAGGGATCAATAAACGATTAATCCCATGAATTTGCGACGAAATGCTTAAGGGGCGTATTACATTCGACGATGAGTCGACTGTCGGTCCGCCTTCGCGGGCAAGCCCGCTCCCACAGGGTATTGCGGGGCTTCAGAAAAACTTGGTGAACAACCAATACAAACTGCCCGACAACACAATCGCCGCCGGCAAGGTCAGCACCCAGGCCATCAGCAGGTTGCGGATGGTCTTCATCTGCAAGCCGCCACCGTTGGCGACCATGGTCCCGGCCACGCCTGAAGACAACACGTGGGTGGTCGATACCGGCAGGCCGAACATGTCGGCGGCGCCGATGGTCAGCATCGCCACGGTTTCTGCCGAGGCGCCTTGGGCGTAGGTCAGGTGCGTCTTGCCGATTTTCTCGCCGACCGTCACCACGATGCGTTTCCAGCCGACCATGGTGCCCAGCCCCAGGGCGATGGCCACCGCGATCTTCACCCACAGCGGAATGAACCGCGTGGCGTTGTCGATCTGTTGCTTGAACAGCTGCAGCTTGCCGGTGGTGTCGGCGTCGAAATTGCCGACCTTGTTCTTGTCCATCAGGCGAATGGTTTCGCTGGTCAGGTACATGTCGTTGCGCACGTTGCCCATCGCTTCGGCCGGGACTTTCGACAGCGAGCCGTAACCCTTCACTTCGTTACCGATTTGGCCCGCCAGCGCGGCGAGGGCGGGGATCAATTGCGGGGTGGCTTCCTTGTTGCGCATGTAGTCGGTCAGCACCGGGCGTGGATCGGTGGGCATCGGCAGTGGTGTGTTTCTCATCAGGGCTTGCTGGGTGACTTCGGCCACCGCGGCGAATTGCAAGGCCTGATCCGCCGGCATGGTGCGGTTCAGCGCATACGCCATCGGCAGCGTGCCCACCAGAATCAGCATGATCAGGCCCATGCCTTTCTGGCCGTCGTTGGAGCCGTGGGCGAAGGACACGCCGGTGCAGGTCAGAATCAACATGCCGCGAATCCACCACGGTGGCGGGGTATTACCCTTCGGCGCCTTGTACAGTGCGCGATTTTTGACGAAGACACGCAACGCCAGCAGCAACAACGCGGCGAATGCGAAGCCGATCAGCGGCGACAGCAGCAACGCGTAACCGACCTTGGTCGCCTGGGCCCAGTCCACGCCACTGGTGCCGTCGCGGCCGTGCATCAAGGCATTGGCTACACCGACACCGATGATCGAACCGATCAGGGTGTGCGACGAAGAGGCCGGCAAACCCAGCCACCAGGTGCCGAGGTTCCACAGAATGGCGGCGATCAACAGGGCGAAGATCATCGCGAAACCGGCAGAGGAGCCGACCTGCAGAATCAGCTCCACCGGCAGCAGGGCGATGATGCCGAACGCCACCGCGCCGCTCGACAGCAACACCCCCAGGAAGTTGAAGAACCCGGACCAGGCCACGGCGAAATTCGGTGGCAAGGAGTGGGTGTAAATCACCGTCGCCACGGCGTTGGCGGTGTCGTGAAAACCGTTGACGAACTCAAAGCCCAAGGCAATCAGCAGTGCCACGCCCAACAGCAGAAACGGCGTCCAGGTGGTGACCACCGTGCCGAGTTCGCTCATGTCGTGCATCAGGCTGTAGGCGGTGAACAACAGCCCGCTGCCCAGCACGGCAAAGAACATCACGAAGGTGAGCAGGCCGGGTTTTTTATCGAACTGCGGCCTGGCGCCGCTGGCGGGCGCCTGGGAGGCGGCGGTGAAGGAAGGCGTAGCCATGCCGGACAATCCTGAGCAGAGAAGGAGTGTCGCCCATGATCGTTGCTAAATATTACAGTGAGACTGCGCTGGGTCAGTGTTTGGTTTTTTTGTGATGCCGGATGCTAAGGCAGGCAAATACCTGTGGCGAGGGAGCTTGCTCCCGTTCGGCTGCGAAGCAGTCGTAAAACCAGAGAATTCTGTTTGAATGAATAAACCGGATAGGGGCCGCTGCGCAGCCCAGCGGGAGCAAGCTCCCTCGCCACAAGGTATCGGTGATGATGGGCGGTTTAATAATCGCGCCGCTTACGAAACGCCCAGCGCCCGGCAATCAGGGTAAACGTCGCCACCAGTGCCACCAGAATCCAGAACCCCTCCGGATCCCCGGCAAGCGGCACCCCGCCGACGTTCATGCCGAAGAAACCGGCAATGATGTTGATCGGCAGCGCCAACACCGTGACCACGGTCAGGGTGAACAGCGTGCGGTTGCTCTGTTCGTTGAGGTTGGCGGCGATTTCTTCCTGCAACAGCTTGATCCGCTCACCGAGCGCCGTAAGGTCGTTGATGATCAGCGCAAACTCCTCGGTGGATTTGCGCAACTCCTTGACGTCCTCCTTCTGCAACCATTGCGGCGGGCGATTGAGCAGGCGCAGCAACGAGCCCGGCTCCAGCGCCAGCAACCGTTGCAGGCGCACCAGCACCCGGCGGTTGGCGCCCAGTTCGGCACGGTTGGTGGACAGGCGCGACGACAGCAATTCATCTTCGATCTGATCGACACTGAGGCTGGTCTTGCGCACGATCTGCGTCAGCACTTCGCCCTGATCACGCAGCAAATGCACCAGCAATTCCAGTGGTGAGCGAAAACATTCACCGGCCTTCACCGAAGAGCGCAGCTTGTCCACCGAGTGCAGCGGTTGCAGGCGCGCGCTGATGATCAGCCGACTGCGGGCGCAGACCCACAGCGTCGAGACATCCGAGGAAACCATGCTACTGAGGTTGAACACCACATCGTTGACCACCGCCAGCAACGCCGAATCGACATGCTCGATGCGCGTTGAACGCGACCCCTCGTGCAAGGCTTCGAAAAACTCGTCGGGCAATTCCAGATGGCTTTTCATCCAGCGCTCGCACGCCGCATGGGCCAGGTTCAGGTGCAGCCAGAGAAACTCATCACTGTCGTCCAGTTGTTGCAGGCAGTGCAGTGCCTTGGCCGAATCGATCTCTCGACCGCGCTCGCCGGGGCGAAAACTGAAACCGTAAAGCAGGCCGAACAGGTCGGAATCGCGATGGCGTTGATCAATGCTGTGGTTCATGAAGTCTCGCTGCGGGGAGGCGCCTGTCGCGGGTTTCACAGGTTCACTTGAGCCTCATCATTGCAAGCGCTCATGACGGTTTTGTGACGGCAAGGTGTACGCAAACGATTGCGATACCGATGGTCGGATTTTCCTCAAGAACCGCTCTGGAACGCCGATCACGCTTGGGTTACGTTTGCGCGCCTTCGGCCAAGGGCCAACGTGGCAGACAGGGATGTCCGGATACTTTTCACGCCTTCATCCGCGTGCCTCATTCCTGTTTCGAGTACTTCCCGATGTCTTTACAAAAGTCCCTTCGAGCACAAATTCTCGCCCTGTTGAGCGGCAGCCTGTTGGCGATGTTGTTGATCGCTTTGGCCTGCTTTCACTTTTTGTCCAACGGCGTTCAGAACTACGCGAACCTGATCGAAGGCCCGTTGCACACCTCGCAACTGATCGATGAAGCCAACCTGCAATTCAAGGTGCAGGTTCAGGAGTGGAAAAACGTCCTGCTGCGCGGCAAGCAACCTGCGGACCTGGACAAATACTGGAAGCAGTTCGAGGAGGGTCAGCGCAATGTGCAGGGTATCCTTGGTGAACTGGCGGGGCAGAAGGGTATGGAGCCGCAACTCAAGACCCGCATCGAACGCCTGCGTGAGGAGCATCGTGTATTAGGTGCGGCGTATCAGAAGGGCCGTGATGCCTACGTGGCGGCCGGTGCCGACCCAGCGGCCGGCGACAATGCGGTCAAGGGCGTGGACCGCGCCGCCAGCGAGCAGATGAATGAACTGGTCGGCGAACTGCGCAAGCAGAGTGTCGAACAATCGAAATTGATCAGTGCCAGTGCCGATCAGACGGTGTTGTCGGGGCTCGCGGTGATGCTGGTGTCGGGCCTGCTGATTGGTTTGTTGAGTCTGTGGCTGGTCAATCGCAACCTGGTGGAGCCGATCCGCAAACTGATCGACTACGTGGAGCAACTCAGTCAGGGCCGGTTCGCCGAGCGCGTGGCCAGCACCCGTCAGGACGAGTTGGGCAACCTGGCCAGGGCCGCCAACACCTTGCGCGATTTCCTCGCCGAAACCTTCAGTCGTTTGCAGCGCAGCGCGTCGGACCTGGACAGTGCCAGCGGTGAGCTGAACTCGATTGCCGGCCTTATGGCCAGCGGCACCAACGAGCAGTTCAATCGCACCGATCAGGTGGCCACGGCGATGAACGAAATGTCCGCCACCGCGCAAGAAGTCGCGCGCCACGCCGCCGAAGCGGCACGTGCGGCCGACGATGCCGATCAGTCCGCCCAGCAAGGCGAGAAGGTCATGCAGGGCACCATTCACACCATCACCCAAATGCGTGGCGAAATCGCCAACACCGCCACGGTCATCCGTCGTCTGGAAGAAGACAGCGGGCGCATCGGCAAGGTGCTGGAAGTGATTCGCGGCATTGCCGAACAGACCAACCTGCTGGCGCTCAACGCGGCAATCGAAGCGGCCCGTGCCGGTGAAGCCGGGCGCGGTTTTGCGGTGGTCGCTGATGAAGTACGCAGCCTGGCCCAGCGCACGGCAGCGTCGATCATCGAGATCAACCAGATCATTCAAACCGTGCAAACCGGTGCGGTGGACGCGGCCCAGGCCATCGAAAGCGGCCAGTCGCGCAGCGAGCAAAGCGTCGAGCAAGTGACCCAGGCCGGCGCCATGCTCGAGCGGATCACCCATGCCGTGGAAGCCATTCGCGACATGAACCGCCAGATCGCCACCGCCGCAGAAGAACAGACTTCAGTGGCCGAAGACATCTCGCGCAACCTCACCGAAATCACCAGCATCGCCAGCACCAACCTGGACAACGTGCAGCGCACCGAAGCGGCCAGCCACAACCTGCATGGGCTGTCGGGGCAATTGAATGAGGTGACGGCGCGGTTGAGCGCCTAGTGAAATGGGCTGTGTACCGAATCGGTTACCGAGTCGGTACACAGGCGTTGCAGGATGAAGGTGGCAGTACGGCGGATTCGGTGGTCAGCACCTCGGCCTGATCCCTAAGCATTACAGCTGTACACCTTGTTAAGGTCGGTGTGCCGTTGATCGGGTACTTGCAACCAAGACGCCCGATTTCAGCGGTACCTGTTATTTCTGACAGTAGACAGTTTTTTTCTCGCGGCGCTAGATATCCCTTGGCGCGCCTACTCAAACTGAACCTGTGCCAATACTTTCACAAGGAGCATTGCGATGACCGAAACATTGAACCCTATGACTGTTGTCGGTGGACAGTCGATCATTTTTTTCGTTGATGAAGCAGACCCAGTGATTCCGAAAGTAATCATCCCGGCACGGGAAGAATTTGTAGAGGGCGAAGAAATCTTCGTGAAGTTTGGCAACGTGGAGGTTGCTTATCACAAATATCGACAAGGTGATTTCTTTCCCATACACATTCCTTTGGACAAAGGAGCGCTGAGTCAGGTGGCTGTCGCTGCGGAGGCTTACTACACGATCAAGCATCTGGATGGATCGACCTCCACCTCAAGTTCTTTCCGTGCCAAGGTCGAGATGTTTAACAGCCAATCGTCCGTGAGTCACGCTAACGCGGTCTAAGACATTGAGGCTGTCGTCACCGCGTCAAAGGCAGCGTGAATATGAACGCCGTTCCATGGGACTGCGTCGATTTCACTTCAAGCTGCCCCCCATGGGCCAGCGCAATCTGATTGGCAATGTACAACCCCAACCCGAGGCCGGCCTGCGGTGTTCCGCCGGTCGGTCGCGAGTAGGGCTGGAACAGATGCTGCAGCGCATCCTCGGCAATCAGCCCGTGGTTTTTCACGCTCAATATGAAGTGCCCTTCGTTGACCTGCGCACTGACCTCGACCGGGCCGTCGGGATCGCCGTGGACAACGGCATTCGCCAGCAGGTTGGACAGCAACTGCGCGACCCGTTCGCGATCGCAATGAATGTCGCTCAGGTCGCCAATCGACGACTGAATAATGCGCTTGGGGTGAATGCTCTGGATCTCGGCGATCACATGCCGCAGCACATCCCCCAAATCCGGGCACGGCTCGATATTCACCGGGATGCCGCGACCCAATGACCCGCGCGCGAAGTCCAGCACATCGTCGACCAGTTTGGTTGCACGCCGGGCGCTGGTGAGGATATGCCGAACCCGTTGCTCATTTGGCGGGTCTTTGAGTTTGCGCAGGAGCATTTCGGCGCCAGCGCTGATGGCGAACAAGGGGTTGCGCAGGTCATGGCCGAGCACGGCGATGAACTGTTCGCGCAGTTCGGTGGTTTTATGTTCCTTGATCGGCGCCGCTTCGGTCCGTTGCAGGTTTTCTTCGGCCTCGATCTGCAGCGCGAGCATCCGGGCGAAGGATTCCATGGTGCTCTGTATCGTGCTGGACCTGAGCGGCGCGGGATCAGGATCGAGGGCGCAGAGGGTGCCAAAGAAGCGCCCGTCGGTGCGAAGTATCGGCACCGCAATGTAGCTTTCGAAGGGATGATCGCGGCTGAGCGGGTCTTCACTGACCTTGTCGATGACCACCGAGTGCTGGCCCTGGCGAATTTCGTCGCTCAGCGTGGAGACCAGCTGCAGTTCATCGCCCACTTGCACGCCGAAACCCAGTCGATCGAGCACCGCGCAGGCGATCCAGGTGTTGTCGATGACGCGGGCCACCGCGGCGAACCGCAACCCGGTCAGCTCACTGATCACCTGAAGAACCGCCGGCACCGTGCTGATCCGGCCGATCGTGGCGATGTCTGCTGCCGCTGTTTGCCCCATATCCGTGGTTCTCTGCTTCAACATGCTGAGTGGTGTTGAGGGATTCTAGCGGGCCTGCGCAAAAGGGCGCGACTTCGTTCATGACTTCAGCGATTTGCCTTACGACGAACGCAAAAAAGCCGCACGACCCGAAGATCGTGCGGCTTTTTGCCGTTGAATCACTTGTCTTGTTTGTTGCTCAGGACCTTGCCAGTGGCGGCATCGAAGTCCACGTCCCATTCGGTGTTGTCAGCCAGACGCAGTTCCACTTCATATTCGTAACCGTTGAAGTGGTTATCCAGGTCGGTATCGGTAATCGTGGCGCCCGGATGCAACTTCAGCGCGGCCTGGTTCATTTCTTCCAGGGGTTTGATCTTGCCGCTTTTGACCAACTCGGGGATCTGGTCGACGCGAACATCAGCCTGGGCCAGGCCGGCGGTGAGGGTCAGGGCAGCAGCGGTGAACAGGGCAGTTAAGGTTTTCATCAAGTTCTTTCCTTGGAGGAGCTGTTTAAGTGGGATCAGGTTAAACAGCGCAACTTAATTCACCCTTAAAAAAACAATCGCGGGCAACCACGCTCTCACAGGTTTTGCGCAGACCTTGTGGGAGCGTGGCTTGCCCGCGATGGGGACGACGCGGTGCAGTGCCTGGCGCCAATCAGTACCCGTTGTTCTGCAACAACTGCGCAACGCTCGCCGCCGCCGGGCGCTTATAGAACTTCAGCAGTTCGCTGGCGCGATTGGTGAAGATGCCATCGACACCGGCATCCATCACTTTCTGATAATCCACGGCATCGTCGATGGTGTAGACGTGCACCAGCATGCCCTGATCGTGGGTGAACTGGTTCATCCACGGTTTCACCAGGTCTGAATAGCTCTGATCGCCGCCCTTGGTCAGCGCGGCAGAAGGCCCGGTGCCGATAGCGCCCTGGGCCTTGGCGTACTCGACCCATTGCTGGAATTCGGCTTTGTCTTTCGGTTCCTGTTTGGCGTAGTAAGTCGCCTTGTCCTTGTCTCCGGACTCAGCGAACGTCACTTTGGATTTCGGCTCGATGCTGCCTTCGCCGACCCACAACAGCAGGATTTTCGGCACTTGCGGCATTTCCTTCTCGAGCAGTTCGAGGCTGCTCTTCTCGAAGGTTTGCAGCACGACTTTGCCTTTCCCCTGGCCGACCGCCAGATTACTTTTTGCCAGTTTGGAACCCGTCGGGCTCAGCCAGCCACGGTCCTGCAATTTATCCTTGAGATCGCGTTCGATGCCGGGAAACTGCTTTGGCTCCTTGGTTTCGATGTACAGGCCAGGCTTGTGCAGTGGATTACCTTGGGCGATGTCGATGATTTCGTCCAGGGTCAGGATCTTCAGACCCACGTAGCCAGGACGCGCGCGATCCGGGTACGCCGTGTTGAACCAGCTGCCGGCATCCAGGGTTTTCAGTTCGGCGATGGTGAATTCGTTGGCCGGGCTGTCCTTGCGCTCAGGGAATTTGGTAGCGACGTCGGTGGTGCGTTGCAGGTTGTTGTCGTGCAGGGCGAACAGCACACCATCCTTGCTGCGTTGCAGGTCCATTTCCAGGTAGTCGGCGCCCAGGTCGCGAGCCAGTTTGTAGGCTGCGGCGGTGGATTCCGGTGCATCGAAAGAGGCGCCACGGTGGGCGATCACCGCCGGGTGCGGAATGCCCAGGCGGGTTGCCAGTGCGCTGGGGCTTGGCTCGCTGGTGGCCTGTGCCTGGCCGAGGCCGAGCATCAGGCTCAGCAGCAGGGCGCTTTTGGTGAAGGAGACAGGCATGGTCGAAGTCCTTTTGCGATGAGTTTTCAAAGACGTATCTTTTAACAACTGAGCGCCGCTTGTGCTATCACCAGACCGACATAAACGTGTTTAAAGAAGATTTCTTCGACGCTTTTGTGCGGCTCTTTGCAGTAATCTTCACACCTGCAGTTTCCCCGGCAGAGGGAAACCCGTTCACTTGCCCTGTGTGTAAACCATCGATCACCGGTCCTTAGCGACCTTTTGTGAGGTTTACCATGCGCATCACTTCCCAGCTCATTTGCCAGGCCGCCGACCAGCTCAAAGGCTTCGTCGGCCTCAATCGCAAAACCGGCCAGTACATCGTGCGCTTCAGCGAAGACGCCTTCGGCATGGACGTGGCTGACGACGGCATCATCCCCGCCAGCGAATTCGTCTGGGCACCCGGCCCCGAGCAGACCATGACGCTCAAGCGCGAACTGATTCAGTTGCTGCTGGACCAGAACATCGACGACCGGATCAACATCACCGAGCCGTTGCGGGTGTACATGAATCGACAGGACGTGCCGCAGATTACGGCGGTGAGGAGTTTGGTGCGGGGGTGAGGGTTTTGCGGTGGCTGTTCTGGCGTCTTCGCGGGCAAGCCCGCGAAGACGGCCTCCAGAACGCCGCATCATTTACTGTTTGAACCCATAGGCCCGCTCAACCTTGCACACCCGCGTATGACACGCCGAATACCAGGTCGATCGCCCGCGCTCACGAATCGCGCTGTGCTCGGGATGATGCTTCCAGGCCAGGATCGCCGCTTCGCTGGCCCAGTAGGACACCGTAATCCCGAGCCCATCCGCGCCCCGGGCCGATTCCACGCCCAGGAAGCCAGGTTGCTCACGGGCCAGTTCCACCATGCGTTCGGCGGCCTGTTCGTAACCCTGGTCGCCTTCGGTGCGCAGCGAGGTGAAAATCACTGCGTAGTAAGGTGCTGCAGGTGTCTGGGCGATCATGATTTTTGCCTCGCACAGGCCTCGATCAATGCCTTGACCAACGGCGGCAGCAGGCCTTTGAGCGCGGCGCGTTCCGGTTGGAACAGCGTTGCGACAAAGAATGGATGATCCTTCAGCTCCACTGCCCGCAGATCCCCCGCCGAATCGTGGCCAACCGCGTGCAACTGTCGCGTCAGTAGCTGCCGTTCAAACTCGGGATTCACACCGTAACGGCAGTGATAGCCTTCACGAATCTCCGCATTTTCGTACGCCTTGGCGATCAACGAGCCTTCAACCAAATGAATGCTGTCGACGGCTTCCACCAGCGCACAGGTCAGCGGCGTGAGCAACGCCCGCGTCGCGTCGGGCGAAGTCTCGCCGTGTTCGGCATCTTCCCAGCCCAATACGTTGCGGGCGAATTCCAGTACCGCGTGCTGAAAACCGCCGCACGTGCCGAGGAACGGCCGTTGTTGTTCCCGGGCAAAGCGGATCGCCCGTAGCGCGCCATCCATATCGCGATATGGGCTGGCGGGCACGCACCAGAAACCATCGTAGTCATCCAGTGGCGTATCGGCGGTGATGCGGTCGGTGGCCAGCCATTCAAACTGCAGGTTCATGCCGGTGTGTTCGGCGGCCATGCCGAGGGCAACGGGGATGGCTTGATGGGCGGAGACGTGTGGATCGTAGTCACCGATCAGGGCAATGCGGATGGCGTTGGTTTCCATGAGTGATCTCGACGCTTGTTGATTTCTGGCACCGACTATAGATTGGCGTTCACGCAATCAATATTGGCGTTATCCCAAGTGATCAATGCATCGACGCACTATCGGCTGGACTATCCCGACCTGTCGCTGATCCTCGCTTTGGTGCGCGGCGGCTCTCTGGCCCGGGCTTCGGCGTTGTTGAAGGTCGACGTCTCGACGGTGTTTCGCGCGGTCCGTCGACTCGAAGCCGCGCTGGGCCAGCAACTGTTCGAAAAGAGCCGCACCGGTTACCTGCCTACCACGTTGGCTCAGACCCTGGCCGAGCAGGCTGAACGCGCCGAACAAGCACTGGAGGCGGCGCGCCTTGGCGTGGAGCAGGGCGGAGAAATCATCAGCGGCACCGTGCGCCTGACCTGCACCGATTCGGTCCTGCAAAGTCTGCTGTTACCGGCACTGGCGCGGTTCATGCCGTCTTATCCGGCGCTGACCATTGAACTCTGCACCTCCAACGACTTCGCCAACCTCAGCCGCCGCGACGCCGACATCGCCTTGCGGCTGACCCGCACCCCGCCCGAGCATCTGGTTGGCCGGCGATTGGCAGACATTTCCTACCGGGTCTGTGCCAGCGCGGCCTATCTGCAATCGGTCGAATCCCACGACCTGGCCTCATTGACCTGGATCGCCCCGGACGACTTTCTTCCCGATCACCCCACCGTCGCCTGGCGGCGCCAGCAGTTGCCTGGCGTTACACCCGGTTATCGCTGCAACAGCATGTTGTCGGTGACCGAGTTGGTGCGGGCCGGACTGGGCATCGCGGCGTTGCCGGACTTTTTGATCGGTGACGGACTGCAACCGTTGACCGAGCCCCTGCACGGTTACGACACCGCGCTGTGGCTGCTGACCCGCCCGGACTGCCGCGCATTGCGCTCGGTGGTGACGTTGTTCGACGAGTTGGGGCGGGCGCTCCGGATCAAACCTTCGGTGGCTCCTTGCTGATGAAGTGTTGATGCATTTCCGAGGTCAGGCTTTCGATGCGCTCAGTCAGGGTCTTGGTGATTTCGGTGAGCCGGGTGTTTTGCTCCAGCAACTCCTTCAGTTGCGCAGTGTTCCGCGCGGCCTGGGCCTGACGTTCACTGTTGGCGATGGCCAAGGCTTCACGATGTCGCGCATCGGCTTCGGACTGGGCTTTGTCCCGCGCCGCCTGACGCGTCTGGGCCAGCAGAATCAGCGGCGCGGCGTAGGCCGCTTGCAGGCTGAACGCCAGGTTGAGCAGGATGAAGGGGTACACATCGAATTGGGTTACGCCGGACAGGTTCAGGCAAATCCAGATCACCACCACCAAGGTCTGGGCGCCAAGGAAGGTCGGCGTGCCAAAGAACCGCGCAAAAGCCTCGGCGCGCAGGGCAAAACGGTCGGTACCGAAAGTAGGTGCCAGGTGCGCGTGAGGGCGATGGAAGCGCAGGTGATCGACGGGGCCAGTGATTTCGGTTTCGGTTTCGTGGGTCGGAGTGCTCATGATGCTCTCTGAAGAGGGGATGGGACTGAGGCTCACTATAGCTCCAGCGCCAGTCTCATTCAGAAACACATTTCGGTGTTTTTATTCAGAGCGATCGAACAGCGATAAAGTGGCGGACGTTGTCATTTTTTGCAGCTCGGTTCAGCACTCATAGCACGCCAGGAACATGTCCAGCGCAGATTCCACCACTGTGTGCTGCATCTCGGGCGACAGGCCCGTTTGGCCCATGGAAATCTGCGGCCAGAAGGCAAAGGACTTGAGCAACCCGTGGATCTGTTGCGCAGCGAACTCAGGCGCGACCTGTTTCAAGCGGCCATCGGCCTGGGCGGCACGAATCCACACGGTCAAACTTTCTTCGCGCTCACCCATTCGGGCAACCATGTTCTGCGCACGCTCGGGAGAGTGGATGGTGGCGGCAATCGCCACCCGCGCCAAGTCGAGAAAATTGTCATCGGCCAGCATCTGCAATTTCGCCTGCAACATCAGGCGCAGCTGATCGCGCAGGGGCAGGTCGTGGCGGTAGGCCGTTTCCTGTTCGGCCGTTACTCGGGTCCATAACTGATTGAGGATTTCGGCAAACAACTCTTCCTTGCTCGGGAAGTGGTTGTACACCGTGCGCTTCGACACGCCGGCGGTGGCGGCGATCTTGTCCATGCTGGTGATATCGAAACCGTGGGTACGGAATTCGGCAATCGCTGCCTGGATGATGGCTTCGCGTTTTCGGTCGGTGAGGCGCTGTGGAGCTGTCATAAGTACGCTTCGGCAGGAAAAAGTGGAGAATTACACTTGGTAGTTTACTTGTGATCGGCTTTGATGCAACCTAGAAACTACACTGTGCAGTGTAATGTTGTGTTAATCCTGCACCGTGAGAAATTGAATCTTCGGCTGATGCGTGCATGCCTTGGCCATTTATCGTCCCAAGCGGAAAATCGTCGATTGTGCGGTTTTTCTGGAGTCATTCAGTCATGGACACTTCAACTTCCCCAGCGAACAACGCTTCAACGCCTGAAGCGTCCCGACAGGCTCAAGGGCAGTACCGAAACCATGTGCCGGTGCAGCGCGAAGGCTTTCGCAAAACCTTGCGCATCCTGTGGAACTTCATCTTCAACAAACCGCACGACACCCGGCCGTCGGCCCCCGTTCCGGTGCAAACCCTGACCCAGGCGGCGTTGATTGCCGCGCCTAACCACAGCGTCTATCGCCTGGGCCATTCCACGCTTCTGCTCAAGCTGCAGGACAAGTTCTGGATCACCGACCCGGTCTTCGCCGAACGCGCCTCTCCCGTGCAATGGGCCGGCCCCAAGCGTTTCCACCAGCCGCCGATCAGCCTCGAAGACCTGCCGCCGATTGAAGCGGTGATCCTGTCCCACGATCACTACGACCACCTCGATTATCAGGCCGTGCTCAAACTGGCGGACAAGACCCGCTACTTCCTCACGCCCCTGGGCGTGGGGGACACCCTGATCAAGTGGGGCATCGACGCCAGCAAAGTGCGCCAACTGGATTGGTGGCAGGGCACCGAGGTCGATGGCCTTCAATTCGTAGCCACACCTTCGCAGCACTTTTCCGGTCGCGGACTGTTCGACGGTAACAGCACCCTATGGGCATCGTGGGTGATGATCGACGGCGACACGCGGATCTTCTTCAGTGGCGACAGCGGCTACTTCGACGGCTTCAAAAGCATCGGCGAGCAGTACGGCCCATTCGACCTGACCCTTATGGAAACCGGAGCCTACAACGTCGAGTGGCCTCACGTGCACATGCAGCCCGAGCAAACCCTGCAAGCGCACATCGACCTTAAAGGGCGCTGGTTGCTGCCGATCCACAACGGCACCTTCGACCTGTCGATGCACGCCTGGTACGAACCTTTCGACCGTATTCTGGCGCTGGCCTGGGAACGGAACGTGTCGATCACCACGCCGCAAATGGGCGAGGCGTTCAACGTGATGTATCCGCAGCGTGGTGGCGCGTGGTGGTTGGGTGTGGAAGATGTAAGCGATCAGGCGACCGTGCAGAACGCTTGATGTTGTGCTGCCGGGGCGCTTGCGGTGCAAGCGCCCCGGACTTTTCAGCTGCGTTCGTCCAGTAACGGCTTTGTATATTCCGAGATTTTTGCCACGGTCAGATCGCAAAATTCTCCACGGAGTATTTCGTTCAGTTCCTCCTCAGACAATCCAAGCCTATAGGCCGCCTCAGCCTGACTCAGCTGACCGGTTTCGAGGAGCATGCCTATTTTCATAACGTGTTCGGCTTTGGCCCGCATCTGCTGCAACCTCACTCAACCATCGCATAATCCGCCCGCCCCACCGGATTCGGTGTGGACCCTTTCACATTCATCCCTCGGCCCGGTGCAAACCCCGGGAAGAACACCAAACCTTGCGATTCAAACCGATACGCCAACGCCAGCCGCGTGACATCCAGCACATTACGCTGCGCCTCGAATCGCTGGATGGCGTCAACGGAAACCCCGGATTCCTCGGACAACTCTTCCACACTCCAACCCAGCATCGCTCGGGCCTGGGCGCAGTGGGCGGGGGTGAACTGGAAGAGGGCGATGCGTTCCAGGGTGATTTTCATTGCAAGAGAGGCCATGGTTTTCTCCGGGGATCGAGCGTGGCGATTCGAAAATGTACTGTGTTTTTGTACAGTTGTTTTGCGCCCGGATCAAACTCATTTTTTGATCGATTCTCTTTTTTCGCTCAGGCAGGGGCGTTGGACCGACTACGCTGTCTCTAGGCGGTTTCCTGAAAGCTCCAAATGATTGAACGTCAGCCTTCTGATCTTCAATGCCGGAAAGGTGGCGTTTCAAAAGCAGTGCGCCACAGCGTTACGCGGGGAAGGGAATCATGAAAAGACTACGTCTGCTATGTGCCCTGATCAGCTTTACAACTCTGCCGGTCCTGGCCGATACGGTATCGCCAAACAAAGATGCCTTTGTCACCAACCTCATCAATCAGATGACCCTCGACGAAAAAGTCGGCCAACTGCGGCTGATCGCTATCGATGACAAGATGACGCCCGAAAAAATCTGCCAGGAGATCACTGCCGGGCGAATCGGGGGGACGTATGGCTCTGTGAGCCGTTATGTAAACCGCCCCATGCAAGACGCGGCTCAACAAAGCCGCCTGAAGATACCGATGTTTTTCGGTTGGGACGTGATACACGGTCATCGAACCATTTTCCCCATCGGCCTGGCCCTGGCCTCCAGTTGGGATATGGACGCCATCGAGTTGAGCGGTCGAACGGCGGCGAAAGAAGCCAGTGCGGACGGTATCGATATGACCTTCGCCCCGATGATCGATGTCGCCCGTGATCCTCGCTGGGGGCGCACATCCGAAGGCTTCGGTGAAGACACCTATCTGGTTTCGCGCATTGCCAGAGTGATGGTCCAGGCCTACCAGGGACAAAGCCTGAACGCGCCCGACAGCATCATGTCCAGCGCCAAGCACTTTGCGTTGTATGGGGCTGTCGAGGGGGGGCGCGACTACAACAGCGTCGACATGGGCCTGACCCGAATGTACCAGGACTACCTGCCACCTTATCGTTCGGCAATCGAGGGTGGCGCGGGAGCCGTCATGGCGGCGCTTAACTCGATAAATGGTGTACCGGCGGCGGCCAATAAATGGTTGATGCAGGACCTGCTTCGCAAAGCGTGGGGCTTCAAGGGACTGGTCATCAGCGACCATAACGGGGTCACCGATCTGGTTCAGCACGGTGTTGCGAGGAATCCTCGCGACGCGGCCAGGCTCGCCATCAGGGCCGGCATTGATATGAGCATGAACGACTCCTCCTATGGGCCGGAGTTACCAGGGCTGCTTGAGTCTGGCGCCATTTCCCAGAGCGATATTGATGACGCGGTGCGGGAAGTACTGGGTGCCAAGTACGACATGGGGCTATTCGAGGACCCTTACCGGCGCCTCGGCGCTGCCAGTGAAAGCGCTGCTGATAACAACGCCGAAAACCATCTGCACAGAGCGCAGGCCCGTGAAGTGGCACGCAAGACACTGGTGCTGTTGAAGAATGAAAACGGGCTCTTGCCGCTGAAAAAAGAGAGCACGATCGCGCTCATCGGCCCGTTGGCAAAAAGTACCGTCGATATCATGGGCAGTTGGTCTGCAAGTGGTGTGCCCGCGCAATCGGTGACGATCTACGACGGGTTGAAAAGCGCGATGAGCCAGGGCTCGCTGATCTATGCCCGAGGCGCCAATCTCGAGGAGGATCAGGAGGTTGTTAAATACCTGGAATACCAGGGCGTGTCTGAAATCGCCAACGACCCTCGCCCGGCAGAAGAAATGATTGACGAAGCAGTCAAGGTTGCACAGCAAGCCGATGTTGTCATCGCCGTGGTGGGCGAGCCCCGCAGCATGTCCCATGAAGCGGCCAGTCGAACCAGCCTCGATCTGCCGGGGCGCCAGAGTGAATTGATCACCGCCCTGAAAGCCACCGGCAAGCCGCTG
Organism: Pseudomonas sp. URMO17WK12:I6; assembly: GCF_003253625.1. Classification (NCBI taxonomy): domain Bacteria; kingdom Pseudomonadati; phylum Pseudomonadota; class Gammaproteobacteria; order Pseudomonadales; family Pseudomonadaceae; genus Pseudomonas; species Pseudomonas sp. URMO17WK12:I6. The sequence goes on from NZ_QKYZ01000014.1 coordinate 102,513, forward strand.
GTACTGGTATTGATGAACGGTCGGCCGTTGTCGATCGGCAAGGAGCAGAAACAGGCCGATGCGATTCTGGAAACCTGGTACAGCGGTACCGAGGGAGGCAACGCCGTTGCGGATGTATTGTTCGGTGACTACAACCCGTCCGGCAAATTACCCATCACCTTTCCACGTTCCGTGGGGCAGATCCCCAATTACTACAGCCACCTGAACACCGGCCGTCCGTACCTGCCGGGTGCGCTTCGCAACTACACGTCGCAATATTTCGATCAATCCTATGGGCCGCTTTACCCCTTCGGCTATGGGCTGAGCTATACCGATTTCAGCCTGACCGACATGGCCCTGTCTTCGACCACACTGAACAAGACCGACAACCTCGTCGCCAGCATCATGGTGAAAAATACCGGCCAGCGTGACGGCGAAACGGTGGTTCAGCTGTATATCCGCGATGTCGTTGCCTCCGTCGCCCGGCCGGTCAAGGAACTGAAAAACTTTCAAAAAATCATGCTCAAGGCCGGAGAGGAGAGAGCAGTCCACTTCAGCATTAACGAGAACGACTTGAAGTTCTTCAATGCCCAACTGGAATACGTCGCCGAGCCGGGTGAGTTCCGGGTGCAAATCGGCCTGGATTCCCAGGATGTGAAGGAGCAGAGCTTTGAATTGCTGTCAGAACAAGCCACTCAAGACAATCATCCGCCCAGTGCAGAACCTGTAGACGCGAGCGGTGCGGCGATCCGACTTGCCCACGAAGAACGATGATGCGTAATCCCTGAGAAACCGCGGTGCATTCCTCAGGTTCTGCGCTTGGCGCATGATTGGCTTTAGTGGTCATTTCACCTGCTCCAACCAAACGGACGGTGCCTGCCCCAACACACGACGAAACATGGTCGAAAACGCCGCCGGGCTTTCATAGCCAAAATCCAGGGCAATGCGCGTCACCGGCGTGCCCACCGCCAGCCGCGCCAACGCCAACACCACACAAGCCCGCTGCCGCCATTGGCTGAAACTCAGCCCGGTCTGTTGGCGGAACAGGCGATTGAACGTACGCAAACTGATATGCAACTGATCGGCCCATTGTTGCGGCGATTGGTGAGCGTTCGGTTGCCGGAGAAACGTCTGACACAACCCGAGCAACCGCGAATCCACAGGCAGTGGAATGTGCAACGGCAGGGGAGCACTGCGCGCCAGTTCATGCCGCAACAAGTCTATCAGCGCCCCATCGCGCCCGGCCTCGTCGTACTCCAGCGCAACCTCCACCGCCTCCATCAATAAATGCCGCAGCAACGGCGAAACACTGATCACCTGGCAACGGCTGCCCAGATCAACCGCCCCCGGTTCGATATACACACTGCGAGTGCTCACTCCCAGCATCAACACCTCATGCGCCACCCCCGGCGGAATCCACACCGCCCGCTGCGGCGGCACCACCCAATTGCCGTCGAGCGTGCTCACCTGCATCACCCCGGTGGCGCCATACAACAACTGCGCCCGTCGATGGGTATGGCGCGGCAACCGATGACCGTCGGGATAATCCGTACCGATGGCCACCACCGGCCGTGGCGTGTCGTCCAGCAGATCAATCGAAACATTGCGCATCGAGCGGCACCCAGTGGTTGGCGTAAACGCAAACATTATTGGCTGACTTGCTGAATCAGGCCAAGCCCCGTCGCTCTATCGTCGGCCACTCTCAACCCACGGACGATGCGCGATGTTCTTCTACCTCTTGCTGGCACTCTTCGGCTGCATGACCGGCGTCACCGCCGTGCTGTTCGGCTTCGGCGGCGGATTTGTCGTCGTGCCCTTGCTGTACCGCATGCTCACGGCCAGCCACGGCATCGACGACCCCATCGGCCAATCGGCGATGCACATTGCCGTAGCCACCTCGACCTGCGTGATGATCATCAATGCCCTGATCGCCACCAGAAAACATCACCACGCGGGCAATCTCATTCGCCATTACCTGTGGCCGTTGGGCGGGTTCATCGGCTTGGGCGCGATCGTCGGAGCTGCGGCCGCGATGTGGGCGAGTGGTGAGCTGATCCGTTCTGCCTTCATCGTTTACCTGAGCGTGACCATTCTGGATTGCTTGTTCAGACGCGGTTTTCTTACACCGTCCTACATCGAAATCCCACGGCGATTGGGCGGGGCAGAAGTGTCTGGCGGCGGTGTGGGAATTGGCGCTATCGCCACGTTTCTTGGGGTGGGTGGCAGCGTCATGACCGTGCCGTTGCTAAGACGCTGTGGCCTCAGCATGTCGCAAGCCACATCCATGGCTAATCCATTGAGTCTTCCGGTTGCGGTGGCCGGAACGCTGACCTATATGGCGATGGCGGGGTTTACCGAGTTTGATCTGGGGGCGTGGTTTGTCGGCTATGTGGACGTGCTGGCGTTTGCGGTGCTGACGGTTGGGTCGCTGGTGGGGATTCGGCTGGCCACGCCGTGGATCGGGCGGATACCGGATCGGGTGCATGCGCGGGTTTATATTGGTTTGCTGGTAGTGGTGATGCTTAGCATGTGTCTGGGTTGAGTGTTATCGGCGTAGCTTTCCATCGATTCTCGGACGTTGCTTCGCCATAATCCGCGACAACTTCTCGCGAGCAGCGCTCGATTCACTCAAGGATGTTTTGATGTTCAAAGGACTGTTTCGTCTGACCGGCATTGTCGTGTTGGTGTGTTCAACTTTTTCTACCGCGCTGTGGGCTGAAAATGGCACTCAGGTTTACACCGGAACTGTGGGCAAATCGCCGATTGTGCTTGAGGTGAACGCCAACGGCAGTGAGGGGCGGTACTTTTACCAAAAGTATCGCAGTGATCTAGTACTCACCGGAAATAGAGAAGGCGAAACCCTGATACTCGACGAGGGCAGCCAGGCTGACGATGAGGGTAAAACTGTCCCGCAAATTCGCTTGCATCCCAAGCCCGACGGTTGGTCCGGCGAATGGACCAGTCCACAAGGCAAAGTCCTCAAGGTCGAATTACAGCAAGCCAAACTCCCGCCAGTGTCCGCCGAAACGTTGCCCTATCTCGTCAGACTCCATGACAAGGCGCCATACGAATATCTGCGTCTGCAAGGCCTGAAACTCAAACAAGGACGGACCGAAACGTTCATGGGGTACACGCTGCAATGGTGGGGCGAGCCACAGACAAAAATGGAAGGGTTTGAAGTGGTTTCGGGGTACACCGCTGAAACGCGCCAGCGTATCAATCAGCAGTTGATGGCGCGGTTGTGGCAGGGCGTGGTGGGGCATTTCGGGTGCTACGTCGATGGCAAACAGGGCTACTACAATCAGGGGATTCAGCCGTTGTGGATGACATCTTCCGTCATGAGCGCGACTATCTCATTCGAGTACTACTGCGGTGGGGCTTACCCGGATCAGTACAATGAGGCGCTCAATCTTGATACCCGTACCGGGAAAGTCCTGACGCTTGATGACGTGCTGTGGGTGGGGCAGGGCAAACCGCTGCATTTCGAGCAAAAAATCTACGACTACGATGAATCTTCATCCGAGTCATCCGCTGTCTATTACGACTACCGGTCCAAGGAGCTGGCGCCTTGGCTGGTGGCGCAACTGCTTAAGCTATATCCCAAGGAAATGACGACAACGGCTGAAGGGGAGAACGACTGCGGCTACAACGACGACTACCCTTGGCACTATCCGGATTGGTACTTCACCGAAAAAGGCATCAAGTTAGAGCCGTCTTTCCCTCACGTGTCTGCCGTCTGCCGAAACATTGGCTGGGGCGTCCTGCCCTACAGCCTCATCAAACAACATCCCGGCGGCGTAGCGCTGCAACTGCCCTGAGGCGAAGTCACTGATCCGCCAACCCCGGCGCTTCACGAATGATGAAGTGATCCAGGTTCTCGATGTTGGCACTGAACACCCCGAACGTCTGTTCGGGGTTTTTCTTGCTCGGCACCTGCTTCAACTCCGGCGTCACGCCATAAAAGAAGCAATACAACTCGGCATCACTGTCGACGGCGTGCTTGATCTCCTCCAGAAACGCCTTGCGCTTGCGGTAGTTATCGATCAGCTTCTTACTCAGATAAACGTTGACCGAATAAGGCTTCTTCTTCGCCTCGTCCGGTTGCTTGAACCAGACCTTCTGTTCGAAATCGATGCGAAAGCTCTGGGTGTAATCCTTGATCTCCTTGATCTTGCCCCAGTAAATCAGCCCCTTGTTGTCCTGCAGGTACTCGATCTTCTTGAAGAACGACCCATAAGGCGCCGTGTGCTCGCCAATCTTCAGCGGCATGCGCTTGAGCAACTCCTTGTCCGCGAAGTTCGACACAAAACACTCCACCGGGTGGGCGAAGACACTGGTCTTGTCCGGCGCCGACTCCCGGCTTGGCTGCTCGACGTTACTGCTCGCTGAAGTGAGTGTCGGGGCATCGCGCAAAACATCCGCCGCCACCGCCGGGCTCGCAGGCTTACGCACATACTCACGCCGAGTCAGCAACAACTCCGACGGGAAATGCTCCTCCCGACCGTCATCCGACTCCGCCCCGTCCACCTCCAGACCCGACGCCGGCGTCTTCAGACTGACATAAGGACAATCCGCCACATGCCGCGTGCTGGGCATGTTCTTGAAGTGCGGCGTGCGCACGTAATTCACATTCTTGGCGTTGAACGTTCCCAACACGTTGGCGGCATCGAAGGACAAACGACAGGCATCGTTGGGGCACTGGAAGTGCTCTTTGGCGGAATCGAACTCCATGGTTTCGTCGAAATTCAAATCGCGCACGTCATAGATCGACAGTTTTTCGTCGAGGCTGAGGCAGTAGGCGAGGTCGAATTTCATGGCGGGCTCGGGTCCTTGAGTGGGAAGGGTATTAGAAACGAAAAAAGCGAGAGGGTGCATCCCACCAAGATCGTTTGCGCTCACTCGATCTGACTTTATCCATGTGTGGATGAGTTAAAACTACAGGTAAGTCCTGCAATTTGATCCATGGCTCGTTCTGCCACTGCAGCATGCTTACAGACAGCTCTGCCCATTTCAGTAGGCTGAGGCTGGGAATGTGAGTGCCTGGATTGGCATGCTCATCGCGCATTACTGTAATGATCTCATTGGTCAGCCATTGGCGAAGGTTACGATTTTCCGGGGTGTAGTGGTGCACCAACGTGGTGTAGGTCGCTGATTCGTTGATCATCACGGTTGGCTGATAGGTGCCATTGCACAGGAACGTGAGGGCTCTAGTTTGGTCGGCGTCGAGCTTACGAAGAGCGTGGGATTTGAGATGGCGGCAAAGCAAACGGCCTAGGTCGCGAGCGCAGAACCATGCTTGGGATTCGAGTCAGATGGTGTGGAACGGCTGGTTATGGCGGGTGGAGACGATGGTGGCTGTAACTGTCGCTGACGCTGTGTGTATTGGTGGTGATTCAGTCTGCCTTCGAGTCGAAGGGCGGAGTTGGATAGGCATTTCCATTACCTCTACTTGTAGCTTTCTTAGGGCTAAGGCGTCGGGAGTTAAGAAACCTCAAGTAGAAGGCCGGACATATTCCCCTTACGGGGCTTGTATTAGTCCACTCCCGACATAGCAGAGATTTTAAGACGCGCAGCCGGGAGCCGCAGGTACAAGAAAGCCGCATATTTCGGGAGCGGTCAGGCCGCTACTTGACGCGTTTCTTAGGCGCGTTGTCAGGGGATGAGCCACCGCTTGGGAGGTTAAGGACGGACCGTGTAGGCATTTTCCTAAGCTGCCTAGCAAATTATCAGTAATGCAGAACTGATCATGGAGCAAGGATCCGCTACAAAAGCGATATGTAGCCAAATATATATACCGATAAAGAATTGGTATTTTCATGAGGTGTAACTAATATTTAAAGATGTAGGAGATGTACATGAGCGAACAGAAGAGTCGAGATTCTGATTCCATGCCAGTGACGCGTGACCCGCGCGAGCGTTTTGTCAGCTTGGCGAACAGTAGGGTCACAGCTGCAATCAAGCAGATTCGGTTGGTGGGTAACCTAGCAAACAAGAAAAATTACCAATACGAATCGGAGGATGCCGGGAAAATTATTCGCGCCCTTCAGCGTGAATTGGACGAGTTGAAAGAAAAGTTCAAAGGAGAAGAAAAGAGTGAATCAACCATCTTCCGCCTTTAGTGTAAATACCGCACATTGGGGTTACATCAGGCCCGGACTGGGTCGTACGGGTCGCAGCCTATCAGAGAACAACTTTGCCAAGGAGCGGCGGGAGTGGTTGTCAATTCTTCTGAGGGAGGTCTTCCAAAACGCGCTGGACGCACGCGATACTTCGGCAGAACGAGTTGAAGTAACGCTACGAAATCATCCAATCGTCGATAACAATAGCTTCCTCAGCGAACTCCTGCCGGATGAACACCTCAATCGGTTCAATCAGTCGGTTCCGCACCTCCAGCAGATCGATATGAAGAAGGTAACCAACTGTTTGGTCGTGGAAGACTTTGGAACATCCGGACTTACGGGCAGCATTGACAATCCGGAGCTTGATGGTGAAGGGCAGAACTGGAACGCATTCTGGTTTCGTGAGGGGGAGGGCGGTAAAGAACACGGTTCTGGAAACGGAGGCGCAGGGCAAGGGAAGATTACTTACTTCAGTACCAGTGGTATTAGAACGATTTTCGGTTATACCGTACGCAACGATGGTAAGGATGAAGCGCTGTTTGGTGCAAGCTCCTTCCTTCGCGATTACGACTACTGCAATCATAAATGGAAGCGGGATGCATACTGGGGGATATGGCAAGGAGAAGGGCCCGACCAACGCGTCCTACCTATCCAAGTAGGGCTTTCGATTGAGCAGTTTCGGGAACAGCTAGGTATTCAACGAACATCCACTCAACCGGGCCTTTCTCTGGTGATTCCTGCACCAAAGGTTGTAAATACAGCAGATGCAATTCAGATCACCATAGCCGAGTTTTTCGTTCCGATTTATCAAGGTAAGCTTATTGTGAACATCGAGGGCACGACCATCGCTCGCGCAACGATTATCGCTTTAGCAGACCAGCATCTCTCGGACAAACTCGCGCGGGAACTACATACCTGCACAACCAAGGGATATCGTGACTTTCTTGTTCAGGCGATCGATAAGTCCTCAAAGAATGAGGTCGTCACCGCAAAGATTGTTGATTCTGCAAACAAGATCACAGAGGCGAATTTTAGCTCCGATCAATTGGAGGAGATGCGATCTGCATTCAATTCTGAAGAGTCGATCGCAGTCCGATTCCCATTGATGATCAAGCCGCGAAAAGGGGGCGGGGCTATTGAGTGCGCTTTCGACGTTCATTTGTGCCATCCCGGCGACTTGGAAATGCCGGAGCAAGCTGTGATTCGACGCGATTTGTTAATTGGTGAAGAGCCGGTAGGGGGGGGGAAGTTGCGTTTTCGAGCCCGTGGACTGACCCTCATCAACGACTTGGAACTTTCCAAGTTATTGTTGAGCGCTGAAGAGGCCACTCATCTGCGGTGGAACAATAAATTGCCAAGGCTGACCGAATACTATCGCTCTGGGGACACAGTCGTGGCGATCGTGCGCAACGCGATGGTTAAGCTGCTGGACGTGCTCACCGAGGGTGATCAAAAGCGAGACTTTAAATTGTTGGCGAAATATTTTTCTGCGCCCGGCATCACTTCCAAAGAGCAGACGAAAGGCAAGAAATCACCCAATGGAACACAACCGAAGCTGCCGAACGATATTCCGTCGCCATATCCCAAACTTCTTATAATCGAGCCATTGACCGAAGGTTGTAGAATTCGCCCAGCCTCTGCTGGGGCGCTTGCAAATGCGCATTTACCACTTACCGTGAATGTCGAATTTGCATATGAGGGGCTGGATAAGGATGCCTTTAGTGAATACGACCCTTTAGATTTTGATCTTAAGGACAAGATCTTCACAGTGACTGGCTTTGGATACACGATACTTGAGACTGATTTGAATAATTTGAGTTTTTCTATTGAGGATACGGATTTTAGTTTGACACTGATTGGGTTTGATAAGAACCTTCGATTGCGTATACGGTTGAAGTATGAGGAGGCGGTTGATGCCACGCTTATCAGCGCTCAGTAATCCAACGGGTCTTATCGACATCGAGAAAAGCCGTATTACGATAATCCTCGATGAGAGTGCGAAACGCTTGGCTTTCAGTCTTGCGCGCCTCGACCTTTCGGGAATTGAAGTACACCCCGCAGTGAGCGTGGTTGTAATTGTGAAACGAGGAAACTCGGAAGAGCGAGTATATCTTGGTGAAGTATCAGATTGGAACAAAGGTTTTGTTGTTCTCAGTGAAATCGCTGATGAGGGGACATGGTTGTTTCGAGTCTTGCTCGTCCAGGCAGCAGACTCGTTGCTTGTTGCCGCGGCAGAGAATATTCGACCTGATGGACAGGGTGACACTACGAGTTTCATTGCGCTTGAGCCAGCGGAACTGGGGCAGCGCCCTTGGGAAATTCAAATTCTCGAAAGCGACGGAAGAGCTATTTTGCGATTTAATAAAGATATCTATCATTCTTCAGTTGAAGCTGAAGCCGATAAGTTCTTTACCGGACTAATTCTTCCTGAGGTGGTTCGCCGGCTAGCAGAATGGCTTGCGAGGGATCCGGCCAAACTATCTGAGTCGACTTGGGAGGACTTTAAAGCTTGGCTCCTTCTACATGGAATCACCGATGAGCCTAGCGAAGACAACGAGGAAGAGCAGGCGGATTGGAGCACGCGAGTGACAGCAGCCTTTTGTAATCGCTTCAAGATAGCGACGCAATTGCTCGAAGCGCGAAAGAAGGAGGAGAAGGATGAAGATTCATAAGTTGACTGATGCTGGAAAAAAAATCTACCGTGAATGGTTGGATCGACGTACTCCCAGTGAATTACCACCTAAAGAATTGCTGGACGAACCTTCAAATGCGTCGGTGGCCGTCGACGTTGAGATTGATCTTACTAAGATATTCAAGAATCGCTTTGAATTCGGCAAGTATGTTCACGATCTTTTGTGTGAGAATTTTGATGCTAAGTTGTTCCTCGCTCAAAAAAATGACGGTATTTGGGAGTGGTTAACGATCGCTTATTTTTCTCAGTTTGGGAAGAAAATGAGTAAATACTGGCACTACCGTATCGAGCGAAAAGGTCACTCCGGATCGCTCGCGTATCGTCATCTTGCACGGACATCATTTGAGATGTACTGGCGACATGGGCCCGAAGCTTTAGTAATGCTTAGTGCTGAAATGCCTACTTGGGGTGATCTTTCTGAGCAGCTTACGTCTCGACAGAATGTTGTCTACCATCGCGCTTATATCCAAACTGCTAATGCGATGTATATGAAAGGTGGCGAGCCTCTGACGGGGGCGGCAAGTCGTGTTAAGCCAATTAAGAAGCGCAAGCGCGGCGACACGTCGGGTAAAGGTGGAGTGGGTCGACTTGCGTTGGCAGTGAGAAGGCTGAGCCGGACTTATGATACTCATATTTTACAGCCGTCGCAGATGATGGAGTTGCTACCTAGGGAGTTTGCAAACTTTATTGCTAAGGCATCGGCTAAGTAATGGTCCAGGCTACCGATCACTACTTGACGGGAGTGATTGGCTTGAGGCAGGTCCTGACTGAATACTATGGGATGCTCGCAAAGTTATTGTGGAAAGCCTGCGAATAAGCGTTTTGTTAGTGTAAATGCTTGGTAGGGTAAGAGTTTGTATCTCGATTTACTGTTGGATAATATAGATATTTTTTTCGCTCAATGTTGGTAAGGGTGCGATGAACCCATCTTCTTACCCCGCTAAGCACCGACATGGTGTCCACCATTTTTAACTGGACACCCTCTCAGGCCTTTTTAAGCATGATCCCTCATGCCGCCCAAACGACGCTCCTACATCAAGACTGTCAAAGCCCAAATTATTCAGGAATACGCCCAGTCCGATGCATCAACTGCCGGGGTTGCCCTGCACCACGGCCTCAACGCAAACCTAGTACATAAATGGATCCGGGCTCATTCACAAAAAAACTGGCGCTGCAAAATCATTCATCCCGCTGAACGTGCGGGCCATGACGCAGCCGCCGAGCAACAACCAAGCCACGATCCATATCGAAATCACCCACGCACGCGGCACGGTTGTAGTGAATTGGCCCGCCGACAACGGCGCCGCGTGCGCGACGTTTCTACGAGATCTACTGCAATTATCCGCGTCGATTCGATCTGCTTGGTCTCCGGTCCGATGGACATGCGCGTCGGCACCGAAACGGCGCTGACACCGTGTGGTAGCGGTCTTTAGTGCAGCGCGGCCGCACTGCGCTTATTTCTTTGCCATCGCCGCGGCAACCGCATGAAAGTGCAATACATATGCCTGAAGCCTTCACTGTTCAAAAGTGGGCATGATTGAGGTGCCTGGACTTTTCCCTGTGAGGCTGGTTGCTGAGGACAAGGCAGTTGGACTTGCAGGCCTGGGATAAATCTGACGACCGACACTTAGCGCTCGGTTGGAGCGGGCTACGTACCAAGCATTCATTCTGATATCCCAGCTCCGGACGGCGCAGAATTGGTGCCAATCGAGCTCGATGATTCGATCTAATGTAAAGTCTTCATGGATTAAAACGATGAGGATGAATTCGAAGAGTTGCCGCTCGTTATTAAGCTGGTCCGGGTAAATCGTCCCTGTTTTTTTTGCTCTCTGGAGTGTTTTGATCGAGTAGCGGTTTCCTTCCCGGGAGATCGCATCTATATTTTTTGTGCCTCTAGGGGCAGGAGCCAGGACAGGTAGATCGGGGCGTTCTTTAAAGATGCCGATCACCAGTTTCTCACCGACTTCGCCAACACTAAAATTCAAACCACGACTTCTGGCCTCCCGGTCGATTGCTGCACGTAGTGCTAGAAGCTTGAGATCGTGAAGGATTGACAGGTCTATTACGCTTTCGTCGGGTTTATTGCTGATTTTTTTCATGTGCTCTAGTAGCTCCGGAGATATCTAGCAGAGTGACTTCGTCGGAAAGCAGGAAATTCTGGCATCTTGTAATAACTTCTTCGTCGCTAAGTTTAGCAGGGCCTCTGATACTGCATTCCCATACATTCGCGACCCGCCATCCGAGTTTTAGCAGAGCTCCAATTACTCGCTCATCTCTGGCACGATTAGACGCAATTTTTGTGGCCCAGAATTCCTGGCGGGTTACTGGAAGTTTGAACATCGGACAATTATGTCCATGCCAGAAACAACCATGGACGAAGACTACGGCGTGATAGCGTGGAAACACAAGGTCTGGACGGCCAGGCAATTTGCGATCCTGTAATCGATATCGAAAACCTCGGGCATGAAGTCCGCGCCGGATAATCATTTCCGGTTTAGTGTCGCGGCCACGGATCCGGCTCATATTGAGCTTGCGCTGCTCCGGGGTAAGTACATCAGCCATCAGAGCTATCCGACAGCATCGGCGACGATGGTTTTCAAGCTATTTCGCAGATCGTCGCTGCTCATCCCCGGGCGCAGGGTGATAGCACCGAAGCGAAACTTATCCCGGTACTGAGGGTGGAAAAGCCGTCCCGGTACAGGCGTATTTTTGAAGTCGGCGTTGATGGCTGGAGTGTGCGGTGTTAGCAGGTAGGCGGCTGTAACAATACCCTCAATCTCTCCGCTGTTAGCCTCTTGCACCAGTGCGTCGCGATACATGTGAATTGAACTCAACGCATCATTCAGACCGTCATTAATGCGGTACTTCGCATCCAGGACAATTACCTGCCTCCCTGGGGTGCCAAAACCGGTACCTGCCAGAACCACATCGGGCACCATGACTCGGCTGAAGCTGCCTTCGCCACTTGGTTCTACCCAATACTCACGGTACTGACGCTGGAAGCACAAGACCTTGTCAGGGCTGACTGAAACGATAACGGCACCTGCGGAAATCGTTACACCACCGGCCGCATTGGTTACGAACAGATTGCTCAGATCTACACCGGTCGAACCGTACTCTAGAACGGCCGCGCGAAGGAGACGCAGAAAGCACCATAGCTCGTACAGCTCGTATGTTCTGGCCAGCGGCATTTGCAAGAAGTCGCCGAACAGAGCGGCGAGGCCCAGATTCATGTCTTGCCAGAGTCGGTAGAAGCGGTGGTAAACAGGGTCGTTGCGAAACAGCGAAGACATCTGCAGCATGGGTGGGCTGTCGGTGACCTCTGTCATAAAGCCTGAGCCGGCAGCGTCGTTGAGCTGACGTGCAATTCGCCGTGTACGAACAGCCCAACTGCCGGCTGTAGAAAGCGTATCCGAGTCGTTGCTACGACTTGTCTTGGCAAGCACATCGGCGACGCCTGACAACCAAGCTGCCCAAGACCGGAGGCATGCCTTGATCTGTCGGTGCTCCGGAATGTCTACGCTGTTGCGACGTTGGCGTATTGTGATCTGTGCTGGCAGGCGTCCGCCGAGCGCAGCAGGTAACCGGGATGGCTTGCTGGTTTCCGTTCGGATAAGTCCGGACCGGAGCGACTTTATAATTTCCGGTCCTGTCGCACGCACTGCGCGATGGAAGGGTAAGGTTATCTGTTCGGCGCGAAGGAAATGTCTGGGGGAGCGGTTGATTGCCTCAATCGTTTGCCTAATCTCCTCGGCCCGCGAGCGAAGAAATTCTAGCCGGGCCAATGGTGGTGGTTTACTACCTGACTGGCGTGCGATGCCCTTGCGAAAAGCACTAAGTGAGAAAAGTGCGAAGGTATCTTCCAAAACCTCACGCACCATTGCGTCAAAGTCGTTACGAGTGAGCTTGCGAAGATCAGGATCAGTAGTGATTTCGAAGCGGCGTACTCCCGTGCCTGGGAGGCGTAGAGCTACCTCTACAGAGCCGGCGTGGAAACCAGGCGTCCATCGCCAGCGCGCAACGCGGGGCTGGCGAGAACGCAATGCCTCGACAGGTACATCGTCGATCAGAAGATCGGCATCAAGTGCATTGTCGCTATCGCGTAGTTCAAACAGATAAGAAGAAGCCTCCTTGATCGAACCGCTGGGAATTACTTCCTGTGTCGGCCAGACCTGCCACGCAGGCCCTCCGTTTTCGCTCTGAACGTGTAGCGTTGTCATTATCAACGCATCGCCTGGAAGGAGCCGAACTCATCTAGATCACTCAGTAGTCTACGAACATACTTCTGCGCGCTGGGGAGGCTATTGCAGACTTTGTCCAGAGCATTCAACAGTGGACGCTGGCGCTCGGAACCACGCAGCTTGACCAGGACTTTTTGTACCAGTAATTGGTCTGTGACACTGTCAGCCGAGTTTTGCAGATACTTGGCGTCGAAGGCATGGTATCGCACAAACTCCTCAATCACCCGGTAACCAAACCCTAGGCCGTATTGCTCCAAGAGCCTGTGGATTTCGGTTAGTTTCGGTTCGGATGCATCCTTCGCGTTCTGCAGTTCGGGGTAATGTTCAGTCAGTGAGGCCATGAAACCCGAGACATCCACCGCAGACATATCAATCACCGATGCCCGATCAAGTACTTTGTCACTGACAGGATTGGTTGTCTCATCGATGTTAATTGTGCCGATGATGAAGAGGTTAGAAGGTAAGGGGATTTCCGCCCGGACACTGGCACCGGTGGTTCCCTCCAGAGGCACACCGTTTGAGTGCAGTTGCAGAGCTCCTTGGGTTTCGATGGCTGACAATATGTCAGAGAGGTAGTACTCAATCCGCGCGAGGTTCATTTCGTCGAGGATTACAAATACTGGAGAGTCCCGGTGCGCTGTCGCGACCAGCACGGCTTCCAGAAAGGTCGGCACGACGTAGCGGTTTGTTAGTACGTCGTAATATCCCGTAAGCCCAGTAGGATCAGTCCATTCTGGACGAACCGGGCACTCGAAAAGCAATGGATCGGCGGTTGTATTCGAGGTCAAGCCGTGAACCGCTCGTGCATATTTCAATGCCAGTTGCGTCTTTCCCGTACCTGAAAGTCCGGAGAGGATCACGAAGTGCTTATGGTCTAGGAAGTTCAGCGCAGCATGAAACCGTCGAACCTCTCCATTTGGATAATGACCACCCAGAGTCTTGATGGCTTTCTCTATTTCTTCGATTGGAAGGGTTGGAGGCATGCGCAGCATGGCTGGGCTGAGCGTCGCCGTATCCGTCCAGACGAGGAGTTCGTGAATTTTTTCCCTGCCGACCAAACTGCCTAGCCATCCGATGAATTCGCGGGCAAGCAGGCTGCGCCTTGCGGACGCTGTCGGCGGATACAGTGCAACAACGATCTCGTCCGGTTCTGTTGAGGGCCCGAAAGGTGAGAGGTCGAAAGCTAGGCTGTCCCAGAATTTGGCGTTGCGTAGCCACAGGCGCCCATCCCTAGCCAGATAGATAGGCACTAGGTTATTCCTGGCGCTGTACTTGATAGTGGCTCCTGGGGACTCCGACGGCCCATCACTATCGCCAGCAGCTTCTAGCGCAAACTCCGAGTCTTCTCCGGCACCCTTTGCAGCAGCGCCCAGGCGTTTCATCTCGGCTAAGCGCTCAAGGAAGTTCGCTTTGTCTTTGCGAACCAGTACGGCAAAGTAAACCTCATCTTCTGGCGGGAATCGGAGAACGCAGCCAAATATTAGGGCCTCGGTGTCTTCTCTGACGTTATCCAGGTTGACTACACCAAGCTGGATGCCACCCTCAACAATCTTGGCACTGTTCGAGACGCCGAACAGTTCTCGTGGGCGAACTGCCTTTGATGTGCCGAAGTGTTTCTGGGCGGCTTCAAGAAACTGCTGTTGCCGCTCGACGAGGCTCATCTGCCATATCCTTTTGTGTGATTGCCTGCTTAATTGTTTGCATCATATGAGTGGCCAGAGCCTTGGCCATCAGGGGCGGAACCGCATTGCCGATCTGTTTGAAGGCGGGGTTCATAGTTCCGCTGAAACGGAAACCATCTGGGAAAGACTGCAGGCGTGCAGCCTCGCGCACCGATATGGTCCGGGCTTGCTTGCTGTCGTAATGGATGTGGCTATAGCCGTCCTTGCCCAGATGTGCAAGGAGTGTGCGTGCTGGCTGGTCACGCCACATCTTCCGCCATTTATTTGGAAACTTGCTTGCGTCATATGGGGGCACAATCGAATCCTTCAGAGCTTTGTACTCTGATGAATCGTCAGCGAGGTTCTCTCCGCTGGCCCGAGCCACCGCCAAACGCTCCTGGAACATGTCCATAGCATGCGCATATGCCTCCGGATATTGATCACCTGGGTTCATGCGGGCAAACAGCTCATAGTCCCGTGGCAGATAGCGGATAACATGATCCACCAGCCCGTTTTGGGGGGCTTCGTGGCCTGGCCATGTGCGTATCAGTTCTGCATATGCAGAAGGCTTTCTGCGGCTGTAGCTGACCGGACTGTCAAAGCGGCGCGCACCACGGGTGATTTTCCCGGCAGCAAGTAGCTCACGAGCATTGATTGCTGGAAGATCGGCTAGTGCGTCTTCGGCCGTTACTGCGGGCGGGAGGTCAGGGGTTGCAGCGGGTGGTTCTATATAAGAGTGAGCCTGATCGGTCAAATTGCGCAATGACTTGAGCGCGACGGAGCGAGAGCCCTCATATCCAGGCGGCAATATCAGCCAGTTGCTGGGAGATGGAAACGAAACGCTTGCCCCCAGCTCTCGTCGGTATGCGATCAGGAACATCCGTTCCCGCATCTGAGGGACACCATAAAACGCAGCGTTGAGCAAGGTATAGCCGCATATGTAGCCTTTGGCTTCCAGGACCTCGCAGGTTTCTTCGGCAATGTTTTGGCCGCCATGGTTCAGAATGTCGGGTACATTCTCCATAAGCACGGCAAGTGGCTGGAACGCGTCTACGTACTCCAGATATTTCTTGTAGAGCTGCGCACGCGGATCATGCATGAACGCTTCGGGATGCTCCTCAATCTCGCGGAGTTTGGACCTGCCCACTCGAGCAAATGCTTGGCAGGGAGGGCCACCCACTACGATGTCGAAGGCATCTGCAACATTGCCTAAATCAAGCTTGAGGCAGAGATCAGCCGGAGATGTCTTTGTAATGTCAATCGGCTGGCTGTGGGCTTCGGCGCCGTCATGGAAGTTCAGGCCATGCGATCTGGCAGCATCGGGATCAAATTCAACAGAGCCCCGCATCTCGAAGCCTGCGGACTCGAAGCCTAGTGAGATTCCACCACAGCCGGAAAATAGATCCAGAACGCGGGGCTTCGCAGAGGTTTGGAGGCGCGCGAGTTTACGAAGAAAGACATCTTTACTCATGAATCAGATCCTTGTCGCGAAGACAGGCGAAGAGGCAGTTCCAGCTGGCCCTGGTGCTCGTCCAGGAAGCGCTGCACCGCCATGCGGATGACCCAGGCGGACGAAACGTGATTTGCGTCGGCAAGAGCTTGCACTTGGAAGTGGACGTCCTCAGGCAACATGACTGAGGTCCTGACGGTCTTTCGATCAGGAGCGATGGGGGAGCGAGCCATAAGCTTGGGACCAATAATGATAGTGGTGCCATTGTGCACCATGACGCATACCCTTGCACCAGTCCCTGACCAGCTGTTTCCGGGGGATTCGCAACACCCCATGCAGCGCGAACCGCTTAGTAATGTGCAAAAACGTTACTTTTTCGGCGTGACGAAAAAGGCCCGGAACGCGCTATGCGTTACGGGCCTTTTTAATTGGCTCAGTGGATACTGAATCTAAAAATCAATCCCAGCTCAAAGCCCCACCAGTCTGATACTCAATAACCCGGGTCTCAAAGAAATTCTTCTCTTTCTTCAAGTCCATAATCTCGCTCATCCAAGGGAACGGATTCGTAGTCCCCGGATACTCTTCCTTCAAACCAATCTGGCTCAAACGACGGTTAGCGATGAACTTCAGGTAGTCCTCCATCATCGCCGCGTTCATGCCGAGTACACCGCGTGGCATGGTGTCCCGCGCGTATTCGATCTCCAGCTGAGTACCTTGCAGAATCATCTGCGAAGCTTCTTCCTTCATCTCGGCATCCCACAAGTGCGGGTTTTCGATTTTGATCTGGTTGATCACGTCGATGCCGAAGTTCAGGTGCATGGATTCGTCGCGCAGGATGTATTGGAACTGCTCGGCGACGCCGGTCATTTTGTTGCGGCGGCCCATGGAGAGGATTTGGGTGAAGCCGCAGTAGAAGAAGATGCCTTCCAGAACGCAGTAGTAGGCGATCAGGTTGCGCAGCAGCTCTTTGTCGGTTTCGACGGTGCCGGTTTCGAACTTCGGATCGGAGATCGAACGGGTGTATTTCAGGCCCCAGGTGGCTTTTTTCGCGACCGATGGGATCTCGTGGTACATGTTGAAGATCTCGCCTTCATCCATGGCCAACGATTCGATGCAGTACTGGTAGGCGTGGGTGTGGATCGCTTCCTCGAAAGCCTGGCGCAGGATGTACTGGCGGCATTCCGGGTTGGTGATCAGGCGGTACACGGCCAGGACCAGGTTGTTGGCAACCAGGGAGTCGGCGGTGGAGAAGAAGCCGAGGTTGCGCATCACGATGCGGCGCTCGTCGTCGGTCAGGCCTTCCGGGTTTTTCCAGAGGGCGATGTCGGCGGTCATGTTGACTTCTTGCGGCATCCAGTGGTTTGCGCAGCCGTCCAGGTACTTCTGCCATGCCCAGTCGTATTTGAATGGCACGAGCTGGTTGAGGTCGGCGCGGCAGTTGATCATGCGCTTTTCATCGACAGCTACACGGGCAGAGGCGCCTTCCAGTTCGGCGAGGCCTTCGGCGACGTCGAGGGAATCCAGGGCAGCCTTGGCGCGGGCGATCGCGGCGGAGTCCGTCGCGGTCACGGCGCGGGCCTCTTGAGCGGCGGCACCACCGGCGCTGTCGAGGCGGTCCATGTTGGCTTCAGAAGCGTGGCCGGCATTGGCGCCTTTTACAGCGACTTCGCCGTCATCTTCTTTGTCGAATTCGTCCCAGCTCAGCATGACGTGTCGTCTCCTGCGTGAGGGCCAGTTGCCCGTGTGAAAACTGATAGGTTGGTTTTTCACACGGCCGGTTCTGGCCGCGTTGGATCTAAAGGAAATCGTTTGTTGCAGCAGTACAACGCAGGCAATAAACAGAATTTTGTACGGGTGTTCCGAAGCCGCTGATGGGCGCAGAGAACGTGAACCGCTCTGCGTGGGCTTCAGACTGGCTTTTCACCCCTGTAAGGGAATATTGCAGGCCCGTTTAAGTCCGCATTATAAGGAAATTTTCGGCCCCGTGGTGCGGCGAAATGGCACCTGGAGGGCTCGGCGAGGGGCGTTTTCAGGTTGGAGCGAGGGTTTACAGGGCTTTGGCGGAGGAAGTTTTTTTTTCGCCTGTTTCGGCTGGTTTTTGACGGTGAGGCCGGGGTGTTCGCACCGTTACGGCCAGTTGTGGTGGTGCAAGCCAGGTGGGGCGGGGCTTGCAGAGCAATAGACGGGGTTTTGTGGACGAGATTGTGTGCAATTTTGAGCTGCAAAGGGGCTTGAAAAGCGTTGCTCAAAAAACAACCAAAAAACCCTGTTTTTCACTACATGTTGTGGTTTTGGTCGATTTTCAACCATTCCAGACACAACTAAGCCCGACCGAAGTCGGGCTGTGATGTCGCGCCCGGTTTCAGCTGAAACGAGCGGCACCCACGCGGTCAGTACCATCAGCGGCAACCTTGGCGGCACCGATGTGATCAGCGCCATCGGCAGCGACTTTGGCAGCACCCGTACGATCAAAACCGTCAGCCGCGAAAGAGGCGGAACCGGTGTGGTCGTATCCGTCAGAAGCGACAGCCGCGTCGTTGAAAGCAGCCGAGCCAGTGCGGTCGTACCCATCGGCGGCGAAGGTGTTGGCGGCCAGGACGGAAAGGGTCAGGGCGAGGATCAGTTTGGTTTTCATGGTAGTGGCTCCAGGTTCGTTGGCGTTTTGCCTTGGTGTGGAATTCATACTACGCCAGATAATTAGATTAAAAAGTGCAAATAAATGCTTAAAACAATCGTATTTATCGATGCAAGGCTCGGCGCTTCATCTGGTCTCTAAAAAAGGATGGGTCGAGCCTCGGGAGATAAAAGTGGGGCGGATCAGCCGTTGGAGCAGCCGTTACCCATGACGCTATAACGCAGAATGTGTCGCTGGCCTTTGGAGTCGTCGTAGACCATTTTGGCCGGGACTACTTCGCAGACATTCGGGATTTCGCTCATCGAGACAACTTTGGCGATGTCCAGATGGGTGGAGTAGGTGTATTCCTCGACGACGGGTTGTTGTTTTGCGGCATCAGTCGGAGCCTCATCTGCCATGGCGGTTGCGCACAGACTGCTGAGGACCAGAACCAATAAAGCTTTCATTTCGAATTTACCTTTCTGAGGTCGAATGGGGTCACGCAATCTTTTTAGGATTGCGTGTGGAGCTTTAGTAAAGAGTCTTGGATTAACTGCCTTCGTGGGGGCTGCAACTGGGTTAATCACATTGCCGTGTTGGCGAGACCGATTTTAGGCTTGGGGATGGCGGGCATATAGCTGTGCTTTTGATAAACACTTTTGGCAGATTTGGTAACAATCCCCCGCAAGATCAAAAGATCGCAGGCTTCGCCAGCTCCTACGAGGCCCCGCAATAGCCGGGTTTGAGCGCTTCGTCGCGGTATAGCCACATTTTGTAGGGGCTTGTTACTACCATCGTCGAATGGTTCTATAGGCCCGCCCCGGCTACAACTGGGGCCATACAAAAACAACTATTCCACCGAGGTAAGAAAGATGAGTGCGGCTTCTTTGTATCCCGTTCGTCCCGAGGTAGCAGCCAATACGCTGACTGACGAGGCCACTTACAAGGCCATGTACCAGCAATCGGTCGTCAACCCGGACGGCTTCTGGCGCGAACAAGCCAAGCGCCTCGACTGGATCAAGCCTTTCACCACGGTGAAGCAGACGTCCTTCGACGATCACCATGTCGATATCAAATGGTTCGCCGACGGCACGCTGAACGTTTCCTACAACTGCCTCGACCGTCATCTGGCCGAGCGTGGCGATCAAGTCGCGATTATTTGGGAAGGGGATGACCCTGCCGAAAGCCGCAACATCACCTACCGCGAGCTGCACGAACAAGTCTGCAAGTTCGCCAACGCCTTGCGCGGCCAGGATGTGCACCGTGGCGATGTGGTGACCATCTATATGCCGATGATCCCCGAAGCCGTGGTCGCGATGCTGGCCTGCACCCGGATCGGCGCGATTCACTCGGTGGTGTTCGGTGGTTTCTCGCCGGAAGCCCTGGCCGGTCGCATCATCGACTGCCGCTCGAAAGTGGTGATCACCGCCGACGAAGGCGTTCGTGCCGGCAAGAAGATCCCGCTCAAGGCTAACGTCGACGACGCGCTGACCAACCCGGAAACCAGCAGCATCCAGAAAGTCATTGTGTGCAAGCGCACCGGTGGCAACATCAAGTGGAACCAGCATCGCGACATCTGGTACGAAGACCTGATGAAAGTGGCGGGCAGTGTCTGCGCGCCGAAAGAGATGGGCGCCGAAGAAGCGCTGTTCATCCTTTATACCTCTGGCTCCACCGGCAAGCCGAAGGGCGTGCAGCACACCACCGGCGGTTACCTGCTGTATGCGGCGATGACCCACGAACGTGTGTTCGACTACCGCCCGGGCGAAATCTACTGGTGCACCGCCGACGTCGGTTGGGTCACTGGCCACACTTATATTGTCTACGGCCCGCTGGCCAATGGCGCGACCACGGTGCTGTTCGAAGGCGTGCCGAACTATCCGGATATCACCCGGGTGGCGAAGGTTGTCGACAAGCACAAGGTCAACATCCTCTACACCGCGCCGACCGCGATCCGCGCGATGATGGCGTCGGGCACTGCCGCTGTTGAAGGCGCCGATGGCAGCAGCCTGCGTCTGTTGGGTTCGGTCGGTGAGCCGATTAACCCGGAAGCGTGGGATTGGTACTACAAGAATGTCGGCCAGTCCCGTTGCCCGATCGTGGATACCTGGTGGCAGACCGAAACAGGCGGCAACATGATGAGCCCGCTGCCGGGCGCTCACGCGCTGAAACCTGGCTCGGCAGCACGGCCGTTCTTCGGCGTGGTGCCGGCGTTGGTGGACAACCTGGGCAACATCATCGAAGGCGTTGCCGAGGGCAACCTGGTGATCCTCGACTCGTGGCCAGGCCAGGCGCGTACGCTGTATGGCGACCATGACCGTTTCGTCGACACCTACTTCAAGACTTTCCGTGGCATGTACTTCACCGGTGACGGTGCGCGTCGTGACGCAGACGGTTACTACTGGATCACTGGTCGCGTGGATGACGTGCTCAACGTTTCCGGCCACCGCATGGGCACCGCCGAGATCGAAAGTGCGATGGTCGCTCACCCGAAAGTCGCCGAAGCGGCGGTGGTGGGTGTACCGCACGACATCAAGGGGCAGGGCATTTATGTCTACGTCACGTTGAATGCGGGCGAAGAGCCGAGCGAGCAACTGCGCCTGGAGCTGAAGAACTGGGTGCGTAAAGAGATTGGCCCGATTGCCTCGCCGGATGTCATTCAATGGGCGCCGGGTCTGCCGAAAACCCGTTCGGGCAAGATCATGCGCCGGATTCTGCGCAAGATCGCCACGGCGGAATACGACGGGTTGGGCGATATCTCCACCCTGGCGGATCCGGGTGTGGTGCAGCATTTGATTGATACGCACAAGACCATGAACGTCGCTTAAGCGCCGATTCCTGAGTCATCGAAGCCCCGCCAGGTGTTGAGCCTGGTGGGGCTTTTTCGTACTGATCTTCAACCAATAATTATCGGCTTCCCCCGTAGGCCATTTCCCATTGTTACCCATCACCTTTCAAGTAACTGAATGTGTAACCGCCCGCCCGATAACGAGGCATTGGGAAACGCAAAGCCTCGTTTCAGGGCTTCTCAATCGTCATGAAAAATAAGACACAACGCTACGCTTGCCGGATTAGAAGGGTTTGCCAATAATAGGCCCGCAATTTGCAACATAGATCGGTTCACTGTCTTTTGCTCTTGCATGAAATTGCAGGGCTGTCAACGTGCCCGGGCGGCATTCTCGGTGCTTCTGTAATTTGTTGTCGCATTGAAGAAATATCGGCTTCGGGCCTGTCGTTAGAATGCCAATCACTCGCTCGTCGTTGCCTGCGTTGAAATCAGCGCACGGTTCCTAGGACGCAGCACCGCTTTTTGGTTTAACCATTCGCATATTGGGCTGTCGCTCACTCTGCCGTTTTTGCCCTTTACCGATGGAGTCCCAAGATGAAGAAACTCGTG
Organism: Pseudomonas sp. URMO17WK12:I6; assembly: GCF_003253625.1. NCBI lineage: Bacteria > Pseudomonadati > Pseudomonadota > Gammaproteobacteria > Pseudomonadales > Pseudomonadaceae > Pseudomonas > Pseudomonas sp. URMO17WK12:I6. The sequence continues at coordinate 124,666 of NZ_QKYZ01000014.1, forward strand.
CTGCTTGGCGCCCTGGCACTGTCCGTGCTGTCCCTGCCGACATTCGCCGATGAAAAACCTCTGAAAATCGGTATCGAAGCGGCTTACCCTCCGTTCGCCTCCAAAGCACCGGACGGCAGCATCGTGGGTTTCGACTACGACATCGGCAACGCCCTGTGCGAAGAGATGAAGGTCAAGTGCCAGTGGGTCGAGCAAGAGTTCGACGGCCTGATCCCGGCACTCAAAGTGCGCAAGATCGACGCGATCCTGTCGTCCATGTCGATCACTGAAGACCGCAAGAAGTCCGTGGACTTCACCAACAAGTACTACAACACCCCGGCTCGCCTGGTCATGAAAGCCGGCACCCAGGTCAGCGAAAACCTGACTGAGCTGAAGGGCAAGAACATCGGCGTGCAACGTGGTTCGATCCACGAGCGTTTCGCCCGCGAAGTCCTGGCCCCGCTGGGTGCCGAGATCAAGCCTTACGGTTCGCAGAACGAAATCTACCTCGACGTGGCCGCTGGCCGCCTCGACGGCACCGTGGCAGACGCTACCCTGCTGGATGACGGCTTCCTGAAAACCGACGCCGGCAAGGGCTTCGCCTTCGTTGGCCCGGCCTTCACCGACGTCAAATACTTCGGCGACGGCGTAGGGATCGCGGTTCGCAAGGGCGACGCGCTGAAAGACAAGATCAACACCGCGATCGCGGCCATTCGCGCGAACGGCAAGTACAAGCAAATCCAGGACAAATACTTCGCCTTCGATATCTACGGCAAGTAATCGTCCCCGCAACAAGTCCGAAATGGCGCAAGCAACAGGATCTCTGAGGTTTGCGCCATTTTTTCATCCCAACTTTCGAGGACCTGAATCATGTTGAAAGGCTACGGGGCTGTCATCCTCGATGGCGCATGGCTGACGCTTCAGCTCGCCTTGTCGTCCATGGCCCTGGCCATCGTCCTGGGGCTCATCGGCGTGGCGCTGCGTCTGTCGCCGGTGCGCTGGCTGGCCTGGCTGGGCGATCTGTATTCCACGGTGATCCGCGGTATTCCCGATCTGGTGCTGATCCTGCTGATTTTCTACGGCGGCCAGGACCTGCTCAACCGCGTTGCGCCGATGCTCGGCTATGACGACTACATCGACCTGAACCCGTTGGCCGCCGGTATCGGCACCCTGGGCTTCATCTTCGGTGCGTACCTGTCGGAAACCTTCCGTGGTGCGTTCATGGCGATCCCCAAAGGTCAGGCAGAAGCCGGCATGGCGTACGGCATGAGCAGTTTTCAGGTGTTCTTCCGGGTGTTGGTGCCGCAGATGATTCGCCTGGCGATTCCGGGTTTCACCAACAACTGGCTGGTACTGACCAAGGCCACCGCGCTGATTTCGGTGGTGGGGCTGCAAGACATGATGTTCAAGGCCAAGCAGGCGGCAGACGCTACCCGCGAGCCTTTCACCTTCTTCCTCGCGGTGGCGGCGATGTACCTGGTGATCACCAGCGTCTCGTTGCTGGCATTGCGTCATCTTGAGAAGCGCTACTCGGTAGGCGTAAGGGCGGCTGAGCTATGATCTTCGACTACAACGTCATTTGGGAGGCCTTGCCGCTGTACTTCGGCGGGCTGGTGACCACCCTCAAACTGCTCGCGCTGTCGCTGTTCTTCGGTTTGCTCGCGGCATTGCCGCTGGGGCTGATGCGCGTCTCCAAGCAGCCATTGGTCAACATGAGTGCCTGGTTGTTCACCTACGTGATCCGCGGCACGCCGATGCTGGTGCAGCTGTTCTTGATCTACTACGGTCTGGCGCAATTCGAAACCGTGCGTGAAAGCTTCCTCTGGCCATGGCTGTCCAGTGCCTCGTTCTGTGCGTGCCTGGCCTTCGCGATCAACACCAGCGCCTACACCGCCGAAATCATCGCCGGCAGCCTGCGCGCCACGCCGAACGGCGAGATCGAAGCGGCCAAGGCCATGGGCATGTCGCGAATCAAGATGTACAAGCGGATCCTGCTGCCATCGGCCCTGCGCCGGGCGCTGCCGCAGTACAGCAACGAAGTGATCATGATGCTGCAGACCACCAGTCTGGCGTCGATCGTGACCCTGATCGACATCACCGGTGCCGCGCGCACGGTCAACGCTCAGTTCTACTTGCCGTTCGAAGCCTACATCACCGCCGGCGCGTTCTACCTGTGCCTGACGTTCATTCTGGTGCGCCTGTTCAAAATGGCCGAACACCGCTGGCTGGGCTATCTGGCCCCGCGGAAGCATTGATATGGAACGTATCGATCATGCTTTGCCGTGGAGCCACCTGGGCAGTGAACGCCGGATCTCGGTGTTCCGCTTCGGCGCTGGCGAGCGCAAGGCCTATATCCAGGCCAGCCTGCACGCCGATGAACTGCCGGGGATGCGCACGGCCTGGGAGCTGAAAAAACGCCTGACCGAACTTGAAGCTCAAGGCTTGCTCAACGGTGTGATCGAACTGGTGCCGGTGGCCAATCCATTGGGCCTGGGGCAATTGCTGCAAGGCAATCATCAGGGGCGTTTCGAAGCGGGCAGTGGCAAGAACTTCAACCGGGATTTCGTCGAACTCAGCGCGCCGGTGGCCGCCGAACTCGATGGGCATCTGGGTGATGATCCGCATGCCAATATTCGACTCATCCGTCAGGCCATGAGCGATCACCTGGCAGCTTTGCCAGAGGCGAGCAGCCAGTTGCAAGGCATGCAGCGCATCTTGCTCAGCCATGCCTGCACCGCTGATGTGGTGCTGGATCTGCATTGCGATTGCGAAGCGGCGCTGCACATGTACGCCTTGCCGCAACACTGGTCGCACTGGCGTTCACTGGCTGCGCACTTGAACGTCAAGGTCGGTTTGCTTGCGGAAGATTCCGGCGGCAGTTCCTTTGACGAAGCGTGCTCGCTGCCGTGGCTGCGTTTGTCGCGTCTGTTCCCGGATGCGCAGATTCCACTGGCCTGCCTGGCGACGACCATCGAACTGGGTGGTCAGGCCGATACCGGTCGCGCTGAGGCAGAAGCTCACGCCGAAGGCATTCTGGCGTTCCTCGCCGAGCAAGGCTTGATCGGCGGTGAATGGCCCAAGCCTGCGCAGGACGCGTGCGAAGGCATGCCGTTCGAAGGTACCGAATTGCTGTTCGCGCCGCATCCTGGCGTGCTGAGTTTTCTGCGTAAACCCGGTGAATGGGTTGAAGCAGGCGACGAGATTTTTGAAGTGATCGATCCGCTGGCGGATCGGGTCAGCACGGTGTGTGCTGGTACGTCCGGGGTGCTGTTTGCCATTGAACGGCTGCGTTACGCCCAACCCGGTTTCTGGCTGGCCAAGGTGGCGGGGCGCGAAGCGCTGCGTCACGGGCGCTTGCTCAACGACTGACTGACTGTTTTTGTGAGAACCGACCGCATGTACAAACTTGAAGTCCAAGACCTGCATAAACGCTATGGCAGTCACGAAGTGCTCAAGGGCGTGTCCCTGAAAGCGGCGGCTGGCGATGTGATCAGCATCATCGGCTCCAGTGGCTCCGGCAAAAGTACTTTCCTGCGTTGCATCAACCTGCTCGAGCAGCCGCACGCGGGCAAGATTCTGCTCAACAACGAAGAGCTGAAACTGGTTGCCAACAAGGACGGCGCGCTGAAAGCCGCCGACCCGAAACAGCTGCAACGCATGCGTTCGCGCCTGTCGATGGTGTTCCAGCATTTCAACCTGTGGTCGCACATGACCGCGCTGGAAAACATCATGGAAGCGCCGGTGCATGTGCTCGGTGTGTCCAAGGCCGAAGCCCGCGAGAAAGCCGAGCACTACCTGAACAAGGTCGGCGTGGCCCATCGCAAGGACGCCTACCCAGGGCACATGTCCGGTGGCGAGCAGCAACGTGTGGCGATTGCCCGTGCGCTGGCGATGGAACCCGAAGTGATGTTGTTCGACGAACCGACCTCGGCCCTCGACCCGGAGTTGGTGGGTGACGTGCTGAAAGTCATGCAGGCCCTGGCACAGGAAGGCCGGACCATGGTGGTGGTGACGCACGAAATGGGCTTTGCCCGTGAAGTGTCGAACCAGCTGGTGTTCCTGCACAAAGGCGTCGTCGAAGAAAGCGGCAACCCGCGCGAAGTGCTGGTCAATCCGCAGTCGGAACGCTTGCAACAATTCCTCTCGGGCAGCCTCAAGTAATCGCTCCCGTTACGCACCAAATTAGGTCATGCTGCGCACCGCGCGCCAGATGGTCTAATTTGGTTGCAGCCGCCTTTGGCTTTAACACTGTTTTCGTTTCGGATTGCCCGCCATGACTGCCCATCGAATTGGTTTCCTGATTTGGCCCAGCACTAAAGCTCTGACGCTTGCGCTGGCTGAGGAGGCCTTGCGTGTTGCCCAGCGTGTGCACCCGGACGTTGTTTACGAATTGTCGTTTTTGCAGGCCGAACCGCCGACCGACGGCGCCTGGCAATTGCCCGGTGAGCCATGGGCCGGCAAGCTCGAAAACTTTCAGAAACTGTTCCTGCTCGCCGACGAACCACCGACTTCTCTCGCGCCGCCGCTCAGCAGTGCGCTGAAACAACTGGTGCGCGCCGGATGTGTGATCGGCGGTTTGTCCGCCGGTGTTTACCCGTTGGCGCAATTGGGTTTGCTCGACGGTTATCGCGCTGCCGTGCATTGGCGCTGGCAGGACGATTTCGCCGAGCGTTTCCCGAAGGTGATTGCCACCAGTCACCTGTTCGACTGGGATCGTGATCGCTTGACCGCGTGCGGCGGCATGTCGGTGCTCGACCTGTTGCTGGCGGTGCTGGCCCGTGATCACGGCGCCGAACTGGCCGGTGCGGTGTCGGAAGAACTGGTGGTCGAACGCATTCGCGAGGGCGGCGAGCGCCAGCGTATTCCGTTGCAGAACCGCTTGGGTTCCAGTCATCCGAAGCTCACCCAGGCGGTGTTGCTGATGGAAGCCAACATCGAAGAGCCGCTGACCACCGACGAAATCGCCCAGCATGTGTGCGTATCGCGTCGGCAGCTGGAGCGGATCTTCAAGCAGTACCTCAACCGTGTGCCGAGCCAGTACTACCTGGAACTGCGCCTGAACAAGGCCCGGCAGATGTTGATGCAAACCAGCAAGTCGATCATTCAGATCGGCCTGTCGTGTGGCTTCTCTTCGGGGCCGCATTTCTCCAGCGCCTACCGCAACTTCTTCGGTGCCACGCCGCGGGAAGATCGCAACCAGCGGCGCAGCAGCAGTCCGTTCGAGTTGTCGTCGGTGCCGTCGGAGCGCGGTTGATCGATCAACCGCGCCATGATCGAGCGCTGTACTACTCCTCGATCTCGGAACCTTCAGAGTCGGAGATTTCTATTTCACCCCGATTGATCACGGCTTCCACCCCAAAATCCGCTCCCGTGCGCTCGAAGTAAGCGATCAGCCGTAACAGGCTTTCCTCGGAAAATGGATTGCCCCTCAACGAAATATTATCTGCGACGTCCACCGGCAGTTCCGACAAGTCACTGGGCACCTCGGTGATGGCGTTGCCGCTCAAGTCTGCCCAGTCCAGCTCGGCCAGCTGTAACAGTCCATCCGGTATCCGGTTGATGCCGGTGTCGTTCAGCAGCACGGTCGCCAGTGCCGGCATCTGACTCACATCAGGCGTCTGTCCTAGCGGGTTCGAGCCCAGGTCGAGATAGTCGAGCTGTTCCATCCCCGCCAGGGCGGCGACCGATTCTGAAGACAGACTGACGCGACACTCGGGGAGTGACAGAGCCCTGAGTTGACCCATTTTGAACACCGCCTCCGGTATGTCGCCAAGGTCACAGCTGCGCAGCCTGAGGCTTTTCAGGTTGGGAAAGGACTCCAGGAAACGTCCGATGCGCGTCACCCCCTCCGCACTGCGAAACTCCAGTGACGACACATGGCTGAAATCAGCGCTCAGGGCAGGCAGTTCTCCATTGATGACCGTGGAAAGTGTCAGATCGTAGGTGGGTTCAAGCGTATCGCTGAAGTTATCCAGCTCCGCATCCCGTTGCCAGCAGTTCTCAAGGGCTTGCTTGAATTCGTCGCGGTTGGCGTGCTTGACAAGCAGTTGAGCTGCGCTGAAGGGTTCGTCTGTCAGTGGATGCAGGTCCGGAAGAGCGGCGGTCCAGGCAGACAGATCGTTCCTCAATTGGCTCAGCTCTTCTTCCAGGCGCGTCAACGCGCCCCGACCTTCCTCCAGCGTGCCGGGCAATTCGTAGACGAACTCGCTGGCTTGCTCGACTTCCATGCCAGGGTAGAGCGCCCTGACACGATCAATGTCTGCCTCGGGTGCGAAAACGCCCATGTCGAAAGCGCTGTCGACGTGATGGTTTTTGATGAGTTGTCGCGAGCTGTCGGAAACCGGATTGTGCGTGAGGTGTATGCCACGCTTTTCATACAGCGGACTGTCGAACAAGGCTGCCGGCAGTTCGCTGATTCCATTGTTCATCAGCAGAAGGGTGTCCAGGCGCGGGTGTTGCAGAGTGCCGGGCGGGATTTCGGTCAGGTTGGTGCTGCTCAGGTCCAGATGGGTCAGTTCAGTCATCGAGTCGATGCGGGGCACCGTTTCAAACGGGTTGCGGTAAAGATCCAGCATGGTCAGTTTGTTTAATGACGTCAGCTTCAACCAGGTGGGGGCGTCTACCCTGATGCCGCAATCGCTTAACACCAGCGCTTCAAGCTGCGGCATCCGGGTGATGGCATCGGGGAGGGTGGTCAGGGAGAAACGGCGCAGTTCCAGTCGGCGAAGTCCGCTGAAGCCCTGTAGAAAACCAGCAACACCTTGCGCTGCATGGCTGCCTTCCAGGGACAGCAGCGACACATGACTGAAATCTGCGGTCAACGATGGCAGATCACCCAGCATCGGTTCGTCGAACCTGAGCACGTACCGCTCCATGTCGTCCGCGGTGTCAAAATCCCGATCGGTTTGGCGCCGCCAGGCGCGCTGGATTTCCTGCGCCAGCAACCTGCGAATGTGTTGTTCGGCCTGGCGCTCCAGGGCGCTCAACGCAACCCCGGTGTCGGGGTGCGCCGTCGGGGCTTCGCTGATCCATCGACCCAGATCCAGATGCAATCGGTTCAGCTCGCGGTGTACGCGTGAGAGTGCTACCCGAGCGCCATCAGGGTGGCTTTGCAACGCCTGGACCACGGATTGCAATTGATCCTGGGACAGATCGGGATAAACCTCCCGGACCCTGTCGTTGAGGGTGGGTGTCATGCGATTGCCGCGGTCATAGCCCTCCGCACCACCGGGAAGGCGCATGGTGGTCGGGTCGTAGTAGGGTTTTCGATGGGGATGCCTGGCAAACAGAGTGCGTAGCGTCGGCTGGTCCAGCGCGTTTTCGGCAATGCGCTGTCTGAGGGCCTGGGCGTCAGCGATGGCAGGGCTGAACGCATTGCGATGGGCCTGGGGCAACGTTTGAAAGAGTGCCTGGTAGAAATCACCGGGTGTCTCCTGATCAACGTGATAGGAGCCATCCTCGTTGGCCACCAGTGTTTTCACGATGGCTGCATCGGTCGGGCCAATGCTGTCGCGCACGGTGCCCTCGCTGGAGTAATCCCGCACTTCGATGCGTAGTCCGTCCGGCCAGCCGGGCAGTGCGTTCAGGCTGTGCAGGGCCACTCTGTGGGTGTCGACGTTTTCCAGCGCGTCGGAATAAAGGCCTTCATAGGCGCGGGTTGCGCGGACTGCCTCCATGGCTTTGTTCGCCGCGTCCTTGAGCCGCTGAGGCACGCGCCCACCGTGCAGCTGGCGTAACTCGGTGCCGGTGGCATTGCTCACCAGCTCTTGCGCCACATCGGTCGGCAGGCCCTGCACATCGGCGAGCAGTTGCTGAACCTGCACATCATCGGTGTGTTCCTGAGTGCTGTAGAGCCGCTCGAACAACGACTTGCGATATTGGCGGGCCAGTGTTGCCGTTTGCTGTCTGAAGGCTGGCGTTTGAGTTGCCGGTGTCGGCAGTGGCGTATCGACCGGCCATGAGTCATGGCGTGTCAGCAGTGCATGCTGCAGGGTGGTATCGGCTTTTTGATAGTGCTCGGGTTGATCGCTGCCGATCTGTTCGATAAACGTTTCGATGTCACGGTTGATCCGCCAACGCTTGATCGTGTCAGTCAGCAGCGACGGCGGGCGATAGTTTTCGACATGCGCCTGGCGCAATACGTTGTCGTGGTAGCCGCTGATCCGCAGGATCTGTTCGCGCTCGGCACTGGTGAACGACTCGACACTATGGCCAAGACGACGCATGACCTTTTCCCGCTCCCAGTACAACGGTTGCTCCAGTTCGGTTTGCCAGGCGCCGTGGTGGTTATGCCGCAGCGACGGCTGATAAGCATTGTTGCGGCGCGGATGCTCAATCTGGAACCTGTCCGACATGGGGTCGGGTTTCACTGAGTACAGTTTTCCCTCAAGGCGCAGCATCGTTTTGCCCGCGTGTTGGTACAAGCCCAGATGATTGGGCTTTACCCCTTCGGGCAAACTGAGTGTCTGTTCATAAGGTGTGAGATCCGGCATCCAGTAACGGGTTTTGCCTCCGGCTGCGGCGACAGGTTTGAGTGGGTCTATGAGCGCGACGGCTTCACGGGGCAGAAGCCGGCTGAAGGCGCCGGCGGCGATTGCACCGCCCACCGCGAATGTCCCGACTTGAACGACGGTTTCGACGAACGTCATCAGGTGTCCGAAGGCCTCTGTTTTCAGCCCTTCAGCCATGTCCACGATGCCTTCGAAGCTCTCGTCCAGTAACTGGTAGGCCATGTATCCCAGCATCAATTCACCAAGCAACGGCACCAAGGGCGCCGCCACGAACGACGCAGCTTCAAGGATCCTGGAGGCCACTTTGCTGAAGGCATCCCACAATGCCCAGCGGGCGTCTCGATCGGCGCTGGCGGTGGAGACGGCGACAGTGCTGGCGTCGTTGAGGATTTTGTTCAGCTGCCGCTGATAGCCATGGTTCCACAGGTCCGCTTTGATCGGGAGCACGGAGAAACGCAGATTGGGACGCTCGACCGGCGTTTCGCGCCAGCTCGGCAATGGATCGCCGGGCTGGTGCTGATGCCAGGTCACGGTCTGGAGGCGGCTGTTGAGATCGGCGAAAAAGTGTCCGCGTTCCTTGTGCTCGACGAACCGGCTGAAGAACGCTTGATAAGCGGGTGTCCGCAGCTTGCGGGTCAGATCGGTCATGAACGCCAGCGTGTCGGGGTATTGCTTGAGCGGGTATTCGGGGTCATCGGGAATATAGGCAATGAGCCGCGTACTCTTGCGTGCCCGCTCAAGGTTCGGCGCGAAAATGACAATGCCGGTCAGCGAGGATGACATCAGGGTCAGGTCGTGGCCATAGAGCGGCTGGCCATTGAGTCGCGCCCTCGAACCTCCTTCAACCATGCGCAGGAGCGCGAGGTGCGCATCATCTGGAATATCCTTGCGGATGTGTGCCATTTGCAGCGCCGACCTGAGTGCGGCTTTGTTCAAGCCGATCGTGCTGGATTTCAACGCGGCACCGGCCACCGGGTTGGTCAGCCCCAGAAAATCCTTGAGATACGCGGTGTACTGGCCACCGATATCGAGTTCACGGCATAGCCGGGCGAAGGCCTGGACCGTGATTTTGTGCTTGATCGCCGGCAACGTTTCGAACTGCCCTGTGGACGACGGCTCAGTAATGAAGGTCGAAGCGGATTCGAAGGCATCTGCGGCTGTTTCCGATTCCTGGAAGTTATGCAGCGCGGCATCGAGCAGCGATACCGTCCAGGTGCGGGCGGCCCCGGTGTTGATTTTGAACAGGGTCACGGTTTGTGGGATGTACAGGCGCAGGAAGGTGGTTTTGACGTCCAGTTCCAGACCAAACCGGGTTTTCAGGGCCGAGATGAGAAGGGGTTCGGCAAATGCCCGTGGGTTTTTCAGCGTGGACAGCTTTGAATCCAGACGATTTCGATGGTGCCAGTGTTCCTGGCTGAGCTTTTTCAGCGAGGCATGCTGTGAGGGTGTCGCGGTGCCATGCCATTGGGGAGTCGCAAGAGTGATGTTCTTGAGAGCGCTGCGGGTTTCAAGCGATGCCTCTAATGCCCAGGCGGGCAGATTGTTGAACAGGTGATGGTAATGATCATCCGGCTGCGTGACGAAGTGATCGTCGCCAGCGGCCCCAGGGTGATCGTTTTCGAGTTGGCTCATGCGCTATTCCCTTAGCGTTTGGATGAGTCGCCAGCAAAACAGACGATGAAGCACTGCGTGCGGTACATATTTACCGCATCGGTCGACAAGCCTGCCTATAACCTGTGCCGGCGGTTTAAACTGCGCCTTTGCGACCCTATATGTCGCATTGCCGTAAACCCGGGCAAAACCGGTGTTTGCGCTATAAGAAGTTGTCGCTTGGCGGCAAGGCCGGGCTGAAAACTGTCCTTACAATCCCCTCATCGCTCGCCAGTTTCAGGCGAGTGTTCCTCATCAGGAGACTCCGATGTCCGTTGAGCACGCTGCGGTAGAACGCGCCGATTTTGACCAGGTAATGGTTCCCAACTATGCGCCTGCCGCTTTCATTCCTGTGCGTGGCGCCGGTTCCCGTGTCTGGGACCAGACTGGCCGCGAGCTGATCGACTTCGCCGGCGGGATTGCCGTTAACGTACTGGGCCATGCGCACCCGGCGCTGGTCGCTGCATTGACCGAACAGGCGAACAAGCTGTGGCACGTGTCCAACGTGTTCACCAATGAGCCGGCCTTGCGCCTGGCCCATAAGCTGGTCGACGCCACGTTTGCCGATCGTGTGTTCTTCTGCAACTCCGGCGCCGAAGCCAACGAGGCCGCTTTCAAGCTGGCCCGTCGCGTGGCCCATGACCGTTTCGGTACCGAGAAGTACGAAATCGTTGCCGCGCTCAACAGCTTCCACGGCCGTACCCTGTTCACCGTGAACGTCGGTGGCCAGTCGAAGTATTCCGACGGCTTCGGTCCGAAGATCACCGGCATCACCCACGTGCCTTACAATGATCTGGCCGCGCTGAAAGCCGCTGTTTCCGACAAGACCTGCGCGGTGGTGCTGGAGCCGATCCAGGGCGAAGGCGGCGTACTGCCGGCCGAGCTGTCTTACCTGCAAGGCGCCCGTGAACTGTGCGATGCGCACAACGCGCTGCTGGTCTTCGACGAAGTCCAGACTGGCATGGGCCGCAGCGGTGAGCTGTTCGCCTACATGCATTACGGCGTGACCCCGGACATCCTGACCAGCGCCAAGAGCCTGGGCGGTGGTTTCCCGATCGCAGCGATGCTGACCACCGAAGACCTGGCCAAACACCTGGTCGTCGGCACCCATGGCACCACCTACGGCGGTAACCCGCTGGCATGCGCGGTTGCTGAAGCAGTGATCGACGTGATCAACACGCCCGAAGTGCTGAACGGTGTCAAAACCAAGCACGACAAGTTCAAGACCCGTCTTGAGCAGATCGGCGAGAAATACGGCCTCTTCACTCAGGTCCGTGGCCTGGGCCTGCTGCTCGGTTGCGTGCTGGCCGATGCCTGGAAAGGCAAGGCCAAGGACATCTTCAACGCCGCCGAGCGTGAAGGCTTGATGATTCTGCAAGCCGGCCCGGACGTGATTCGTTTCGCGCCAAGCCTGGTGGTTGAAGACGCCGATATCGATGCCGGTCTGGACCGCTTCGAACGCGCCGTGGCCAAGCTGACGCAAGCCTGATTTATACAGTGCTCCTCAGCGCCTATCGTAATAGATAGGCGTTGAGATTATTTCCTGTGCCGGGCCTGCCCGGCATTTTTTTCCCTGAGTTGGCGCAATTCGCCAACCTGATGTTAAGAAAGGAGTGACACCATGCTGGTGATGCGCCCCGCGCAAATGGCTGATCTGGGCGAGGTACAGCGTCTGGCTGCGGACAGCCCGATTGGTGTCACTTCCTTGCCGGATGACGTTGAACGCCTGAGCGACAAGATCGCCGCAAGCGAAGCCTCGTTCGCCGCCGAAGTGAGCTTCAACGGTGAAGAGAGCTATTTCTTCGTGCTCGAAGACACCGCGACTGGCAAGTTGGTCGGTTGTTCGGCCATCGTTGCCTCGGCCGGTTATTCCGAGCCGTTCTACAGCTTTCGAAACGAAACGTTCGTGCACGCCTCCCGCGAGCTGAAGATTCACAACAAGATCCACGTGCTCTCCCAGTGCCACGACCTGACCGGCAACAGCTTGCTGACCAGTTTCTACGTGCAGAGAGAGTTGGTGGGCACGCCTTGGGCGGAGCTCAACTCCCGTGGCCGTCTGTTGTTCGTGGCCAGCCATCCGGAGCGCTTTGCCGATTCCGTGGTGACCGAGATCGTCGGTTACAGCGACGAAAATGGCGACTCGCCGTTCTGGGATGCCATCGGTCGCAACTTCTTCGACCTCAACTACGCCGAAGCCGAGCGTCTGTGTGGTTTGAAGAGCCGTACGTTCCTCGCCGAGCTGATGCCGCATTACCCGATCTACGTGCCGTTGCTGCCGGACTCCGCTCAAGAGGCGATGGGCCAGGTGCACCCGCGGGCGCAAATCACCTTCGACATCCTGATGCGCGAAGGCTTCGAGACCGATCACTACATCGATATTTTCGATGGTGGCCCGACTCTGCATGCCCGCGTCTCGGGGATCCGTTCGATCGCCCAGAGCCGTGTAGTCCCGGTGAAAATCGGTGAGCCGGTCAAAGGTGCCGGTCGTCAGTATCTGGTGGCCAATGCCCAGTTGCAGGATTACCGCGCCGTGTTGCTCGAGCTCGATTACGCGCCGGGCAAACCGGTGACCCTGGATCTTGAAGCGGCCGAAGCCTTGGGCGTCGGTGAAGGTGCCAGCGTGCGCCTGGTGGCGGTTTGACGCCTGCTTCCTGGAGAAAAATGTCTGGAAAGCAGCGAAATTTCGCGGGTGGCGCAAGCGGCCCGTTTGAGGAGATAGCATGATCGTTCGTCCCGTACGCAGCAGCGATTTACCCGCTCTGATCGACTTGGCCCGCAGCACCGGCACCGGCCTGACCACTTTGCCGGCCAACGAAGAGCGTCTGGCCCATCGGGTTGGCTGGGCCGAGAAAACCTTCCGCGGCGAAGCCGGGCGGGGCGATGCGGACTACCTGTTCGTACTCGAAGACGACAATGGCCGCGTGGTGGGTATTTCCGCGATTGCCGGCGCCGTCGGCCTGCGTGAGCCCTGGTACAACTTCCGGGTGGGCCTGACGGTCAGCGCCTCGCAAGAGCTGAATATCTACCGCGAAATTCCGACGCTGTTCCTGGCCAACGACCTGACCGGCAACTCTGAACTGTGCTCGCTGTTCCTGCACGCCGATTACCGCAGTGGCCTCAACGGCCGCATGCTGGCCAAGGCGCGGCTGCTGTTCATCGCCGAGTTCCCGCAACTGTTCGGCAACAAGATCATCGCTGAAATGCGCGGCATGTCCGACGAAGCCGGGCGTTCGCCGTTCTGGGAAAGCCTGGGCCGGCATTTCTTCAAGATGGAATTCAGCCAGGCCGATTACCTCACTGGCGTGGGCAACAAGGCGTTCATCGCCGAACTGATGCCGAAATTCCCGCTGTACACCTGCTTCCTGTCGCCAGACGCGCGCAACGTGATTGGCCAGGTTCATCCGGACACCGAGCCGGCTCTGGCGATGCTCAAGAGTGAAGGTTTCAGTTACCAAGGCTACGTCGACATTTTCGACGCAGGCCCTGCGGTGGAGTGCGAAACCGCCAAGATCCGCGCAGTGCGCGACAGCCAGGCGCTGGTGCTGGCCATCGGCACCCCGGGTGATGACGCCACGCCGTTCCTGATCCATAACCGCAAGCGCGAAGACTGCCGGATCACTGCCGCGCCAGCACGCTTCGCCGCTGGCACGTTGGTGGTTGATCCGCTGACCGCCAAACGTCTTCAACTCAACGCTGGCGATCAAGTACGCGCCGTTCCGTTGTCTGCAGCTCGGGAGTCGAAATAATGAATTCGCTATACATCGCCGGTGAATGGCTGGCCGGCCAGGGTGAAAGCTTTCAATCGGTCAACCCGGTGACCCAGCAAGTGCTGTGGGCCGGCGAAGGCGCCACTGCCGCCCAGGTCGAGTCGGCCGTGCAAGCCGCGCGTCAGGCATTCCCGGGCTGGGCCCGTCGTACCCTGGAAGAGCGCATCAGTGTGCTGGAAGCCTTTGCCGCCGCGCTGAAGAATCACGCCGACGAACTGGCTCGTACCATCGGTGAAGAAACCGGCAAACCCTTGTGGGAAGCGGCGACTGAAGTCACCAGCATGGTCAACAAGATTGCCATCTCGGTACAGAGCTACCGCGAACGCACCGGCGAGAAGAGCAGCCCGTTGGGCGATGCCACCGCTGTATTGCGTCACAAGCCGCACGGCGTAGTGGCGGTGTTCGGTCCTTACAACTTCCCTGGTCACTTGCCGAACGGTCACATCGTGCCGGCGCTGCTGGCCGGTAACAGTGTGCTGTTCAAGCCCAGCGAACTGACACCGAAAGTCGCCGAACTGACGGTCAAGTGCTGGATCGAAGCCGGTCTGCCGGCCGGCGTGCTGAACCTGCTGCAAGGTGCTCGCGAAACCGGTATCGCCCTGGCGGCGAACCCGGGCATCGACGGTCTGTTCTTCACCGGTTCCAGCCGTACCGGCAATCATCTGCACAAGCAGTTTTCCGGTCGTCCAGACAAAATCCTCGCGCTGGAAATGGGCGGTAATAACCCGCTGGTGGTGGATCAGGTCGCTGATCTCGATGCGGCCGTTTACACCATCATTCAGTCGGCGTTCATTTCTGCCGGCCAGCGTTGCACCTGCGCCCGTCGCTTGCTGGTGCCGCAAGGCGCCTGGGGCGATACGCTGTTGGCGCGTCTGGTGGCGGTCAGCTCGACCCTTTCAGTCGGTGCGTTCGATCAGCAACCAGCACCGTTCATGGGCTCGGTGATTTCCCTCGGTGCTGCGAAAGCCCTGATGGAAGCGCAAGAGCATCTGCTGGCCAACGGCGCCGTGGCGCTGCTGGAAATGACTCAGCCCCAGGCTCAGGCTGCGTTGCTGACCCCGGGCATTCTGGACGTGACAGCGGTTGCCGATCGCCCTGACGAAGAGCTGTTCGGCCCGCTGCTGCAAGTGATCCGCTACGCTGATTTTGAAGCGGCGATCGCTGAAGCCAACGATACCGCTTATGGCCTGGCGGCCGGCCTGCTGTCGGATTCCGAAGCGCGTTATCAGCAGTTCTGGCTGGAAAGCCGCGCAGGTATCGTCAACTGGAACAAGCAGCTGACCGGTGCGGCGAGCAGCGCGCCATTCGGCGGCGTCGGCGCCTCGGGCAACCACCGCGCCAGCGCCTACTACGCGGCGGATTACTGCGCGTACCCGGTGGCCTCGCTGGAAACCCCGAGCCTGACCTTGCCAACGGCCCTTACGCCCGGCGTGCGCATGTCGTAAGACAGACCCTAGTAGCAGCCTATAACAACAGATTCTTGTGGAGCCTCGCTGATGAAATCCTTTGAAGTCAATTTTGACGGTCTAGTGGGGCCGACCCATAACTACGGTGGCCTGTCCTACGGCAACGTCGCCTCCCAGAGCAACAGCCAGCAATCCTCGAACCCGAAGGAAGCTGCGCTGCAAGGTCTGGCGAAAATGAAAGCGCTGATGGATATGGGCTTTCAGCAAGGCGTGCTCGCACCACAGGAACGCCCTGACGTAGCCGCCCTGCGTCGCTTGGGTTTCAGTGGCACCGACGCGCAAGTGATCGAGCAAGCCGCCAAAGACGCGATGCCGCTGCTGGTTGCCAGTTGCTCGGCGTCGAGCATGTGGGTGGCCAACGCCGCCACGGTCAGCCCGAGTGCCGACACCGCCGACGGTCGTGTGCATTTCACCGCCGCTAACCTCAATTGCAAATACCACCGCAGCATCGAGCACCCGACCACCAGTCGCGTGCTGGGCGCGATGTTCGCTGACCAGAAACACTTTGCCCACCACGCCGCGTTGCCGGCCGTGGCGCAGTTCGGTGACGAAGGCGCGGCCAACCACACCCGTTTCTGCCGTGACTACGGCGAAGCTGGCGTCGAGTTTTTCGTGTTCGGTCGTAGCGCGTTCGACACCCGTTATCCGTCCCCGCAGAAGTACCCGGCGCGCCAGACCCTCGAAGCCTCCCAGGCCGTCGCTCGCCTGCATGGCTTGAGCGATGACGGCGTGGTCTACGCCCAGCAGAACCCTTCGGTGATCGATCAGGGCGTGTTCCATAACGACGTGATCGCCGTGGGCAACGGCGAGGTGCTGTTCTATCACGAGGACGCCTTCCTCGACACCGACCAGATGCTCGCTGAGCTGCAAGGTAAACTGGCAAAAGTCGGTGGGAAATTTCAGTCAATCTGCGTACCGCGTTCTGCGGTCACCGTGGAAGACGCCGTTCGTTCCTACCTGTTCAATAGCCAACTGCTGTCGCGTCCTGACGGCTCCATGTTGTTGATCGTGCCGGAAGAATGCCATGGCAACGAACGCGTCTGGCAGTACCTGCAAGGCCTGACCAGCTCTGGCGGCCTGATCCGCGAAGTGAAAGTCTTCGATCTCAAGCAGAGCATGCAGAACGGCGGTGGCCCGGCTTGCCTGCGGTTGCGCGTCGCCCTCAACGAAACCGAACTGGCGGCCGTCAACCAAGGGGTTATCATGACGGCTCCGTTGTACGGCACATTGACCGAGTGGGTCGAAAAGCACTACCGCGACCGCATGACCGAAAACGATCTGGCGGACCCGCAATTGTTGCTTGAGTGCCGGACGGCACTGGATGAACTGACGCAAATCCTTAAACTGGGCGCGGTTTATCCATTCCAGATCAATTGATAGTCGGCGCGCTTTGGCTTTTTATATGAATGGCAAGCGCGCCGCTTAATCTCCAGATGAGAGCGTAAATACATGAGCGATACCCTGCAGCTGATCCTTGAAGACACCGACGGCACGCAACTGGAAACTTCCTGCACCCGCGTCGCGGTCATGTGGCAAGGCAAAGAGCTGTGGATCCAGCAGGACGGCCGTGGCCAGCTGCTGATCGGCGTGGACGTCGAAGAGGGTGACGCTGAATACGCCAACCTGCTGCTGCGCCCATTGGCGACTAATCTGGTAAGTCTGCAACTGGAGATGGAACCGGCCGATCTCGGTGATGATGAGGACCACGTGCACGGCCCGGATTGCAATCACGACCACTAAGGAAACCGCTCTATGCTCGCCCTCGGCAAACTGCTTGAACTGACCCTCGCCGGCCGCGAACCGGCGGAGAAGACTCAACTGACTGTCGAAGGCGTACGGATGCGCTGGTTGAGCGAAGGTGCGCTGGAAGTCCGGCCACCTGAAGCTCGCGACAATGGCCTGGACCTGCTGCTGTCGGCCGGTATCCATGGCAACGAAACAGCGCCGATCGAGCTGCTCGATCGCCTGTTGCATGACATCGCCCGCGGTGACTTGAAGCCGCGCGCCCGTATTCTGTTCCTGTTCGGCAATCCCGAGGCCATTCGTCGCGGTGAGCGTTTCATCGAGCAGGACGTCAATCGGCTGTTCAACGGCCGTCACGAACAAAGCAGCGGTTCCGAGGCCTTGCGCGCTTGTGAGCTGGAGCGGCTGGCGGCGACGTTCTTCAGCCTGCCGGACCGTAATCGTCTGCATTACGACCTGCACACGGCAATCCGTGGCTCGAAAATCGAGCAGTTCGCCCTCTACCCCTGGAAAGAAGGCCGTCAGCATTCACGCCAGGAGCTGGCTCGCTTGCGCGCCGCCGGCATGGAAGCGGTGCTGTTGCAGAACAAACCCTCCATCGTCTTCAGCTCATACACCTACGACAAGCTCGATGCCGAGTCCTTCACCCTGGAGCTGGGCAAGGCCCGGCCCTTCGGGCAGAACGAAGGGGTCAACGTCAGCCTGCTGGAAACCCGCCTGAAGCAGATCATCGAAGGCTCCGAGCCGCCAATGACCGATGAAGGGCTGGAAGGGTTGCAGTTGTTCAGCGTGGCCCGGGAAGTGATCAAGCACAGCGATAACTTCCGCCTGAACCTGCCGGCGGACATCGAAAACTTTTCGGAATTGAAAGTGGGTTATGTGCTGGCCGAGGATATCGCCAATACCCGCTGGATCATCGAAGAGCAGGGCGCCCGGATCATCTTCCCGAACCCCAGGGTCAAGAACGGCCTGCGCGCCGGCATCCTGATCGTACCGACCACCGACGAAAACCTGGTCTGACTGTCGTGGAGTGATCGTTCCCACGCAGAGCGCGGGAACGATCATCTAATCTAACTAGACGGCTACCGCGCGAGGCTCGCTGCGGCGCAATGCGCGAGTCTTGTGCAGCGTATCTGCACACGTCTTCGCCGCTTCCTGACCTTTATGCACGAAATGCTCGAAGAAGAACTTCTGGTGTTCTTCACCGGCATGGAAGTGGTGCGGGGTCAAAACCACCGAGAACACTGGCACTTCGGTTTCCAGCTGAACCTGCATCAGGCCGCTGATCACCGACTGGGCGACGAATTCGTGGCGATAGATGCCGCCATCGACCACCAGGCCCGCGGCGACGATGCCGGCATAACGACCGGACTTGGCCAGCAACTTGGCGTGCAGCGGAATTTCAAAGGCGCCACCGACTTCGAAGAAATCGATGTCCGACTCCTGATAACCCTGGGCAATCATTTCAGCGACGAAGCCTTTACGGCTCTGATCGACGATTTCCTTGTGCCAGCAGGCCTGGATGAACGCGACGCGCTCGCCCTGATGGTTTTTGCTTTTGCTATCGATTGCGGTGGGTTGCATGTTCTGACTCCTGTTTGTGTGAAAAACAGGGCGTTATGAATCGAATGGGATTTAAGGGTACGCAGGCACACGTGTCTGCGGACGGCGCTTTGGTACGGAACCTGGGCGGCGTCAATCCCGTTCTCTCTTCATCCGGACTATGACCGTCGGCCCCGGGATCACACCGGGTCTGCTGACCTTGCCGCCATCACAGCCATTGCCATGCCTGTCGCCAAGCGCTCGCGGGCTATGCGCATTGCGCGCAATTACCGCCGGTGGGGAATTACACCCCGCCCTGAGAACGTTTTGCCGCCAGATTGTTTGGCGGCGAAGCGTTTTTAACACATATTTATGGGGCGTGCATGGCTGCTTTCTGATGATTGCTATCGGCTTTTCCGAAGGCATACAGCGTCTTTTCCTCGTTCAAGGCTTGATTAATTGTCGGCATGACCGCAGTAATTCCTTTCCGAAACGGATTTTTCCCCTGTTTACCGAGGCCAGATTCATGAGCGTTATCGATCTTCGCAGCGACACCGTCACCCAACCGACCGCAGGGATGCTCGACGCGATGGCCAATGCCGCCACCGGTGACGACGTTTATGGCGAAGATCCGACGGTCAATCGTCTGGAAGCCGAGCTGGCAACACGACTGGGTTTTGCCGCGGCGCTGTTTGTTCCAACGGGCACCATGAGCAACCTGCTGGGCTTGATGGCCCACTGCGAGCGCGGTGACGAATACATTGTCGGTCAGCAGGCCCACACCTATAAGTACGAAGGTGGTGGCGCGGCGGTGCTCGGTTCGATCCAGCCGCAGCCGCTGGAAGTGCAAGCCGATGGTTCGCTGGACCTGGCGCAAGTCGCCGCCGCGATCAAACCGGACGACTTCCACTTCGCCCGTACCCGTTTGCTGGCACTGGAAAACACCATGCAGGGCAAGGTGCTGCCGCTGGAGTACCTGGCCCAGGCTCGCCGCTTCACTCGTGAGCATGGCCTGGCGCTGCATCTGGATGGCGCGCGTCTCTACAACGCGGCGGTCAAGCTGGGTGTCGATGCCCGGGAGATCACTCAGCATTTCGATTCGGTTTCGGTTTGCCTGTCCAAAGGCCTGGGCGCGCCGATCGGTTCGGTGCTGTGCGGCTCGGCGGAGTTGATCGCCAAGGCGCGACGTCTGCGCAAGATGGTCGGCGGCGGCATGCGCCAGGCCGGGATTCTCGCGGCGGCGGGGCTGTATGCGCTGGATAATAATGTTCAGCGCCTGGCCGACGACCATGCCAACGCACAATGGCTGGCTGAAGGCCTGCGAGCGGCGGGGTATGAGGTCGAGCCGGTGCAGACCAACATGGTTTACGTGAAAATGGGCGACAAGGCCGAAGCGATCAAGGCCTTCGCCGCGACACGCGGGGTCAAGCTCAGCGCTGCCGCTCGTCTGCGAATGGTCACGCACATGGACGTCAACCGTGCGCAAATCGAGCAGGTCGTCGCTACATTCGTCGAGTTTTCCCGCATCTGATCGCGTTAGCGGTCCAATTGACCGTTTCTATCGTATAAACACGCTGTACCCCGCGCGCAGGGCCGATATAATGCGGCCCTTTGCCGTCGCTTCGTCTGTTGACGTTTCGCACAGGCCTTTGGCCGCAGCCTCCGTGGAAGAACCTAATGAAAAGCGCAGAAATCCGTGAAGCCTTCCTTCGCTTCTTCGAAGAGCAAGGCCACACCCGTGTAGCCTCCAGCTCTTTGATTCCGGGCAACGACCCAACCCTGCTGTTCACTAACGCGGGGATGAACCAGTTCAAGGACTGCTTCCTGGGCCAGGAAAAGCGCGCGTACACCCGCGCCGTCAGCAGCCAGAAATGCGTGCGTGCCGGCGGCAAGCACAACGACCTGGAAAACGTCGGTTATACCGCCCGTCACCACACCTTCTTCGAAATGCTGGGTAACTTCAGCTTCGGTGATTATTTCAAGCGTGACGCCATTACCTTTGCCTGGACGTTCCTGACCTCCGACAAATGGCTGAACCTGCCGAAAGAAAAGCTCTGGGTGACTGTCTACGCCAGCGATGACGAGGCCTACGACATCTGGACCAAAGAAGTCGGTGTACCGGCCGAGCGCATGGTTCGCATCGGCGACAACAAGGGCGCGCCGTACGCTTCCGACAACTTCTGGACCATGGGCGATACCGGCCCGTGCGGTCCTTGCACCGAGATCTTCTACGATCACGGCGCCGACATCTGGGGTGGCCCACCGGGCTCGCCGGAAGAAGACGGCGACCGTTACATCGAAATCTGGAACAACGTGTTCATGCAGTTCAACCGCACCGCCGATGGCGTGTTGCACCCGTTGCCAGCCCCGTCGGTGGACACCGGCATGGGTCTTGAGCGGATCAGTGCCGTGCTGCAGCACGTTCACTCGAACTATGAAATCGACCTGTTCCAGAGCCTGCTGAGCGCATCGGCCAAGGCCATCGGTTGCACCAACGACAATCAGGCTTCCCTGAAAGTCGTGGCTGACCACATCCGTTCCTGCGGCTTCCTGATTGCCGACGGCGTGCTGCCGTCCAACGAAGGTCGCGGTTATGTACTGCGCCGGATCATTCGTCGCGCTTGCCGTCACGGCAACAAACTGGGCGCCAAGGGCAGCTTCTTCTACCAGATCGTTGCAGCCCTGGTCGCCGAGATGGGCGAAGCGTTCCCTGAACTGAAATCCCAGCAGGCGCACATCGAGCGCGTGCTGAAGGCCGAAGAAGAGCAATTCGCCAAGACTCTGGAGCAGGGCCTGAAGATCCTCGAGCAGGATCTGGCCGAACTCAAAGGCGACGTGGTGCCGGGCGACGTGGTGTTCAAGCTTTACGACACCTACGGTTTCCCGATGGACCTGACCGGCGACATCGCCCGTGAGCGCAGCCTGACCATCGACGAAGCAGGCTTCGAGCGCGAGATGGAAGCCCAGCGCGTGCGTGCCCGCTCCGCCAGCTCCTTCGGCATGGACTACAACAGTCTGGTCAAGGTTGATGTGGCCACCGAGTTCACCGGTTACACCGCTCACAGCGGTTCCGCCAAAATCGTTGCTCTCTATAAAGAAGGGCAATCGGTTGACGTACTGAGCGAAGGCGAAGAGGGCGTCGTCGTTCTCGATCAGACGCCGTTCTATGCCGAATCCGGTGGTCAGATTGGTGATTGCGGCTTCCTCCAGGCTGGCGCTGCGCGTTTCGACGTGCGCGACACCACCAAGACCGGCGGTGCGTTCCTGCATCACGGTGTGCTGGATTCGGGCAGCCTGATCGTAGGTGCTCCGGTGGAGACTCATGTCGATGCCGAAGTACGCCATGCGACGTCGCTGAACCACTCGGCAACTCACTTGTTGCACGCTGCATTGCGTCAGGTGCTGGGTGAGCACGTTCAGCAGAAAGGCTCGTTGGTCGACAGTCAGCGTCTACGCTTTGACTTCAGCCACTTCGAAGCGATCAAGCCTGAGCAGTTGAAGGCGCTGGAAGACATCGTCAACGCCGAGATTCGCAAGAACTCCGAAGTTGAAACCGAAGAAACCGACATCGAAACCGCCAAGCAGAAAGGCGCCATGGCGCTGTTCGGCGAGAAGTACGGCGACAGCGTTCGTGTGCTGAGCATGGGCGATTTCTCCGTCGAGCTGTGCGGCGGTATTCACGCCACCCGTACCGGCGACATCGGTCTGCTGAAAATCATCAGCGAAGGCGGTGTGGCTTCGGGTGTGCGTCGTATCGAGGCAGTCACCGGTGCCGCGGCACTGGCCTACTTGAATGCCGCAGAAGAACAACTCAAGGAAGCGGCCAACCTGGTCAAGGGCAGCCGCGATAACCTGATCGACAAGCTGTCGGCTGTGCTGGAGCGCAACCGTCTGCTGGAGAAGCAACTCGAGCAGTTGCAGGCCAAGGCGGCCAGCGCGGCGGGCGACGATCTGTCGGCTTCTGCCCTGGACGTCAAAGGCGTGAAAGTGCTGGCCGTGCGTCTGGACGGTCAGGATGGCAAGGCGCTGCTGGCGCTGGTCGATCAACTGAAAAACAAACTCGGCCGCGCAGTGATCCTGCTCGGCAGTGTCCATGAGGAAAAGGTCGTTCTGGTTGCAGGCGTGACCAAAGACCTGACTGGCCAACTCAAAGCCGGTGATTTGATGAAGCAGGCTGCTGCGGCAGTGGGCGGGAAGGGCGGTGGTCGTCCAGACATGGCGCAGGGCGGTGGTACTGACGCTGGCGCACTGGATGCCGCATTGGCCCTGACTGTTCCATTTGTAGAGCAGGGTTTATAAGGCAGTGTGCCTGGCCCGCGGTCTAGTAGCGGGCCAGAACGCTGTTTGAGTGATTTATTGGGCGCCCTTCATGGGCAGAGGCGGCTTTGAAATGGCTTTGATCGTACAGAAATTTGGAGGCACCTCAGTCGGCACTGTCGAGAGAATCGAGCAGGTCGCCGACAAGGTTAAGAAATTCCGCGATGCGGGCGATGACCTGGTGGTTGTGCTGTCTGCAATGAGCGGCGAAACCAACCGTCTGATCGATCTGGCCAAGCAAATCAGTGGCGACGGCCAACCGGTTCCACGCGAACTGGATGTGATCGTTTCCACCGGTGAGCAGGTGACGATTGCACTGTTGGCCATGGCGCTGATCAAGCGTGGCGTGCCAGCGGTGTCGTACACCGGCAACCAGGTACGGATTCTGACGGATAGCGCGCACAATAAAGCGCGTATCTTGCAGATTGATGACCAGAAGATTCGCGGTGACCTGAAGGCCGGTCGTGTGGTGGTTGTCGCCGGTTTCCAGGGCGTCGACGAGCACGGCAATATCACCACGCTCGGTCGTGGCGGTTCCGACACCACTGGCGTGGCGCTGGCGGCAGCCCTGAAGGCTGACGAATGCCAGATCTACACCGACGTCGACGGCGTCTACACCACCGACCCGCGTGTGGTGTCCGTGGCTCAGCGTCTGGACAAGATCACCTTCGAAGAGATGCTGGAAATGGCCAGCCTCGGTTCCAAGGTGTTGCAGATCCGTGCGGTCGAGTTCGCCGGCAAGTACAACGTTCCGCTGCGCGTACTGCACAGCTTCAAGGAGGGTCCGGGCACCCTCATTACTATTGATGAAGAGGAAACCATGGAACAGCCGATCATTTCCGGCATCGCTTTCAACCGCGATGAAGCCAAGCTGACCATCCGTGGCGTGCCAGACACCCCGGGCGTGGCGTTCAAGATTCTCGGCCCGATCAGTGCCGCGAACATCGAAGTCGACATGATCGTGCAGAACGTTGCGCACGATAACACCACCGACTTCACCTTCACCGTGCACCGCAACGACTACCAGGCGGCGCAATCCGTGCTGGAAAACACCGCTCGCGAGATCGGTGCCCGTGAAGTCGTTGGCGACACCAAGATTGCCAAGGTCTCGATCGTTGGCGTCGGCATGCGCTCCCACGCAGGCGTGGCCAGCCGCATGTTCGAATCCCTGGCGAAAGAAAGCATCAACATCCAGATGATCTCGACTTCGGAAATCAAGGTGTCCGTGGTGATCGAAGAGAAGTACCTGGAACTGGCTGTGCGCGCCCTGCACACAGCTTTCGAACTGGACGCGCCGGCCCGACAGGGCGAGTAATGCGTTCCCCCCGAAGGGCGCGGTCTGACCGCGCCCTTCGTTTTTTTGAATGGTGCGTACCAAAACTGTTCTTTTGCTCGCGCTAGTCAATACTCAGGCATGTAGGGCTACGACCTTTTCGGTTGTAGGTCGAATGCCTTTTTTTTGCAGACTGTTGTCCCTGAAATGAAATGCGTGAGGAGAAAGGTATGCTGATTCTGACTCGTCGGTGCGCAGAAAGCCTGATTATTGGTGATGGCGAAATCACCGTGACCGTGCTCGGCGTTAAAGGAAATCAAGTGCGTATTGGTGTCAACGCCCCGAAAGAGGTGGCTGTGCACCGTGAGGAAATTTACCTGCGTATCAAGAAAGAGAAGGACGAAGAACCAAGCCATTAATTTTTATCGTTTTTTATGTTTGCAAACGGGGATAAAGCTGGTTAATATACGCCCCGTGTTGCGGAGAGCTGGCCGAGTGGCCGAAGGCGCTCCCCTGCTAAGGGAGTACACCTCAAAAGGGTGTCGGGGGTTCGAATCCCCCGTTCTCCGCCATTATTTGTTTAGTACGTTGTAATCTGGCTTCTTCGGTAAGTTGTTGAAATTACTAGAAAAAGTGCTTTACAAAAAGATTTAACGGCCTATAATGCGCGGCAACAAATGCACTCGTAGCTCAGCTGGATAGAGTACTCGGCTACGAACCGAGCGGTCACAGGTTCGAATCCTGTCGAGTGCACCATTTAAGAGTTGTTTGCAGCAATGTGAGTAACTTGGCTTCAACCAGTTGTGATCTGGTATAAAAACACAAATGCACTCGTAGCTCAGCTGGATAGAGTACTCGGCTACGAACCGAGCGGTCACAGGTTCGAATCCTGTCGAGTGCACCAAACACCAAAAAGCCCGCGTTTAACGCGGGCTTTTTGCCGTCTGCGATTTGGCTTTTCCTTTGGTACAACCTTTCTCATCGAACTCGATGTGAGCACTGCGCCCTCGCTTGTTGTCGTAGCGGTAGCTCATGGCTGAATTGCGAGTGCTGATTTTGTCTGGCTTGCCGAGAGCGCTTTCGACGTCCTGCTGGCTCATGCCGGCAACCACTCTTTGATTGATGATCGCGATGCGGCGTTCCTTCGCGCTGAGCTGATTTCCACATTTGTCCTCGGACTGACCAACGACCGTCGGCTCTCTCCTTGGGTTTTTCATACTTGATGTTTCGCGAACCTCGGCTTCTGGCATCAGGGCTGTCGTGCTGCCAGGCAAAAACGTGCGTACTTCCTGAAGCGAAAGGCTTTCTCCGGTCGTACAGCTCAAGGTCGTGAAGGTGATGCGTCCGTCGGGGGCTTCACACCGGTGGATGGTCGTAGCAAACGCCCAGGGCGGCAGGCAGAGCAGGGCGGCAAGCAAAAAATAATTAGCATTCCGTGGCATTCGACGTCCTCCTTGACGGTCCATATCAAGGGTAGCCGTTACATTTTTCGACTGCGGTGTGTTTTCTTTTCAGGATGAGTCGTCGCAGTTCCATGGATCAGGACGGCGCTCAGGTTTGTCTCGCAAGCGCTTGTTTCAGCCGCGATTTTTTCACGTTTAAAACCGTCAGGCGGTGTTATCATTGCGCCTGTCAGCCCCGCCGGGGCTTGTGGAATACCTCCATGGACTTACCCAGTAGTTACTCAGTACCCCGTTTTTACAATCATGAATTGACTGATTGATCCTTCCGGCGTGCCCCGCTGCTGGGAGTGGAGTTCGCCTATGTCTGAAGTTGAAGTAAAGAAAACGCAGGAAAGCTTGCAGGACCGCCTTGCTCAAGTCGTTGAGCTGCTGCAGCGCCAGCGGGTGGTCGAAGACCTGACTCATCGCCAGGAAGGTCCGCATCACGACCGGGTCGAGAACCTGGTTCACCGGCAAAACCTCGTCGAGTTGCAACGCAAGCTCGATGATCTGCACTCCGCTGACGTTGCCTACATCCTTGAAGCCTTGCCACTGGACGATCGTCTGACCGTCTGGCAGTTGGTCAAGGCCGACCGCGACGGCGACATTCTGCTCGAAGTATCCGATTCGGTTCGTGAAACCCTGATCGCCGACATGGACGATCACGAGCTCCTGGCGGCGGCCAAGGACATGGATGCCGACGAACTTGCTGACCTGGCCTCCGAGCTGCCGCGAGACGTCGTCCACGAGCTGATGGAAACCCTCGATGCTCAACAGCGTGAGCGCGTCCGCTCCGCGTTGTCCTATGACGAGGAGCAGGTCGGTGCGCTGATGGACTTCGAGATGGTGACCATCCGTGAGGATGTCAGTCTTGAAGTGGTGTTGCGTTACCTGCGTCGTCTCAAAGAGTTGCCAAGCCATACCGATAAACTGTTCGTGGTCGATTACGACGGCGTGCTCAAGGGCGTGTTGCCGATCAAGCGCCTTTTGGTCAACGACCCGGATAAACAGGTCTCGGAAGTGATGGCCAGCGATCCGGTGAGTTTTCATCCGGACGAAGACGCCTACGAGGCCGCTCAGGCGTTCGAGCGTTACGACTTGATCTCGGCCCCGGTGGTCGACAAGAACGGCAAGCTGATCGGTCGTCTGACCATCGATGAAATGGTCGACCTGATTCGTGAAGAGAGCGAAAACGAAGTTCTCAACATGGCGGGTCTGCGCGAAGAAGAAGATATTTTTGCGTCAGTCTGGAAGTCCCTGCGCAACCGTTGGGCCTGGCTGGCGATAAACCTGATCACCGCGTTCGTTGCATCACGGGTGATCGGCCTGTTCGAGGGCTCTATCGAGAAGCTGGTAGCGCTCGCGGCATTGATGCCGATCGTGGCGGGTATCGGCGGCAACTCGGGTAACCAGACGATCACGATGATCGTTCGGGCCATGGCGCTGGACCAGGTCAGTACCGGCAATACGTCGAGGTTGATGCGCAAGGAGTTGGCGGTCGCCTTGATCAATGGCGTGGTCTGGGGTGGGGTGATTGGTGTGGTGTCCTACCTGCTTTATGGCAGTTGGTCCCTGGGCGTGGTGATGACCGCCGCCATGACGCTTAACCTGTTGCTTGCAGCATTGATGGGCGTGTTGATTCCGATGACCCTGGCGCGGCTTGGGCGCGACCCGGCAATGGGCGCGAGTGTGATGATCACTGCCATGACCGACAGTGGTGGCTTTTTCATCTTCCTCGGGCTGGCGACGATTTTTCTGCTCTGACGTTCTACCTCAAAAGAACCCGCCCAATCGGCGGGTTTTTTTTTGAGGGGCTGAATTTCAGGCAAAAAAAAGCCAGCAATTACGCTGGCTTGAGCTTTCAGGATGAATCAGGAAACGTCTGCAGCCATTTCGGCATCATGGGCGATCAGCGAAACCAGAGCGTTTTGCTGGCGGTGGGAGAGTTGGCGGAAGCGTTGCAGCAGTTCGCGTTCGTGTAATGACAGCTCGGGGCTGTCCAGGCGCATGCTCAATTCTTCGCCCAACGCGCCTTCCTGAATAAGACTCTGCTCAAGACGCGCGATGATTTCGGAATTCATGCTGCGATGATGATTGCGAGCCACCTCGGCAATGCGTTCACGCATTCCGTCTGGCAGACGTACGACGAACTTGTCAGCCGTACGGCTGGAATAAATTGCCTGTTTCAATGGGCGCATATATTTAACCGGTTAGTTCAGGGGAGCGGTTCTCGGGATAGGCCGCAGGATGTCAGATAGGACAAGCACTCCGACCAAATGTTCAACCTGAATTGATAGAGGCGCGCATCATGCCTCAAATTAGCCAGATCATTGGCGTCAATTCTGTGACAAATATTGATCTGGGTAAAGGCTTAATGCCAGCACCTATTATCAGAAATGCGGACTGGTTTGAAAACATTCCATGAGTCCGTATCGCTGACCGCGTCCTCTTGCCCGACAGGTGATGCCCGAAGACGCCTGAAGGTGCATGCTATGCGGATTCGATCCTTGTTCCTTACCTTAACAGGATAGTGGCAAATGGCCGATTTACTAGGGCAGACGGACGGTATGGGATGATTTCAGGATGGATGGCAGGCTGATTTATTTAATGGGGCCTTCGGGATCCGGCAAGGACAGCCTCATCGAAGCCGCTCGCGGGCCGTTGCGGGTGCGCAATTGTGAAGTCGTGCGGCGGGTTATTACGCGCTCGGCTGAGTCCGTCGGCGAAGACGCCATTGAGGTGTCCCGCGAAGAGTTCGAGCGACGCAGAAACAATGGGGATTTCGCGCTTTCGTGGCAGGCCAATGGGCTGGATTACGGTATTCCTGTGCGTATAGACCAGTGGCTCAAGGAAGGACGCGATGTGCTGATCAATGCTTCGCGCGGCCACCTGACAGAAGCGCAACAGCGCTATCCCACGCTGTTGCCGGTGCTGTTGACGGTCAAGGATGACGTTCTGCGAGAGCGCCTGCTACGGCGGGGGCGTGAAAGCCCGGCAGAAATTGAAGCGAGACTGTGCCGCAATGCGCTGTTCACGGCTGACGACACAATCGGTGATACGCAAATCCGTCGACTCGATAACTCCGGCGACCTTGCGGTCACCGTTGCCAGTCTTCTGGAGTTGCTGAGCGTCAGCGCAGAACCGGATCGAACTTGATCTTGCGCCCGGCGATCAGCGCCAGCACGAACAGCGCACTGAACACGCCGCAGGCAATCAGGGGCAGGGTGACGATCGTGTCCTGGACTAATGACAGATGAAGGATGCCACTCAGTAGAGCGAGGATGAGAAACCCTGCGGCTGATTTGGACATGCTGTGCTTCCTGATGAGGTGGTTCAAAATACCAAGCGTTCAAAAGACTGCGTGCGCGGTTGAAGACTTTCCTGGCTCAGCTCTTGGCTGACAAAACTGCGTTGATCGCTCGTGAGTGCCCATTGAGGCGCTTTTTGCAGCTGCAGGTCATGGGGCGTGCGTTGGGCAACCATCGCAGCGTCGTTTGCGGGGAAGAACTGAAAACCCAACAGAACCGCCAGGGCGACTGCATTCGCGACTAAAAGAGCGCTGTTCATGGGGCTGATCTCCTTCGTTCTTTGAGAACAGTCGAAGCAGCCCGCATGCCAAAAGTTTAACGGCTATTAAATCCTTTAAAAACAAAGAATTACGCTATTTTAACAAAATGCCGGCATTGCATTTTGCAATGATGGCATTTTGCGGTGATGCAATTTGCACGGTAAACAAAGCCACGCTACCGTGGGGCGTCTGCCTACACTTAAAAAGCCCTACGGACGACATGACAAAAGCGGGCCTGCCCGTTAACATGCACGCCGTCCATCGCCGCGCATTCCTTGCGCGCAACTTGTGTCTCAGTAGCTCAATTGGATAGAGCATCCCCCTCCTAAGGGGAAGGTTGGCAGTTCGAACCTGCCCTGGGACACCATATAATCCAAGGCCTACAGCGTCTTTTTGTTTCTCTGCTTAACCCTCATGGGTGCTAGGTGGGTGCAACAGGTATGCTTTAAGCAAAGAAAAGCCCTGCTCAGATTGTTATCTGGCGGGGCTTTTTCATAACTGTCGTGTCATGCGGTCTATCGACTCTTTCCCGATCAATCGTGAAAATGGACGCGCTGCGCGTACCACCAACACGCCCAGACGATGGTGATCACCAGGGAGGCGACGCAGAAGATTATGGTCTGACGCGCATTGCCAAGATCCTCTCGGGCAAACAAGCTAAGCGCCTGGAGGGCAGCCCCCCCAAAAAGCGCCAGGAACCCCATTCGCCAGGCGAACATGCGCTGTCGGTAAACGTCGAAAGCCAGCGGGAGCATAACGGCGCCATATATTACGGAAAGATAGCGAAGTCTAACGTCTGCATAATGGGTAAAGACCGAACCACTTGGATCGCCCAGGGAAGGCTGGATATCCGTTATGGCAGAAACGCAGAACATGAGCCCTTGGAGGGCGAGCATCGCTGTGACAATCACGATGACAGTGGGTGGCCGCTTTTGGGAGCTCCGAAGCTCATCGGGCGGCAAACCTTTTGATGCAATCGCGACCTGATTACTCAGCACCGTGCGAATGACCTCAGACAGCCATGCCTGATCGTTGCGGGAAAACCACATACAGATCCGCATCACGCCAATCCCACAGGCCATCATCGCAAGCCCCTCCAGCGGCATGAATGTGGCGTGCGGCCCAGGTACGGCGGTAAACAACGCCAATGCTGTAAAAAGCACACAAAACCCGAACCAGAAGCCCATGAAGAGCTTAACGGACCAGTGCAGCGCAAAACGCCCGGTTAGCACGACCTGGTTTTGGCGCACCTGGAATCGGCCGACGAAAAGTGGCTTGAATGAGTTGTGTACCATCGGGATGACACGTTGGAGCGAAACGCGAGACTCCGTCACCGTTCCCACGGCCGCTTCTCGAAAAGGCGTAAACATAGCCCAGTGCCGGGTCGCGGCTTTCAGGCGCTCAATAGATTCCGCCAGTCCGAACGAGCTCTCAAACTCGACCAGATCCGATCCCACCCAAAGTTCCCTCATCCATCGGAACATACACCCCCCCCTCTGGGCGCGTCATGCTTGGATTTCACGTTGGTATCGTGCAATTCATATTCGACCTTCCCTGGTCTCCACCACCATCATCAACTGCTCAACTCCAGCCCAATATCACGCCGTCAGCGTATGCTCCGCATCCCCGAACCAGGTGCGCACCAGATCGGGCCCAGGCGTACCAGCGTGGTCAAGCACCGCCACATCGACGAAATTCTTGCCATTGCTTGCGCCATCAGGGTCTACCTTCACGGTGATGTCGTTGCCGGTCTGCACCACTTGGACAAAGTCCGACACCTGGCTGGTGCCGGCGACGAAGTTGGCCTTGAGCAGTGCGGAGAGGTCGATTTTGTCCCCTTCGGCGTAGTTGTAGTCGAGGATATGATCGCCGCCTTCATTCACGTTGAAGTAGGCAAACACGTCGGCTCCCGCGCCACCGCTGAGCGTATCTGCACCGCCACGGCCCACGATGATGTCGTTGCCGTCGCCACCATTGATCGTGTCTGCGAGCATGGTGCCCACCAGCGTGCCGCTGGATTCTCCGTGGTAACTGACTTGAGTGCCGGCCGCGCCGCCGTCGGTGACCTGGAAATCTTCCGCCGAGTAATGCCCCAACAGGTTCACCTCGGCCCGATGCACGCCGTCGTCCACTGTCAGCAGGCCGCCGGCGCCAGAGGCGTTGGTGTTGTAGCTGAGTTGGGTGTTGGCGCCGAAAGTGAGATTGCCGAACGTCAGCATGTCATTGCTCTCAAGGCCGAGGATGCCGGCCAGCGAGCCCGCTGTTTCGGCCTGTGCGATCACCAGCGTACCCGCGCCTTCGCCGTGGAAGGCGACGGACCCGTGTGCAGCACCGGAGAAGGTCAGGGTCGCGTTACCGTCGATGGTCGCGCTGCCGTCGCCGGTCACGTCGGCCAGCAGGCGCAGGTCACCACCATTGGCCCACAGGTGGCCGGTGTTTTCGACCGTACTGGCCACCGTCATGCCGCCTGGGCTCGTGGACTCCAGCACCCCGCTGTTGGTGATGGTGTGGGTGCCGGTGTCGAGCACCAGGCTGTTCAGCCCGCTGGCCATGATCAGCCCCGAATTGATCAGCACCATCTGCCCGGCACCCAACTGGCCGGCGCCGGAAATGCGGTTGTCGACGTTGTTCAGTACGGTGTCGGCGCTGCCGCCGAAAATCACGTTTTGCGCGTTGTCGGATAGCAGCACCTGGCCGCCACCGGTCAAGGTCGCGCCACGGAACAGAACCTCAAGGCTGGTCGCGCTGCCGGCGGAGCCGAGCTCGATGGTGCCGCTGTTATGGATACTGCCACCGAACGGCATGATCGCGCCGTCGGCAATGGTGAGGGTACCGGTGTTGTTGGTGAGCGGATCGACATCGAACTGGAAGTTCGCTTCGCTCAAGTCCGCCGCATCGATACCTTTGAGAGTGACCGTCTGGCCGGTGCTTATGCTGACCAGTGCATTGCCGTTGGCGTCGTTAGTGATACTCAAGTCTGCAAAGCCGTTGATGCCAGTGAAGCCGACCAAGTCGATCTTGTCCGCTGCGGCATCGAAATTGAAGATCTGGTTGTTGCCGATCGGTTGGGCGAAGACGAAGGTGTCGGCACCTGACGAGCCGGTCAGGTTATCGTTAGCGGACAAGGCGAAGATCGGCGCGCCCGGGGCGTAGACTTCGACGTTGTTGAACACGTACGCGCTGGCGGTGCTGCCGTCGCTGTTGCTCCAGTTCATGTTGACGTCAAGCACCAACGCACCCACGAAGTCGCTTGGGGCTGTCACAGTCAATGCGCCGGGATCGTTGGTGTGCACGGTCCATGTGCCGTCGCCGTTGTCGGTTCCTGCATTGAACACCCACCCCGAGGGAACCCCGCTGATGGATACCGTTACGGGGCCGCTGATATCGGCTAACGGAACGTTGAGGGCTAGATTGATGGGGTCGCCGGCAACGCCTGCCGGAAGGTTGGCACTGCTGCCGGCCGCACCAGGATTACCCGCCAGGTCGGTGTAACTGTTCGCGGCAACGTCGACTTTTATGCTGCCGCCCTGGGTTCTGGTCAGTATTGCCGTGTAGGTATCGCCATCAACCTGGGTAAAGTTACTGAAGGTTCCGCGGGGCACTCCGCTCGTTGTCGTCACTGCGACATCAGACAGGGTGAAACCGCTCACTGTCTCACTAAATTGGAATGTCACCGTCGACGTTGAACCGACCGAACTCCCTAGGGCCGTCCCCGTCACTGCCACCGTCGGCGGCACGGTATCAACTGGCGTCTCAATGACGTTCTGCACGTTTACCGTAATGGTCTGCGTGTCGATTCCGCCATTACCGTCGGCCACCTGAACGTTCACAACATAGGCGT
This sequence comes from Pseudomonas sp. URMO17WK12:I6, assembly GCF_003253625.1. NCBI lineage: Bacteria > Pseudomonadati > Pseudomonadota > Gammaproteobacteria > Pseudomonadales > Pseudomonadaceae > Pseudomonas > Pseudomonas sp. URMO17WK12:I6. The sequence continues at coordinate 157,764 of NZ_QKYZ01000014.1, forward strand.
TGTCGCCGGTGGTTCCACCGACATCCTGGGGATTCTCGTAGTCGGGCGCCGAATTGAACGTCAGCACCCCACTCGAACTGATCGAGAATTTGCTGAAGTCCGTCCCGGCCGTACTCAGGATCGAGTAGCTCAGCGTCTGCGCTGGTAGATCAGCGTCAGTCGCCACCACTGTCGTGACCGCCGTGGTGTTCTCCAATACGTTGATCGAAGCCGTCGCACCAGCACCGTTGGAAGTGATCGTCGGTGAGTCGTTGCTGCCGGCGATATGCACGGTGACCGAAGTGAGGGTGCCATCGGCACTGCTCACCGTGAAGGTGTCGGTGTAGGTGGTGCCGGCGGCGAACTCGTTGTGGGCGGAGTTGGCGACGTAGGTCCAGGCACCACCGGTGCCGATGGAGAACTGGCCGTAGCTGCCGGCGGTGTTGGTTTG
>NZ_QKYZ01000015.1:0-148572 GCF_003253625.1 Pseudomonas sp. URMO17WK12:I6
GAAACAGAAACCGACATTGCCATTGAACACCCCCCGAGATATGGTTTTGAGCACTTGAAGGGCTCACCCAGAGGCGCAGGCTTGTTCCTATCGTCGGTCTAGCCAGATGCATTCTTTATCGGCGCTTGGGTGAAAGGAGGAGGGGCGAAATCTCCCACGGATCTGTACTGCGCCAACAGTCAGAATCGAGCCTTGTCCCTCCTCCTCCCTTCAAGTACCAGCATACAAGCGAGCCTGCAGGCTCGCTCCCGCAGTGGTTTTGTGTGTTCCCGACGATCAGCGCAACGCGTTCAACAAACCCTGCAACTGACTGCGGCCAGTCTCGCCGAGTGCAAACACCGGCAACCGCGGGTCGCCCGCTTCCAGCCCGACCAGGCGCAAACCGGCCTTGATGGTCGCCGGCAGGCCGCCCTTGAGGATGAAGTCCAACAACGGCAACTGGCGATAGAACAGTTCGCGAGCCTTGCTCAGATCATTGGCCAATACCGCTTCGTACAAGTCGAGATTGAGCTGCGGGATCAGGTTCGGCGCCGCTGTGCACCAGCCTTTGGCGCCGGCCGCGAACGCTTCCAGTGCCAAGGGATTGCAGCCGTTATAGAACGGCACCCGGCCTTCGCCCAGCAGTTGCAGTTTGTGCATGCGCTGAATATCGCCGGTGCTTTCCTTGACCATAGTGACGTTGTCGACCGCGTTGAAAATCCGCAGGATCAACTCCACCGACATGTCGGTGCCGCTGGTGGCCGGGTTGTTGTAGAGCATGATCGGCACGCCGATGCTCTCGCCGATGGCGCGGTAGTGGGCGAGGATTTCCGCCTCGCTGAGTTTCCAGTACGACGCCGGCAGCACCATCACCACATCGGCGCCGTGGGCCTCGGCGAAACGCGCGCGGCGCACGGCTTTGGCGGTGGTCAGGTCGGACACGCTGACGATGGTCGGGACGCGTTTGGCGACGTGGCGGAGGCTGAATTCGCTGACTTGATCCCATTCCGCGTCGCTCAGGTAAGCGCCTTCGCCGGTGCTGCCCAATGGGGCGATGGCGTGGACACCGCTGTCGATCAGGCGGTCGATGGAACGCCCGAGCGCGTCGAGATCAACGCCTTCGCCCTGGGCGGTGAACGGGGTGATGGTGTAGCCGATGATGCCGTGAATGTTTACGGTCGACATGGCGTCTCTCCTTTCAAGAATGAGTGGGGTCAGTGCAGGCAATCGGCGTGTTGGCGCAGGTTCTGCCGGGCGTAGTAGTTGAATGCGGCAGCGTGGCGCTTGGGCTTGGATATCCAGTCGTGGGCTTCACGGCCCAGCTCGGGAAGAATCGGTTTGATTGCACCGGCGGCCATGGCCAGCAACTGCAACTTCGCTGCGCGTTCGATCAGTTGCGCAATGACACAGGCCTCTTCGATGGTCGCGCCGGTGGACAACTGGCCATGGTGGGAAAGCAGGATCGCCCGCTTGTCGCCCAAGGCCCCGGCAATCAGTTCGCCTTCTTCATTGCCCACGGGCACCCCCGGCCAGCCTTCGAGAAACGCGCAGTCGTCGTAGAGCGGGCAGAGGTCCATGTGGGAAATCTGCAGCGGTACTTCCAGCATCGACAGCGCCGCGACGTGAGTCGGGTGCGTGTGAATAATGCAGTTCACGTCCGGCCGGGCGCGGTACACCCAGCTATGGAAGCGGTTGGCCGGGTTGGGCATGCCGTGGCCTTCAAGCACTTCCAGGTCTTCGTTGACCAGCAACAGATTGCCTGAAGTGATCTCGTCGAAACCCAGGCCCAGTTGCTGGGTGTAATAGGTGCCCGGTTGCGGGCCGCGAGCGGTGATTTGCCCGGCCAGGCCGGAGTCGTGGCCGTTTTCGAAGAGAATGCGGCAGGTCAGGGCCAGCTTTTGCCGGTTGGTCCACGTATTATCCGCCAGAGTGTTTTGCATCTGTGTCAGCGCTTGCTTGACCAGTTGCTCTTTGGGTAGTGCTAATGTCTTGGCCATATCGGTGTCCTTTGGGTGGGGCATGCAAATGACACTAAAGAGGCTATATGACACTTTGTGTCATTGGCAAGGATAAATCGTTGCCTCCTTGATGGGTTAATCGCTCTACATGTCTATCCGTTTGAAATTATTGAGAAAAAAACTTGGCGTGACGCTGGAGGCCCTGGCCGAAAAATCCGGCATGACCAAGAGCTATCTGTCGAAGGTCGAGCGCGGGTTGAATACCCCCTCGATCGCCGCCGCGCTGAAACTGGCCAGGGCGCTGAACGTGAAGGTCGAGGAATTGTTTTCCGAAGACAACGTCAGCCTCGACAGCTACAGCCTGGTGCGTAGCGACGAACGCCAGTCCCTGGCCGCCAACGACCAGAGCCCGGGTTATGCGGTGTTGGCCCATCAGGTCAGTGAGCGCAGTCTGTTGCCGTTCATCATTTACCCGCCGAGCGAGTTCACCGACAAAACGTTCAAGGAACACCTGGGGGAAGAGTTTCTGTTCGTCCACGAAGGGCAGGTGGAAGTGGACTTCATGAACGAGCGGGTGCTGCTCAATCGTGGGGATGCGCTGCACTTCAACGCGCAGAAACCGCATCGCCTCAGGTCAGTGGGCGAGGTGCAGGCGCAGTTGTTGGTGGTGGTGCATAGCAACGAGGAATGAGGTTATCGGGCCTTTGTGGCGAGGGGGCTTGCCCCCTCGCCACAGGTCAGACCTCGACCGGCACGGTCAGCTTAGGGTTACCGAGCGCATGCGTCTTCGAATCAAAAAAACGCAACGCCACACCCGTCCCCTCGAACACCTTCGCGTAATGCCGCTTCTGATGCTGGATGAACGCCTTGCTGCGCGGGTAAATCGAGATCGCTACCACCTTCGGCTTCGCCTGTCGCAGTGCATGAACAATGTGACTGTCCTGCTCGCCAAGGGCATGCCCGAAGATGCACAACCCGTCACCGTGGCCGAGTAACTGGTCGTAGCAGAACGACAGGTAATCCGAACTGCGAATGGTCTTGAGTTTGTCTTGCGCCGGGCCTTCGTTGACGAACAGCGGCACGTCGTCGAGGGTCTTGATCGTATTGTTGATCGCGAAATTACCGAGCAACGTTCCCTCGGTCGACATCAACTTGCGCGCGGTGCCGTCCTGATTGCGCACCAGATGCAGGCCGCCGTGCAGGTACAGCAAACGCGGTTTGTCGGTGGCGCTGGCGCTCAGATCGAAGCCGGGTTCGGCACCCTGGAACAGGTCGGTCACGACGTCCGGCCGATGCTGGATCGCCCAATAGCTGAGCAAGTCGTAGTTGGTGGTGAACACCGTCCGATAGCTGCCCAGTTCCTGATTGATCGTCGCCAGCGTCGAAGGCTTCACCAGCCGCCACGGGATATGCACCGCGTGCACGGTGTTGATCAGCGCTTCCTTGATCGCGTAGTAGCGATTGCGCGGTGCCGCAGAGCTGACGGCCAGGGCCTTGTTGACCCGGCTGGTGGTCTTCAGCGCCCCAAGCACTTGTTCAAAACTGCGCGTCTGCATCGCGTCGAACACGCTCAGCTCGGACTGGCTCAGCGGTTTTTCTTCGACGGTGCGGGCATTTTCGAACAGCGAGTCGTAGCCGAAGTCGTCCCACACGGCGCGACTGGCGCCGTTACCCACCAGCAGGCCGCCGAATGAGGCGGTGGTGCGCAAGGCGTTCCAGTCTTCAAGTTGGGCATCGACATCCTGGAAATCGGTCATTGCGTTTGTCGTCTCGAAGCAAAAGGTCTGATGGACGGCGACTTTATCACGCCCGGGCGTTGAGCCAGATCAACATACCTCGTGACTGATCGGTCGACCCTGTGCGCACCCGCCGAATCGGTATTGCCGATTCGGTTTCAGCCAGGAGACTCGCGCATGAGCAGTACGTTTTTCATCCCCGCCGTGAACATCATGGGCACCGGTTGCCTCGACGAAGCCATGGACGCCATTGGCAAGTATGGTTTTCGCAAGGCGCTGATAGTCACTGACGCCGGGCTGGCCAAGGCTGGCGTGGCATCGAGGATTGCCGAGAAACTGGCGTTGCAGGACATCGACTCGGTGATTTTCGACGGCGCCAAGCCGAATCCGAGCATCGCCAACGTCGAGCACGGCCTGGGCCTGCTCAAGGAAAGTCGCTGTGATTTCGTGGTGTCTCTGGGCGGCGGTTCGCCTCACGACTGCGCCAAGGGTATCGCCTTGTGCGCCACAAACGGTGGGACGATCCGTGACTACGAAGGTGTCGATCGGTCGGCCAAACCCCAGCTACCGTTGATCGCGATCAACACCACCGCCGGCACTGCCAGCGAGATGACCCGTTTTTGCATCATCACGGACGAGTCGCGCCACGTAAAAATGGCCATCGTCGACCGCAACGTTACGCCGCTGCTATCAGTCAACGACCCGGAGCTGATGGTCGCCATGCCCAAGGGCCTGACCGCCGCCACCGGCATGGACGCATTGACCCATGCCGTCGAAGCCTACGTCTCCACGGCAGCCAACCCGATTACCGATGCCTGTGCGCTGAAAGCCATCACATTGATCAGCGACAACCTGCGCCAGGCGGTGCGGGACGGCAGTGACATGATCGCGCGGGAAAACATGGCCTACGCGCAATTTATGGCGGGCATGGCGTTCAACAATGCGTCCCTTGGTTACGTTCACGCGATGGCCCATCAGTTAGGCGGGTTCTACGACCTGCCCCATGGTGTGTGCAACGCGGTGCTGCTACCTCACGTGCAGAGCTTCAACGCGCTGGTGTGCGCCCCTCGCCTGACCGACGTTGCCCACGCGATGGGGGCTGACATTCGCGGGCTCAGTCCGGAAGAGGGCGCGCAGGCGGCGATCGCGGCGATCCGCAGCCTGGCCAGGGATGTGGACATTCCCGCCGGTTTGCGTGAGCTCGGTGCCAGGCTCAATGACATCCCGGTCCTTGCCAGCAATGCCCTGAAAGACGCCTGTGGACTGACCAACCCACGGGGGGCGGATCAGCGGCAGATCGAGGAGATTTTCCGCAGCGCGTTCTAAGCGGTTCGACGGCCGGGCGCGAGCACTACGCAAAGCAGCGCGCCCAAGGCCAGCAAGGTGCATAACAGCGACAAAGGCCATGCCTGCTGGCTGGCTATCAGGCTGGCGATACCGCCGATAACGGCGGCCATCAGTTGATGAATGAAACCGCTCAACGCCATCGCATAAGCACCGCCGACCGGGGAACCGTGGTTGGCCAGGGACAAGCTGATTGGGTAAATCAGCGATTGGCCGAATACTGCAAAACAATAGGGCAACCAGAACAGCAGCGCGATAGACGTGCCTGAGAGGCTACCCAGCAACATGACTGCGCTGCCGGCCAGTATCAGCCCGACGCCCGCCGTCATCAGCCATTGCTGACCGGTATGCAGTACGAAGCGATTGACCGCCACGGCCCCGAGAAAGTACGCCGCGCTGATGGGCCAGCCCAACAAGCCGTATTCCACTGCCGACCACTTGAAGGCGCCTTGCAGAATCAGCGGTGCAGCGGTGTTGAACGCGACAATCACCCCATACCCCAAGCCACCGGCGAGGGCCGGTAACAGGAAGGCCCGATGCCGCAGAATGTGCCCGTAGCTCGTCCAGGCGGATGATGGTGTGTTCTCTTCTGCCAGCATCGGGAACGTGACCCGCACCACCACCAGCGCCATCAACAGGCTCACACCACCCAATAAGTAGAAAATCGCTGACCAGCCCAGTGTCACCTGGATGATCGACCCCAGGTATTGACCGATACCCAGCGCCACCACAAAGGAAATCGATATCCAGGACAACGCCTTGGCCAGCAGATCGCCGCGAAAACTGTCGCGGATCAGCACCCGGGCCATGACTGAAATCCCGCTGGCGCCAATCCCCTGAATCAGGCGAAAAACCAGGAACGATTCAAGTGTCTGGCCCAGAGGCAGGGCCAGGTTGCCCAGCCCATAGAGGCCGAGCGCCGCGAGCAATACCGGCTTGCGGCCAATGCGTTGGCCCAGGCTGCCCCAGAACAGCATCGGCAGCGCCATGCCGATCAGATACACCGCCAACCCCCATGAAACCTGTGAGGCATCTGCGGACAGATCCCGGGCAATATCCGGCAGCGCCGACAGATAAATGCTCATGCCCAATTGGGCGAGAAAAACCGTACAGCAGGTGATCAGGAGGGTGGTGCTGCTCTTCATTTAATCTTCCCTGTTTTTTCAGCCGCCGATGTCCCGGCCGTGAGCACGTAAAAGCTCGGTGATGAGTCCACAGAAATGGCGGATCAGCGTTGTCCCCATGTCGGCGCGCAGGGTGATTCTGATGGCTGCCTTGCCTTGTGCAACCACCGGGAAAAAGACTGCCGAGGTGAAGAATCCGTGATTGGCCAGTTCAATGGCGATGTGGTTGGCCAGCGATGCCTCACCGCAATTGACCAGTCGAATCGCCATGTTGCTGTTGTGTTGTGCGGTTCGTATGAGGCTGTCAAAGAGGCGGATATTAACCTGAAGCTTTTCCTGCAGCTCGGCGAATTCCAGGGTGTGGTGTAGCTGGATGGATGCCCGGCCCGCGCCAATGGCTGCACTGTTCAGGCTTTGCGACCAGTTGCTGGGGCCGCCGTAACGCGCAATGAGCTTCTTCTGCCGTTCACTGCCCAGCATCACCAGACCGCCGCTGGCGCCGAACGACTTGGCCAGCGAGGCGACGATGAGGCAGTCATCATCCAGGGTATGCAGCCTGGGACGCACAAGACCGGCGCCGAATGTTCCTACAGAGGAAAGCGCGTGGGAGTCGTCCAGATAGAGAAACAGCCCATAGCGGTCCTTCAGATACAAAAGGCTGTCCATGTCCGCAACCCCGCCCATGCTGTAGGCGCCGTCGGCGACATACGCGACCCTGGTGTGCTGTTGACACAGCGTCTCGAGGAAGTCCATGTCGTTATGCGGGCACGTCACGACCTTCGTTTCATCGGCACAGGCGGCTTTGAGGTGGCTCATCGAGTAATGCGCCAACCGGTCGAAAGCCATCACCGGAGGGCTATTTTCCGTGAATACGCCGCTGGCCAGCAGTGGCAGGATCCCGGCACTCGCCGCGCTGCACGACAGAGTGCTCAGGCAACTGGTGCCGAACAACTCGGACAGTTCGGTTTCGTATTGGTCCAGAATCGCCAGCTTGCAGCGGTTCCTGGAATTGGCGATGCGAAGTGTGCCGGTTTCCCACAGCGTGGTCATGGCGCCGTCGAGAATATCGGGATGGTGATCCAGCCCCAGGTATGACGTCGTACAGAAATCATGAAACGCTCTCCCGTACTGATCGAGCATGCGGTTGGCACTTTTTATCTCAACGTTGAGCCCCGCGATTTTTCCGGTTTCGGCGGCCTCCCAATCATGGTCAGCCAATGAAACGAGTTTGCGGTAGTTGGTGAAGGTGTGCGCCGTGTACGGTATCTGGCTCATGTGTAAGTGACATTCCTTGAATGAATCTATCCGTGGGTTTGTTGCAGTTTGTGTGTGTTGCCAGACTTTACAGAGAGTCCCGATGGGCTTTGAATCGGCTGTTTCCGGTAGTACTGAGAGTTGTAAGAGAATTAGTTGTAGGGCGATGCCCTGGGGTGCTGTGGGTAATTGGATGGCGGGCACGAATCGAATCCGGGCTATCCTGCCGACTCAGTCGAACCGAAATCATCGAGCCCTGCCATGCTGCAAAAAAGCCTGATCCGCCGCCTCGACCTGATCACTCTCCAGCTGTTTGTGGCCGTTCACGAAGAGGGCACCTTGACCCGTGCTGCCGCCCGCGAAGCGATCGCGGTGTCGGCGGCCAGCAAGCGGTTGATGGAGCTGGAGGAGGCGCTGGGCATCAGCCTGTTCGTACGCCAGGCCAAGGGCATGACGCTGACACCGGCCGGTGAAACCCTGCTGCACCATGCCCGGCAGATGCTGTTCAACGTCGAGAAAATGGGCCTCGAACTGGGCGAACACAGCCACGGTGTACGCGGTTATGTGCGGATGCTCGCCAACCTGTCGGCGATCATTCAATTCCTGCCCGAAGACCTGCGGGACTTTTCCGCGCGCCATCCGCAGGTCAAGACCGACCTCGAAGAACGCCCCAGCAGCGGGGTGATCCAAGGCGTGCTCGATGGCGTGGCGGACCTCGGGATCTGCTCCAGCGACAGCGACGTCAAGGGGCTGCACAGTGTTGTTTATCGTCAGGACAAACTGGTCGTCCTGATGCCGGCCGATCATCCGCTGGCGAGTCGTTCGGCCTTGGCGTTTGCCGACACGCTGGACAGCGATTACGTCGGTCTGCATTCGGCCAGCTCCATCAACATGCGTACCCATGCGGCCGCGCGCAAGGCCGGCAAGGTGCTGAGGTTGCGGATCCATGTGCCGGGGTTCGACGCCATGTGCCGGATGGTCCAGGCCAACATGGGCATCGGCATCCTGCCGCTAAAGGCCTACGAACTGTTTGGCCGGGCGCTGGGGTTGCACGCGGTGCCGCTGACGGATGACTGGTCGGATCGTGCGTTGATTCTGGTGGTGCGTGATGAAGCGGCGCTGTCGCCGGTGAGCCGGATGTTGTTTGAGCATTTGCGCGGCCAGGCCTGACAGTTCTCGACTGCATGGACGGGCCTCTTCTGACTTGAGGTCGCGGTAATCTCCAGCCAGGCATTCGCGTTTCGCGAACGGTCGTTGCCAACAGAAGGTTGGATTCCATGCCACTCGGTCCTCTAGCCTTGGCGCATATTCCAAGAACAAGAGGTACCCCCGCGATGACTGCCCCCTTGAGTGCAATCAAAGTGATCGAGATCGGCACGCTGATCGCCGCGCCGTTTGCCGCGCGCATGCTGGCCGAGTTCGGCGCCGAAGTGATCAAGATCGAAGCCATGGGCCAGGGCGATCCCCTGCGTAAATGGCGCAAGCTGCACGAAGGCACTTCGTTGTGGTGGTACCTGCAATCGCGAAACAAGAAGTCCCTGGCGCTGAATCTGAAATCCCCTGAAGGCATCGAACTGGTCAAGCAACTGGCGAGCGACGCCGATATGCTGATCGAAAACCTGCGCCCCGGCGCCCTGGAGAAACTCGGCCTGGGCTGGGACGTGTTGCATGCCCTCAATCCCAACCTGACACTGGTGCGCATTTCCGGTTACGGCCAGACCGGCCCGTACCGTGATCGTCCGGGTTTCGGGGCGATCGGCGAGGCGATGGGCGGGATTCGCTATACCACCGGTACTCCCGGTTCGCCGCCGGCCCGAGTGGGGGTGAGTCTGGGGGATTCCCTGGCTTCGCTGCACGCGGTCATCGGTGCCTTGATGTCGCTGCTGCGGGTCAAGACCGGGCAGGGCGGCGGGCAAGTGGTCGATGTGTCGTTGGCCGAAAGCGTGTTCAACGTCATGGAAAGCCTGGTGCCGGAATACGACATGCTCGGTCATGTGCGTGAGCGCAGCGGCGGGGCGTTGCCGGGTATTGCGCCGTCCAATACCTACCTGACTGCCGACGGTGCCTACGTGGTGATCGCCGGCAACAGCGACCCGATCTACAAGCGTCTGATGACGGTGATTGGCCGGGCCGACCTGGCCGAAGCGCCGGAGTTTGCGCATAACGATGGCCGCGCCGCCAAAAGTAATGTGCTCGACGCAGCCATTACTCACTGGACCAGCAGCCTGCCCATCGATGAGGTGTTGGCGGCTCTGGAAGCTGCCGAAGTCCCGGCCGGGCGCATCTATTCGGTGGCCGACATCGTTGCCGATCCTCACTATCAGGCGCGGGGCATGCTGCTCAACGCCGAACTGCCGGGCGGTGCCTCGGTGAAGATGCCGGGCATCGTTCCGAAACTGTCAGAGACCCCCGGTGGCGTGAACTGGTCGGGACCGAGTCTGGGTCAGCACACCGATGGCATCCTCGCGGGGCTGGGCCTGACTGACCAGGACATCGAACGGTTGAAAGCTGAAGGGGTGGTGCAATGATCACTGATTATTCCCAGACCCTGATCGTTCAGGAGGTCTCCCCGCGTGACGGCTTGCAGATCGAGCCGACCTGGGTCGAAACCGTCGACAAGATTGCGTTGATCGATCAGTTGTCGCTGGCGGGGTTCAGCCGCATCGAAGCCGGTTCGTTCGTGTCGCCCAAGGCGATTCCGGCGTTGCGCGATGGCGAGCAAGTGTTCAAGGGCATCGCCCGACAGCCGGGCGTGATCTATGTCGCGTTGATCCCTAACCTCAAAGGCGCACAACGAGCACTGGACTCGGGGGCTGACGAGCTGAACCTGGTGATGTCCGCCAGCCAGACCCATAACCTGGCAAACATGCGGATGCGTTGCGAGGCGTCATTGGCCGCGTTTGGCGAGATCGTCGAGTTCGTTCGCGGCACGCCGGTGCGGCTCAACGGCAGCATCGCCACGACCTTCGGATGCCCGTTTGAAGGCACGATCGATGAGGATCGCGTGCTGCAGATTGTCGAGGCTTATCAGGAGCTCGGCATTACGGGCATTACCCTGGCCGACACCACCGGCATGGCCAATCCACGTCAGGTCGAACGCTTGGTGCGACGGGTGTTGCAACGGGTTTCACCGGCTGATCTGACCCTGCATTTCCACAACACGCGCGGCCTCGGCCTGTGCAACGTACTGGCAGCTTACGAGGCCGGAGCCCGGCGTTTTGACGCAGCCCTCGGTGGTCTTGGCGGTTGCCCGTTTGCACCGGGTGCCTCGGGCAATATCTGCACCGAAGATTTGGTCAACCTGTGCGATGAAGTCGGCATTCGCACCGGCATCGACTTGCCGTTGTTGCTGCGATTGTCGCGAGCCTTACCCGCGTTGCTGGGCCATGAAGTGCCCGGGCAGCTCGCCAAGGCCGGACGTAACTGCGACCTGCACCCGACACCGTCCTGAACCCACCGAACAAACTCCTAAAAAAGCCGCAACGAACCAGACAACAAAAACAATCGGACGCCCACGGGACGTCTGCCTGGAGAAACCACGATGAGCCTCAATGTTCTGGAGGCGGGCGTGAGCCCGTCCGTTAGTCACGACGCCGAAAAAGCCCTGGTCCGCAAAGTCGCCTGGCGACTGATGCCGCTGATCATGGTTTGCTACCTGTTCGCATTTTTCGACCGCATCAACATCAGCTTCGCCAAGTTCCAGTTGCAGGCCGACCTGAGCCTGAGCGATACCGCTTACGGCCTCGGCGCCGGGCTGTTTGTAGTCGGTTATGTGATCTTTGAAGTGCCGAGCAACATGATGCTTTACAAGGTGGGTGCCCGGCGCTGGATCGCCCGGATCATGATGTCGTGGGGGCTCGCGACGGCGGCCATGGTCTTCGTCAATAGCGAATGGCAGTTCTACGCCCTGCGTTTCGTGATCGGTGCGATGGAGGCGGGTTTTGCGCCGGGCGTGCTGTATTACCTGACGTTGTGGTTCCCGCAGCACTATCGCGGGCGCATCACCTCGATGCTGTTTCTCGCGTCGGCGTTTGCCGGGCTGGTTGGCGCACCGTTCTCCGGGTTGGTGCTGCAACACCTTGATGGCTTCCTCGATATGCGCGGCTGGCACTGGCTGTTTCTGCTCGGTGGCGTGCCTTGCATCGGCCTTGGTTTGTTGGTGCTGACCGTGCTCAAGGACCGCATCGAAGATGCCCATTGGTTGAGCCCGTCGGAGAAGACACTGCTCGCCAGCCGTATCGCGCACCACGAACCCCACAAGAGCGGCGGCTCCTTGCTGGCCGCACTCCGGATTCCGGGTTTCCTGATGCTGGGGCTGATCTACTTTCTAATTCAGGTGGCATCCTACGGCTTGAATTTCTGGGCGCCGCAACTGATCCGCAGTGCCGGCACCGAGAGCCCGGTGATGATCGGCTTGCTGACCGCCATTCCCTACATCTGCGGCGCCATCAGCATGGTGGTGATCGGGCGGTTATCCGATGCCACCGGCGAGCGGCGCAAGTTTGTCGCAGGTCTGGTGGCGGCAGGCGCGGTGGGATTCTTCTGCGCAGGAATTTTCGCCAACCACACGACTTTCCTGATTGTTGCCCTGGGCTTGCTCGGTGCCGGGATCATCGCGTCCATCCCGAGCTTCTGGACCCTGCCACCGAAACTGCTGGCCGGTGCCGGGGCAGGCGCCGCTGGCGGGATCGCGGTGATCAATACCCTTGGCCAGTTCGGTGGGATCGTCAGCCCGGTCATGGTCGGGCGGATCAAAGACCTGACCGGCAGCACCACCCCCGCGTTGTACGTCATCGGTGTCGCCGCGCTGATCGCCGCTGCGTTGTTGCTGTGGGGGTTGCCGCAGAAGCTGCGCACGCTCGACAAATACTAAGTCGATTGTGTGGGCTTTCACGAGCAAACGAACTGGTGGGAATCAGGTGTGAACGGCTTGAGTAGGGGATAGGGCTCGGTTGATGTTCCACCCAGTGCTACAACGTAGTGGGTGGAAGACGTCGTGTATGGAAGACTCGTAGTACCTGTAAACGCCCTTGGCGAACTCGATAGGGAATCAGATAGGGCCGGTCTGGCAAGACCCATTCCCGAGTGCCAGGTAGTCGGCCTTCGCGGCCTGTAGCCGGGAAGCGAGCAAGGTGATCGACGGTGGTGAGAATGGCCTTGACGAAGTCTGCTGCGGCTTTTGGATTTTCCATTGCTATGTAGGCGGCTTCGTCATCCAGATTCTTTAATGCGGTACGCAACCACTCAACGCGCATTGGTTGTCCACTTGTCGGCGATTGCTTTCACTTCCTCTGGCGTTGCGAAGTCACCCGCGTCGGCTTCTTTCAGAGCTTTCTGAATCTCTTCGATTTGCCAGGCTTCCCGTGCCAGATATTCACGCAGCGCATCCACGGCCAGAAATGACTTACTGCGGCCTGTCGCTTTGGCAAGATGGGCTAGGGTATCGGCGATTTCGTCTGGCAAACGCAGCGACATGATGGACATGACAATCTCGATGTAGTGGTTTGTAATACAACATACTACAACGTAATAAGAGGGTAGAGACCAGCCCGTTCGTCTGTCGTAACAATTGATTGAGCGGTCAAAAGCCGCGTCAGGCTCACTCTGAGCAGGCATCGTTGCAGAAGCACTTATCGAGTATCAAACCCATGCTAACCGGCCTCAACCACCTGACCCTCGCCGTCACTGACCTGAACCGCAGCGTGGCGTTCTATCGCGATCTGCTGCAACTTCAGCTTTCAGCCACTTGGGACACCGGTGCCTATCTCTCGCTACCCGGTCTGTGGCTGTGCCTTTCTCTCGATCCACTGCACGAGTCCACGCCGGCCGCCGACTACACCCATTACGCCTTCAGCCTCGAAGCTGTGGACTTCCTGCCGTTCGTCGAGCGCCTGCGATCCGCCAACGTGCGGGAATGGCGGGATAACCGCAGCGAAGGTGCGTCGTTCTATTTTCTCGACCCGGACGGGCACAAGCTCGAGGCGCATGTCGGGTCTCTGGCGTCGCGGCTGGCGGCTTGTCGGCAGCGACCCTATGCGGGGATGAAGTTCTTCGACGATCAGTGAGTCGATGTTCGGCGTCCTGAGATAGAATTGCGCCCCTTGTCCAGCCGTGCAGAGTTGCTGCATTGGTCCATGTTGCCCTGGTTGATCATCTTGAGCTTCATTGGTGGCCTTTTGGCCTACGCTATGCTCATTGGCATCGTCGGTGCGCGTCAGGTGCGCACGTTGTATCAGCGTCATGAACTGGCGATTACCCGCTTGTGCGGGGTCATGTTCATCGGTTTCGCCATCAATGCCCTGGTGCATGCGCTGCCGGGACTGGTGACGAACAAGGCTTGAGGCTGAACGCAGGGAAGCGTCGGCTGCACAGTCATCGCTCGGGCGTATGACCGGTCAGGGAGGGTTGTTCAATGTTGCATTGTCCGGACATGCTCTCGGCATCATGGAAACCAGAAATTCCGCGCCATTGGCGAGTTACATCGATCTCTTGCTGGACGCCGTCTGTGCGGTGGACAAACAAGGTCGCTTCGTATTTGTCAGCGCGGCCTGCGAGCGCATTTTCGGTTACACCCCCGACGAGCTGATCGGCCAGTCGATGATCGACCTGGTTCACCCTGCCGACCGACAGCGTACCCTTGACGCCGCGCGAGAGATCATGGGGGGCGAACCCAAGCTCAACTTTGAAAATCGTTACCTGCGCAAGGACGGCCGGGTGGTGCACATTCTCTGGTCGGCACGCTGGTCGGAGGTCGATCAGTTGCGTATCGCCGTGGCGCGCGACATCACCGAGCGCAAACAGGCCGAGTCCCGACAAGCGGCGCTGTATGCGATCTCCGAAGCAGCCCACGCGGCGGAAGATTTGCTGGCGCTGTTCAAACGCATCCATTCGATCATCGGCGAATGGCTGCCGGCGTTGAATTTCTCCGTGGCACTGTATGACGAGCACTGCGCGCGGCTGAATTTCCCCTATCACGTCGACGACCATGAGCTGCAACCCGAGGATCCCGGGACTGTTACCGGGCGTTTGTGCGCAGAAGTGATTCGCAGTGGCTTGCCGATTCTGCTGACCCCGGATCAGGACAATCTGCCGGAAGGGTTTGCGGCATTGGTCAAGGGCCAGGACTCACCCTGCTGGCTGGGCGTGCCGTTGAGTTCGCAAAACGGCACCATTGGCGCTCTGATCGTCAAAAGCGTGCCGGGCGGCGAGCGCTACACCGAGCAAGACAAGGAGTTGCTGCAGTATGTTTGCGCTCAGGTCGCGACCGCGATCGAGCGTAAGCAATTGCACGCCCGGCTCCAGCGCATGGCCCAGTACGATCAACTGACTCAGCTGCCCAATCGCGAATTGCTGCGCGAACGCCTGAAAGCTTCGCTGGCGCTGGCCCGGGCAGACTCCGGTCGAATGGCGTTGCTCTATGTCGACCTTGACCGCTTCAAGCAAGTCAACGACACCCTCGGTCATGCGGTCGGCGACATGTTGCTGCAAGCGGTCGCCAATCGGCTCAAGGGCTGCGTGCGCGAAACCGACACGGTGGCGCGCATTGGTGGTGATGAATTTGTCGTGTTGTTGCACAACATCCACGCCGCCGAAGATGCCGAGAATGTGGCGGGGAAAATCCGCCAGGTGCTGGTTCAGCCCCTGCGTCTGGACGGGCACAACCTGACGATCCAGCCGAGCATCGGCGTCGCGCGATACCCCGAACATGGCACCGAAGAAAAGCAGCTGTTCAGGCATGCCGATGAGGCAATGTACGCCGCCAAGCGCCAGCACCATTCACGTCTCGGGGTCTGAAAATCCGTCACCGTTCGTCGCGATACTGCCAGGTTTTCTAAACCTTTTCAGGTATGGAAATTCATATCCTATGCGGGCGTCTGCTCGCTGTGATCATCACCAAGAGGATGAGAACCATGCCTACTTCAAAACATCCGACCCCGGGTAGCGCCATCGATCGAACGAAGGCGTCTGAAGCCGGTCGCAAAGGTGGGAAAACTACCACGACGACTGTTGATAAAGACCCTGCCAAAGGCGGCATGGGCCGCAAAGGCGGTCAGAAAACTCCGTAATAGGTGAAGGTAGTTTTGTTTAATGGACGGGGGCGCAAGCTCCCGTTTGAATTTTCAGGAAGGAGGGCGCGACCATGAGCCGGATGGCCACCCGTTTACGCAATGCCGGTTTTGCCACGTTACTGGGCCTGTGCGCCAGCAGTGCCTTTGCCCAGTCTCCCGCCGAATTCGTCAATGAGGCGTCGGCCCAAGGCATGGCCGACATCGAAGCCAGCCGCCTGGCGCACCAGAAAACCGCATCCAAAGAGGTCAAGGATTACACCATCGTGGTGATCAACGATCGCACCACCGCCAACCAGCATCTGGCGAAAATTGCCAAGCAACTCGATTTACCGGTCGCACCACGCGAAGAGGTGGTCGACAAGGCCAAAGCCTTGATACCGGAGATTAAGGACGATACCTCTTTCGATCAGGCGTACGTCGACAGTCAGGTAAAAACCACCCAGGAAGCCATCGAGCAACTTCAACAACAAGCGCAGACCACGGACGTGCCGCAAATCAAAGCGTTCGCCGAAGAAACCCTGCCCAAGCTGCAAAACCATCTGCAAATGGCCAGGGCGCTGCAAGCCAGTCGTTAGTCAGTCTGTTGCGCGGGTGACGTCGGTCACCCGCTGCCGGGATCAATCCTGATTCGAATCCTTCTTGGTTTCCTCGACGACCGTGCCGTCCAGGGAAATCGTTTCCCCCTCGCCGAGGGTGCGATATTTCTTTCTCAACGCTTCCAGCTGTTTGAGGTCCAGGGACTCGAGCCCCAGCATCGCGTTCTGCGCGTCCTTGGTCACCCGCAATAACTCATCGATCTTCAGGTGCAAAATGTCCGTGTCACGGTTCTGGGTGTTCTGGATCAGGAACACCATCAGGAAGGTGATGATCGTGGTCGAGGTGTTGATGATCAGTTGCCAGGTATCGTTGAAATGAAAAATCGGCCCACTCAGGCCCCAAAGGACAATCAGAATGATCGCCCCCATAAATGTCCGGGGTTGGCCCGCCCATAGGGAGAGTTTCTGTGCGATTTTCGCGAATTTCATTGCCGTGCTCCTTACAGGGATGCGCCTGATTTTCAGACCGCACGGGTGTCATGAAAATTCTGTTTGAAAGCCCCGTGGTTGATGAAAATCCGGGGCTTTGAAAGGCACTTGCTGCGTTTGGAATCTTTAGAGGTATAGAGGCCTGACGTTTGACATGAGAGCCTTGGCCAGGCTTGCCAGAACAGCCTTACGATGGGCGGGTTAGACCTTAGGGACAGGTAGCCAGAGGCCAACCGATGCGCGCAGCACGGAGGAGGCTGGCCTTAACAACCAAGCGGTGAAATGGGGCAATAACGAAGATGTAGGCCCGGCCTAGACGGTTGTGGCACTGGACCACGGTTGAAAAAACGAGTTGGCGACTGCCTTCTGGCTCTGCCTCTCCAGAACATAGGATCGATATCCGGAAGTCGAGGTGTTTGTCGTCCTCTCCCAACACGATTTCAGTCTGGTTCGTGCTGTAGACCTTGAAGATTCCAATCCGATTAGCAAGTGATGCCAAATGTTTGGTTGTCTTGAGACCAAAACAGGCAACGATAGTGTCTCGGACTTTCATGAGCCATCCGATCCAGGATGGCTGGTGGGAAAGGATGAATCGAGCTAGCAAATCTGGATTGCTGGATGTGCCCGCAGGGAGCCGAATCGCAAAAGCGTCCGCCAGGTTCATTGACTTGTAAAGGTGGGTGATGCCGGACCTCGAGGGGACTGGCACGGACATAATGAGCTCAAATTCTCGGGGCATCGGGGATCTCTCCTGAGTTCTAACTACCAATTAGACGACATGCCATGTCGCGTTTCTTGTTGCGATGGTTTGTCGTATAACGCTCCTTGTCGCCCTGTAAGTGCTTGTCGGATGCTGAACCCGATCAAGGCATCATAGAGCTCTTGCTGCCCAGCTGGCAGAACAGGGAGCAACGTCGCACGGCGTTTGTCGACATCGAACCAGGATTCAACCAACCATCCCACCAGATAGAGCGCCGAAAGGCATCCGCCAGCGGTTGCAACGTTCCCCTGGCATACAAGAGGCTGGTCCATGGACTCAAGTCCCAGAGCTTGCAAGCTCGATCGTGCATCCGGGTGTGTAGTTGCTTGGCCGCTGAGCAGCCCAAGCCGTTCGAGAATGAAAGCTCCGGCGCATATTGAGCCGATTCGCTGGCGTCTGGAGTCAAGTTCAAACGACGGCAGGAAATCTGGGGCGGCAAGTGCAGCGGGTATCCCTTCCTTGCCGCTGACGAACAATACCGCGTCGGCACTATTGGCCTCGGAAAGCGGACCGTGTACCGAAACAGGCAAGCCGTGCGCCGATCTCACGATAGAGCTGGAACCCAATATTCGGACGTGCCAGTCCTCGGTGTTGCGGCCTAAGATGTCCCACATCAGGAATAGGTCGATATCAGTGAATTGGTCGAAAGCAACCAGAACGATTTTCTTCAAGGCGAGCTCCATGAAAAGTGCTGGCGTGCAAAACGCAACGGCCATCTTTGCTGGTGTTCGCAGCGTATCAATCGGTTGCGCACCATACACAGTCTGTATGGCGCTAAACATGGAGCGAAATAACGGGTGAGAAAACTAACTCGTAACCATTGGATCACGGCTGGTTTTGAGGCTCTCGACCAAATAGGGCATATCGGCGTTTCGGCCGAGAGTCTATCGCGCCGATTGAATGTGACCCGCGGATCGTTCTATCACCATTTCCGCAATCGCGAAGACTTTGTCCGCACCTTGCTTGCCGCTTGGGAAGAAGACTACACGGAGCGCATGCTCGCTTATGCGGCGCAGGGTCGTAGCGCGGGCGAAACCTTGAAACGCTACTTGAGTATTGCCGCTGAGAAACAACCTGGGCGGGAAATTTCCATCCGAGCCTGGTCGCTGCATGATCCGTTGGTAGGCGAGTTTCAGCAGCGTGTTGATACAAGACGACTGGACTTCGCGATATGCACGTGCCGCCGCTTGGTCCATATGCCAGGCCAAGCAGAAGTGATTGCTCAGGTGGCCCATCTGTGCCTGATTGGTGGTCAGCAGGCAGGGCTGCGGCGTGATGCCGCTCGCTTCAACGGTTTCCTGCATCGAGCCTTTTCACTTTTCGAAGGGGCTCTTCCACCGTGGCGGGCCTAGGTCATGAGCTAAATGAGGTAACTGAATAAATAGAGTTCGCGTGCCACTGCAAATGCGCGCCACTGCTCTCCTGGGTCTAAAAACAGGACAAATGAGGTGAGGGTTGACTGGCGAATGCAATCAGGTGCGCAACTGGAATGCAGTTTCGCACCTGAAAACTATTGGAGGTTGATTGACACTCCAAAGAGACCTGACGAAATGCTGGATTAATGCAATAACGAGCGGCGTCTCGCATAGGCGAAGTAGATCACCAGTCCAATTGCCAACCACGCCCCAAATGCCAGCCAGGTCGTCTGCTTGAGGAAGGTCATCAAGGTTACGCAGAACGCGATGGCGAGCAATGGAACAATGGGCACGCCGGGGCATCTGAATGCACGAGGAAGATCGGGTCGGGTCTTGCGCAATACGATCACTGCCACCGAGATCAAACTGAATGCGGCCAACGTACCGATGTTGATCAGCTCGGCGAGGACGTTTAGCGGAATCAGTGCCGAGATCAGCCCGAAGACTATTCCGACCATCCAGGTGGCGAAAAATGGGGTGCCGAATCGTGTATGAACCCTGGAAAGGCGCTGGGGAAGCAGTCCGTCGCGCGACATCGCGTAGATGATCCTGGTTTGACCGTAAGCCATCACCAGAATGACAGTCGTCATGCCAACGATTGCGCCTAAATCAACGAACCCGGCAACCCAGCTTTCACCGGCATGTTGCAACGCCAATGAAACCGGATGATCAACGCCAAGGAATTGGGCATAGGGCACGATGCCGGTCATGATCATTGAAACGGCAACGTATAACACCGCACAAACGGCCAAGGAACCGATAATACCGATGGGGAGATCACGCGCCGGTTTTTTCACTTCTTCGGCGGCAGAGGAAACCGCATCGAAACCAATGAAAGCAAAAAAAACCAAGGCCGAAGCACTCAAAATGCCATGGCCACCGAAGGGAGCGAATGGTTGCCAGTTAGCCGGCTGAACATGTCGCACACCAACGGCGATGAAGAGCAGCACCACGGCGATTTTGATGATTACCATCACGTTGTTTACGCGCGCGGATTCCTTGATGCCCATGGAAAGCATCCAGGTAATTGCCAGCATAATCACCAGCGCGGGTAGGTTGAACCAGGTTTCCACGCCGGGCAAAGAGCCTGGCGCCGCCGTAAGCACAACCGGAAGATTCAGTCCAAATCCGCTCAGCAGGGACTGGAAGTAACCCGACCACCCAACAGACACAGCCGAACTGGCCAGTCCGTATTCGAGCATCAGATCCCAGCCGATCATCCAGGCCACCAACTCTCCCAGCGTCGCGTAGCTGTAGGTGTAAATCGAGCCTGCTACCGGTACAGATGAGGCGAACTCGGCATAACAGAGTGCTGCAAATGCACAGGCCAACGCCGCTATCAGGAATGAAACCATGAGGGCCGGTCCCGCAGTCAATGCGCCGGTTCCGGTCAATACGAAGATGCCCGTCCCCACGATTGCACCGATACCAATCAGGACCAAATCCATCGGCCCCAGCACTTTTTTCAACCCTGCAGGAGCTCGGGCAGCAGCAATCATTGCGTCCAGGTCTTTTGTTCTGAAAATGCTCAATATTGCCTCCGTTGTTACTTATTTTTATTGTCAGAGCCAGTGGCTTGGGTGTCGGAAATGACAAGAAATTGTATTTCAGTGCCTCGAAAATTAGTTTTCGAAACGGGTCTGTATTTAGTTATTTTTCAGTCGTTAATTATCCAAAATGTGTTCTTTATGTAATTTTCTTTCTAGTATTTGTAGTTTCTAGAAATGGATGCTTGATCAAGGACCTGCGGGATGGGGCCAATCGCCCTACCGCGTACGCATTGTTAAAGGGAGAGAGCACATGGCGGAAATGGATAAGGTTGATCGTTCAATTCTGGAAATTCTGCAAATGAATGGTCGCCTGACGAACGCCGAGATCGCCGCTCGTGTTTGCCTGTCAGCGCCAGCCTGCTGGAAGCGCCTGAAGCGCCTGGAAGAGGAGGTGATTGTCGGGTATCACGCGCACTTGAACCCGAAAACCATAGGGCTGGGACTTTTCGCTTTCATCAGCGTCACCCTCGATAGTCACTCCGAGCAAGCCATGGAACATTTCGAAGCGGGCGTCCTGGCGCTGCCCAACATTATTGCCTGTCACAAAGTGTCGGGGAAATACGACTACCTCCTGCAGGTAGTCGTCAAAGACATGGAGGCATTCCATGAACTCGCCATGCATCGCATACGTACGCTCGGCAATATCAAGGAAATGTACACCGGTTTTTCGCTCAAGGAGATCAAGCACTGCAATACCTTGCCACTGTAAGTGCCTGGACTTGCTCGTTTCCGTACGTACGGTGGTGTGAGAGGACGACGGCTGTGAAGCCGCCTCCTACTCGATAATCTTTATTCACGCCGACAGCGTCACCTCAGTCTTCCAGCTGAAATACCCGAGCGCTTCGCAGCGCTGGTTGATCAGCATGAAGCTCAGTTCGCAAGTTGCCACGCCCGTGCTCAGTTGCGAGCACTCCCAATAATGATCATCGGCCTTGTGGCTGCCCGGCTGGTTCGGGTTGGCGGGGTCGGGCGCGGGGACGGTCTGGTCGCCGTGGACGATCAGCTTGGGCGGAGAAAGGATCCCGGTATCGTCCACCGTGATGTTGTGGAATACCACGCTGTGTTCGGCCAGCAAACTGACGGTCCTGCCGCGAATATGAAAGACTTTTCCGTTGTGGGTGGTCAGTGTAATTTTGCTGTCATTTTTAACATTTTTCGTTTTTGGTGTAGCGCTGATGCCGAAGATGAAACCATCTTCAATCACGGTCGGCTTTTGCGGGTCAAGGCTGGGTTGCGCATAGCGCGAAAGCAGCGATTCGGCATCGACGACCAGCAGCACGCTATTGGCGGTCAGGGTACTCGCTGAAGGGGGGGTAATCGGTTCGGAAGTCATCATGGATTCCTTTCATGATGTTGACGCAAAACGGTAACCGCTTCGGTTTCAAGCAAGACATCCTGTTCCAGCCGAGGCGGCAACGGACTGGGGTGACCCCTCGTTGCCGAGGGGTCGATTCCATCATCAGTTATGGATGGAAATGAACGGGTCCCACGAGCAGCAGCCGACAATCTGACAGTTGCGGTCGACGATCAGGAAGTTGAAATGGTAGGTCACGCGACCACACGCCAGGGTCTCCGAGGACCAGTAGTGGTTGGCAACTTTCTGACAGCTAGGCACCGAGGGATTGCTGGGGTTGGGTACCGCAACGCTAGCGGTAGCCGTGCGTGGCGAAGGCGGGGAGATCAGATCGTTGCCTTGGTTGCCGATGAATTTGTAGAAGATCACGGCCTGTTCGAAGCTCTGGGACAGGCTGGTTTCACGCCAGCGAATCAGATCGCCAACCTGGGCCTTGAGGTCCAGCTCGCCACCGGCCTGGCCACTGATCACGTTATC
Organism: Pseudomonas sp. URMO17WK12:I6; assembly: GCF_003253625.1. Taxonomy (NCBI): domain Bacteria; kingdom Pseudomonadati; phylum Pseudomonadota; class Gammaproteobacteria; order Pseudomonadales; family Pseudomonadaceae; genus Pseudomonas; species Pseudomonas sp. URMO17WK12:I6. The sequence goes on from NZ_QKYZ01000015.1 coordinate 22,046, forward strand.
CTGGTTGGTGACCATGTAGACGTGCTTCCAGTCGATCAGCGTCGGTGAAGCAGGGTTTTTGCTGATGTTCGGGTAGTTTTTCAGAATGGTTTCAGTGTCGATGGAAACAAGTACATCCGTGACTCGAGACATAGTGAAGCTCCTTTTAACATAGTGATTGTCTGGCTACTTACCAGGCACGACAACGCTTGCTTGCCTTGTGGCCGTTGCGAACACACTACTGGGGAACCCACTCGATCACGGGGACGAGCTGGCCTTGCTCCTTGCCTTGAAATGACGGGTTGGGTTCCTTCCAACAGGCCGCGATAGGACTATAGATGCCATTTTTATACTGTCAAAACTGCTTTGCTGGTCGGTCGACGAACGGTCATTTAGGTTATGACTTCCTACGATTTGGCGATAAAAAAGGCTCATCCAGATCCTCTGTGTTTTCCGATCGTCAAGTGATCCGGGTTCAGGCAATAGACAGACAAGACCTGTTAAAAAAGCAGTGAACCAGGCAGGAGCATGGTGGAAAAGGGGGCGTTTTTTTGCTGGTTCACTCAACTTGGCTTTCAAGCCAGAGGAGGCGGCATGTTGTTACGTTACATGGTGTTGCTGGCAGTGGTGGTTACCGCAGCGGGTTGTGTGCAGGAACGGGTCGTTCATGACCGGCGTCCGGTGGAGCGTGAATATGTTGAGGTCATCGCACCGCAGCCGCCGCCGGAACGCGTTGTCGAGGTAGAGCCCGCGGGGCGACCGGGTTACCTCTGGTCCAGGGGGTACTGGCGTTGGGAAGGCGGGCGTTATGTCGCGGTTCATGGCCATTGGGTCCCGGAGCGACCGGGGTATCGTTATGTGCATCCGCACTGGGAGCAACGTAACGATGGCTGGCATTGGCGGGTGGGGGCGTGGGTTAACTGACGCGGACGATGTATCGTAGCCAACCGGTTGTCTGCCCCTGGCGACAACAATGCACCCGACAGGAGAGCGATATGAGTTGGTCCGCCAAACAATACGTAGCTTTCGAAGATGAGCGCACGCGCCCGGCGCGTGACTTGCTGGCCGCCATCCCTGCGGACGTCCGTTCGGCCATCGATATCGGTTGTGGCCCCGGTAATTCGACCGAGTTGCTGGTCCAGCGTTTTCCCGATGCCGCGGTGCGTGGGTTGGACAGTTCGACCGATATGATCGAGGCCGCCCGCAAGCGTTTGCCTCAGGTACGTTTCGACGTCGCTGACATTGATACCTGGAGCGACACCGGCCCGTTTGACGTGATCTTCGCCAATGCGGTGCTGCAGTGGGTGCCGGATCACGCCAGGCTGCTGCCGTCGCTGGTAAACAGGCTCACACCCGGCGGCAGCCTGGCGATCCAGATGCCCGATAACCTCAACGAACCGTCGCACCGGTTGATGCGCGAGGTCGCAGCGAACGGCCCTTGGGCTGACAAGCTGGCAAGGGCTGCCGGCCTGCGAACGGAAATGGAGGGTGCAAGCGGCTACTACTCAATGCTGCGTGGCCACTGCACTCGCGTCGATGTATGGCGCACCACTTACTATCATCCGCTCGCGGACGGCGCATCGGGCGTGGTCGAGTGGTTCAAGGGCTCCGGTTTGCGGCCTTTTCTCGAACCATTGGATGACGTGGAACGGGCACACTATCTCAAGCAGTATCAGACGGCAATCGAGCGGGCCTATCCGGCGCTGAGCGATGGTTCGGTGCTGCTGCCGTTTCCGCGGTTGTTCATGGTGGCAACGCGCTGACGAATCAAAGGGGACACATTCGTCCCCTTGATTGATCCGATTTTCAGGCTATCAACTTTGCTGCAAGACCTTGAGCGCCGCCGAGGCCAGAAACCCGGAGCGACTTTTCTCTTCGGGATGGTGCAATACGTACTCATCGATGCGGTTGAGCAGATAGCCGGGCAGGGTGATGTTGAGTTTCTGCGCCTTGCCCAGGTATTTGGTGATATCGATATCCACCACGGCCCACGTGCACCCTGCGTACTGTGGATTGGCCGCATGCAGGGTCACTTTGTTGGCGGGCGGAATCGGTGATCCGTCTTCGGCCAGAATCTCGAAATGACCTTCGATGGCTTCGCGAGCCATGGCCATGGCGTCATCCAGATCTTCACCGGCGGAGAAGCAACCTGGAATATCCGGAACTTCTACGCCCCAGGCGTGTTCGTCATCACCCATGGAAATCGCGATGGGGTAAAGCATGTTCGTTATCCTCCGAGGGCGCAGTCCATCGGTTCGTCAGAGCAGCGCCTGTTGCAAAATACTAATGGCCGTTTTCTTGAGCAGGTCCTTTTTCGGGTGAGGAACCGTCACCAGTCCAGGCTTGGTCGGATGCTTGAAGTGGTGATGACTCCCCCTGATTCGTACCAGATACCAGCCGTCCGCGACGATTTGGCTTATCAAAAACCGGCTATTCACATCACCTCCCTGTGGTGTTCTTGTGGTTACTATACCTACTGAAAATCACTAATCAACACTATAACCACCAATACACCCTGGATACGGATGGAAGAGCGGCCTGAAACGAGTCTAGGAGGGTGTGTCGCGATGGTTTGGGTAGAACCCGTTTTCTGTATTGCAGGGTTTTGCCGCAGCGCTGAAGCGCCAGGAATGCTCAAATTTCAGGCATAAAAAACCGGCCGCTACGGACCGGTTTTTTGCGTTCCCGCGCATCATGCGGCGTTTCTAAAGCAACTGATCAATCATAACCGCGTTGGTATAGATCACGCTGCCATCGCTCGCTCGATGCCCGACCAAATGGAACTGACCTCGCTCGTAATCGTGTTCTTTATGTATATAGACGCGCATTTGGCAATCGGACAAGGGGCCGCATCCCTCTGGCAAGACCAAATCCATTGTGCTCATGTCGACGTCGACCATGGCTTCACGCTCATGGGTCTTCTGCAGGCGTTCTTCAGCTTCCTCCAGACGCAGATGGAGGGGGCCGTCGACGTAAAAATGGATCTCACCGACCGGGATGGACTTCTGGTCGGGACTGGGCTTGCACCAGCCTTCGAGCGTCAGGGCACTCATGACAAAACCTCCATCGTGGACTGCTGGGCTACTGGACTCGGTGGCTATTGTCCCTTCTCAATGCCATCACTTGTCTGACTGCTACGCATAGGCAGGGTTCGTTTTTTGGGGCCGCTGCCGTCCGTAATCTGAAATTGAGTATAGCTGGCAACCGGACCTCGCTTGCCCGCCTCACGGTCCAGCCCGATGGCTCTATACTTCTTACTGACTTTGCCACCGGGATGGGTGGCAGTTGTCTGCCCTGCTTGGACGTCAGCGGCGATGCTTTGGCATAACCAATGAGCAACAGGAACAGGATGAAGAGAACATGGCAATAGCAATTGTCTTGATACTAATCGTTATTGCATCAGTACTCTTCAATATACTCGCGCCCTGGCATGCAACACCGGCAGCTTCCAACTGGGGATCCATAGACACTACCCTGTTCATTACCCTGATCATTAGCGGAATATTCTTCATCGCCATCACGGTATTCATGGCGGTAGCCGTGATGCGTTATCGTCACAAGGAGGGGGCCAGGGCGCACTACCAACCAGAAAGTAAAAAACTGGAACTATGGTTAATCATCGTTACCTCGGTAGGTATTATCGCCATGCTGGCGCCAGGCCTGGTTGTTTATAATGATTTTATCCGGGTGCCGAAAAATGCCTATGAACTTGAAGTGATCGCCCAGCAGTGGCAGTGGGCCTTTCGCTTCCCCGGCCAAGACGGGAAGTTGGGTAAGTCAGATATCAAATTTGTTGATTCCACCAACCCCCTCGGCCTTGATCCCAATGATCCTGCCGGGCAGGACGATGTACTGATAAAAAGCAATGAAGTTCGTCTTCCGCTCGATAAGCCGGTGAAAGTTTTACTGCGATCCAAAGATGTGCTGCACGATTTCTATGTTCCGCAAATCCGCAGCAAGATGGACATGGTGCCGGGGATGGTGTCGTACTTTTGGTTTACTCCAACCAAAACCGGAAAGTATGAAATTCTTTGCGCTGAATATTGTGGTGTCGGTCATTACAACATGCGCGGCCAGATGATCGTGGAAGAGCAGGGCGCCTTCGATCAATGGCTGAAAAGCCAACCGACGTTTGCACAGACATTAGCGACAGCTGCCAAGCCCAGTCAGGACAGCGTGCTGGAAAAAGGCCGCCAGCTGGTCGAAAAATACGGTTGCGGGGCCTGCCATAGCCAGGATGGCAGTGCCAGTCTCGGCCCGGGATGGAAGGGCTTGTATGGCCGCACTGAACAGCTTGCCGATGGCAGCAGTGTGCAGGTTGATGAGGCTTACCTGAAAGAGTCGATCCTCGATCCGAAGGCCCGCCTGGTACAAGGCTACCCGCCGGTCATGGTGACCTATACTCTCAATGACGATGAACTGGGTGCGCTCATCGCCCTGATCAAATCACTGGGTGCTGCGCGACAAGGCGACGAATCTGCTGCCGGCCAAGCGCCGGGCCCAGGTGAGGACCTGGCGGCGCAGGGACAGCAGTTGGCTGAATCGCTCGGCTGCCTGGCCTGCCACAGTGTCGATGGCAGCAAGGGCATCGGTCCCAGCTGGCAGGGTCTGTACGGCAAGACCGAAACCCTTGCCGACGGTACGAGCATCAAGGTCGATGAGGGCTATATAAAAGACTCGGTTCTAAATCCCGCTGCCAAAATCGTCAAGGGGTATGCACCCGTCATGCCGGTCTTTGCTCCCAGCGATAAGGAGTTGAATGCACTGATCGCCTTTATCAAATCCAAAGCGAATGCCGACGCTGATACGAGCAAGGCGCAGCCAGGGAAATAGCCGTAAGCAGCCAGCAGTACACCGAAACTTCGACAGGAGGATGACGTGATGGCCTATGCGGAGCAAGCCGAAACAGAAGCACTGCACGAGCCTAAAAGTTTCCTGACCAAATACATCTGGAGTCAGGACCACAAGGTCATAGCCATTCAATACTCCTTGACGGCTCTGTTCGTGGGGCTTATCGCCGTGGTGTTGTCCGACTTGATGCGCTTACAGATAGGCTTCCCCGGCAGTTTGGCGTTCATGGACGCCAATACTTACTATCAGGCGATGACCATGCACGGCATGATCATGGTCATTTATTTGCTGACGGCCCTGTTTCTGGGTGGCTTCGGTAACTATCTGATCCCACTGATGGTGGGCGCCCGCGACATGGTCTTCCCCTACGTCAACATGCTGAGCTACTGGTTCTACCTGGTGGCGGTACTGGTATTGCTCGCCGGTTTCTTTGTGCCGGGCGGTCCCACCGGTTCGGGCTGGACGCTCTATCCGCCGCAGTCCATCACCAAGGGGACACCGGGGGTCGAGTGGGGCATTGTCCTGATGCTCATCTCACTGGCGATTTTTATTGTCGCCGCCACCATGGGCGGTTTGAACTACGTCACCACGGTGTTGCAGGCGCGCACGCACGGCATGACCTTGTTTCGCATGCCGCTCTCCGTATGGGGAATCTTCATGGCCTCGATCATGGCCTTGCTGGCCTTCCCGGCGCTGTTTGTCAGCGCGGTCATGATGCTGTTCGACAAACTATTGGGCACCAGCTTCTTTATGCCGGCGATCATCTCGCTGGGGCAGCAGCTCAATCATCAGGGCGGCAGCCCGATATTATTCCAGCACCTGTTCTGGTTCTTCGGCCACCCGGAAGTCTACATCGTGGCTCTTCCCGCATTTGGCCTGGTCTCCGACTTGATCAGCACCCATGCGCGTAAAAATATCTTCGGCTACCGAATGATGGTGTGGGCGATTATCGCGATTGGCGTGCTCAGCTTTGTGGTCTGGGCGCACCATATGTATGTCAGCGGGATGAACCCGTACTTTGGCTTTTTCTTCGCCGTCACCACCTTGATCATCGCGGTACCGACTGCACTGAAAGTCTACAACTGGGTGTTGACCCTGTGGCGGGGCGACATTCATCTGACCGTGCCGATGCTGTTTGCCCTGGCCTTTATTGTCACCTTCCTGGTGGGCGGTCTGACCGGGTTGTTTCTCGGCAATGTGATCGTGGACATTCCGCTCTCGGACACCTATTTCGTCGTCGCCCATTTCCATATGGTCATGGGGGTCGCACCGGTACTGGTGGTGTTCGGCGGCATCTATCATTGGTTCCCGAAAGTCACCGGGCGAATGTTTAACGACACCCTGGGCAAGCTGCATTTCTGGATTACCTTTCTGGGTACCTACGCCATTTTCTTCCCCATGCACTACTTGGGTTTCCAGGGTATGCCGCGCCGTTACTACGCCTATGAAAACTACGCGTTCATCCCGCAGTCGGCGCAAGAGTTGAATGCCTTCATTACGGTGGTCGCTTTGACCGTCGGCGTTTCCCAGTTGCTGTTCGTGTTCAACCTGGCCTGGAGTGTATTTAAAGGCAAACCCGCGGGCAGTAACCCTTGGGGGGCGGCCAGTCTGGAATGGCAAACGCCGAACACCCCACCGATACACGGTAACTGGGGAGCGAAACTGCCGGTGGTGCATCGCTGGGCCTATGACTACAGCGTGCCGGGGATAGAGCAGGATTTCGTGCCGCAAACGGTCTCTGCCGAGGAGCTGGAGCAAATGCGGCAACTCAGTGCCGGAACCAAGATAGCGGACGTTAAAACATGAACAGACTGCTATTGAGAAATGCCGACGACGCTGACCCCGGCGGCAGCTGGAATCGCGATCCTGAAGGTATTCAGACCGCCGCCGATAGAAGCCAAACCGCAAAGGTAGGCCTGCGCTTGTTTCTGGCTGTGGTGAGTTCGTTATTCTTTCTCTTCCTGCTCGCCTTCATTGCCCGCTCACAAATGGCCGACTGGCTCCCCCTGACAGACCCCTTGGCGCCTTTAGCCAACCCATGGCCGTTGTGGGTGAATTCGGCTTTTCTGGTACTGAGTTGCATCGCACTGCAGTGGTCGCGCATGGCCGCCCGACAGGCTCGACTGGACGCAACGGTCATGGGCTTTGTGGTGGGGGGGGTATTTGCAATTGCTTTTCTGACGGGACAAGTCTGGGTCTGGCAGCAGTTTGTCGCCTGGGGCTACTTTGTCGCCAGCAATCCGGCCAACAGTTTTTTCTACCTGTTGACCGGTGTGCATGGCCTTCACCTGCTGGGCGGGTTGATTGCCTGGGGCATAACCGTCGTTAAATTCCTGCGTCACGTGCCGTTGCCGCAACTGCGCGTCAGCGTAGAGCTCTGTACCACCTATTGGCACTACTTATTGGGTCTTTGGTTCGTGCTCTTCGCACTGCTGACCAGCACGCCGCAAACCTATGAAGCCATCGCCAGATTCTGCGGCCTGAGGTGAAAAGCCATGGCATCGCACCCATTAGCACCGGCCGAGTCAAGTTCATCCAATCCACCAAGCCCGCCGCCTGCCCCGGGATGGCAGGGTATCGCCAGCGACTGGGCCTCGGATAGGGAGGCTTTCAGGCAGGTCCCCTGGGGCAAGGCGATGATGTGGATATTCCTGCTCAGCGACACGTTTATATTCACCTGTTTTTTAACCGGCTACATGTCGGTCCGCATGACCATCACCGCCCCTTGGCCGAACCCCAGTGAAGTGTTCGCATTGACGATCGGCGGCAGAGAAATCCCGCTTATCCTGATCGCCATCATGACCTTTGTGCTGATCAGCAGCAGCGGCACCATGGCCATGGCCGTTAACTTCGCCTATCGCCGTGATCGCGCGAAAACCACGGCCCTGATGCTGGCGACCGCTGCCTTGGGCGTGACCTTCGTCAGCATGCAGGCATTTGAATGGAGCAAGCTTATCGCCGAAGGCGTGCGTCCCTGGGGGAACCCCATGGGCGCGGCGCAATTTGGGGCCAGCTTCTTCATGATTACCGGTTTCCACGGGCTGCATGTGTCAATCGGCGCCATCTACCTCAGCATTGTGGCGATGAAAGTCATGCGAGGAGATTATGAGCGCTCCGGAAATTATCAGAACGTCGAAATAGCCGGGCTTTACTGGCACTTCGTGGACTTGGTGTGGGTGTTTATTTTTGCTTTCTTCTATTTATGGTAGAGGAGCACGGGTGATGGCGCATGCTCAGGGTCAGCAACATCCAATCAGTTTGTACCTCAAAATCTGGGGGCTGTTATTCGTCCTCAGCACGATGTCGTATCTGGTCGATTACTTTCACTTCCATGGCTACCTTCGGTGGGCCCTGATTATCACTTTCATGTTGTTGAAGGCAGGTTTAATTGTCTCCATCTTCATGCACATGGCCTGGGAACGGTTGGCCATGGTCTACGCCATATTGGTGCCACCGTTGTGTTTGCTGGTGCTCGTCGGGTTGATGGCCACCGAGGCGGATTATGTTTTCCTCAGCCGGGTCATCTTCTTCGGTCAATAAACAGCTTACGGAGGGCTTTGAGCCTCCGGGGTCAACCCGCAATAAATGGCGTTATATCGTTCGCTTGAACTGATGCCATTTGTGCAGCCAGGCGACTGTCCAGTGAGGGGATGCCGTACCCGTGCCGGCGATCTTCAGTTTTGGATGATGTTCAATGACCCGATCCAATACCGGCTCCTGATTCGGATCAACATCCACGAAGAAGATATGTTTGCCGTTTTCCACCATCTGTTTAAAGTTGCGGAAGTGCGCGTTAGGTACCTGAATACCAAAAAAGCCGCCTTCCCAGATGCAGAAGCCGAATATAACAATGGCGAGGAAGATAAAAGGTACCCAGCCTGCGGCGGTTTCGGTCCAGCCCAGCCAATAGGCACCGCCAAGGATCAGCGCTGCGAGTGGCACACCAACCACTGCACCAATCTCGCCAGAGTGAACAACATCCTGTTTCATCAACGAGTTGACCTCGTGGAGATGATGTTCTTCAACATCAGCCACTTGTTCGCTGAGCACATGAATTTGTTCGGTATTGATGCCGTTGGCTTCCAGTTCGGTTTCAAGGGCTTCGAGATCGTCGAGATTGTCACTGATGTAATAGTGTCGGTTCATGCCACACCTCCCATCTCGTGTTGGCCGTAGGCCTCCTCTGTCCCGCAGCCGTAAACTGAGATTTGCAGTCGGTATCTGCGCCCGTGGGGAACGTTGCACACTTCATGCAATCCGTAGGAAGTATAGCATTCGCTAGTATGCGGGGCCGGAGGCGTCAAGGTCTGGGGCGGTTGAGGGGCTGACGAATTCTGCATTGCAGCGCCACATCCAGACGCTCCCCAGTTAACCATTCGTAGAGGAATCCCTAACGCTATGAAAATATTAACGCTTGATGAAATTTGATAATAAATCCGTATTTTCCGAAAAAAACGCTAACGGACTTCAGAGTAGTCTTTAACGCCCCGAGAGCACTTACTCATCGATCAGTGGACAACGGAGGAAAATGGGGGGATGCCTCAGAGCCCGATTCCACCAAACCCCAGGCACAAAAAAACCGGCCATCAAGGCCGGTTTTTTCTTTACCTGCACCCCCCGTCAAAAAACGACGTGAGACTGAAATCTGATTGGAGCGGGTGAAGGGAATCGAACCCTTAAAGGACACCTAGGTAGCAATATCGTGTAGGTGTGTAGGTGGCCGGTCGACGATTCTTCCCGTAGTCGTTGGTTGCAGGGTTGGGAGTCTTCGCGTCTGCCTTGGCTCACATTGTGACTACTGAAGCCTAGCTTTGCTCTTGGCCCGCCTGACCGTTTCAGTTGAATCACGGGGGGGCTGCCCCCGTAGCCGGCATCACGCCGGGCAATATCCAGTAAATTCTCATAACGTATTTGCGGGCCGATTAGTAAGGACACACCTTTTTAGTACGGTAGGCACAGTATTTAGACGGCAAAACAGAGTCATTGAGGCATAGCGCGATAGATGGCATCATCGGGCCATCAGCAGATAAGGATTTCTAGGATGACGCCAAATGGATTGGGGAGTGATCAAGCCCGTACGGGAGGATGCCCACATGGGTGAGCCGTTACTTCTATGCCGTCATACAGGTCAACAGGTTCCCTACCAAATCCAGCAAGGCTTGGCACCGATGTATGTGTTCCAGCTGAGCGAGCAATGGGATACTGAGAAGCGCCAGATCATGAGGCAGCTGATGGCTGACTTTCCAGCTGCCGTCGACGACCCCAACGTGCTTTTCGACCAACTGCCCGCCTACGGGTTATCAGATTTCCATTGGAGTTGGCTGGATAAAGCCTTCGCTTTCCGTAGCGATGATTACCACTGGTTCTTCCTGAGTGCACAGGGGCGGATCCAGGCGACGTGCGTCATCTACCATCCTAAGGAAAGCCGCCTGGATGGGGAGCGCATTTTCTACATCGACTACGTTGCGTCCGCGTACTGGAATCGAGACCGACCGAACTATGTGAAGCAGTTCGGGAGCGTCAGTCGGATCCTGATTGCCCATGCCTCCCACTTCGCCATCAACACGCTCGGCTACCGTCCAGGGTTCTGTTTGCACTCTCTGCCGACTGCGGAGGGGTACTACCGCTACCTGGGCATGATTGAGTACGACGTTGATGCCGAAAAAGAGAACCTGCGCTACTTCGAAGCGCCTCCTGACATAGCTGGGATGCTGGCAGGGGAGGCTCATCATGCCTGACTCTCCAGAAGGGCTCCCAGAGGACTTCGAGGTTTATCCATCCTCGCGGGACGCTGCGATTGAGTTTACGGTGGCTCTTTCAAGCTTGAAGAAAGTCTTGAAGCCAGCGGATGCCAAAACGCATGCTCGACCAGGTGAGGCGTATGACGACTTCATCATTCGCCTTGCCCTCAATGCGACCAATAACAACGCGGTGCTCTATCGCAAGAATGACTCTGCGGAAGAGACCAAGATTCAAGCTTGGTTGTCGCTGATCAATGAGAAATCCAAGTTCACTTTGCTGAGCCGGATGATGCCTGGTTTCCAGGGGTTGAGCATTCAACAACTCCGGGAAATTGCCCTTCTAAGTCTTAAGCCGGATAGCATCACATCCCTGGTCGATATTTTGGCCGACTCTTATGGGGTGCTCCTGGTGGTGGAGCCTGGCTTCAAGTCGATGAAAATGGATGGGTGTACTTTCAAGCTGTCGCAGGGTACGCCAGTTGTTGGGATAGCGCTTCGCTACAATCGCTACGATAACTTCTGGTTCACGCTAATGCACGAGCTTGCCCATATCTATATGCATTACGACTATCTCGATAATCCCATTTTGGACGACCTTGAAGAGGATAACGATTCTGATCGCGAGGTTGAGGCCAATATTATCGCGAAAGATAGCTTGGTCTCTCGCCAATACTGGCGAATGGCCTGGAATGTCAGGGCTGATAGAAAGCAGCTGCTGGATGTTTGCTCTAGAGCTGAAGTGCACCCATCCATCATGGCCGGGATGATTCGCCACCAGTCTAGAAATTACAAGCTTTACCCTGAATTGCATCACTCTATGGACGTTAAAAGCGCTTTCGGGTTTGCCAATGATTAGATATGTTCCTTTTCTTAAGCTTAAGCAGAATGAAATCCAAAGTGTTGGGGTGCTGGATGGAGGGATCCGTGATCAAATCGCTCCTATGTATGACATTCCCCGAACGCAGAAAGTGATGGATGAAGATGAAGTCATTGATCGCTTGCGGATTGCAGACAAAGAGCTAAAGAGCGCACAGGGAAAGGATATAGATTACAGATTTTTTGTTGATAATTTTGATATCGACGATAGCGTCGATTTGGGTGGCGTTCCGCAGTATCGAGTAGTTCTTGCGACGCTGTCGAATTATCAAGTTATGCCTGTTTTGGCATTTGATCGACATCCGGATCATAACGTTGCGGCGCTTGATTTTGTCAAGTCGCGACCAGGGACAAATGTCGGTATACGACTTCAGATGATCGACATAGAAAGCTACAACCTTACGAAGAGCAATCTTAAGGCTCTGTGGGCTGACTTAGCGGTCGCCAAACCTCAGTCAGTGTTCCTTCTGGTTGATCTGCGAATCATCGACGATCCTGTGGATTCCAAGAAAAAAGTGGAACGGTTTGTGGCTAGCTTCCAGGGAGACTTCCCTGGCACCACAGTAGTTGTCTCTGGCTCAGTGGTGCCGGCATCTATCGCTGGACTGCTTTCGACGAATTCCAAGGCGCATATATCTCGGGAGGAATACAAACTCTGGCGTGCTTTGAACTCCACTCCAGCCTTCAAGGAGGTGTTGTTTGGAGACTATGGAGTGGTCAGTCCGGAATATTCGGATTTCGAGATGGAACCTGAGTTTATTAGCAGCCGGGCCGCGCCAAAGGTTTTCTATACCTATCACGATACTTTCTTTATTGTGCGTGGGCGGCGCTTTAAAACTCACAAGTTTAAGCAATACTTTGATATTTCCGATGTGATTGTGAACGAGCCATTCTTCAGGCTAAATACGCCGCATTATTCTTATGGCGAGCAATACATTCATGATAGGAGTTATAAGGCTCCAGTCAGGTCAAAGAAAACGGGTAACCCTGGGACGTGGATAAAAAGTTCAACCGCCGCTCACATCACTTTCGTGGTTAATAACATTTGAGCGTCTTTCGATGAGGGCGCCTTGGATTCCAGCCAAGGCGTCGTCGCGGCTTAACTGATAGCTGATCTGCTCAGCAATGGCGTCCCGGTTGAAGGATTTTTTGAAGATCACTTCTGGATGCGCGCTCGCAATGGCCGTCAACTCCGCCTTCCAAAGCATGAGAAGGGCATCTTTCTTGGAGAACTTTGGATTCGTACCGGCTTTGCGGACGTAGCGCAAGATTGTCCGATCTTTAACCGGTGTGGCAAGAATGATGCCCCAGTAGGATGGGATTTTGTCCCTTGCCCAGCGCACATGGTTCTCAGTGGTGACCAAGGTCAGTTTCGGGAACGACCTAGAGTAGAACTCCGACTGCGACAGAATTCTTCGAACGTTATCAGTCTCGCCTTTGATTTCGTAGCAATGCATCTCACGGTAGCACGCAACTACGTCAGCGATGGCATTGCCATTGTCGATGGTGAGCTCTTCGATCACTCGAGCAGGTTTAGGCGACCTCTTCATCAAGTGGTCAACCAAAGCGCTTCGAATTTCTTTATCTCTGAGCACTTAGAGCTCCAGGTGGACGCAAACGTGGGATTTTAGCCTATGAAGCTTCCTGTTGGGAGTCTGATTGGATTAGACAATGCACGTTCCGACCGGTAGCGCTGAATACACTTGAAGCTACACGAGCATCATCTTCTGGGATAAGCGTGCATTCGAGTGTTAGCCTATCGGGCCTCCCGGCATCAACCTGCGCTGCGGAATACACCATGGTCAACCTCCAGCGACTTGCAGCTTGGCTGTTCCCCGACCGCCGCCCCGGCTGGGAGAAAGCGTGAGAGCGTGACTTCATCGCCGCGGTGAACGGGTTAAAGACCCTTTCGACGACCGAGCGTGGTGGCATGTCTATCGACCCCGAAGAGCTCCGCGAACAAATAATCGCCTCACGTGAGCAGTTGAAGCATCTTGTCCACAAACCAGGAACGCCTAACGGGCTATTCAAAGCTGCGGCAGACGTCCAGGTGGAACAGGAAGCGAGTCCCGCCGTAGAGGCTCCAGTGAGTGCCATGGACTGTATTGAGGTGGTGGCTTGGCGTCGGCTTCCCAGTGGAGCAGCAGTGCGCTACGTATGCCTCCAGTCCACGAGCACTGGTTGGTACGCGGTAGCTACGACTAGCCTCTGCTCAGGCGATCAGGAAAGTCTACCGTCTTGGGTCGATGCCAGTGTAAATAGGGAAGTCGCACGCAATTTACAGAACGCTGAGCTCGGCTGGAACAAGACAGTGAGTGGGGCAATGGATGCCTGGGATACCGCGTCCTGATGGCTCCACGCGGGAGCCGACTTGCACCAACACACCCAAGTGGGCTCTAGTGATATCAATGGATATGCTGAGCTCGACTTGGCACTAAACTAACATCTTGGCTAACGGTTTAACATCAAGGAAATATAGACAGTCTCCCATTCTCAAGGAAGTCCAGGACGTGATCATCATCAAGTATTGAACGATATAAAACCGCATCCCAACAGTTGACTCCTTTTTCAGCAGTCAGCAAGTAAGAACTTCGAATGGCTTCAGTTACAGTGATCTGGCCTCCGGCTCGGGCTGAGCTCGCAATGCGTATAATACCTTGATAGCTAGACTCAAAATATTCTTTGAATCGCTCCCAGAAATCGATACCCTTTAAATGCGATGCCACGAGCACTTGCAGCTCCAATGGCAAGGTTGCATTTACCTTTAGGGAGATGACAGGAGTCAGATAAGGTTTCTTCAGAGATATTGTGTATAAAGGACGATTTACATCATCAAAATAGGGGTGAATAAAACTTCTCGAACCTGCAGGGTTTTTATAATCTGCAAGTTTCTCACCCTGGCACCAGTCACAGGCGGGAACTAGGTTAAGCAAATTTATAGAAAACTCTGGATATGTCGTCTTCGGCAAACAATGGTCAAGTGTCCTTGGCCTTCCCGGCTCCCCGCAAATAGGGCACGCAAGAAGTTTGTTTTTTTTCCTGAGCTTTTCTAGTTCGTTAAAGGGGTGTTTCCCCTTGTCTGGAGCGTACAATCCAATCAACGACTTTTTACGGGCATCGACCTCAGCCTCTGAGTCAACGTAGTTGCTCAGCTCTAATGGTGGCATCCCAGAAGGGCAGCCCTTTTGCTCTTCGTACAATACGTACTGGGCGGAAAGAGCGGGCGCTATCCGCCCATAAAATTTCCGAAATTTTACTCGTTCTCCAAGAACAAGATTTAAAACGTCGATGCAGTCTTCGCCAGGTCTTGGGATTTTAGCGACCATCAGGAACTCCTGCGTTTAGAATTTTGATGGTCATCTCTTCATTCAACTCTCCTTTTAGTTTAGCCAAAAGCTTCTTGGGGCTCCCAGCATCTTGGACGGCTCTATCGATCCACTGTGCAAACGGCTTAGTTAGTTTGCTATCACCAAAGACATATGAGGATATTCTCTGCATATCACCTCCGAAGGTCTCAAAAGGCGGATAATCAATTTCCACGCCATGTTTGCCTTTTCGGTAAACATGCATGCAGTTTGCAGGTATTTCGCGAGCTATTGCGAGAGAGTGTGTTGCAAGTATTGCTTTTGAGTTAAAAGCTGCCAGGACTTTTTTCAAAAGCATTATGAATTCAACTTCAAAAGTCGGATGCAAAAACAGCTCAGGCTCATCCACAACAATCAGACTTTCCGCTTTAATTTGTCCTAAAATGTTAATAACCATATATACAAAAAGCCGCTGACCAGAACTCAAATCCAACCGCTCGGAATCCCTCAGAAAGACGACACCTTCCTTGGCAATTACAAGACCATCAAAACTAGGATCCAGCTTGTGAAGTTTGCTGAAAGAACTACCATTCAATTCCATATATTTTTTCTGATCTTTACCCTCAATTAAAAACCTCTTAAGTGAGATGGGTAGTTCATACTTCTGATCAACCTCGACGACGATTTTTTCAAAATTCAGCGCCGGCTGTAGGACGTCCCAGATAGTGTCGATCTTAGATGTCCAGTTGCTTAGATAAGCAAAAGATTCGTCATCTTCGAAAGCCTTAAATATAGACTCGACAGAGTCGCTTGCTGGCAAGTTTCGGCTGATAGTGCTTTGGCGCTTCCCTGCGGCTGACACAGCCCCCCTTCTGAAGCCAAAGTATTTATAAGCTGTTTTGTCATTCAGTTTTGACTTGGATAAATCGAGCACAAAATCTTCAAAAGGGCTATACGAGATAAGAATGAGCCTTGATATATTCGGGCTAACATCAAATGGCTTGTGCTTCGTCTTGCTAAGCTCTCGCTGGGATCCGCCTGCCATGCCTAGCCAATACTCGACTAGGTTTTTAAGCGTGTGAGATTTTCCGATGCCGTTTGGCCCAATCAATACGTTGATATCATACGGCAACGTTTCTGAGTTGAATCTAAATCTGATCGAGTCAACACCTTGCAAATTACGACTTGGTGTGTAGAGAGTAAAGTCTTGGATCGACAACGAACTCCCGGTGAAGGCTTTCCAACCGTCGGAGAATGATTTGCGTGCGCCAGCTTCTCGTAACGGAGAGGTTTCAAAACTGGAATCGGCTGTAAGGAGCTTCGCAGCTTTGTCGCCAGAAATATTAATTAGGTAGCCTGCATCTCTAATTAACAACAGAATATTTTTAGCTTCCTGAACGCCAAGCTTGGTGATCAGTGCGTCGTAAAATTCGATATCACTTGGGACAGACACATAGTTTGTTTTCGGAATAGGAAAGAAGCCGTCCCATCCATCCTTACGCATGGCATTAAGTTTTATCGGAGAGTCTACATCGCCCTCAATCAAAAGTTTAAGGCTAAATTCAAGAATGCTTTTATTTTCGTAGTAGAATACGGCATTCAGCGTCGTTCTCACGCTGTAGTCGTCCCAGTTATTATATGAGAGTGCGAGCAGGTTTTTTTCTGTTTTTAGATTGGATGGAGTTCTGTTCCAGTCAGTTCCTGCGTGGTAATACACTTTCATACGACACCTTCCTTGACAAGAGTTCTTGAGGATCTTCGGAGCACTAAGGCATCTCCTTACCTGTTATTCGGCCCGGCAGAGGAACACTATTATCAAGTTGGTCAGCGGTTGGGCGTAGCTCAGTAAGCGCCATCTGAGGTGCATGGGCCACAGGCCCAAGCTCATATTGGTGATAGTCGTCTTCAAGCAAGGACAAACAACTAGCTTTGTCGAACATGGATTTCCTCCTTGGAACTGTGTGGCGCGCAGGTGGAGCTTGTGGGCGCAGCCGGTTTCGAGAATGCTACCTCAACGAGGGGCCAAGGCGAGCGAAGATTCGCATTGGCTATGATCCTTTTACGGATGCGCCGATTCTCGCTTCGGCAAGGAAACGTAGTCGGGTCTAGAGAAGGGGCGCTTAAAAAACCGAGCTATGATGTCTCGAAGCATTACCTTATAGGAAGCCGACCCCCGCATGAATCTCCAGGCCCTAGGCGACAAGCTCCATCGCTATCGTATCCAGCTTCAGCGAACCGTTGACGAAATAGCAGCCTTCACAGCCATCAACGTTGAACGCCTGAATAATATCGAGAGGGGTGTACTGGAGCCTACAGGAGATGAGGTGCTCATCCTTGCCGACTACTATCGATGCGACTTCAAATTCTTTATATCAAACGAGCAGGTCGCCCCATTTAAGCAAACTGAAACGCTCTACCGGGCGCATGGCCGTGAGTTCTCGAAGGAAGATCGCTCTGCCATTCAAGAGTTTCTGTACCTCTGCGAAACCGAAGAGTTTTTAACCCAAGAGCTCCGTGGTGCTGCCAGTACCTTTGCCTACACCCCACGGGGTAACTACTTCCTCGCTCATGCCGAAGGCGCGGCAAAGGAATTTCGCCGGCAAATGGGTCATACCGACCGAGAGGTGCCCCGAGACATCTACTCCGAGTTTCGCTCAGTCGGTGTACATGTGTTCCGGCGAAAGTTAGACAACTCCAAAATCTCAGGTCTCTTTGTGATGCACCCTGTCGCTGGCAAATGCATTTTGGTCAACTACAACGAGGATGTATACCGACAACGATTCAGTGCTGCGCACGAAATGGCTCACTGTATTTTTGATAGTGAAGAAGGGGCAGGCGTGACCATTCCGGGGGACAAAGACATCAGGGAAGTGCGGGCAAACAGGTTCGCCTCCTGCTACCTCATGCCTCCAGAAACACTCAGCTTGCTTTCCGACCCGGCTACCTGGTCTGAAGTGGACGCTCAAGAGTGGGCGAATAAGTTTCGAGTTAGCTGTGACGCCTTAGGAATTGCCTTAAAGACTGCACAGCGAGCTGACCTTGAAACCAGTCGACGTATCCGAGGTTATCGTGTTACTCGGCAAGCAAAGATAGACCCCGAACTACCAGAGAGCCTCACCCCCCAACAACGCTCCAGAAAAGCTGCGCTACTCGAACGTGGGCTGTCCGATCACTATGTGAGGCTCTGCCTAGATGCGCATAGCCAAGGCATTATCAGCCTCGGCAGGCTCGCCGAAGCTCTCCTTTGCGGCTATGGCGAACTGGCGGCACTTGCTTCCCTGTATGGAAGGACAATACATGGCTATTGATCCATCGAAATTCCACAAGATCAATGTGGCCGACACCTGCTCGGTTTGGAACATTTTGTCCTCGCGTCAGCTGTATGCGGCAGCTCAGGAAGCCAAATGCGAGTTCTGCATGACGGGTTTCGTCCTTTACGAATGCCTGGTCAAGCCTCGCACAGCCCCCACCGAAGCCGACCTAGAGCTGAAAGAGCGCCTAAAGCAAGAGCAGGCCAAGGGTAAATTTTCGTCGCATTCCTGTAGTATTGACGATCTCCAAGCCATCGCAAATCTTGAAAGCCGAAGAAGACTAGGTAAAGGCGAGCTATCATCGATCGCCTTCGCAAGTAGGATCCGCCAAGCATTCATTACCGATGATCGCAAGGCGAGAGCTCTCTCAGAAAGCGTTGCTCAAGCGATTACCCAAACAACCCCACACCTGCATTCCTGGCTCATCTTTACAAACATCCTTACAGATGCGGATCACCAGACGGTTTTATCCCAACACATCGAAATGGGTGGTTCTCTGGCCCGCCATCTTTCGACAGCCTACGGCATAGCACTGCAGTGCCGGTTGAACAACCTTGCTGGCAATAACACCTAGACCTGATGCCGGGGCTTTGAAAAAGATGCAGCTGGCCCTGCATGTCATGAACAAAAAAGGGGCCAGCCGGACAGATCAGCTAAGACTCAACGAAAAGCGAACGAAGGCTTCTTTGCCATCCGTCGAGAACGTCGCTTCGTCGCTAAGAATGCGAATCTCTTTGGAGCCAAAATCCTCGAGCACAACACTATCGGCAAGGTTCAGGACACGTCTCGCCAGCTCTTGCGGGAAGTGTTGCGCTCCAAGGGATGCATTGAATGACTTCTTGTCATGTCGAGAGCCATCAACATTCCATGACACCTGCAAATCCTTGCTCTGGGTGTGCTTCGTCTTGGCGATATGGACATGACGCTGCAGTGGTATGTTCGGATTTTCCGGATCAACACGATAGCTCCAACCACTACTGTCTTGCTGCCAGTAGCTCTCCAGTGCAATACCGCTTTGACGAAGCAGCTCTGTAGGAAGGAAGACTGATACATCCTCAATTTCCTCAAGAGAGTCATTACCTAGAATATCCTGTAGCTTCATCCTTCCTTCTCCTATGTATCTTCAATTTCCTAGCTGTAAGTTCAAGGTTCAAACATTCATCGGAACCTGCGAATAATTGTGCTTCAATAAACGGCAGTTCATAAGCCGCGTATACGTAGTTTAATGCGAAAGCATCTCCTGGATGCCCCTCTAGAATGCCCCACCCTCGGAGACCCGCGCGATGCTTGCCGGCATTATCATCGCACTTGCTTACACCCAGATGTTGGCCTCTTGCTCGCTAAGTTTATCGTGGGCCATTTCGGCCCTCGTCGTATTGGTTTGAACTTGGGAAGCAGTGAGGGCATGCCACCGTTAGCGGAGGGCTGTCGTTACCCTAGCTCCCTGCCTCGGGCAACGACAGCGTCAACCCTTCGGGTCAGGCTTAGACGGTGATGTTTGCGTTGTAGCTGGCTGACCATCCATTCCTGCTTCCATCAAACTTTTGCATCATGGCCGCAAATGCTTCCGGCCTGAGAGTAAGCTGGGGGGGGCGCCTACGGCGCTACAGGCTGCGACTCATGTGAAGCAGGTCGTAATGTTGCGTGAGGAGGTAGAGAGCTATGGATCGGGGAGGTAAATTCGAACGGCCGGAGCATTTTCCTGCTGAAAGGCTTGATATGCCTCGGCATCAAACAGATTGATCGCTCTGATTTCGCTCAGAGGAAAGGCCACTTCAAACAACTCAGGGTTTAGGTGGCTTAATGACTCATCCTCCTTGAAACGCTGATATACCGTTGTGTACCAAGTTGTGAAACGAAGCGTCATTTCCTCTCCCGCACGATAACCACTCACCACAGGCAAAATCCGGAGCATGTCGCGTTTGTCTCCAGGATCAATCGCCCCAGTCACATAACCTATATAAACCTTGCCGTTCCCCATAGTTACGGAGACGGGCATCGTAAGCTCCAATGCCCTCATTACGATGATTTCAAGGTCGGCATTCAAATCACGTATTACTTTTTTGAGTGCTGCGCGGGTTGAGTAGTCATAGATTTGGCGAAAAAAATGAGGGTCGCGGTGTTTAATTCGACGTACGAGTAACCGAAAAAACTCTTTTCTAGAAATGGTTCCGAAGGCCAGGCCCCAGTTGAGCAGGTAACCGCCAAACATTCCCAGAGCTAATGTGGAGAATAGGACGAGCACCCAAAAAGCTGTGTCTGTCTGCCGGTCGCTAGAGTCTTGAAGGATTGCTAGATCTGCCCATACCCGTACGAATGCCAGATACGGCTCCACGTCCTGTTTGATCGAGGTGACGAAAGTAAACGCTAGAAGGAAGAGCCAGAGGCCCCAAAAAGCGGCTCTGATATAGATTTTTTGGGAGTCCTCACGCTTGATGAGGTATCTCGTTTTGTGCCAAGTGGTTACAAAAAGATAGCCCGCTATCAACGGGAAAAATGCTAACGCTGCTTTGAGCATTCAAACCCATCCTTAGGCGGCGATTAAACGCCTTGTCTAATCGCCTTGAGCAGCCCGTTTATCGGCATCATCGTTCTTTTTGTCCTGCATCTCAGTCCTCAACGACTCAAACGCCGACAATTGGTGCTGCACGGCTTGCGAGCGAATCACTTCTTTAGGATTAGCAAACATCACGCCGTCTCCAGTGACGTAGAACGGTGTTGTTTTCGCGGCATCGCGCTCTGCACCCATGTAGTAGCCTTTCAACCTATCCATCAGGCTTTTATGCTCACGACTTTTGCTCATCTTCGTTCTCCTTTAGTAGGTTCGTCATCCATTTGACAGCGGAGCAGCTTCCTTGTTGAAAGTGACATAGGAGATCGGTACTAGGAGACCACGGACAGCCTTTGACTGTCGATACGGCGCGATAGACCTGCCACCTTTGATGCGGCGGCGAAGGATATTACCCTGGCTACCCGACAGCAATAGCCTTGTATCGGCCTGTGGACCACTGCGAACCTACCTAGGGTTTAGCATATATCTGCCATTGCACCCATTTATTCAGACCTCTGGTCTAGGTCTGTTTCCCTCCCATTTCACTACCGATGTGCGTTACGGTTGTGACGAACAGACGTGACACGGTGATATTCTCTCTACCGTACGACGCAGCATGCTGCGGATGGTTATGTGGGGTTCCCGACCTAGTCGGGCTAGGAGGCCCTACCGTCTGCTCATTTTCTTTTCTTCGTTAACCTTTTGATCTCCTCATCCCGCTTGGGGAAAAGGTGACGGATTTATTTATCAGCATATTTATCAGCAAGCAGATGGGTCGGTCATGACTCGACCAAATCCCGGGTACAAAAAAAACGGCTATCAAGACCGTTTTTTTCTAATCCACCCCAGCGCCTTACCCGGACTCGCCGAAAAATCCTTCTTCGCCTGCACTCATCTCTCGATCCTCAAACGCAGAACGCACGGCCTCCACAACGCGCTCCGCCATGCGCGCATCTTCAAGCTGCGGGTACCCTTTCTTTAGCTTGCCGGACACTATCCAGCCGTTCTCCTTGATGGAGCGGATGATGCGGTTCGCATCCAGGTCTGGCATTTCCAGTACCTCTTTCAGCTGTTCCTGAGCTCGCTGAAAGATTACCAGTACTCTGGCTTCATCCGCCATTTCCTTTCGAATCGTGTGCTCGACGACACGTGCGGTGTACAGGACGTGTTCGGTCAGATCGGGATAGCGCCAGGCGAAACACGCGTCCTCGTATTCATCGAAGATGAAGTTGCTGCGAGTCCCGTCCTCGTAGGTCACGAGTTCGCCGAACCGATAGGCCGCTGCGTAACGTCGCATGAACGGTCGCGAGAACACTTCGAGCGTACGGTCGTAGCCGGCCCTGAAGTCGATCGAGCTCGTGATTGTGGCTGACACCGGCAGTATCACGCCGTCGGGCACTGCCTTATCCCGAATCAGGGTGTCGTTGATCAGGAAACGATGAATCCGGCCATTGCCATCGCGCATGGGATGGATGTACACGAAGCCAAAGGCCAACACAGCGGCACGTGCCAATGATTCCGCGCCACGCGTTGCAACTTCAAACTCGTTGAGTCCTGCCAATAGCTGAGCGAGATCCGCGAAATGTGGGGCAATGTAATGCACGATGTCCTCGCGCATCGTGGCTTGTCCCACAAACACCGGAGAGCGCCGCAGGCCCAGTCCAATGGCATCACGCCCCAGAATGCCGGCTTGCAGGGAGTGCAGGCTGTCGTTGCTCAACGGGTCTTTGATATGTCCGCAGTACTGGGCGATGACATGGGCAAACCGCTGGATACGATCGGCCTGGTCGGCTTCCTTTTCGATGAGAAAGCTCGCGCGCGATTCCTTGAACGTCAGCCAACTGGCGGTACGCATCAGGATGTCGGGGCCAAAGGCCTGATCCAATTCATCCAATGCCTCGCGTAGATCGAATTGCAGGGCCTCCTGCACTGGCACCGTACGACGAACCAAGGGGCAGAACTCAGCCGTCCCCGGCAGGTTGTTATTGACTCGCCAACGCCGAGTTCGCAGTGACTCGCGACGAGTCAGGTAATCTTTTGGCGAAAGTACATCAACATAGCCGCCATTGGTTACGTCTGGCACATCCAGACGTTGCCCTGTCAGCCATTCGTAGAGGAATCCCGTGCGACGGGCATACTGACCGAATGGCTCCCGTCGACACCAGTCTTCGACAGGCTGCGGACCTATGGTCGCAAACAGGCGGGCGAAGAACTCGAGATGGATCTCTTCGTACTTGAGGCCGAATTCGAAATGTCCTGCGAAATCGTCTGCGGGCCGATAGCTTACCGGATACCGGTTCTCCACATTGCCGTCACTTTCGCGACTGACACGTACAGTGCCGATCATCGAGTCGACTCGTAGAGGCTGTGCCAGTGCGATGTCGTAACGGTTTGCGAGGGTCTTGAAACCGACTTGCATTGACGAAATCCTTTACTGGGGCAAGAAAAACGCTAACAGAACGTCGATCATATGCGAAAACGCTAATTTCCGTAGATATGAAAATATTAACGCTTGATGAAATTCGATAATAAATCCGTATTTTTCGAAAAAAACGCTAACGGATTTCAGGATAGTCGCTAACGCCCCGAGAGCACTTACTCATCGATCAGCGAACAACGGACGAAAAAGGGGAGATGCCTCATAGCCCGATTCCACCAAACCCCAGGCACAAAAAAACCGGCCATCAAGGCCGGTTTTTTCTTTACCTGCATCCCCCGTCAAAAAACGACGTGAGACTGAAATCTGATTGGAGCGGGTGAAGGGAATCGAACCCTCGTTATCAGCTTGGGAAGCTGGAGTAATGCCATTATACGACACCCGCTCAGAGCGGCTGACTTTGTACCAGATGTGAGCGCGGATTTGAAGTTTTTCTTTATGCGCGATGGCTTTAGCGCCGGGTGAAACACAAACAGGGACCGCTTGGCGGTCATTCGCGGGCAAGCCTCGCGCCTACGGGAGTGCGTTCAACACAGTAGGGCGGGACTTGCTCGCGATGACTCTGTTTCAGATTGCAAATGCATGGTGGTCCTGGACGTACTGGTAACGCGGTCGGCTTTCGAGTTGCGTCGGTTTCAGGAAGCCCAGCAGTGCGTTACGGCTGTCTTGGCAAGCGGTTTTGTGTTCCATGTCGAGGAAGTGGCCGGTGGCCTGAAGGGTGCTGAAGGTGCTGTGTTGTACATGGCCGGCGAACAGCCTGGCATCGGCGGGGGCGGTGTACTCGTCCCATTCGCCGTTCATGAACAGCACTGGCACATTGATTTTCTTTGCCGCGTTCAGGTAGCAGTTGCGGTCGCTGTTGAGCACGTCGCTGATGTGGAAGTGCATCTGCCCGTATTCGTGTTCGGCCAACGAACTGACGTGACGGTGGTTGAAGCGCTTGAACAGCGAAGGCAGGTGTTTGCCGATGGTGCTGTTCACCAGATGGCCGACGCGGTCACCGTCCCGGTTGCCGAGGTAATCGACACCGCGCTGAAGGTAGTCGAGCATGTGCTCGTTGACCACTGGCGAGAACGAACTGATCACAGCCTTTTCGATGCGCCGTGGCCGGTGGGCTAGGGCGACGAGCGTGGCGGCGCCACCAAAGGAGAACGACAGCACGTGTTCGGCCGCGAAGTGGTCGATCAGCTCCAGGAGGATCTGCCCTTCGATTTCCTTGGTCAGCATTTTCTCATGCAGGTTGTGAGCCTTGGACTTGCCCGCGTAGGGCTGGTCGTAGCACACCACATTGAACTGCGGATAAAGGTTTTTCACGGTTTGGGCAAACGACGCAGTCGTGGACATCGAGCCGTTGACCAGAATGATGGTCTTTTCTGCGGCGTCTGCGCGATAGAACTCCGTGTAAACCCGATACTGACCCTGTATATCCAGCACAGCGATTTCTGGCCTCATGACATAAGACTCCTGGCAAGCGGGTATGCGCGCAAATCAGATTGCACGAGCTTTGTGACAGGTAGGCATACGCCTGGAATTTTTGAAGGCCCATGTCGATCCATTGCACGCCGGTCGACGGGTATTGTTATAAGCGGGCAGTTTGCCGGGGGAAGGCGGAACCTGAGGGTTCTCTGCCGGCAAAAAGTTTCTTAGAGTAGTTTTGGTGACTCGTCGGTCACATTTCGCGCCGACGTCCTGATTCAAGCAGGGGTCACGTCATCGCGCAAGTATCTTTCGAAAAATGTTCGACAACTTCTGCTGAGCGGTCGTCGGCTTAGATCAATCGGATCTCTTCGACGCTCAACGGCCGGTATTCGCCGGGCTTCAGCGCGTCGTCGAGCAGCAGCGGCCCCATGCGTTCGCGGTGCAGGCGCAATACCTTGTTGTCGAAGTGGCCGAACATCCGTTTTACCTGATGATAACGGCCCTCGACGATGCTCAGGCGCGCCGATTTTTCCCCGAGCAAGACCAGTTCGGCAGGTTGGGTTGTGAGGTCTTCGAAGGCGAAGTACAGGCCTTTGGCGAACGTGATCGCGTAGTCGGCAGTGATCTCCTGCTCCGTCTCGACGTAGTACACCTTGGGCAGTTTGGTCTGTGGCTGGGTCAGGCGTCGCGACCAGGTGCCGTCGTTGGTGATCAGCATCAGGCCGGTGGTGTTGAAGTCCAGGCGACCGGCGATGTGCAGGTCATCCTTGTCCGCTTCATGGATCAGGTCGAGCACCGTCGGGTGTTGCGGGTCGCGGGTGGCGCTGACGCAGCCGGGCGGTTTGTGCAGCATGAAGTAGCGGGCCGGTTTACCGACCTGCAGCACTTCGTCGTCGACTTCCACGCGGCTGAACTCGAGAACCTCGGCGTGAGGGTCGCTGACGATAGTTCCGTCGACCCTGACGCGCTTTTCCACCAGCAACAGGCGTACCTGCTTGCGGTTGAAGCGGGGCAGGTTGCTGAGGAAACGGTCAACGCGCATGGCCAGGGATCGGTGGGAAAAGGGCTGCGTATGTTACGTGATCGGCCAGGCGGCTGCTTGCAACTGCGCCTCGACCCGGGCGCAGGCCGGGCACAGGCAGGACTTGTCGCGCAGCTCGGCCGGCAGCGTTTCGAACACCGCCGGGTCGATGCTGACGCCGTAGCACCAGCAGGCACGATCGACGGTTCGAGGGTCGGCCAGGCTGCAGTCGTTGGAAGCGCCGCAGGCCGGGCAGAGGTCTGGCTTATTCA
Organism: Pseudomonas sp. URMO17WK12:I6; assembly: GCF_003253625.1. Lineage (NCBI taxonomy): Bacteria > Pseudomonadati > Pseudomonadota > Gammaproteobacteria > Pseudomonadales > Pseudomonadaceae > Pseudomonas > Pseudomonas sp. URMO17WK12:I6. The sequence goes on from NZ_QKYZ01000015.1 coordinate 47,809, forward strand.
TGAAAGGGTCATTTGGTAATGGCCGGTTTGCTTGGCCCGAGCTGCGCATGATCGTCCCGCAAGCCGCCATGTGCAAGCTAACGCTCGCACATTCCTGAAGGAGTCTTGCCGGTGATCAGGCGATCAACCCAGGCTTTTCAAATACGCCCGCCACCCGCCCAAATGACTGATTTCCACCGCCCCGTCCAGCCCATACGGCTCACAGATAAACCCGCTCTCCCAACGCCCATCCGCCAGTTGCACCTTGCCCAGTCCCAGTGGAGCAGGAATCCCGGTGAGGAACGACCCCAGCTCACTGCTCGGCAATTCCCAGACTTCCACCGCAATCGCCACGCCGCCCTCTTTAACGCGGACCATGCCGGGGCGATACGGTGGGCCGCCGGCCAAGGCATACAGCTGATAGTCGGGAGAACTCTGAGTTGTTTCTACCAGCCGCGCTCCACGCTGTTTGAGTTGCCAGTTCAGCGCCAGCCCCTCCAGGTGCGCGCCGCAGACCACCAGTCGTGCCCGGTCATTGCGCGCGATGGCGGCCGGTGCGGGTGACGCCAGGCCCTGCTGACGTTGCAGGGCATCTGCCACGCTCAACAGATACTGATCGGTAAACGCGCGACCAAACAAGGTCACGCCCCATGGCAAACCATTGCCCATCAATCCGCTGGGCACGGCGACGGCAGCGTAATCGAGCAGGTTCATGAAGTTGGTGTAGTAGCCCAGTTCCGAGTTGCGCAGTACCGGTTCGGCGGCAAGTTCCGCCAATGTCACCGGACGGCCAATGGTTGGCGTCAGCACGCAGTCGAGGCCCACCAATGCTCTGTCGCACAGCGCCTTCAAGGCTTGCAGCCGGTAGTGGGCGCGGAAGGTTTGCACGCCGGTCACCGCCGGGGCCTTGGCCAGCACGGCACGAATCACTGGCAACACGGCTTGAGGATTTTGCTCCATCAATTTGCCGGCCACGCTGTAACGCTCGGCCACCCATGGCCCTTCGTAGAGCAACCGCGCCGCTTCCAGGAAGGGCGACAAATCCAGTTCGACCGCTTCACCGCCCAGGGCTTTGAGTTGGTCGATGGCGTCGCCAAACAACAACGGGCCTTCAGGGCAGCCGAAGAACGCCAGGTCCTGCGCACGGGGCACACCGAAACGAAACGCGCGCGGCGTGCCGAAGGCCGAGCCGTCATTCCACAGCGTATTGCTGCGACTGTATTCATCCCGTGGGTCGAGATGAGCGGTCAGTGCCAACAACTGACTGGCTTCCCGGGCTGTGGTCGTAAAGGTCGTGACGCAATCGAGCGTGCGACAGGCCGGAACCACCCCGGCCGTGGAGATCAGCCCTTTGGTGGCTTTCAAACCGACCAGATTGTTCAGCGCCGCCGGTACGCGCCCGGAACCTGCGGTGTCGGTGCCCAGGGCAAAACTCGCCACGCCGAGCGCCACCGCCAGTGAAGAGCCGGCGCTGGAACCGCCCGACGGATATTCCGGCAACACGCTGTTCGGGCAAGCGCCATACGGCGAGCGGCTGCCGTTGAGGCCGGTGGCGAACTGGTCGAGATTGGTCTTGCCCAGCGGGATCGCGCCCAGCGCCAGCAGTTGCTCGACGATGGTCGCCGAACGTTCCGGCACGTAGGCAAACGCAGGACACGCCGCCGTGGTCGGAATGCCCGCCAGATCGATATTGTCCTTGATCGCGAACGGCACGCCGTACAGCGGCAGGCTGCCTGGGTCACGACCATCGAGGGCGGCGAGGTACGGTTCCAGTTCCTCGGCGCTGATTAAATGGATGAACAAGTGATAGTCCGGGTTCAGCGCCGCGGCTTTTTCCCGCAGGCTCGGCAGCAGTTGCCGAGGCGTGATGTGGCCGTCACGGTAAGCGTTGCGCAGGGCGTCGAGTTGCAGATTGATGTTCATGGTTCAGATCCTTGTTGAAATGGCTTCAGTCGAGTTCCAGCACCACGACGCGCTGTCCGGCGCGCACTGGCGAACCCGGTTGCACACGAATCTCGCGCACCACACCGGCCATGGGCGCGAGCAGCGGGATTTCCATCTTCATCGACTCCAGAATCACCAGCACATCACCGGCGACCACTTGGCTGCCGACCTCCACCTGAACCTGCCAGAGGTTGCCGGCGATGTGGCTGTCGATGCTCTGCTGACCGTCGGCCAACAGCGCCTCTTCGGTCACTTGCGGCGTCGGTTCTTCACTGTCGAAATGCGCCTGACCGCTGGCGATCCAGCGCTCGCGCTCGGCGTTGAACGCACCTTTTTGCTGATCTCGAAACGCCGCAATGCTGTTGGCTTCCTTCGCCAGAAACGCCTGGTAATCCGCCAGGTTCAACTGACTGTGCTCGATGTTCAGAGCGAAGCGCCCGAGCGGGAAATCCCGTCGAATGCGCAGCAGTTCATCGGCGCTTACCGGGTAGAAGCGGATTTGATCGAAGAACCGCAGCAGCCACGGTTTGCCATCGAACGCGGCGACCTCGCGGTAGCGATTCCACATCTGCAAGGTCCGGCCGACGAATTGATAACCACCGGGGCCTTCCATGCCGTATACGCACATATAGGCGCCACCGATGCCCACCGAGTTTTCAGCGGTCCAGGTGCGGGCCGGGTTGTATTTGGTGGTGACCAGGCGATGCCGTGGGTCGAGCGGGGTGGCGACCGGAGCGCCGAGGTAGACATCGCCCAGCCCCATCACCAGATAGCGGGCGTCGAACACCGTGCGCTGCACTTCGTCGAGGTTCGGCAGATCGTTGATGCGGCGGATGAACTCCAGGTTGCTCGGGCACCATGGGGCGTCCTTGCGCACGGTGGTCATGTATTTCTCGATGGCCAACTGGCAAGCCGGGTCATCCCACGACAGCGGCAGGTGCACGATGCGTGAGGGAACCTGCAAGTCTTTGGCGGCGCACACGGCGTCCCACTCACCGGCGACGATGCCCAGCAGATCGGCAAGCGGCAGTTGCTCCGGTTGGTAATGCACCTGCAGCGAACGGATGCCCGGCGTCAGGTCGATCACCCCGTGCAGCTGTTTGCTTTCCAATGCCTGCATCAGCGCGTGGGCGCGGAAGCGCAGCACCAGGTCCAGTTCCGGTGCGCCGATTTCCAGTAACAGGTGAGTATCCCCCGACAACCGGGCGACCAACCGTGTATCTCCCTGGCCGATATCCAGCATCACAGGCGACACAACCCCCTGTGGGAGCTGGCTTGCCTGCGATGAAGTTGATGCGGTGTCTGATCGGGCCTCATCGCAGGCAAGCCAGCTCCCACAGGAATCCCATTTCAAGGCGAGGTTACGGGCGGTCTCGAGATCGACTGGTTGGAACTGCACCTTGTCTCCAGCCTTGAGCTGCCCGAGCTGCCAAAGATCCGCTTCGATCACCGTCACCGGGCAGACGAACCCACCGAGGCTCGGACCATCGGGACCGAGGATCACCGGCATATCACCGGTGAAATCCACCGCGCCAATGGCGTACGGATTGTCGTGAATGTTCGACGGATGCAACCCGGCTTCGCCACCGTCGGCCCGTACCCATTCCGGCTTCGGCCCGATCAGCCGCACACCGGTGCGGCTGGAGTTGAAATGCACTTCCCATTGAGTGGCGAAGAAGGTGCCGATGTAGTGTTCGGTGAAGTATTCCGGCGCGCCATGGGGGCCGTAGATCACCCGAATTTGCCGCACGGCCGGCAACTCGGTGACCTGCTCATCAGGCAATTGAACACCCGCGCTACGGTCGATCAAGGCTGGCACATGCAACACGTCCCCGGCACGCAACGCACGACCGCCATGGCCACCGAACTGACCGAGGGTGAAGGTACTTTTGCTGCCCAGGTAATCCGGCACTTGCAGGCCGCCGCGCAGGCACAGATAGCTGCGAGCGCCTGCACCGGCGATTGTGCCGAGATGCACTGTGGCCCCGGCCGGAATCAGCAGCGCGGTGTTCATCGGTGCCGCTTCACCGTTCAGCGTCAATGGAATCTGCGCACCGGTCACTGCCACAACCGCATCACAATTGAAGCGCAGCATCGGCCCGCTCATGGTGATTTCCAGGGCCGCTGCGCCTTCATCGTTACCCAGTAAAAGATTACCCAAACGCAATGCACGACTGTCCATCGGCCCCGACGGCGGCACACCCACCGCCCAGTAACCGAGACGCCCCGGATAGTCCTGAACGCTGGTCTGGGTGCCGGCGCTGATCACCTCGAAGGTGTTGGCCTGGTAGACCAGCGCTTCCAGGCAACGGGTCCATGGCTGGCCGCTGGCAAAGGGCACATCGAGCAGAATCTGTCGCAGGTAATCGCGGTTGGTTTCCACGCCGTACAGCAGGCTGTCGCCCAAGGTTTGGAGCAGATCAGCGCGGGCCTCTTCGCGAGTCGGCGCCCAGCGGATGACCTTGGCAATCATCGGGTCGAAGTACGGCGGGATCTCGCAACCGGCCTCGACCCACGTGTCGATGCGCAGGTGTTTGCCATCGGCGACGGGGAAACTTACCGCCGTCAGCAGGCCGGGGCTCGGTTGAAAATCGCGCCCCGGATCTTCGGCGTAGAGCCTTGCCTGGATCGCGTGGCCGTTAGCTTTCAAGCCTTGGCTCAATGCGTTCAATGGCGGTAAATCCCCGGCCGCCAGTTCCACCATCCAGCGCACCAGATCCACGCCCCACACTTGCTCGGTGACACCGTGCTCCACCTGCAAACGGGTGTTCACTTCAAGAAAATAGAAACGCTGGGCGTCACTGTCGAAGACGAACTCCACGGTGCCGGCGCTGCGGTAATTCACTGCCTTGGCGAGTTTGATCGCGGCAAGGCAGAGCGCTTCGGCCACGCCGTCGGGCAGGTTGGGTGCCGGGGTTTCTTCAAGGACTTTCTGGTTGCGCCGCTGCACCGAACAGTCGCGCACGCCGAGGGCAATCACCTCGCCCTGGCCGTCGCCGAACACCTGCACTTCCAGATGTCGCGCGCGCTGGATGTACTTCTCGATGAACACACCGGCGTCGCTGAAGTTGTTCTGCCCGAGGCGTTTGACAGCTTCGAAGGATTCGCCCAATTCGGCGGCGCTGCGGCACACGCGCATACCGATGCCGCCACCGCCGGCGGTGCTTTTGAGCATCACCGGGTAGCCGACCTGTTCGCCAGCGATCAATGCTGCGTCAAGGCTGTCGAGCAGTTCGGTGCCTTCGAGCATCGGCACGCCGTGTTGTTTGGCCAGGGCGCGGGCGGTGTGTTTGAGGCCAAACACGCGCAGTTGCTCAGGCGTGGGGCCGATGAAGGCGATATCGGCTGCTTCGCAGGCCTCGGCGAACGCGGCGTTTTCCGAGAGGAATCCGTAGCCGGGATGGATCGCCGTAGCGCCGGTGGATTTGGCGATGGCGAGGATTTTGTCCACGGCAAGGTAAGTGCCGACCGCGGCGCCTTCACCCAGGCTGTGAGCTTCATCGGCTTGCAGGATATGCAGGCTGGCGGCGTCGGCTTCGGAGTAAACGGCGACGCCCTTGACCTGCAACTCTCGCAGGGTCCGCAGAATGCGGCAGGCAATGGCGCCACGGTTGGCGATGAGGACTTTTTCGAACATGGCATAACCCCTGGAGGCGATAGCGCATCAGCCTCGACCTGGGATGCGGGCCGTCCCGCAGTTTTTCGAGATGCACCCGGGCCGTCCCGGATGAACAAAATTCACGCTTTTTTGTGGCGAGGGAGCTTGCTCCCGCTCGGCTGCGCAGCAGTCGCAAAACCTGCTGCTGTGGTCCGTCAGACATAGCGCGATAGCAGGGTTTGGGGCCGCTTCGCGACCCAGCGGGAGCAAGCTCCCTCGCCACAGGGATCAGCGTTGTTTGAGGCACTGGCCGGAGCGGGCCTGACACAGGGCAAACAACCACCGTCGCAAACGCGCAAGTTTCAGTTCCATACCAAAAGCTCCGCAGGCGTGGGGTTGTAGGCGTTGCACGGGTTGTTCAGTTGCGGGCAGTTGGAGATCAGCACGATCACGTCCATCTCGGCGCGCAGGTCGACGTATTTGCCGGGCGCTGAAATCCCGTCTTCAAACGTCAGCCCGCCATCGGCCGTCACCGGCACATTCATGAAAAAATTGATGTTCGGCCCGATGTCGCCCTTGCCCAGGCGCCCGTCGTGGGCGCAGGCGCGCAGGTAGTTGTCGCGGCAGCTGTGCATGTAGCGTTTTTCCAGGGCGTAACGCACGGTGTTGCTCTCTTGCGCGCAGGCACCGCCGAGGGTGTCGTGACGCCCGCAGGTGTCTTCGACGATGGTCAGCATTGGCTTGCCGAGGTTGGAATAGAGCACGCTGCCAGTGCTCAGGTAGACGCTGTTCTGCCGACGCAACGTGCGTTGCACGTCATAGCGTTCCCTGGGATTGGCAAGGCTGTAGAACAGAGTGTCGACCGCCTGATTGCCTTCCAGGTCGAGGATACGCAGGGTCTGGCCGGCCTTGACCTCCATCAGCCAGGGTTCACCGGCGGCGATGGTGGCGCGGTAGACTGCAGTTTCTGGTTGCTTGTGGGCGGTGGCGATAGCGAGTGACATGGCAGCGATCCTCAGGCGAACAGACGGTCGGTGTTGATGAAGCCGCGCTCGTTTTCCGGGCGCGAGGTGCGGCAATGTTCGGCGACGCTGGCATCGGCGTTTATCCAGCTCAGCTTCAGCGGTTTCGGTGCGTATTCCGGCGACGGATCCATCGGGTGTTGCAACGCGGTGAGTACCACCAGGGTGTCCATCGGCGCGTACAACTCGATGTAATCACCGGCCTTGGAATTGCCTTCGACGAAGTGGAAGCGGCCAGCCTCATCGACGTTCACCCGGCTGAACAGGTTGAGCGTCATCAGCAGGTCGGACAGGCCCAGTCCCCACTTGCCCAGCTCCACCAACAAGTTGTCGGTGCCGTTGCGGAAGAAACCGTTGCGCAGCTCTTGATAGCGGCCCTGGCCATATTTTTGTGCGACTTCTTCAGCGCAGAGCACGCCGCCGAGGCTGTCGCTCCAGCCACAGGTGTCGGCGGTGATGGCCGCCAGCACGCGGCCCATGTCCGAGTACAGGCAATGGCCGCTGGTGAGCTTGGCGGTGTGTTGGCATTTGAGGCTGTCGGGCAGATTCAGGCGTTCGGTTTTTTCGTTGGCGTTGAGCAACGTCAGGCTGACGTTGGCACCGCCGCGCAGGTCGGTCAGGCGCAGCAACTGGTCGCGTTTCAGGACGAATGAACGATGGCCGCCGCCGGGGAGCATTTCTTCGGCGAACGGCGGGAACAGTTGGGTCGAATCAGTCATGTGCAGATTCCTCTAAGCGATACGAAGCGTGCCTGCCAACTGAGCTGGCAGGGCGTCGACGGCGGCGCGGTTGGCGCGGCGGTCGCTGTTCAAAGGGATGTCGTAGGTGATGCGTGCGCCATAGGCGCCGGGGGCGTGCGGGTCGACACGGACCTTGTCGAACACCAGCAAACGGGTGCCGAGACTGAAACCTTCGGACAGGTCGTGGGTGACCATGAACACCGTCAGTTGCGTCTCGCGCCACAGCTCCAGCAGCAGGCTGTGCATGTCTTTGCGGATGCCCGGATCGAGGGCGCCGAACGGTTCGTCGAGGAGCAACACGCGGGGTTTCATGATCAGCGCCTGGGCAATCGCCAGTCGTTGCTGCATACCACCTGAGAGCTGCGCCGGGTACTTGTCCAGTGAATGGCCAAGGCCGACTTTGTGCAGCAACACCGAGGCGTGATCGCGTGCCTCTTTCTTAGTGCTGCCGAACAACCGCCCCAGTAATGGCGAGCGCGGCAGTTCGAGGCCGAGGGCGACGTTGTCCAGCACGGTCAGGTGCGGGAACACCGAATAGCGCTGGAACACCACGCCACGGCTCGAATCCGGTTCGCCAGCCAATGCCTGACCGTCCAACAGAATCTCGCCGCGACTGGCGCGCTCCTGGCCGAGTAATAGCCGCAGGAAGGTCGATTTGCCGCAACCCGACGCGCCGACCAAGGTGCAGAACTCACCTTCGTTGACGCTCAGGTTCAGCCCTTCAAGCACCACCTGATCGGCGTATTGCTGCCAGACGTTTTTCACTGTGATGAAGCTCATGCCCGCGCCCCTTCATAACTCATTTGGAGGCACCTTGGTGCCAGGGAAAGGCCCGTTGGGTCAGGCGCTTGAGGCCCCAGTCCATCATCCAGGCGAGCAGGGTGATCCACACCACGTAGGGCAAAATCACGTCCATCGCCAGGTAGCGGCGCACCAGGAAGATCCGGTAACCCAAACCGTCCGTGGAGGCGATGGCTTCGGCGGCGATCAAAAACAACCATGCCGAGCCGAGCATCAGTCGCAACGAGATCAGCAGGCGCGGCAGCAATTGCGGCAGCACCACACGCAGCATCAGAGTCCAGGTTGAAGCACCGAGGGTCTGCGCCTTGATCAGCAATTCCAGCGGAATTTCCCGGGCGCGCTGTTCCAGATCACGGGCCAGGCATGGGGTGATGCCGATCACGATCAGCATCACTTTCGACAACTCCCCCAACCCGAACACGATGAACAGAATCGGCAGGATCGCCAGCGGCGGCACCATCGACAGCACTGTCAGCACGGGCGATAACGGTGTGCCAAACAGCGGTAGCGTACCGGCGGCGATGCCCAGGCACAGCCCGGCCAACGCACTGATGCCGAGGCCGATGGTCAACCGCCGCAGGCTGGAGGCGGTGTCTTGCCAGAGCAGGTATTCACCAGTGCGGGCGTCGGCGGTGAAGGCCAGGCGTTTCACCGCGTCGGTCATCTGCACGGCACTGGGCAGCAGTTTGTCGTTGGGGTTGTCCATCAGCCGTTCGGCCGAGCCCATGAAGTAGGCGAACAGCACCAGGGCGAACGGCAGGATCACCAACAGCAGGCGACTCGGGCGATCCGGGTGGCGATTGATCAGGCGCATGGCCAGCTCCTCCTGTCTTACAGCTTGGCGTCGGCGGCCATCTGCACGTAAGTCGGATCGAAGCGCAGCTTGAGGTTGCCTTTATCGCCGCTGGTCACGCCATTGGCGAAGGCCATGCCGATGGCGCTGGTGTCCTTGGCGCCTTCACCCAGCAAGCCGTGCTGGAACGAGAACTCGGCGACCTTGCGCATGGTGTCGGGCAGTTGCTTGCTGGTGGAGAACGCCAGGGCTTCTTTGGGCGTGGCGAACAGTTTGGTGGTGTCGAGTTGCGCCTGGAAACCGGCCAGGTCGGTGCCCGAAGCTTTGGCCATGTGTTCGAGGGCGGCCTGGCTGGTGGCGTTTTTCGCGTTCATCAACGCGACCACTTCGAACCAGGCGCCGGTCAGGGCTTTGCCCAGGGCCGGGTTGTCTTTGAGGGTGGCGCTGTTGACCACCATCATGTCCATGATTTCGCCGGGGATCTGGCTGGAATTGAACACTTCAGTTACCGCAGGCTTGGCCTTGATGTCCGAGAGCATCGGGTTCCAGGTGGTGACAGCGTTGACCTGCTCGGTGTTGAAGGCGGCGGAGATGTCGGCGTCGGAGGTGTTGACCACTTTCAGGTCCTTCTCGGTGAGGTCTACCGAGTCCAGAGCACGGGCCAACAGATAATGGGAGACGGACAGCTCCACCAGATTGACGTCCATGCCCTTGAGGTCGGTGACTTTCTTGCCTTCGCCTTTGAGCACGATGCCGTCGTTGCCGTTGGAGAAGTCGCTGACGATCAGCGCCGTACTGTCGACGCCACCGGCAGCCGGAATGGTCAGCGCGTCCATGTTGGTCATGGTGCAGCCGTCGAACTGGCCGGCGGTGTATTGGTTGATGGATTCGACGTAGTCGTTGAGCTGCACCACATCGATCTTGATGCCGTACTTTTTCGCCCATTTGTCGACGATGCCCTGGCTGCCGGCATATTCCCAGGGCATCCAGCCGGCATAAATCGTCCAGCAGACGCTGAAATGGTCTTTCTGTGCGGCGTGGGACGAGACGCTCACGAGGGCTGCAAAAGCAGCGGCGAGCAGGGCGGGTAAACGAAGTCGGGACATGGGATGGTTCTCCAGTTGATCAAGGGCGGACAGGAAGGCAGCGGCACCGCGAACGGTGGCTTGTCTCCCGGGCTTTTGTCCCGCCGTGTAACCTCAACTGGAGGTCGCCAACTCTCGGACCAGTCACTCGCGATTGCGAGCCGGAACCCTAGTCAGCCATTGCAAATTGTGGTGCCGCGAACCTGTGATGACTCCTGCACGTCTTTGGTTAAGCGAGAGCCGTGCCAAGTCGGCTTGAGCGCTCTGGCTGGGGGCATGGAAGGGAGGGCGAGACAACCAGGGGAGGGCGCTTTGCCTTGTCATGGTGCGCAGCGCATGGGTATGCACCGTAGAAGGACAGCTAGCCGCTGATCTGAAGGTCGATGCGATCAGGCACTCGGTGCCTGTTTTAAAGTCAAAACAGGTGTGACTCGACTGCCGTTGCAGGTCTTTCAGGAGGCCTCCATGTTCTGTCAGAAAAAGCTCCGCCAAATACTGCTCAGTGTGTTTTTTGGTTTGGGTCTGTCCGGGTGTTACTACTATGTAGGGGGCGCCGATGTTTATCCGGCACCTTATTACTACCCCGGCTATTACTACTCACCTTACTACTACGGTGGCCCACGCTTTTACGGGGGTTATCGTTACTACTATTTCAGTGGGCCTCGCTATTACCATGGTGATCACGATCGCGGGCATCGCTAAACGGCTCATGAGCACAACGGCGCCTGCGGCTTACGCAGGCGCCGTTTTCTTTTGCGCAGGATGAAAAACCTTTCATCGGCTACTTGTATCGGCGTGTTACAGAAACGCACCAGATCCCGATTTCACTGTCTGATCTTTCGACAGTCGCCGAACAATTGACTGTCGCCTGCCAGCGTCGCTGGTGTGGCTCACTCGCGGTCCAGGAGGCCGCCATGCTCTGTCGAAAACAGCTCCGCCATATTCTGCTGATCGTTCTATCGGGATTGTTTCTTGGTGCGTGCGTGCCCTATTCCGATGGCGACAGCTACTACCGCTCGGATGTCTACACGTCCCCAGCGCCGTATTACTCCGATGGTGGTTACTACACAGCTCCGCGCAGGTATTACTCGCCGCCTGCACGGTATTACCAGCCATCGCCACGTTATTACTACCAGCCGCGGGTTTATCAACCGGCACCGCGCTATTACGACTACCGCGGCAACCAGAGTCGCGGATGGGACCGTCATGACCGCGGTGGTTGGGATGGTCGTCGCGACGGTTGGGATGGTCGTAGTCGCGGCAACTGGAACGACGATTCCCGGGGCCACAGTGGACGGGATCACCATGGCGGAAGAGGCGATCATGGCGATAACGATGGCCGAGGCGGCCGTCGCTAACTCCTCAATAGAAAGCGGCGCATGAAGCGCCGCTTTTTTGTGCCCGGATTTCAGTATTCCGACAGATCGGCCAACGGATGCCGACCTTCCCAGACCTTGTGAAAATGCGCTTCCACCGCCGCCTCCGGCACCGTGATGATATCCGGCCAGTGCCAGTGAGGTTTCTGGTCCTTGTCGATCAACCGCGCGCGCACGCCCTCGCTGAATTCCGGATGACGGCAGCAATTGAGGCTCATGGTGTATTCCATCTGAAAGACTTGAGCCAGCGACAGGTGCCGGGCGCGGGCGATCTGTTCCCACACCAGATGAGCGGTCAGGGGCGAGCCTTCAATCATGGTGCAGGCCGCACGACTGAGCAGCGGGTCTTTATGAACGCGTAGCGCACTGATGGCCTTCCAGGCACAACGAACGTCGCTGACATCCAGCAACTCGTCGATCTGCTGGCGTCGTGGCAGCCACTGCGCTTCGGGCATTTTTACGAGCGCTTCTTGTTGCAAGGCCTTGAGCAGGCTGTTGAGCTGCATGGCGGTCTGTTCCTGCCAGTTCAATTGCAGCAAACCTTCGATCAGCTCCGGCTGTTGTTGATCGAGCAAAAAGCGGTCCGCGAGGTCCAGATCGATTGCATCGCGACCGTTCATCCGGGCGCCGGTCAGGCCGAGAAACAACCCGAGCTTGCCGGGCAACCGCGACAGAAACCAGCTGGCGCCGACGTCCGGGTACAAACCGATACTGATCTCCGGCATCGCCAATCGGCTGCTCGGCGTGACAACCCGAATGCTCGCCCCTTGCAGCAGCCCCATGCCGCCACCCAACACGTAACCATGACCCCAGCAGATCAATGGTTTCGGGTAGGTGTGCAACTTGAAGTCGAGGCGATATTCTGCCGCGAAGAAGTGCGCAGCCAAGGGCGGTACTTCTCCGGGATGGGCGCGACACGCTTCCACCAGACTGCGCACTTCACCGCCGGCGCAAAAGGCCTTGTCGCCATTGCCGCGCAGCAGTACACAAACGATCTGTGGTTCCTTGGCCCAGGCGTCCAGTTGATCGCGCAAGGCGTTGATCATCGGCAAGGAGAGGGCGTTGAGGGACTTTTCGGCATCCAGGCTGGCGATGCCGATGCGTGCGCCGTCGGTGCCGGTGAGTTCTTCGAAGTGCAGATTCATCATGACCTCGATCGGGAATTTGAGCGTTCAGTATGATCGCTCTATAGGAAAATGCCGGATCTGCGTCAGATCAATTGACAAGCGTGATGGGCTTTCCTAGGGTTCGCCCCATTGTTTTTGCCGGATGTAACCATGACTGCTGACGATCGTATCAAACTCGAACCGAGCTGGAAGGAGGCCCTGCGTGCCGAATTCGACCAGCCTTACATGGCAGAGTTGCGCACATTCCTGCAACAGGAGCGCGCGGCGGGCAAGGAGATCTATCCGCCGGGACCGTTGATTTTCAACGCGCTCAACTCCACGCCGCTGGACAAGGTCAAGGTGGTCATCCTCGGGCAGGATCCATACCACGGCCCGGGTCAGGCCCATGGGCTGTGCTTCTCGGTGCAACCGGGTGTACCGGCGCCGCCGTCGCTGGTGAACATCTATAAAGAGTTGAAACGCGACCTGAACATCGACATCCCCAACCATGGCTACCTGCAGAGTTGGGCGGAGCAGGGCGTGTTGATGCTCAATACCACCATGACCGTGGAGCGGGCGAATGCCAACGCCCACGCGGGCAAGGGCTGGCAGCACTTTACCGACCGGATTATCGAAGTGGTCAGCGAGCACCAGCCGCATCTGGTGTTTTTGCTGTGGGGCGCGCATGCCCAGAGCAAGCAGAAACTCATCGACGCCACCAAGCATTTGGTATTGACGTCGGTTCACCCGTCACCGCTGTCCGCTTATCGCGGCTTCCTCGGGTGCGGGCATTTCAGTCGGGCGAACAAGTTTCTGGAACAGAATGGCGAGACGCCGATCGAGTGGCGGTTGCCGCCGGTGTGAAGAGTGTGAAGAGTGTGGCGAGGGGGCTCATATCAGACGGAATCCGGCTCCCGGTTCCAATACCTGAACAACGGCTCTGCCAAAAACAACACGAACAACAGCCGCATCACCTGCATCGCCGTCACCAGCGGCACTGACAATTGCAGGGTCTCAGCCGTCAAACTCATCTCGGCAATCCCGCCGGGCATCATGCCCAGCGTCAGCGAACGCAGATCCAGATGGGTCAATACACTCAAACCCAGCGCCGCCAGCGTGGCGATCAACATGGTCAAGACCGTGCCGATCAGGGTCCGGCCCATGAAGGACGGTGCCCGTCGGAAGAACTGTCGATTGAAGTGGCAGCCCAACCCGCTGCCGATCAGCCACTGGCCGATCTGACTGCCGCCGTTGGGCAAGCCGATGTGCAGGTCCCAACCAATGCTCACTGCCGCACTCACCAGCAACGGCCCGAACAGCCAGGGGTTGGGTTGCCGCAGGCGCTCCCAGATCCAGGCGGCCAGGGCGCCCGCCGGGAACAGAAGGGCCAGCCACCACCAGTTGACGGTCGCTGCATGCAAGGCCGGCGCACCGTCGCCCAACAGATACTTGAACGCCGCTGGCACACACAGCACCACCACCAGCACCCGCAAGCTTTGTCCCGCCGCGACACGGCTGAGCACCGCGCCATTGCGGGCGCCGAGGTTGACCATCTCCCCGGAGCCACCGGGCATGCTGGAAAAGAACGCCGTGGCGCGATCTTCGCCGGTACGCCGCATCAACCAGACCCCGACCACCGCGGACAGGCTGGTGACCAACGCACCGAAGAAGATCAGACCGAAGTGGCTCAGCACCTGCTCCATCACCACCGGGGTGAAGTGCAGGCCGATGCCGATGCCGACAACCCACTGGCCGCACTTGCGCCCGCCAGGGATTTCCGCCAGTTGCCAGGGTGTCAGGCAGCGCACGAGGATGATCGCCAGTAACGAGCCGACCATCCACGGTAGAGGCCAGCCGATCTGGCTGGCGAGGTAACCGCCCAGCAGACCGACCAGCGGTGTTCCCCACCAGGCTTTGAAGGGTGTTCGATCAGGCATCGGCGATAGCGCGCCGGGCGACCGAACGTTTGCGCCAGATGCGCAGCAGCGGCATCAGCAACATGATGGCAGTCAGCACCCAGCAACCGAACGTGATCGGGCTCGACCAGAGGATTTCCAGTGCACCGTTGGAAATCGACAGCGCGCGACGCAGGTTCTGTTCCATCAGACCACCGAGGATGAAGCCCAGCAGTACCGGCGACAACGGGAAGTCCAGCTTGCGCAGGATGTAGCCGAAGATGCCGATGCCGATCATCAGGAACAGGTCGAAGGTGGTGGCGTGTACGGCGTAGACGCCGATCCCGGTGATGATCGCGATCACCGGCACCAGTGCCCAGTTCGGCACGGCGAGGATGCGGGTGAAGATGCGGATCATCGGGATGTTGAGGATCACCAGCATCACGTTGGCGACGAACAACGACGCGATCAGGCCCCAGACGATGTCTGGCTGCTGCTGGAATAACAGCGGGCCCGGGGTGATGTTGTACAGCGACAGTGCGCCGATCATCACCGCCGTGGTACCCGAGCCTGGAACACCGAGGGTCAGCATCGGCACCAGGGCACCGCAGGCTGCGCCACCGATGGCGGTTTCCGGAGCCGCGAGGCCACGCATGTCGCCTTGGCCGAAAGTGCCCTTGGCACCGGCGATACGTTTCTCGGTCATGTAGGCCACCGCGCTGGCCAGCGTCGCGCCGGCACCCGGCAACACGCCCATGATGAAGCCCAGCAAACCGCAACGGACGTTTACCACGAACACCGCCGAAGCTTCCTTGAAGTTGAACATCATGCGCCCGGTGGCTTTCACCGCTTCCTGGCCACGGTGGGTTTTTTCCAGCAGCAAGAGGATTTCGCTGATGGAGAACAGGCCCAATACCAGCACGACGAACTGAATGCCGTCCGTCAGATGAATGTTGTCCCCGGTGAAACGGTATACGCCGCTGTTGGCATCGATGCCGACGCTCGACAGAAACAGACCGATCAGCGCTGCAATGAAGGTCTTCAGCGGTCGGTCGCCGGCCATGCCGCCGAGACAGACAATCGCAAACACCATCAGTACGAAATACTCCGCCGGTCCGAAGGCAATCGCCCATTTCGCCAGCAGCGGGGCGAACAGCACCATGCCGCAAGTCGCGATGAAGGCACCGATGAACGAACTCCACGCCGACAGCGACAGCGCTACACCGGCCAGACCCTTGCGGGCCATCGGGTAACCGTCGAGGGTGGTCATGACGGTGGAGGCTTCGCCCGGAATGTTCAGCAGGATGGAGCTGATCCGGCCGCCGTATTCGCAACCCAGGTACACCGCCGCCAGCAGGATCAACGCCGACTCCGGTGGCAGGCCGAGGGCGAACGCGATCGGAATCAGCAACGCCACGCCGTTGATCGGCCCCAGCCCCGGCAGCAGCCCGACGACGGTCCCGATCAAGGTGCCGCACAGTGCGGTCACCAGGTTGTACGGGCTCAGCGCAACGCCGAAGCCCTGACCCAAATAGCCAAGAGTATCCATATCAGTTCTCCAGAACGTCGAGCACGCCCAACGGCAGTGGCACGTCCATCAACTTGTCGAACAGCAGATAAAGACCGATGGCCATCAGGCTGATGATCACCGCGCTGGGCAGCCAGCGGCCGCCATACAGGCGTGCCATCGGGACCCCGATCAGAATGCTGGCGACGATGAAACCAAGGGGTTCGAAGGCCCCGGCGAACACCAGCAACAGCGCCACGCAGATGCCGATCTTGATCAGGGTTTCGCGGTCCAGTTTTGGGTCGTCATCGCTGTGCACGATCGGCGCCGGCCGAAACACCATGTACAGCAAAGCCAGGCCCATCAAGCCGAGCATCAGCAGGGGGAAGGCGCGAGGCCCGACCGGTTCGTAGGAAAAAGCCGCTTGATACGGCCACGCCATCAGCGCCAGGCCGACACAGGCCAGCAACAGCACCGAAGCAAAAATGCGTTGTATGAGCATGGGGAACTCCTGGGCCACGACCCCGAGAACCGGGGCCGCAGCCGCTAGACAGAGGCGATCACTGGATCAGGCCGAACTCTTTGGCCAGCACTTTGTAGTCCGCGACCTGCTTCTTCACGTAGGTGTCGAGCTCCGGGCCGGTCATGGCGAACGGGAACAGTTCACGCTGATCGCGCAGCTTGGCGAAATCCTCGGAGGCCAGCAGTTTGTCGAAGGCGTTTTTCCACCAGGCGTAGTCTTCGTCGCTGACTTTTGGCCCGAGGTAGAAGCCGCGAACCACCGGCCAGACGATGTTGTAGCCCTGCTCTTTAGCGGTCGGAATGTCTTTCATTTCCGGCTCGTCCAGACGCTTCTCGGAGAACACCGCCAGCAGACGCATGTCACCGCTCAGGATGTGTGGCATGGAGTCGGAGATGTCGGTGCTGCCAACCTGGATGTGGCCGCCGAGCAGGGCGGTGGCGATTTCACCGCCGCCTTCGAGGGCGACGTAACGCAGGTCGCGCGGGTTGATCCCGGCCGCCTTGGCGATCAGGGCGGTTTGCATCCAGTCCTGGCTGCCGACGGTGCCGCCGGAACCGATCACCACCGAGCTTGGGTCTTTCTTCAGGGCTTTGACCAGATCGTCCAGGGTCTTGTAGGGCGAATCGCTTTTCACCGCGATGGCGCCATAACTGGTGCCAACGGCCGCCAACCAGCGCACGGCGCTTTCATCGAAACGCCCGAATTTGCCTTGCGCCAGGTTCAGCAGCGAACCGCTGGACCAGGCCACCAGCGTACCGGCATCGGCCGGGCGCTGAGCGACCACAGCGTTGTACGCCACCGCGCCGACACCGCCGGGCATGTAGGTCACGCGCATCGGTTTGGTCAGCAGTTTTTCGTTGACCAGCGCGCTTTGCGCCAGTTTGCAGGTGAGGTCGAAACCGCCGCCCGGCGAAGCCGGGGCGATGCATTCCGGGCGTTTGGGTTCGGCCAGCAATTGGCCGGCGAACAGCATGATGCCGGTGGCCAGAGCAACTTTTCGCAGTGATAGGTTCATTCAAGTCTCCTTAAGAGTTTTTGTTATGGACGTACTGAATTACCAAAGGGCAACGCTATAGCTCACCAGCAGACGCACTTCATCGGCATCGCGAGCGGAGTAGTTGGAACGGTAGGTGGCATTGCGCAGGCGTACGGCAACGTCCTTGAGGGCGCCGCTTTGTACGACGTATTTGATCTCGGTGTTGCGTTCCCACTCTTTGCCTTCGTCACCGTTCTTGAGCTTGATGTTGTCGCCGCTCACGTAACGGCTCATGAAGCTCAGGCCGGGAACGCCGAGTTTGGCGAAATCATAGTCGTAACGTGCCTGCCAGGAGTGTTCTTCGGCGCCGGCAAAGTCATTGATCTGCACGAAGTTGACCAGGTACGGATCGCTGCCATCGACGTAGGGGAAGGCGCTGTCACCGGACATGCGCTGATAGCCGGCGCTGAGTTTATGCCCGCTCAAGGCGTAGCTCACCAGCCCGTTCAGGGATTTGTTGTCGATCTTGCCGCCACGGGCCGCGCCCTCATCGTCACTGATGGCAAACCGCAGGTCGGTACCGAAAGTGCCGGGGCCGACCGGTTGCGAAGCGACAACACCGAGGAAATGCTGGTTGTAGACTTCATCGAGTTGAGCGAAGTGGTAGCTGCCGGTGATCTTGTCGGTGAACTTGTAGTCCACGCCGCCAAAGTCAAAATGCTTGCCTGCCACGGTGCCGGCGAAGCGGCTGTTCTTGTTGTTGAGGGCGATGTCTTCGAAGTCGGTGCTGTCGCGGTCCTTGGCTTTCTCCAGACGCCCGCCGGTGAAGGTCAGGTTCTTGATCTCTTTGGAGGTCAGCATCCCGCCTTCAAAGGTCTGCGGCAGAATGCGGCCGTCGTTGGGCTTGAGGATCGGCAGTTCCGGAATCAGGCTGCCGATTTTCAGTTCCGTGGCGGAGATCTTCACTTTGCCGGTCAGGCCGAGCTTGGAATACTCATTTGCCGCGCGCCCGTCGTCATGGGTTGGCAGCAGGCCGGTACCGGTGCGGTCCGGACTCGAATCGAGTTTTACCCCCAGCATGCCCAGCGCATCGACACCAAACCCCACGGTGCCGTCGGTGTAACCCGATTGCAGATTGAGCATGAACCCCTGGGCCCATTCGTCCCGCTTGGATTGCTGGGCGCTGGTGCCATCGCGAAAGTCGCGGTTGAAATACATGTTGCGGGTTTCGAAGGTTGCCTTACTGTCTTCGAAGAAGGCAGCCTGGCTCAACGGCGAAAAGCCGGCGAGGGCGGCGGCGCTGACAAGGGCGGTGTGGCTGAGGCGGGAAAAACGAACAGGCGGGCGAGCCTGAAGCTGCATGGACAGCATGGTGACATACTCCGTTTATTATTCTTATTGGCGAAAACGCTTCGGGGCGTTTTTCGTATCGCTATGTGCTCTGACTACGGCAGTGAAAGCTGTCCGTAGCGGGACTCTAACCGGCCAACCTTTCGCTAACCTTTCAGCTGACTTTCACGGTTTTCGGGCTTCACAGCGACGGATGCGGCTGTAAACTCCGCGCCAAAGAATGGCGTCGACCATCCCTGAATGAGGTAAAGATCCATGCGTGTTCTGCTCGTCGAAGACCATCTGCAGCTTGCCGAAAGTGTCGCCCAGGCGCTCAAGAGCACCGGGCTGACCGTGGATGTGCTGCACGACGGTGTGGCGGCCGACCTGGCCTTGAGCAGCGAGGAATACGCCATGGCGATCCTCGATGTCGGCCTGCCGCGCATGGACGGTTTCGAAGTGCTGGCGCGCTTGCGGGCCCGGGGCAAGAACCTGCCGGTGCTGATGTTGACCGCCCGCAGCGACGTCAAGGATCGGGTCCATGGCCTGAACCTGGGGGCTGACGATTACCTGGCCAAACCTTTCGAACTGACCGAACTCGAAGCCCGTGTCAAAGCCTTACTGCGCCGCAGTGTGCTCGGCGGTGAACGCCAGCAGCGCTGTGGCGTGCTGGCTTACGATCTGGACACCCGGCGCTTCACCCTCGGCGAAGAATTACTGACCCTGACCTCCCGCGAGCAGGCAGTGCTCGAAGCCCTGATCGCCCGTCCCGGCCGGGTGATGAGCAAGGAGCAATTGGCGGCTCAGGTCTTCGGCCTGGATGAGGAGGCCAGTCCCGATGCCATCGAGATCTACGTCCACCGCTTGCGCAAAAAACTCGACGGCCAACCGGTGGCCATCGTGACCTTCCGTGGCCTTGGCTATTTGCTGGAAAGCCGCGATGCATAAGCTCAGCAGCCTGCGTTGGCGGTTGCTGTGGAACCTCGCGCTGCTGCTGGTGGTGTTGATGCTCGCCAGTGGTTTGAGCGCGTACTGGAACGGTCGCGAAGCCGCCGACACCGCGTATGACCGGACCTTGCTGGCCTCGGCGCGGACCATCGCCGCCGGCCTGTCCCAGCGCGACGGCAGCCTCAGCGCCAACGTGCCTTACGTGGCCCTCGACACGTTTGCCTACGACAGCGCCGGGCGGATTTTTTACCTGGTCAACGACATCAATCAGAAGCTGATTTCGGGCTACGAAAACCTGCCGGCACCGCCGCCGGGAACACCGCGCACCGATGACTATCCGGCGCTGGCGCGTTTCTACAATGCCACTTATCAAGGGCAGAACGTGCGGGTGGTCAGCCTGCTCAAAGCGGTCAGCGAACCGAACATGAACGGCATGGCGGAGATCCGCGTGGCGGAAACCGATGAGGCGCGGGTCCGCATGGCGCGCAGCCTGATGGCCGACACCTTGTTGCGGCTGGGTATGCTGGCGATCGGTGCGTTGTTGCTGGTGTGGTTTGCGGTCAGTGCGGCGCTGCGTCCACTGGAGCGCTTGCGTACCGCGGTGGAAGAGCGTCAACCCGATGACTTGCGCCCCTTGCCACTGGTGGAAGTGCAGCACGAGCTGGGGCCGCTGGTGCGTGCGCTCAATCACTTTACCGAGCGGTTGCGCGGGCAGTTCGAGCGCCAGGCGCAATTCATCGCCGATGCCGCCCATGAACTGCGCACGCCGCTGGCGGCGCTCAAGGCTCGCCTCGAACTGGGCTTGCGCTCGAACGAACCCGAAACCTGGCGCAGTACCCTGGAAGCCGCCGCCCAGAGCACGGATCGCCTGACCCACCTGGCCAATCAATTGCTCTCGCTGGCACGGGTCGAGAATGGCGCCCGGGCCATCGCCGAGGGCGGTGCGCAATTGCTCGACCTCAGTCAGTTGGCCCGTGAACTGGGCATGGCCATGGCGCCGCTGGCCCATGCACGTGGCGTGGCACTGGCGTTGGAAGCTGACGAGCCGGTGTGGATGCGTGGTGAGCCGACGCTGCTGAACGAGCTGTTGAGCAATCTGGTGGACAACGCACTGGCCCACACGCCACCGGGCGGCAATGTGATTCTGCGGGTCACGGCGCCGGCGGTGCTGGAGGTCGAGGACGATGGTCCGGGAATTCCCCTTGAAGAGCGGGAACGGGTGTTCGAGCGCTTTTACCGGCGCAATCAGCAGGTGGCTGGGTCGGGATTGGGGCTGGCGATTGTCGGCGAGATCTGCCGCGCCCATCTGGCGCAGATCAGTCTGCACGATGGCGAGTTTGCGGGGCTGAAAGTGCGGGTAAGTTTTATTGCGGGGGAGTGAACACACTCATACCTGCGGAGAGAGGCTTGTTGTGACGAGGGAGCTTGCTCCCGTTGGGCTGCGAAGCGGCCCCAAGAAGGGACTGCTGCGCAGTCCAACGGGAGCAAGCTCCCTCGCCACAGAAATCAGTAAAACATCGACCGCGACTCTTCCAGATCCTTGCACATCGCTTCGTTCTCCGGATCGATCCCCAGCTTCTCGAAGGCAGGCACACTGACCGGGTCGATGCGAGCCAGAGGATGGTCGGTGTCCTTGTGGCAATACAGGCTGGCCACTTGCACCAGATCGACATAGTCGACCCGCGCCGATTGCCGCTTGAAATCCAGATACAGCCCCGGCAATTGCACCAGCATTTCCGGAAAATCCCAGACCCTGAGCAATTTATCGCCGAGCAGCGGATGGATGCGTTCGATCACATGGTTGAGGCTGACCGGGTCTGACAGCAATTCATAGTGATCTTCGGCGTAGGTCAGGATCGGCAGCACGCCAATCTGATGCACGAGCCCGCCGAGCGCCGCTTGATCAGGCTTGAGTTGTGTGTAGCTGCGGCACAACGCATAGCTGACGCCGGCGATTTCCAGGCTTTTGCGCCAGACCTCGCGCATTTTCTGTTCCACCACTTCGGAACGGGCATTGAAAATCTGTTCCATCACCAGGCCGATGGCCAGGTTGCTGCTGTAATTGACGCCCAGCCGGGTGATGGCCGTGTGCAAGTCAGTCACTTCCTGGGTCGCGCGCAGCAACGGGCTATTGACCACTTTGATCAGTCGCGCCGACAGCGCGGTGTCACGGCCGATCACTTTGCTCAGGGTGCTGACACTGATTTCCGGGTCTTCGGCGGCCTTGCGAATCTGCAGGGCCACTTCCGGTAATGTTGGCAGAACCAGGTCATCATTATCGATGGCCTCAACCAAATCCTGTTGGACCTTATCCGCCAGCTCACTCATTTCTTTTCTCTAGGGTATTGCGACAAGTGCTGCTGTTAACGCTGGATTTCGCGATCACGATCCAGTTGGTAAGGCAGGTCGAGCAAATGCAGGCCCGGACCTTCGAGTGCGCCAAGGTGCAGGTTGCCATCTTCTGCAGCTTCGGCTTGCAGCACGGCCAGGAGTTCAATGTTTTGCTCGGTGCGAGCAGCGATCACCACTTCACCAATCGAACTGCCGTGAGTCGGGGAAAACAGTGGCGTGCCGGGTTCAGGCAGTTCACTACCTTCCAGTTGCAAGCGATACAGACGACGCTTGAGTTTGCCCAGGTATTGCATGCGCGCAACGATTTCCTGGCCAGTGTAGCAACCCTTCTTGAAGCTCACGCCGCCGACGGCTTGCAGATTGAGCATCTGCGGGATGAACAGCTCGCGGGTGCTTGGCATGACCTGGCCGATCCCAGCGCGGATCTGGCCCAGCAGCCATTGATTCAGATCGCCTTCGGTCAGCAGGGCGGACAGCTTGCCCTTGATGGTGTCGGCTTGATCGGCGCCCACCCAGAGTTCAGCGCGCTCAGGCGAGACACGAAGGGCGATCAGGCCGTCATTGCGCACGACGCTGTCGGTGTCGACCGGTAGCGCCAGGCCCAGGCTGGCCAGTGCCGCATCGCCATGCTCAAGGCCAAAACGAACCCAGCCGGCACTTTCGTCGGTCAGTTTCGATTTGGAGAACACCGCGTACTTTTTCAGGTCCGCCAGTTGCGGCTCCAGCAGCTCGCTGGCCATCGCCATGAGCACTCCGTCGCCTTCCAGCAGAATGCGGAAACTCGACTGCATCCGGCCTTTCTGCGTGCAACGCGCGCCAAGGCTGGCCTGGGTGTCGCTCAGGTAATTGAGATTGCAAGTCAATTGGCCTTGCAGGAATTTGCTGGCATCCGAGCCGCGTACCGCGAGAACGCCTTCGTGAGACAGGGTGCAGAAAAAAGCAGAATCGGCCATGGGTCATCGCAGGGTAAAGAGTCTGAGGGACATCATAAGGGGGCGCCCTTGAAATGGGTAGTTCACAAAGGATCGTCAGTGCCGACCAAAGCCGACTGTTCGGCTCGCCTCGGGGCTGTATACTTGCGGCCTATTTGAGGAGCGCTCCATGGTCGATAACGTTGAACTGAACCGCCTCTTTTGGCACAGCCGTCGCGGCATGCTGGAACTTGACGTGCTTCTGGTGCCGTTCGTGAAAGAGGTTTACGCGAATCTGAACGAGGTAGATCGCGCGCTGTATGTCCGCCTGCTGGAGTGCGAGGATCAGGACATGTTCGGCTGGTTCATGGAACGCGCCGAATCGGAAGATCCGGAGCTGCAGCGCATGGTTCGCATGATCCTGGATCGTGTCCAGCCCAAGTAACGCGTTCGAATGCCGCTGGCATGCCTCACGGCAGTTGCTGGCGGCCTATCTTCTCGCCCAGCTGTTCGCGTTGGGTTCGTTGTTTCTTCTCTCGATACCGCTCTGGGCCAACCTGCTCGGCGTAGCGTTGTGCGTGGCTCACAGCATTTGGGTATTGCCGCGACAGATTCTGCTGACACACCCACAGGCTTTTCGCGGCTTGCGTCGCGATGCCGATGGCTGGCAGTTGTGGAGTCAGGCGCAAGGTTGGCAACCCGTACAGCTACGGCCGGACAGCCTGGCGCTGCCGTTGGTTGTGGTGCTGCGCTTTCGCCTGCGGGGCGAGCGAGGTGTCAGGGCGATATGCGTGCCGCGGGATTCGCAGGCGGCGGATGTGCACCGACGCCTGCGGGTTCGGCTCAAGTTCAGTCGGCGTAGGTGGGCGGCACCAGAATAGTGTCCAGGGCGACCGGCAGCAGGTTCGGGTAGTCGAGGGTGTAATGCAGGCCGCGACTTTCCTTGCGTTCCATGGCCGACCGGATCATCAGGTCTGCTACCTGAGCCAGGTTCCTCAGCTCGATCAGGTCTCGGCTCACTTTATAGTTGCTGTAGAACTCGTCGATTTCGTCCAGCAATAACTGCACTCGGTGCTGGGCTCGTTGCAGGCGCTTGTTGGTGCGCACGATGCCCACATAGTCCCACATGAATCGCCGCAGTTCGTCCCAGTTGTGCGCGATGATCACGTCTTCGTCGGAGTCGGTGACCTGGCTGGCATCCCAGACGGGCAGGGCGGTCGGAATCGACACCTCTGGCAACTGCTCAAGAATGTCCGTCGCCGCCGAACGGGCATAAACGAAACATTCCAGCAGCGAGTTGCTGGCCATGCGGTTGGCGCCATGCAGGCCGGTGAAGCTGGTTTCACCAATCGCATACAGGCCCGGCACGTCGGTGCGGCCCCGCTGATCGACCATCACGCCGCCGCAGGTGTAGTGCGCCGCCGGCACCACCGGAATCGGTTGTTTGGTGATGTCGATCGAGAATTCCAGGCAGCGTTCATAGACCGTCGGGAAGTGCGTCTTGATGAAGTCTTCAGGCTTGTGGCTGATGTCCAGGTAAACGCAGTCGATACCCAGGCGCTTCATCTCATGGTCGATGGCGCGGGCGACGATGTCCCGTGGTGCCAGCTCGGCCCGTGGATCGAAGCGCTGCATGAAGCGTTCGCCGTTAGGCAGCTTCAAGTGTCCGCCTTCGCCGCGCAGGGCTTCGGTTATCAGGAAACTCTTGGCTTGCGGGTGATAAAGGCAGGTCGGGTGGAACTGGTTGAACTCCAGGTTCGCCACCCGGCAGCCCGAACGCCAGGCCATGGCGATGCCATCACCGCAGGCGCCATCAGGGTTGCTGGTATAGAGGTAGACCTTCGCCGCGCCGCCCGACGCAAGGATCACGAAGCGCGCACCGTAAGTGTCGACTTCACCCGTGCTGCGGTTGAGGACGTAGGCACCGAGGCAGCGGTCGCCTTCAAGGCCCAGGCGCTTTTCGGTGATCAGATCGATTGCGACCCGCTGTTCCAGCAGCTCGATGTTGGGCCGCTGTATGGCCTGGTCGAGCAGGGTTCTGAAGATCGCCGCACCTGTCGCATCGGCGGCGTGGATGATGCGTCGATGGCTGTGACCGCCTTCGCGGGTCAGGTGAAACTCGAAACCGCCGTCTTCGGTGCCGGACTGTTCGTCACGGGTAAAGGGTACGCCTTGGTCGATCAGCCATTGAATCGCTTCTCTGCTGTGCTCGACGGTAAAGCGCACGGCGTCTTCATGGCACAGGCCACCCCCGGCGTTGAGGGTATCGTCGACGTGGGACTCGACAGTATCGGTGTCATCCAGGACGGCGGCGACACCGCCCTGGGCCCAGAAGGTCGAGCCATTGGCGAGGTCGCCTTTGCTCAATACGGCGATGCGCAAATGACCGGGCAAGGTCAGCGCAAGACTCAAGCCGGCAGCACCGCTGCCAATTACCAGAACATCGTGTTGAAACTGTTGGCTCATTTCAGGATTCCGCTCAAAGCGACCCGGGTCGGGGGTGGCGCAAGACAGCTGGATCGGCGAGTCAGGACAGCCACACAGCCCACTAGTATATAGAGGGGGGGAGCGGCACAATAGCCGGGCCCACATGGCATTGTGAAACTACTGTGACGGAAAAGACTGGACTCTTCGTCGGAAGTTTTTTTGACTGTGTTGGCGACAAGGCGACTGTATCGTGGATTTAACAGTCTTTTTCGTTTCACGGTTGCACAATGTCGGTTTCAGGCGGCTATAAATATGGAACTTTTGCCAAAGGCTCAAGATCAATAGACGGTTGCCTGGAACAAGGGACAGTGTCGGTTTCGGTGCGGGACTTGCGGTTAGGTCCCTGCTGACGAATCCGATGACAAGATTATTCGCGCAGCCTGGGTTTCCCGCGCTGCGCTTTTCGTGCGTGCCAAATCAGAGCCCGCAGGAAACTTGCTTGGAGGGGGAGAACTTTTGCGAAAAGCCCGAGTCTATGTTTGCAAGTCTGGTCGTTCAGTAATGCAAGCCTCCTTCGAGCTTATCGAGGAGTGTTCATGCTAACCCAGGAAGAGGATCAGCAGCTGGTCGAGCGCGTTCAACGCGGCGACAAGCGAGCTTTCGATCTGCTAGTGCTGAAATACCAGCACAAAATTCTCGGGTTGATCGTGCGTTTCGTGCACGACACCCATGAAGCCCAGGATGTCGCACAGGAAGCCTTTATCAAGGCGTACCGTGCACTTGGTAATTTTCGCGGAGATAGCGCGTTTTATACGTGGCTTTACCGTATCGCCATCAACACGGCGAAAAACTATCTGGTTTCACGCGGCCGCCGGCCGCCGGATAGCGATGTCAGTTCCGAGGATGCAGAGTTCTATGATGGCGATCATGGCCTCAAGGATCTCGAGTCGCCAGAACGTGCATTGCTGCGGGATGAGATCGAAGGCACCGTCCATCGAACCATTCAGCAACTGCCAGAAGATTTGCGTACGGCTTTAACTTTACGTGAATTCGATGGTCTGAGTTACGAGGACATTGCCAGCGTCATGCAGTGTCCGGTGGGTACCGTGCGCTCCCGGATCTTCCGCGCCCGGGAGGCCATCGATAAAGCCCTGCAGCCGTTGTTGCAGGAAAACTGAGACAGCGGCGACAGCCAAGAGAGGAACGCCATGAGTCGTGAAGCCCTGCAGGAATCGCTGTCCGCAGTGATGGATAACGAAGCGGACGAACTGGAATTGCGTCGGGTGTTGAATGCCTTCGACGATGTTGAAACCCGCGAAACCTGGGCTCGTTACCAGATCGCTCGGGCAGTCATGCACAAGGACCTGCTGCTCCCTCGTCTGGACATCGCTGCGGCAGTTTCTGCTGCGCTGGCTGACGAAGCCGTACCGGCAAAAGCCTCTCGTGGTCCATGGCGCAGCCTGGGTCGTCTGGCAGTCGCTGCCTCGGTGACCATTGCCGTGCTGGCAGGTGTACGTCTGTACAACCAGGACGAGATCGCAGGTGTCGAACTGGCTCAGCATTCGAATCAGCCAAGTCTGAGCACTCCTCAGGTCAAGGGCCCGGCTGTATTGGCAGGCTACAATGAGAGTTCGGACGCCACTGGCCCTATGGCTAACGGTGTATTGCAAGGTCAGCCAGGCTGGCACGATCAGCGTCTGCCAGGTTACTTGCGCCAACATGCTCAACAGGCTGCACTGAAAGGTACTGAGAGCGCTCTGCCTTACGCTCGTGCAGCAAGCCTGGAAAACCGTTAAGGAGGATCATGCGCGCCATACCTCTACTTACGCTTCTGCTCAGTGGCTGGTTTATTGTTCCAGCCCATGCCGATGAAGCCCAGGACTGGCTGAAGCGTCTGGGACAGGCGGAGCAAACGCAGAGCTTTCACGGTACTTTCGTCTACGAGCGTAACGGTAGTTTTTCTACCCATAACATCTGGCATCGCGTCCAGGATGGCAAAGTCCAAGAGCGTTTACTTCAGCTCGACGGTTCGGCCCAGGAAGTCGTGCGCATTGATGGGCATACTCAATGCGTCAGCGGCACCCTGATGGCAGGGCTGGGGGACTCACCCAACTCCGCTGCTCGTGCACTCGATCCACAAAAGCTAAAGAATTGGTATGACCTTGCCGTCATCGGCAAGTCGCGCGTGGCCGGGCGTTCGGCGGTGATCGTCTCGTTGACACCTCGCGATCAGCACCGCTATGGTTTTGAGCTGCATCTGGACAAGGAAACAGGCTTGCCGTTGAAGTCATTGTTGCTCAATGACAAAGGGCAACTGCTGGAACGGTTCCAGTTCACTCGGCTGGATACTGCCGAGGTGCCTTCCGACAGCGATTTGCAGGCAGGTTCCGAGTGCAAGCCCATTAACCTGGACAGTGACAAGGCGTCCGCCGTCAAGACTGCGCAGGTCTGGCATTCTGACTGGTTGCCGCCAGGTTTCGAACTGACCAGCAGTAACTCTCACAAGGATCCGGATACCAAAGTCCAGGTCAACAGTCTGATGTTCGACGACGGTCTGGCCCGATTCTCGGTGTTCCTTGAGCCATTGAATGGGGCAACAGTCACCGACACCCGTACCCAGCTGGGGCCAACAGTCGCTGTGTCCCGTCGCTTGACCACTCCGCAAGGCGAAATAATGGTGACCGTGGTCGGTGAAATACCGATTGGTACCGCCGAACGGATTGCGCTGTCCATGCGCAACGATGCCGCGGCTACCAACAAGCAGTGAGCTGATCAGTCATGCTCATCAATCGGGGCTGTAGGGTGCGGGAGGTTGGCAATAGCTACCCCGTCGTTGAGGCCTCGAAATGTTTTGCCGAGCATTTTCATTTGCAAATATCCCGAAAATTTTTTATAGGTCAGAGCCCCTCGGCTCTGGCCTTGTTTGTTGTTCCCGGAACAAAAATACCGGCGTATCGTTTCCGGTGTTCCTTGCTCCATATCGCTTAACCATGCTCGTCGTAACGGGAGCCGTATGTCGATACCACGCTTGAAGTCTTATCTCTCCATTTTTGCCACCGTGCTGGTGCTCGGTCAGGCGGTCACTGCGCAAGCGGCCGACTTGCCTGACTTCACGCAACTGGTCGAGCAGGCCTCGCCCGCGGTGGTGAACATCAGTACTACCCAGAAGTTGCCGGAACGCAAAGTGTCCAGCGAGCAAATGCCTGATCTTGAAGGCTTGCCGCCGATGCTGCGCGAGTTCTTTGAGCGTGGTATGCCGCAGCAGCCACGCTCACCTCGTGGCGATCGCCAGCGCGAAGCGCAGTCCCTGGGATCGGGTTTCATCATTTCGCCTGACGGCTACATCCTGACAAACAACCATGTGATCGCCGATGCCGACGAGATTCTCGTGCGCCTCGCCGATCGCAGTGAGTTGAAAGCCAAGCTGATCGGTACCGATCCGCGTTCCGACGTCGCCTTGCTGAAAATCGAAGGCAAGAACCTGCCGGTTCTGAAGCTCGGCAAATCGCAGGACCTGAAGGCCGGTCAGTGGGTCGTGGCCATCGGCTCGCCGTTCGGCTTTGATCACACAGTGACCCAAGGCATCGTCAGTGCCATCGGTCGCAGCCTGCCGAACGAAAACTATGTTCCGTTCATCCAGACCGACGTGCCGATCAACCCGGGTAACTCCGGTGGTCCGCTGTTCAACCTGGCCGGTGAAGTGGTCGGCATCAACTCGCAGATCTACACCCGTTCCGGCGGCTTCATGGGCGTGTCGTTCGCGATCCCTATCGATGTGGCGATGGACGTTTCCAATCAGCTGAAAAGCGGCGGTAAAGTCAGCCGTGGCTGGTTGGGTGTGGTGATCCAGGAAGTGAGCAAAGATCTGGCCGAGTCGTTCGGTCTTGAGAAACCGGCCGGTGCGCTGGTGGCTCAGATCCAGGATGACGGTCCGGCTGCCAAGGGTGGCCTGCAAGTGGGCGACGTGATCCTGAGCATGAACGGTCAACCGATCGTCATGTCCGCCGATCTGCCGCACTTGGTGGGTGCGCTGAAGGCCGGCTCGAAAGCCAATCTTGAGGTGATCCGCGAAGGCAAACGCAAGAATGTCGAGCTGACCGTCGGCGCTATCCCTGAAGAAGGCAAAGAGCTGGACGCCCAGCCTAAATCTGGCGCGGAGCGCAGCAGCAATCGCCTGGGTGTTTCCGTGGCCGAATTGACCGATGAGCAGAAGAAAGCCTACGACCTTAAAGGTGGTGTGGTAATCAAGGACGTGCAGGACGGTCCTGCTGCCCTGATCGGCTTGCAGCCTGGTGATGTGATCACTCACCTGAACAACCAGGCGATCGGCTCCACCAAGGAGTTCACCGAGATTGCCAAGGCGTTGCCGAAGAACCGCTCGGTGTCGATGCGGGTTCTGCGCCAGGGTCGCGCCAGCTTCATCACCTTCAAGCTGGCTGAATAAACCGGTTGTCGGCTGAATAAAAAACCGCCTCGAAAGAGGCGGTTTTTTTGTACCTGAATTTTGACCTCGAAGCGGTCAGCCCATCATGTCCTTGACCATGCGTTCCTGCTCCATCAGCTCGCGTTGCCGTGCGTCGATCCGCGATGACAGCGGGAAGTTGCTGCCCGCCTTGCGTTTGGCGAAGTCCAGTTGCTGGATCGCCTGGCGATAATCGCCGATCAGTGCGAAGTACTCTGCACGAGCTTGATGCAGGCCGATGATGTTGCCCGACAGGCCGCGAGTCTCGGCCACCAGGTACCAGACGTCCGGATCTTCGGGGCGGGTCTTGAGCAGGTTCTCCAGCGCTTTTTCCGCATCGGCTGCTCGATTCTGCTTGAGCAGCAGATCGACACGCACCTGATTCAGTGGGTAGTTGCCCGGATACTGAGTCAGCATCCGGTCAACCCGTGACTGAGCATCGGGCAGACGATTATTGGTGATGTCCAGATCGACCTGCGCCAGGTTGTAGATGATCTCGTTCGGCGACTTGGTCAGCAGCTGCTTGAGGTTCTCGCGAGCTTCATTCAGCTGGCCGCCCTTGATCTGGGCGATTGCCAGGCCATAGCGCGCGACGTCGTTTTTCGGGTTTTCATCGAGTTGGGCGCGGAAGCGCTTGGCACCCAAGCCTGGGGTTTCTTCATAGATCAGCTGCACGCGTGCACGAATCAGCTGATAACGCATGCTGTCTTCGATACCGCCCGGTTTGGCCTGTTCGGCACGGTTGCGGGTGTCGGCGATACGCGATTCGGTCACCGGGTGAGTCAGCAGGAATTCCGGCGGCTTGGCATCGTAGCGGTACTGGCGCATCAGCCGTTCGAACATGGTCGGCATCGAGCGCGGATCGTAACCGGCCTTCTCCAGATTCATGATGCCGATACGGTCGGCTTCCTGTTCGTTCTGGCGCGAGAACCGTCGTTGTTCCTGCATCGCCGCCGCCTGGGTGCCGGCAATGGTTGCGATCCCGGCATCGCCTGCGCCGGCAGCGGCAATCACGATCCCGGCCAGCAATGCAGCCATCATAGGAACTTGCATGCGTTGCGAGGCTTCGACACCACGGGCGAAGTGACGCTGCGACAAGTGGGCCAGTTCGTGGGCCAGGACCGAGGCATATTCGCCTTCGGTCTGGGCGTTGAGGAACAAGCCCCCGTTGACGCCGACGATCCCGCCCGGCGCAGCGAAAGCGTTGAGCTGTGGGCTGTTGATCAGGATGAACTCCAGGCGTCGGTCATTGACCTGGCTGGTCTCCACCAGTCGGTAGACGCTCGACTCGACGTAATCCTTGAGTTGCGGATCGTTGAGTTGCGACACCTGGCTGCGCAGCATCGCCAGCCACGCACGGCCCAGTTGGTATTCCTGTTGCGGCGAGACGATGGCAGAACTGGCGTCACCGAGTGACGGCAAGTCGTCGGCGAAGCCCGGTGAGGCGAGCAGGCAAGCGAGCGTCAGCAGGGTAGGGCGCAAAAAAGTCATGCACAAAGCCTTAGTCGACAAAGACGTTACTGTAGCCGGACACTACGCTTGGGACCAGATATTCTAAGTGACTCAACCCCTGCCCCGGAGTGATTCGATGACTGACGCTGTAACCCACGACGCCGAGCTGGACGCCAGCGGTCTGAATTGTCCGCTGCCGTTGCTCAAGGCCAAGATGGAACTCAACCGACTGGCCAGCGGGGCGGTGCTCAAGGTGATTGCCACCGATGCGGGCTCTCAGCGCGATTTTCGCACCTTTGCCCGATTGGCCGGTCATACGCTGCTTCGTGAAGAAGATGAGGCGGGCGTTTACCGTTATTGGTTGAAAAAAGCCTGAAACCTGCGGCGTTCGTTCCTAAGGATTATTGATGTTCAAAGTGTTACGCGACTGGATTCAGCGCTATTTCTCGGATGAAGAGGCCGTGGTGCTGGCGGTGCTGCTGTTTCTGGCATTTACCGCCGTACTCACCCTGGGTGGAATGCTTGCGCCAGTGCTGGCCGGGATGGTGCTGGCGTATCTGATGCAGGGGTTGGTGGTGATCCTCGAGCGCCTGCGTCTGCCGGGGGCCGCGGCGGTGGGGCTGGTCTTCGCGTTGTTCATGGGGGGGGCTGCTGGTATTCATCATCGTCGTGGTGCCATTGCTCTGGCATCAGTTGATCACGCTGTTCAACGAATTGCCCGGCATGCTCGCCAAGTGGCAATCACTGCTATTGCTGCTTCCCGAGCGTTATCCGCATCTGGTGTCGGATGAGCAAGTGCTACAGGCAATCGAAGTGGCGCGGGGCGAGATCGGCAAATTCGGCCAGTGGGCGCTGACGTTCTCGTTGTCGAGCTTGCCGCTGCTGGTGAACATCATGATCTACCTGGTGCTGGTGCCGATCCTGGTGTTCTTCTTCCTCAAGGACCGGGAGATGATCGGCCAGTGGGTGCGTGGTTACCTGCCGCGGGAGCGAGCGCTGATCACTCGAGTCGCCCAGGAAATGAACCGGCAGATTGCCAATTACATTCGTGGCAAGGTCATCGAAATCTTCATTTGTGGGGGCGTGACCTACATCGCTTTCGTGGCGCTGGGGCTCAACTATGCGGCGCTGCTGGCGTTGTTGGTGGGTGTGTCGGTAGTGGTGCCCTATGTCGGGGCGGTGGTGGTGACCGTGCCGGTGCTGCTGATTGCGCTGTTCCAATGGGGGTGGAGCGATCAGTTCATCTATTTGATGGCGGTCTACGGGATCATCCAGACGCTGGACGGTAACGTGCTGGTGCCGCTGCTGTTCTCGGAGGCGGTCAACCTGCACCCGGTGGCGATCATCTGCGCGGTGCTGCTGTTTGGCGGGTTGTGGGGCTTTTGGGGCGTGTTCTTTGCGATTCCCCTGGCGACGTTGTTCAAAGCCGTGCTGGATGCCTGGCCGCGCAAGGAGCCGGAGGTGTCGCCGCTGCTTTGATCGTCGATTTCAGGGCCTCTTTGCGGGCAAGCCCGCTCCCACAGGGTTCATACCATCCCTATGGGAGCGGGCTTGCCCGCGAAGGCGTCCGAATAGACGCCCAAAAAATCAGGCCTTGTTCAGCGCCTGAGCAGCCGCCAAAACCGCATCCACATGCCCCGGCACCTTCACGCCGCGCCATTCCTGACGCAGCACGCCATCCTTGTCGATCAGGAACGTGCTGCGATCAACACCCATATATTCCTTGCCGTAGAGCTTTTTAAGCTTGATCACGTCGAACAGCTGACAGATGGCTTCGTCCTTGTCGCTGATCAGCTCGAAGGGGAACTCCTGCTTGCACTTGAAGTTTTCGTGAGACTTCAGGCTGTCGCGAGATAGGCCGAACACCTCGGTGTTGGCCGCCTTGAACGCCGCGTACTGGTCGCGAAAACCCTGGCCTTCGGTGGTGCAGCCCGGCGTGCTGTCCTTCGGGTAGAAGTAAATCACCACTTGCTTGCCTTTGAGGGCCGCGAGGCTGACGGTCTGCCCGCTGGTGGCGGGTGCTTCGAAGTCGGCAACCGGTTGGTCGATGGCTACGGCCATGAAAGCTTCCTTACATTGGGTTTTGTGGGCGCCACGGTTCAATCAGTGCGTCCAGGTTCATGGCGTCGGCGAAATCCAGGAACTGGTCGCGCAGCCAGCTGATCTGGGTACCGGCCGGCAAGGTCACGGTAAACGTGGCGTTGAGCATGGTGCCGCCGGTCTGCGGAGCCTGATAGGTGTCGCAGGTCAGATTCTCCAGCTCGACGTTGTGGTCCATGAAGAACTGGCACAGCTCGTTGATGATGTCCGGGCGGTAGGCCGAGCTGACGTAGGCGACGTACGGCAGGGCCTGGGGGCGGTTCTCCAGGGCTGCGCTGCGCACCACGTTGACAGTGAAAGCGTGTCGTTTGGCCAGTACTGGCAGACTGCCTTCGAGGCGCGCCAGGGCGTCCCAGCTGCCGGAGATCTCAAGGATCAGCGCGCTGCATTCGCCATGACGCGTCAGGCGAGAGGTGACCACGGCGCAGCGGTTTTCATGGCTGGCGCGGCACAGGACGTTAGTCAGCTCCATGGGGTTGGCGCCGAGGGCACTGATGACAAGGAATTGTTCGCGAACTGTGGGGGTGGACATGCAGCATTCCTAAAGCGATGAGCGGTCGATACTGTTTATGGGCTTTTTGCCGGGACGAGCCTGCGGATGCGAATTCACAAACCCCCAGCCGAAGGTTGCAACGTGCTCCAGTATGGCAAGAGCGAGGGGTGGCAACGCTGGATCGGGGCTTGTGATGCCGAAAATGGAGGCTGGAAACCGGCGTACGAGCTTATCAGTACCGATCAAAGTCTGAAGGGTAGCGAAAAGCAGCGCCAAGGGGAATGGCGGCAGCGCAGTACTTCGCTTGTACAAGCATCTTGGCGCCAGTACCATTACCGCTCTCTTTTTCCGGCAGGAGCGGTTGCATGATTGCGGGCAGTATGGTGGCACTGGTCACACCCATGGATGCACAGGGTCGTCTCGACTGGGACAGCCTGAGCAAACTGGTGGACTTCCACCTGCAAGAGGGCACCAACGCCATCGTGGCGGTCGGCACTACGGGTGAGTCGGCCACGCTTGACGTGAACGAGCACATCGAAGTGATTCGTCGCGTGGTTGCCCAGGTTGCAGGGCGTATTCCGGTGATCGCCGGTACGGGCGCCAATTCGACGCGTGAAGCGATCGAACTGACGACCAACGCGAAGAACGCTGGCGCCGATGCGTGCCTGCTGGTAACCCCTTATTACAACAAGCCGACGCAAGAAGGCCTGTACCTGCACTTCCGCGCCATCGCCGAAGCGGTCGATATCCCGCAGATTCTTTACAATGTGCCGGGTCGTACCGCGTGCGACATGCAGGCCGAGACGGTAATCCGCCTGTCGACCGTGAAGAACATCATCGGCATCAAGGAAGCCACGGGCGACCTGCAGCGCGCCAAGGACATCCTGGCCGGCGTGAGTAGCGACTTCCTGGTCTATTCCGGTGACGATGCGACCGCGGTCGAGCTGATGCTGCTCGGTGGCAAGGGCAACATTTCGGTGACCGCCAACGTTGCGCCGCGCGCCATGAGCGAGCTGTGCGCCGCTGCGATGGCCGGTGATGCCGTCAAAGCCCGGGCGATCCACGAAAAGCTGATGCCACTCAATAAAACCCTGTTTATCGAATCCAACCCTATCCCCGTGAAATGGGCGCTGCATGAAATGGGCCTGATGCCGGACGGTATCCGTCTGCCGCTCACCTGGCTCAGTGCTGCCTGTCACGAACCGCTGCGGCAGGCCATGCGCCAGTCCGGCGTCCTGGTTTAATTGAGGAAGTACTACGCATGAAGCGAATGGCCGGACTTTCCGCACTTGCCTTGATTATCTCCAGCACCAGTGGCTGCGGATGGATCTGGGGCCCGGAAGGTTATTTCCGTGACCGTGGTAGCGATTACCTGGAAGCGCAACAGACTGCACCGATGCAACTGCCACCGAACGTCAGCACCTCCAAGCGTCTGGATCCACTGTTGCCGATCCCGCGCAATGTGGCCGACGATACCGCCAAGGGCGAATATGTCGTGCCTCGTCCGCAGCCGCTGTCGGCGGCGGCTGATATCAGCGCCTACTCCTTGCAGAAGAGCGGCGATTCGCGTTGGATCATGGCTCAGAACCCACCGGCCGAAGTCTGGCCAGTGGCCGTGCAGTTCTTCCAGGACAACGGTTTCCGTCTGGACGAACAGCGCCCGCAAACCGGTGAGTTCACTACCACCTGGCAACATTCCGACGAACTGTCCGCAGCCATGGCCAAGCGCCTGAGCGCGGCCGGTGTCGGCGCCGACAGCGAAACCCGCGTACGGGTGCGTATCGAGCCAGGCGTGCAGCGCAACACCAGTGAAGTCTATGTGGTCAGCGCCGAGCGTCCTGCCGGCAGCACCGCCAACGTCGACTTCACCAATCGTTCGGTCAACACCGGCCTGGACGCAGCATTGGTCGACGACATGCTCGCGAGCATGAGCCGTACTTCGGAGAAGGGCGGTTCGGTCTCCATGCTGGCCTCGCGTGATTTCGATACGCCAAGCCGTGTCAGCCTGACCGAGGATGGCAGCGGCAACCCGGTGCTCAACGTCGGTACCGACCTGGATCGTGCCTGGTCGAGCGTCGGTCGTGCGCTGGAACAGGGCGAATGGCGTGTTGAAGACATCAACCGCAGCCTGGGCCTGTACTACATCAACCTCGCCGAAAAGGCCGAGAAGAAGGATGAGCAGCCAGGTTTCTTCGGCAGCCTGTTCGGCAGCAAGCCGAACAAGGAAGAAGTTGAAGCCCGCGCCGAGCGTTATCAGGTTCGCCTGAGCAAGGTCGGCGAGAACGTACAAGTCACCGTCGAGAAAAACATCAACACCGTGGCGCCAGCAGACGTGGCGCGCAAAGTGTTGACCGTGATTCAGGACAACCTGGGCTGATCGCATGCGTTTTGCCGTTCTCGGCAGCGGTAGCCAAGGGAACGGCACGCTGGTAGCCAGCGATGACACGTATGTGCTGGTGGATTGTGGTTTCTCCTTGCGGGAAACCGAAAAACGCCTGCTGCGCCTTGGGGTGAACCCTGCGCAGTTGAGCGCGATACTTGTGACCCACGAACATGCCGATCACGTGCATGGCGTGGGTTTACTGTCTCGGCGTTACAATCTGCCTGTCTACCTCAGTCGCGGGACCCTGCGCGGGATGCGCAAACCGATTGAACCCGCAGGCCTTCTGGCTGGCGGCGAGCAACTGCAAATCGGCCCTCTGAGCATCGGCGTCATTGCCGTGGCCCATGATGCACAGGAGCCGACGCAGTATGTTTTCAGCGACGGTCAGCGGCGTTTCGGCCTGTTGACCGACCTGGGCTCATACTGCAACAAGGTGCTGGACGGCTATCGGGACCTCGATGCGTTGATGATCGAGGCCAACCATTGCCGTGACATGCTGGCTCGCGGTCACTACCCGTACTTTCTCAAGCAGCGGGTGGGCGGTGAATTGGGACATTTGAACAACCATCAGGCGGCATTCCTGGTGGCCGAGTTGGGCTGGCAAGGCCTGCAACACCTGGTCCTGGCCCATCTGAGCAGCAAGAACAACCTGCCGCAGCTGGCCCGGCAATGTTTTGTCGACACCCTCGGGTGCGACCCGGACTGGCTGCAACTGGCCGATCAAGATTCAGGGCTCGACTGGCGATACATCGCCTAGCCCACCTACTTAGCAAGCGGAGCCCATCATGGAAAAACGTGAAGAACTCTACCGCGGCAAAGCCAAATCGGTTTACAAGACCGACGACGCTGACCGCTTGATCCTGCTGTTTCGCAACGACACCTCGGCGTTCGACGGCAAGCGTATCGAGCAGCTCGACCGCAAAGGCATGGTGAACAACAAGTTCAACGCTTTCATCATGCAGAAACTCGAAGCAGCCGGCGTGCCGACTCAATTCGACAAACTGCTGGGTGACAACGAATGCCTGGTGAAAAAACTCGACATGATTCCGGTCGAGTGCGTCGTGCGTAACTACGCCGCCGGCAGCCTGGTCAAGCGCCTGGGTGTTGAAGAGGGTATGAAGCTCAACCCTTACACCTTCGAACTGTTCCTGAAGGACGACGCCAAGGGCGACCCGTTCATCAACGAATCCCACGTAGTGGCATTCGGTTGGGGCACCGCCGAGCAACTGGTTCGCATGAAAGAACTGTCGCTCAAGGTCAACGAAGTACTGAGCAAACTGTTCGACGACGCCGGCCTGCTGCTGGTCGACTTCAAACTCGAATTTGGCGTGTTCTCCGACGGCTCCATCGTTCTGGGCGACGAATTCAGCCCGGACGGCTGCCGTCTGTGGGACAAGGCCACCAAGAAGAAAATGGACAAGGACCGCTTCCGTCAGGGCCTCGGTGACGTCATCGAAGCCTACGAAGAAGTCGCCAACCGTCTGGGCGTACCGCTTTAATCGACGCAAGCATCTGATAGCACGGAAAAAAATCGCTAAAGGGGGTTCGCTTCCGGCGATTGTGCTGTTATGATGCGCGCCGTTGGAGAGATGCCAGAGTGGCCGAATGGGACGGATTCGAAATCCGTTGTACCTTCACCGGTACCTAGGGTTCGAATCCCTATCTCTCCGCCATACATAGAAAAGCCCCGTAGATGAAAATCTACGGGGCTTTTTCGTTTGCGCAGCTTTTTCCATCGGGTCACTTTCGCATCCGTCCCTCTTTTTTCCCAAGCTTTTGGTGTCGGAAAAATCAGCACGACAGAGTAAGAAAGATATGTCCATCCACAGGAAAAGTTACTTCGCCAAGTCGTTCTAATTACCGTCCCCCGTATTCATTGATCGTTTCGGCAATCAAGGTTTTTCCTTCGAAATATCCCCTGACATTGAAAGACGTTGCCGCAAAAATTCCTCATCTACTCTGGTTTCGCAGGTCTCTGATCTGTCGTAATCAGCCATCGCAAGGAGCGATCAATGTACTTTGAGATTTACAGGCAAACCCGTGGCACCTCACAGACCGGCAAGGGCCAATGGCGCTGGCGTTTGCGAGCGGGGAATCATGAAACGATTGCCAGTGGGGAGGCTTACGTCAACAAGTCTGATTGCATGCATGCCATCGGTTTGATCAAAGGGACTCAAGAGCAGACACCGGTCAAGGAGATATAGGTTCCAGGCGGTGAAGCTGCTCAATCAGAGCAGCTTCGTTTCAGTCGGGCGCTCCTGAGTGGTGAGTGCCCCCGGATTTTATGGATCGGGTCGTTTGCCAACCTGCATAGACGCCGATCGCGACACCTCCCTAAACTGTCATCCAGTCTTGGGGACCGGGGTGCAACGGATGAATCGCAACGAACTACGCAAGGCCGACATCAACCTGATGGTGGTGTTCGAGACATTGATGCTCGAACGCAACGTCACGCGGGTGGCGGAGAAGCTGTTCCTCGGTCAGCCGACCATCAGTGCGGCGCTGAACCGCTTGCGGACGATGTTCAACGATCCGCTGTTCATTCGGGTCGGCCATCGCATGGAGCCGACAGCGCGGGCCGAGGAGATTATTCAGCACCTGTCGCCGGCACTGGATTCGCTGTCGGTGGCCTTGAGCCTGACCCACGATTTCGATCCGCTCAGCAGCACCATGACGTTTCGCATCGGGCTTTCGGACGATGTCGAGTTCGGTCTGTTACCGCCACTGCTGCGTTCTTTGCGCCAGGAAGCGCCGAAGGTGGTGTTCGTGGTCCAGCATGTCGACTACTGGCGCATTCCCGACTTGCTGGCGTCTGGCGATATCACCGTTGGTATCAGCCAGACCCGCGGCCTGCCGGCCAACGCCAAACGCAAGTTGTTGCGACATATCCAGCCCAGTATCTTGCGTGCAGATGCGTCGG
The DNA here is from genome assembly GCF_003253625.1 of Pseudomonas sp. URMO17WK12:I6. NCBI lineage: Bacteria > Pseudomonadati > Pseudomonadota > Gammaproteobacteria > Pseudomonadales > Pseudomonadaceae > Pseudomonas > Pseudomonas sp. URMO17WK12:I6. The sequence continues at coordinate 86,931 of NZ_QKYZ01000015.1, forward strand.
ACACGCCGTTGACCCTCGATGAATATTGCGCGCGACCGCACGTGCTGGTGTCCCACACCGCCAATGTCAGTGGCTACGCCGATGAATGGCTGGCGGAGATCGGCCGTACGCGCCACGTCGTGCTCTCCGTCCCGCAATACAGTTCATTGCCGGCCTTGCTCGCCGGCACCGACCTGATCGCCAGCCTGCCTGACTACACGGCGGAGGCGATGGCTGCGTCAGGCCAACTGTTCAAGGAGCCGTTTCCGTTCAAGACGCCGACCCTGGACCTGTCCATGGTCTGGCTCAGCCATGTCGACAGCGACCCGGCTGAACGCTGGCTGCGCTCGCGCCTGGAGGCGTTTATGAGTGAACGTCCGATCCTTCCGCTGACAGAGTGAGCAGGGCGGTGTTATATCTACGACCTTTCTGCCAATCCTCAGGAACCCCGTCATGCCCCACCTGCACATGGAATACACCGCCAACCTGTCCGAACTGAATGCCGATGTGGCATTGATGCGACTCAACAACGCGCTGGTCGCTTCGGGGCAGTTTGAAGAGTTCGACATCAAGGCCCGTGCGGTGAAGGTCGAGACTTTCAGGGTGGGTACCGCACCGGGCGAGCGGGCGTTCATGCATGTAAAGCTGGCGCTGTTGAGCGGTCGCTCGCCGCAGATCAAGAAGCAGTTGTCTGACAGCCTGCTGGCGGTGGTGCAGGATGTGTGCGAATGGCCGGTAGGGGTTGAGGTTCAACTCTGTGTGGAAATCATCGACATCGATCGAGAGTCCTACACCAAGACTGCCATCGGCCTCTGAGTTTCAGGCCATTTCCTGCTCGGCGCAGGCCTTGATCACTTGCTCGCGCAGCCAGGTGTTGGCGCTGTCCTGGTCGACGCTTTGACTCCACTGCATGTCCAGGGTGAAGCCCGGTAAACCATTGGGCGCTTCGCAGTGATTGAAGATCGCCTCATTGGCCAGCAATTGCTGGATGCGCCGGGGCAAGGTCAGGATGAAGTCGGTGCCGGTGATCATCTTCAGTGCCGCGCTGTAGCTGTTGGAGCGCGCGACAATCTGGCGTTTGTGGGCCTGTTGAGCCAGCCAGCCGTCAACCATGTTGGTGGTGGACGTCCAGGGCGTCGGGAACACATGCCGACGTTCAGTGAACGCTTGCAGGCTCAAGCGCGGCTCCAGCGGCGTGGCGCGTTTGTCGAAGACGCAGACCAGATCGTCCTCCAGTAGTCGTCTGGAGTTGAAGTCGGTGTGGCTTCGATGAAAGTTCGGGCCGAAACAGATCACCAGGTCGAGGCTGCCGTCGCGCAGTTCTTCGGCCGGGATGTCGGTTTCGAACTTGTGCATGTTGACCATCACCGGCAGGTCGGCGAAATCGAAGCTCTTCAACAGGCGCGGCAGGATCAGTTGCTCGAAGTATTCCGGCGCACAGATATTGAAGGTGACTGGTTGCAAGGTCGGATCGAACGTTGGTGTCCCGGCGTGACACAGGTTGATGCTTTCGAGAATCTTCAGCACATGGGCATACATGGTGCTGGCTTTGTAGGTGGGGCGCATACCCGTGCGGGTATTGATGAATAACTCGTCTTCGAAACTGGTGCGCAGTTTTTTCAGGCAGTAACTCACGGTGGACTGGCTGACGCAAAGTGCCTCCGACACACCGGTGACGCTGCTTTGCTCATACACGGCAACAAATACCATGAGGTCTTGCATATCGAGCTTTCTAAGCAAGTTACTGTTCAGCATCCGTTCTGTCTCGCTGTGCTCCTTGCGCTGACCGTGCGCAAACGTGTGCGAATGATCTTAGCGGAACGATAGTACCAAGAGAATGCCTTGTAGGATATTTCATGGTCAGTTGTGGGACAGATAGTGTTATGAACACGACTTGTGAGTTCAATCACCCGAAACATGGCCAGAAGCCTTCAGCGCTGATTGCTGTGCAGGCATCGCATCGCGGCTGGATATTAACAGCGCCAACATGCCGACGCCCACCAGCAACGCGCCGATGATTTCCAGTGCACGTGGCGACTGGCGTAACCACAACCAGTGGAACAGTGTGATGAACAGGGTGCTCAGGTAGATGTAGGAAATGACTGAGGAAGGGGCGATCACGCCAATGGCTCGATGCAGCAGCCAGAAAGTCGCCAGGGTGGCAAACAGTGCCAGGTAGATCAACCACCAGAGATCGCTCGCGCTCAGCAACGACGCCGAACGCCAGCCGCCGCTGAATCCACAAAACGCCAATAGAAACAGTGCGCCGAACAGCATGTTCCAGAAAGTCATGCCCACCGGGCCGCGCCCCTTGAGGCTGCTGGCCTTGAGCCGTTGACTCAGGGGCGAGTAGAGCGCCATTGCCAGGCAACCGACCGCATACACCGATACCGCGTACAGCGACGGCAGTTCGCCGGGGCCTGCGCCTTTCAATACCAGCAGCATGGCGCCGGCCGCGGCAACCAGCATGGGCAACACGCGTTGTTTCAGGCGGCTGTCGGGTGTCAGGATGGCTTCGAACAGCAGTGTCAGCAACGGCACCAGAGTGAACATCGTCCCGGTGTTCACCGCCGAAGTGTAACGCAGTGCTTCGAACAACGAGCCGAAGTACAGCGCCAGCAGCATGCCGAGCACGGCATGACCGAGCAGGCCGCGGGCGGTCATGGCGGTATCGCCCTTGAACAGCAGCAGGGGTAAAAACACCAGGGCGCAACACAACAAGCGCAACCCGGTCAGCAGAATCGGGTCGATGGCCTGGCTGACCTGGGCTGCCGCGGAAAACGAGACGGCAATCAACAGCGCCCAGAGCAACATGCCGACGTGAGCGGCAGCAAAACCTGTGCGTTTCATGGTGGGGGTTCCGGGTTAATGAATGTGTTTGGCGTAATGCCGCGGATCGAAGCGCAGAACCATCAGAATCATCAGTGCCATGACGCCCATCAGTGACCACCAGGCCCATTCGAAACTGCCCAGTTGATCGCGAATCATCCCGGCGATCAGCGGCGAGAGGCCGGCGATCAGGTAACCGATGCCTTGCACGAAGGCGGTCAACCCACCCGCGCGTTGGGGATTGTCCAGATGATCCAGCGACACGATCAGGCTCATCGGGAACAGCCCGCCGATGCCCAGTCCCAGCAGGCACGGCCACAGCAGGCTCAGGTGTTGCGGGCTCAGAATCAGACCGCAAAAACCGGCCATGATCAGTGCCAGTAACACCACCAGCACCAGGCGCCGGTCACGGCTGCGGTTGGCGATGGCGGGCGTCAGTAGCCCCGACAACACTTCCATGGCCGTCAAAAAGCCCAGTAGCAAGCCGGCCTGTTGTTCGCTCCAGCCTTTTTCCACGTAGTACGGTGCCAGCCAGGCCAGGACACAGGTGTAGGACGCCGTGCCCAGGCCGAAGAAGATCGCGAGTAACCAGGCACGGGAACTGCGGAAAAAGGATTCTTTGCGGGACGACTTTTCCCCCAATGTCGGCATTCCCGTGCGTTGAACGCACCAGAACAGCAACGCCGCCAGCGCCAGTGCCGCCCAGATCGCCAACCCCACTCGCCAACTGCCGGTGCGGGTCATCACCAACGGCGCGAATGACGCCGCAATTGCCGCGCCGGCCATGATCGACGTCACGTAGAGACCCATGCACACGGAAACGTTGTCGCTGAAACGGGACTTGATCAGGGCGGGCATCAGCGCCTGAATCAGCGCAATGCCGACGCCGGCCAGTACGGCGCTCAGGATCAGTTCCGCCGCCGAATCAAGGAACAACCGCGACACCGTGGCCAGGCTGATGATCAGCAGCGACAGCACTACGGTGCGCTGCTCGCCCAAGCGCTGACTGATACCGATACCAAAGAACATCGCCAGTCCCATGGCCATGACTGGCAGCATGGTCAACAGCGAGGCCAGGCTGAAATTCAGCGGGATGTCACCGCGAATGGCAGACAGCAACGGGCCGACAGCGGCCATGGAAGGACGCAGATTCAGGGCGACAAGAATGATGCTGAACATCAGCCAGAGGGCAGGGCGGGAGGTTGCGCGAACGTTTTCCATAATCGGACCTTCAGGAACAAGGAGCCGATTAGGCGCGCGAGCCCTGGAGGCGGCAAATCAGAAAGTCTGGAGCAGTATTTAGAAATTAAATAACTGTACCGCTCGGCTAATCCCCTTTAGCGAATAATCGATTGTTTAGCCAATCCACACCCAAGGTTCTTCAAATCCCGATTTAACGGCTTAACCGCCCGTGTGACGCTGCTGCTCATCTGTTTATCGCGGTCTTCTCTATGGACGGTTGTCCAGTCGCACTCCCTTCCGAACTCGCCTTCTGGGCCTTGTGGCACTGCCGTCACGCGCGCCCGCCGGATTCTTGCATCTCCCGTTGATTGTTCTGACAGGTCCCGCGCCATGCGCCGGGATCAAACCGGCGGCGCCTGTGCGTTTGCCTGACGCGGATAGACGAGAATTCCCATGAGCTGTGCCAAGACATCCTTCGCTACCAAAGAGCAAGCCCTGACCTTTCTTGAGCAGAACCCGGATATCGAGATGTTCGAGCTGTTCATCCTCGACAACAACGGTGTGCCACGAGGCAAATTGCTGCATCGCGATGAGTTGCTGGCGGTGTACGAAAGCGGTCGACCGCTGCCGAGTACCATCCTGGGCCTGACCATCAATGGCGATGACGTGGAAAACTCCGGTCTGGTCTGGGACGTCGGTGATATCGATTGCCGCGCTTATCCCGTCAGCGGCAGTTTGCAGCGCATGCCGTGGCGATTGATTCCCACGGCGGCGGTGCAGGTCAGCATGCATCCGCAAGAGGGCATGCCCGCGACCATCGCCGACCCACGGCACCTGCTGGCCAAGGTCATCGAAGGCTTGCAGGCCGACGGTTATTACCCGGTGATGGCGGCGGAGCTGGAGTTCTATCTGCTGGATCAGCAGCGCGACGGCAACGGTCGGCCGCAACCGGCGCGGAATGTCGATGGCGGGCGGCCACGCGGGACTCAGGTCTACGGCTTGCGTGAGCTGGAACAGATCGAGCCATTTCTGGCCGACCTCTACAGCGCCTGCAAGCTCCAGGGCATTCCGGCGCGCACGGCGATTTCCGAATACGCGCCGGGGCAAGTGGAAATCACCCTCGAACACCGCACCGACGCTTTGCAGGCGATGGACGAAGCCGTGCGCTACAAGCGGCTGGTCAAGGGCGTAGCGCACAAGCACGGGATGACGGCTTGTTTCATGGCCAAGCCGTTCGATGACCTGGCCGGCACCGGCATGCACATGCATGTCAGCCTGGCGGACAAGGACGGCAATAACCTGTTCGCCAGCGAGGCCCCGGACGGCACGCCGCTGCTCAAACACGCGGTCGGCGGAATGCTCGCCACATTGCTCGATGCATTGCTGTTGTTCTGTCCGAACGCCAACTCGTACCGCCGTTTCCAGACCAACAGCTACGCCCCTCTGGCGGCTACCTGGGGCGTGGACAACCGCACCGTGAGTTTGCGAGTGCCCGGCGGGCCGGCATTCTCCCGGCATATCGAGCACCGTATTTGTGGTGCCGACGCCAACCCGTATCTGGCGGCGGCGGCGATCCTGGCCGGTATTCATCGCGGCATCCGCGAGCAACTTGACCCCGGGGCGCCGGTGGAGGGCAACGGTTACGCCCAGGCCGCGCAATTGTTGCCGACCGACTGGTTGACCACGTTGCGAGCGCTGGAAGGCTCGAATTGGGCCGGGGAAGCATTCGGCAGTGAGTTTCTAGGTGTCTATCTGGCAGTGAAACGCGCCGAATACCGGCAATTCATGGGCGAAGTCGGTGAGCAGGACTGGCGCTGGTATCTGCATCAGGCTTGAAACGGGTCGCCAGTGTTGGAAGTTTTGGCCTAATACCAGAAGCCAACTATTCGTTGGCTTCTTTTTCACGAAATATTGATGGTTGACTGATTAAGATTTGTGGCGTCTCGGTCAATGAAATTTTCACATTTGCCGCGGGCACTTCTTTTCAGGAACAGCCGATCACATGTTGAAGTTCAAAGCCGTGCGCCCCGAATGGGTGACGTTGGTTTCCAGTGCCTTTCTATTGGCAGGGTTCAATTTAGTTCTCTGGCAACACCTCTTCGATATCACCGCAGCAGACGGTCAAGGCATCGTCATGCGTGTCGCGTTCGGGCTGATGATCCTGGCGGCCTTCAACATTGTGCTGACCTTGCTGGCATTCCGACCCGTGATGAAACCCGTGTTGACGCTGATCTTTCTGATCAGTGCCGGTGTGGCGTACTTCATGAGCCAATATGGCGTGCTGATCGACGCCGGTATGTTGCGTAACTTCGCCGAAACCAATGCCACGGAAGTACGCGACTTACTCTCGCTAAAACTGTTTGTTTATATCGTGCTGCTCGGCGTCTTGCCGTCGTGGTTGTTGTGGAAAATCCCGGTTAATTATCGTCGCTGGCACCGTGAGTTATTAAGTAAAGTGCTGGTGAGTGTCGCGTCGGTTGCGGTGATCGGCGGTGTCGCATTGGTCAATTATCAAGGCCTGTCGTCGTTGTTTCGCAATCACCATGAATTGCGTCTGATGGTGGTGCCGAGCAACTACATCGGTGCCTCGTTCGGTTATCTGCGTGAGCAAGTGGTGTCTGCACGGCAACCTTTCGCCAAACTGGGTGAAGATGCCCAGAAAAAACCGGCCTGGCAGGCCCACGACCGTAAATCCCTGACGGTACTGGTGGTGGGCGAAAGTGCCCGGGCCGAGAACTTCGGCATCCTGGGTTATGACCGCGACACCACGCCGAAACTGAGTAAGGAATCCGGCCTGATTGCCTTCACCGATGTGCATTCGTGCGGGACGGAAACGGCGGTGTCGGTGCCCTGCATGTTCTCCAACATGGGTCGCAAGGATTACGACGCCAGCAAGGCGAAGAACCAGGAAGGCCTGCTGGACGTGCTCAAGCGTGCAGGTCTCGAGGTCATCTGGCGCGATAACCAGTCGGGCTGCAAAGGCACCTGCGATCGGGTCACTGTCGATGACGTGAGTGACCTGAAAGACCCTGTGCTGTGCGCCAACAGCGAGTGCCGCGATGAAATTCTCCTGCAAGGCATGCAGCACTTCATCGACACGCTGAATAAAGACACCGTGCTGGTCCTGCACCAAATGGGCAGTCACGGTCCGGAATACTTCAAGCGCTACCCGAAAGAATACGAACACTTCACACCTGTGTGTGAAAGCAATGCGCTGAACAATTGCAGCCGCGAAAGCATCGTCAATGGCTACGACAATACGCTGGTGTATACCGACCACGTGCTGTCGACCCTGATCGATCTGTTGCGCAGCAACCAGGGCAAAGTCGATACCGCGATGCTGTATCTGTCGGACCACGGCGAGTCGCTGGGCGAATACAACCTGTTCCTGCATGGCACGCCTTACATGCTCGCACCGGAACAACAGAAACATGTAGCGATGCTGGCGTGGTTCTCCGACAGCTATCAAAAGTCGTTCTCGGTGGACACCCGTTGCCTGCAACTGAATCGTGAAAAACCCTTAAGCCAGGACAACCTGTTCCATTCGATGCTCGGTCTGCTGGAGGTCAACAGCACGGTCTACAACCCGGGTCTGGATATGTTCGCCGGATGCCGCGGCGCAATGGGCGACGGTGTGCTGGCCAAAAAATGAGCGAATCGAGCTTTTTTTTACGTAACGACCGCTAATCTGCGGCGCCTGGAACATCCAACAAGAGCCATTACACATGTCCGCGCAGCCCCCATCCGCCTTCGAGCTTGAGTTCGCCCGGCGCTACGATCAGGAACACGCCCGCGTCTGTAAACAGCCGCGACCGCGCGGCCTGGCGGGGCGTTTGACGTTCTGGCGCGAAGAGCAATTGGTGCGTAACGCGCTTCAGGTCGCTGGAGAACCGGGATTGATTCTTGATGTGGCCTGCGGGGTCGGGCGTTTCTGGCCAGTTCTGGCCGAGCATGCGAACCGGGTGATTCTCGCGACCGATCCGTCTCAGGACATGCTCGATCACGCCAGCACCCACCATCCGCAGAACCTGCTGAAACGGATCAAGACCTTTCAGAGTTCTGCCTTCACCATCGGCTTGTCGGCGAATGCGGTTGACTGCATTTTTTGCCTGCAACTGTTTCAACGCATTGCCTGTCCCGAGCATCGATTGGCCATGCTGGGCGAGTTCCACCGGGTCAGTCGCGATACCGTGATTGTGGCGGTGCGGGTTGATGGGCGTTTCAAGCTCGAGCGTTCGGACGTGGAGGGCGCACAGGCCCAGCCACAGGCCAGCAAGGCCGAGCTTGAGGCCGAGTTCAGGCAAGCGGGTTTCTGCTTGCTCAGTCATCAGGACTTGGTACCGGGTTGCACGCGGATGCGGGTCTACGTGTTGCGTAAGGACAGCTAGCCTTTCAGACAATTCTTGCTGTCCGGCAGGTATTTTCGCTAAAGCTCTTGTTCAGTGGATGCGCGGAAATCGCCGGGGGCGATATATACTGCGCGCCATTCTTCAAGGGAGAGCCGTGTGGCCATCGATATTCACTGGATTCGCGACAACGATAGCCTCGGTCAGTTTTGCACCGAGTGGCAGCAGCTGCCATTCGTTGCCCTCGACACCGAATTCATGCGGGTCGACACCTTTTACCCGATCGCAGGTCTGCTGCAGATCGGCGATGGCGTACGCGCTTACCTGATTGACCCACTGACCATCGACAACTGGCAGCCCCTGGCCGCGTTGCTGGAAAACCAGGCCGTGGTCAAGGTCGTGCATGCGTGCAGCGAAGACCTCGAAGTCCTGCTGCGCCTGACCGGCAGTCTGCCGGCGCCGCTGTTCGACACCCAACTGGCCGCTGCTTACCTGAACCTGGGTTTCTCCATGGGCTATTCGCGGCTGGTGCAGGACGTGCTCGGCATCGACCTGCCCAAGGGCGAGACCCGTTCCGACTGGCTGCAACGTCCACTGTCCGAGACTCAGATCAGTTACGCGGCCGAAGATGCCGTGCATCTGGCGGAGGTTTTCGTACAGCTGCGTCCGAAGCTTTCTGACGAAAAATACGCGTGGGTCCTGGAAGACGGTGCCGAGCTGGTCGCCAATCTGCGGCGCGAGGTCGACCCGTACGAGGTCTATCGCGACGCCAAACTGGCCTGGAAGCTGTCCCGCGCCCAGCTCGCCGTGTTGCGTGAACTCTGCGCCTGGCGCGAGCGTGAAGCCCGCGCCCGTGATCTGCCGCGCAACCGCATTATCCGTGAACATTCACTGTGGCCGTTGGCACGCACCCAACCGGACAACCTCGGCGCACTGGCGAAAATCGAAGACATGCACCCGCGCACCGTGCGTCAGGACGGCGAATTTCTGCTTGATCTGATCAAGCGCTCTGGCAGTGTGTCGCCTGATCAGTGGCCGCCAGCGGTGCCGGAGCCATTGCCGGTGGAAGCCGCCGCGCTGGTCAAACAGCTGCGTGCCATCGGCCAGGCCGAAGCCGAGCGCCTGAACATCGCGCCGGAGCTGATGCTGCGCAAGAAAACCCTGGAAGCGCTGCTCAAGAGCGGCTTCCCCAATGGTCCTTACCAATTGCCTGATTCGCTGCGTGGCTGGCGCCGCGAATTGATGGGCCAGGCGCTGCTCGACAGCCTGGCCACCGCCGGAGAACAGCCTTGAAACGTATTTGCTCGATTTATCGAAGCTCGAAGAAAAGCGGGATGTACCTCTATGTGCTCAAAAGCGATGCACTGGAGCGCGTGCCTGAACCCCTGATGGCGGCTTTCGGCAAAGCCATCCACGCTTTCGACCTGGTGTTGACCCCCGAGCGCAAGCTGTCGCGCGAAGACATTGCTGTAGTACTGGAGAACCTCGAAAAGCAGGGCTACCACCTGCAAATGCCACCGGCCGAGGATGAATACATCGAACACTTGCCGGAAGAATTGCTGCGCCGCAACGACCCGATGTAATCGGCAGACAGGCTCTATTCAGAGCCTTATGAAACACTGGAATGATTTTGGCGATGGCCGTGACGATGGAGTGATCCTCTGTCGGCGGTCGTCTGCACTGCTTTTGAAAGGTTTGAAACATGCGCGTTCTGATTGCTGAACACGACCACCCTGTGTATGCCCAACTGTTGCGTCAGGCAGCTCCTGATCTGGAAGTATTGACCAGCGGCGACTCCGCCGAACTGGCCCGTCAGGCGGCCGACTGCCAGGTTTGGCTCGGTCAGCCGGACCTGCTGGCGACGCTGTTGCGTCAGGGCCACACGCCTGCATGGTTGCAGTCGACCTGGGCCGGTATCACGCCGCTGCTGGCCGATGGCTTGCCACGGCACTATCGGCTGACTCGCGCGGTAGGGATTTTCGGTCAGGTCATGGCTGAATACGTGCTGACTTACATGCTCGGCCACGAGCGCGAAGTATTGGCGCGGCTGGTCAGCCAGGTCGAGCGCAAATGGGACAATCGCCAGGGTCAAAGCCTGGCTGGACGAAAGGTGCTGATTGTCGGCACCGGTGATATCGGTCAGACAGTGGCGCAGTTTCTGCTGCCGTTTGGCGTCGAGTTATACGGCGTCGCCAGCACCGCCCGGGAGCAGGCGCCTTTTGTCGAAGTCGGCGCGCTGAGCGATTTGCCGCGCCTGGTCGGTGAGGTGGATTACGTGATCAATCTGCTGCCGAATACCCCCAATACGCACGACCTGTATGACGCTGCCCTGTTCAAGCAGTTCAAGGCGACGGGGTTGTTCATCAACGTCGGACGCGGCGTTGCGGTGGTCGATGCGGATCTGGTGGAAGCCTTGAAGGAAGGGCATCTGGCCGGGGCTGTGATCGACGTCTGCCGTCAGGAACCACTGCCGCAACGTCATCCGTTCTGGACCGCGTGGGGCCTGCTGCTGACCGGCCACAGCTCGGCACCGACCTCGCCACCGGCGATGGTGAAGCTGTTTGTCGAGAACCTGCGGGCGTATCAGGCGGGTGAAGCGTTGCGTGGGGAAGTGGATTTCGCGCGCGGGTATTGAGGCGCAGCTGAAAAGGTCGCAGCCTGCGGCAGCTCCTACAGGGCTTTGTGAACACCTGTAGGGAGCTGCCGCAGGCTGCGATCTTTTGTTTTTACAGGGTGAAATTACCTTCAGCCGCCAACTCGCTCAGCGGACGACGCGGGCTTGGCTCTTCACGTGCTTGCAGGTACTCGGCCAGTGTCGCCTTGTCGCCCAGCTTGCCGATCGCCACGGCGGCGTGCAGCGCGTAGCCTTCAGGAATGTTCAGCTCCTTGCGGGTCAGCTCCTGATCGAAACCGGCCATGCCGTGGGTGTGCCAGCCGCTGATGCTCGCTTGCAACGCCAGGTGGCCCCAGGCGGAACCTGTGTCGAAGGTGTGCCACAGCGCCGGGGTTTCTTCGCTGGCGCCAGGTGCCACGAAGGTGGTTTTCGAGATCACGATCACCAGCGCCGAGGCGTGCTGCGCCCAGCTGCGGTTGAACTCGTTCAGCAGGCCCAGGTAACGCTCCCAGTTCGGCGTGTCGCGACGCGCATAGAGAAACCGCCAAGGCTGCGAGTTGTACGCCGATGGTGCCCAGCGGGCGGCTTCGAAGAAGCTCAGCAGGGTCTCTTCGGGAATGGTTTCACCGGTGAAGGCGCGGGGCGACCAGCGATCGGTGAACTGAGGGTGAATGGCGTAATCGGCAACGCGTGGATTAGCACTCATCAAGAGATTCCTTTACGTTTGAAAGTGGGGGTCGTCGAAAAACCGGCGGGTACAGTTGAGCTGAGCGCCGGTTTTTTTGAGCCAGCAGTTCACCTGAATGCAACGCGGTTGAGCGTTAATGGCACTTGGGGAGGGCTCCTTGCGACTGGCAAAGCTACTGGGTGGCGCAAAAACTGACAAGTGCCGTCGTACCGGCAGTCGCCAATGCTTGGCCCGCCGATGCCTTGGCACTAGACTGGCGGCCTTTTCACCACCTGATGTTGATGCTTGAGCCATGGCCGCCAAAGTCGAACCGTTCTGGATACGCAAAACCCTCGATCAACTGGATCAAGAGGAATGGGAATCGCTGTGCGACGGCTGTGGCTTGTGCTGCCTGCAAAAGCTCGAGGATGAAGACGACAACGCCGTCTACTACACGCGTATCGCCTGCAAACTGCTGGACCTCAAAACCTGTCAGTGCACCGATTACCCCAACCGTCGCGACTTTGTCCCCGATTGCATCCAGCTCACGCCGGGCAAGGCCGATGAGTTCAAATGGTTGCCGCCGACCTGCGGTTATCGACTGGTCAGCGAAGGCAAGGACCTGCCGCTCTGGCATCACCTGGTGTGCGGTGATCGTGATGCGGTGCATCACGAACGTATTTCCCAGTCCGGGCGCATGCTCGCCGAAGGCAGCGTGGCCGAAGACGATTGGGAAGATCATCTGATTTTTCGCGCGGGTTAATTCCCGATGCCATTTAGTCTGTGGCGAGGGTGCTTGCTCCCGCTTGACCGGGCTGGCGCTCCAGTGCGCAGCACTCACAAAATCGGCGGTGATCACAAGAATTTTGGGCCGCTACGCAGCCCGGCGCGAGCAAGCTCGCTCGCCACAATAGGAGTGTGTATGGCGGTGGGAGTGCTCCGGGCGTTGGCTGTCGGGCTGCTGGCCCTGAGTTCGCCCGTGTGGGCGGCGAAGAAAGTCGATCTGGATTATCACGTGCGCCTGTTGCCGCAAAGCGATCAGGCCGAAGTGCGCCTGACCCTGGCCCAAGGCTCGGCAGTGCGCAGTCTGGATTTCGACTTGGGCGACGGCAGTCACTACAGTGATTTCAAGGCCGACGGCCAATGGCAGCTAACACCGGGCACGCAGGTCCGTGGTGTCTGGCGCCCGGCCGCCGACAAGGCCAGCCTGACCTACCGCGTGCGCATCAGCCACGGGCGCAAGAGCGGCAGCTTCGATACACGCATGACGCCAACGTGGGCGCTGATGCGTGGCGATGACCTGGTGCCCGCAGCGAAACTCGATCAGCAGGACGGTATCGAGTTGGTGTCACGCCTGGAATTCGAATTGCCCACCGGTTGGAAAAGCGTCGAAACCGCCTGGCCGCGGATCGGCAAAAACAAGTTCCGCATCGATAACGTCTCGCGCCTGTTCGACCGTCCCACTGGCTGGATGCTCGCCGGTAACCTCGGCAGCCGTCGCACGCGGTTGGGGGAAACCGAAGTCACCGTGGCCTCGCCCCAAGGCCAGGGGATGCGCCGCATGGATGTGCTGACGCTGCTGACGTTCGTGTGGCCGCAAGTGCAGGAAGTTTTTCCGCGTCACCCCAGCAAATTGCTGATCGTCGGCGCCAATGACCCGATGTGGCGTGGCAGCCTGGCCGCGCGGGAATCGATCTATCTCAATAGCCGCCTGCCGCTGGTCAGCGAAAGCGGCAGCAGTGCCTTGATGCGTGAATTGGCTCAGGCGTTCGGGCGGATCAACGACAGCCAGCGTAGCGGCTGGATCAGCGAAGGGTTTGCCGAGTATTACGCCATCGAACTGGTGCGCCGAGCGGGCGGCATGAGTGATGAGCGGTATGAGGGCCTGCTGGGCAAGTTGGCCAAGGCCAGCCAGAAGGTCACGACCTTGCGCGGGGAGCAGATCAACCCGGCGCAGGTGGCCAAAGCGGTGGTGTTGCTGCAGGAACTGGATCGCGAGATTCGCCTGAAGACCCGCAACAAGCGTTCGCTGGATGATGTATTGCGTGGGGCGATGCGTTTGGAGAGTGTCGATACCAAGGAATTCGTTCAGCTCAGTGAGAGCGTTATTGGCGAGTCTTCCAAGGTGCTTGATACCGGGTTGCTTCAGTAATACCGCCTTCGCGGGCAAGTCGGGTCGCGAAGAGGCCCTGAGCCTCGCCGAAAATTCCGGATCAAACCCCGGCTTTCGGCGACTTCAAAGAATCATTCCCGGTCACGGTGGCGGTTTTGGTCGCCGCCTCGGCATTGGCCTTCAACCGACTCAACTCTTCCCCGGCACGCTCAATCCTGGCCCGAGCGTTAACCATGTCCTGACGGCTCTTTTCCAGAAAGCTTTTCGCCGAACTGTGCCCGGTAATACCCCGGGCCATCGCTACGCCGCCAATGGCCACTTGAATCAACCCGAACACACCACCGCGCCGCAGGCCTTTGCCGACCATCACCACGCCACCGGCCAGGGAACCGATGCGCTCCCAACCCTGGACGTTCTGCGCGGGCTGAGTCTGGAACGGGGTGGATTCGATGCGCTCTACGCGTTTGAGGTCGCTCATGATCTGTCTCCAGGCTTCAAGAATGGATAATTAAGCTGACTGCCGAGGCGCTCGGCTCGTTCCATCGGATGTGCGGTGATTCAGCGGAATTTCGGGCCTGAGCGGGTGTTGTTGCCCTTGGCCATGCGGTCGTACAGCACCACGTTGACCGTGGCCGCCAGGTTCATGCAGCCGGTGGTCGGAATATAGACCACGTCTTCGCACCAGTCGCGGATCTCTTTATCCAGTGAACCGTCTTCGGGGCCGAAGATGTAGAGGGCGCGATCCGGGTGCGTGTATTCCGGCAGCGAGCGGGCGCCGTCGACCAGTTCTACCGCGACCGGTACACAGCCCAGCGGCAGGATTTTCTTCAGGTCATCGATGCCGATCAGCGGAATGTCGTAGTGGACTTTCTTGGTGTCGGTGACGAAGTCGGCGGCGCGCTCATAGCGCTTGCCGGTGTAAAACACCGACGCCACGCCATAGCAACCGGCGGCGCGCATCACCGAACCGACGTTCTCCGGTGATTTGGGGTTATACAAACCAATGCAGCTGTACCGTTTGTCTGCCACGAGCGGGGTGCCTTCGGGAAAAAAGCGCGATTATACGGGGATTGGGGGAGGGGTGTTCAGTTTGGAGATGATCGTACCCACGGAGCGTGGGAACGATCAGCAGACCTTCAGTCTTCTTTCTTCATCAGTCCGGCCAACGCCGCAAACGGGTTATGCGTCGCCTTGGCAATCTTTGGCGTACTCAGCGAGCCTTCGTCGAAATACTGCTGATCGGTGTAACGCGAATGCTCGTTGTCATGGCAATACAGGCACAACAGCTCCCAGTTCGAGCCGTCCTGCGGGTTGTTGTCGTGGTTGTGGTCGCGGTGGTGCACGGTCAGTTCGCTCAGGCGTTTGCCGGAGAACTCACGGGCGCAGCGGCCGCACACGTGCGGGTACATCTTCAGGGCCTTGTCGCGGTAACCCATTTCCTTGTCGCGCTGGTTGTCGGCGAGGATGCGGTCCAACTTTGAGGTGTTGGTTGGAGGCGTTGACGAACTCATGGGTTCACCTTTGTAAAAGACTAATGACGGTTATGTGTTGAAGTTTAGCCTAGCCCTTGAGCTTCTCGGCAATCCAGATGGTGTGGCGGGTGCCTTTGTTGCCGTGGGCGAAGACCTGCACTTCTTCGGCCTTGAAGCCGGCCTTTTTCAGCTTGTCGGAAAACTGCCGGTCAGCGCTGGCCGACCACACCGCCAGCACGCCCTTGGGTCGCAGGGCCTTGGCGCAGGCGCTCAGGCCACCGGCGGAGTACAGCCAGCTATTGGCTTTCTGGGTCAGGCCTTCGGGACCGTTGTCGACGTCGAGCATGATTGCGTCGAAACCCTGCGGCTCGGCTTGCAGCACCTTGGCCACGTCTTCCATGCGGATCACCGTACGCGGGTCGAGCAATGGGTTGCCGGCTTTTTCCCCCAGCGGCCCACGGTTCCACTCCACCACGCCGGGCACCAGTTCGGCGACCACCACTTCAGCGGTCTTACCCAAATGCTTGAGCGCCGAGGCGAGGGTGAAGCCCATGCCCAGGCCGCCGATCAATACCCGCGAATTCGGCCGGCCGGCGACCTTGCGGCAGGGGATTTGCGCCAGGGCATCTTCGGAGCCGTGCATGCGGGTGTTCATCAACTGCCCGCCATCGCCGCCCTGAATCTTGATGACGAAGTCTTCGCCGTATTCGAACAGGCACAGGGCACCGCCGTTTTCAGGAATGGGGGTGGTGTCGAGCAGAACGAAACGTTTCATGGGGCTCTCTTGAGGAGAAAATGACAGGCGGAAGAAGGCAAACGAGCGCAGTTGGGAGTAGCCTGCAATAGACCACAAGGCCAACGGAGCCATTGATGAAGCGCATCATTCTAACGGCCATTGCCTTGGCCGCGCTCTCGATAACTGCAGTGCAGGCCCAGGAGCAGCAAACCATCCCCACCGGCCCTACGCCGATACCCGGTTCGCCCGGCACTGCTACGCCGACGCCGTACCCGCAGATTACCCCGACCACTGTGCCCAAGACCGGCAACGGTGGGCCACCATTGTTGCCGCCGATCGAAATGCCCAACCCGCCCAAGGACCAGACCTTGCCGGGCCTTGAACCGAGCACGACGAAAATCAAAACGCCGGGCGGATAGTGTCTAGATCTGCTGCGAGAGCAGTTGCCCGTCGGCCATGCGCAAGCGTTTGGAGAGGGAGACGGCGAGGGCGCGGATGATCTTGGCGGCGATTTTCGGCGCTTCGTTGAGCATCTTTTCCAGGGAGTCCTTGCCCAGGTTGAGCAACTGGCAGTTGCTCGCGGCCACACAACTGGCTGAGCGCCGTTCGCCGTCGAGCACGGCCATTTCGCCGAACGCCCGACCGCTGCGCAAGGTGGCCATGGTCACCGGTTGCCCTTCGCTGTTGGTCTTCTGCACCGCAACCTGGCCGGTGTGGATGATGCACATGAAACTGCCGGCATCGCCCTCATGGAAGATCTCTTCGCCTTCGGCGATGGTGCTGATGCTGAAGTAACCTGAAGCCGCCACGAAGTCGGCCGGCAGCAGTTGATCGAACAGGCCGCAGTCCATCAGCCAGTCGCGAATTTCTTTGTTCAGTAAGGTCGGTTCTGACATGTCGTCACGGTCTTTTTCTTGTGTCTGTTGCTGTTCCAGGCGCGCCCGGCGTCTGGTGTTAAGACCGGGACGCCGGGCCAAGTTCCTCAGGCAATGCCCAAAACCTTCAAAACAAATGCGTATTCGAGGGCTACGTCACGTAATCCCTGGTAGCGACCGCTCATCCCGCCATGCCCGGCGCCCAATTCAGTCTTGAGCAGCAGGGGATTGGTGTCGGTTTTGGTCGCGCGCAATTTCGCCACCCACTTGGCCGCTTCCCAGTACTGCACGCGACTGTCGTTGTAGCCGGCGATCACCAGCGTTGCCGGATAGGCTTGCGCGGTGACGTTTTCATACGGGGCGTAGGCCTTGATCCGATCATAGACGTCTGGCTCTTGCGGGTTGCCCCATTCGTCGTATTCGGTGACGGTCAGCGGCAACTCCGGGTCGAGCATGGTGTTGAGCACGTCGACGAACGGCACTTCGGCTATTGCCGCACCGAACAGCTCCGGCCGCTGATTGAGCACCGCGCCGATCAGCAGGCCACCGGCGCTGCCGCCACTGATTGCCAGCTGCGATGAGGTGGTGAAACCGTTGGCGATCAGGTGTTCGGCGCAGGCGATGAAGTCGCTGAAAGTGTTGTGCTTGTGTTCCTGCTTGCCGGCGCGATACCAGGCTTCACCCAATTCACCGCCGCCGCGAACATGCGCGATGGCAAACGCCATGCCGCGATCCAGCAGGCTCAGGCGGGCGTGGGAGAACCACGGGTCGAGGCTTTCGCCGTAAGCGCCATATCCGTACAGATAAAGTGGCGTCGGTTTACCGAGGAACTCGCGTTTGACCACCAGGCTGATCGGCACTTGCGTACCGTCCGGGGCCGTGGCCCAAAGCCGCTGGCTGACGTACGCGTCGGCGTCGAACGGGCCGAGCACCGGGGTTTCCTTGAGGACTTTCTGCTCGCCGGTGGCCAGGATCAGTTGACGGATTTGCGCCGGACGGTTCAAGGCCTCGTAGCGCAGACGGATTCTGTCGCTGACAAATTCCAGGCTGTTCTGCACATGCAGGCTGTAGGCCGCGTCCGGTAATTGCACGCGATACGGCGCCAGGCCTTGTGGGCGGACTTCAATGATCGGCAGGCCGCCTTCACGCAGGCTCAAGGTCATGGCCTCGGCGTTCAGGCTCATGCCATCGATCATCACCGCGTCGCTGTGGAGGATCAGGTTCTGCCAGTCGGCTTCGGTCGGCGCGACGCCGGTGTCGGCGGCCTGGTACAGGGCAAAGTTGATGCCGTCGCGGTTGGTGCGGATCAACCACGTCCACTCGCCATCGAGTTTGCCGTGGTCGACATCGTACTCATGGTCTTCGACCCGTGGTGCCAGGCAGGTAAAGGCCTGATGGGGCCGCGAGGCGTCGAGCACCCAGACTTCGCTGGTGGTCTTGCTGCCCAGCGACAGCAGCAATTGCCGTTCGGAGCTTGAGCGGTAGCAATGCAGGAAGAATCGGCCGTCCGGTTCATGGAACACTTCTTCGGCGGCGGTGCCGTCCAGCCGATAGCGGAACAGTTTGTGCGGGCGATGGGTGTCGTCGAGTTCACCGAAGAACAGCGTCAGGCTGTCATTGGCCCAGGTCATGCTGCCGTCGCAGTCCTGGAATTCCAGTTCACTGACGCGGCCGCTGGACAATTCCTTCACGAACAGCGTGTAAACCTCCTCGCCACTGGAATCGATGCTGTAGGCCAGGCGCTGGTGGTCCGGGCTGACGCTGAACGCGCCCAGGGAAAAGAAACCGCCCTTGGCCAGCACGTTCGGATCGAGCAGCAGGAGTTCCTGGCTTTCGTCGATGTGCAGGCTGCCATCGGTCGGACGTGGGCAGCGGTAATGACGGGCGTATTCGTCGCCGGCCGTGGTGCGGGTGTAATACAGGTACGGGCCCCAGGGCGAGGGCAGCGACAGATCGGTTTCGAGAATCCGCCCCTTGATCTCTTCGAACAGGATTTCGCGCAGCCCAGCCTGATCGGCGGTTTGCGCCTCCTGATAGCGGTTTTCAGCTTTCAAGTAATCGAGCACTGCGTCGGTGTCGCGCTCCTGCAGCCAGGCATACGGGTCATCGCCGTCGGCCTTGTGGGCAATGGGCGCGTCGGAAACGTTGGCGGATAGGGGCATGAAGGACTCTCGAACGTTGTACGAAATTGGGGGATCGCAGACGGCGGGGCAGCCTGAAGTGCGAAAAGTCGTTACTATAAGCGCCTCTTTGCCTGCCTTGCCATGGACACCATGACCGAGAACGACTATCTGATCGCTTGGGGCCTCTACGCCTTTGCCGCTTTAGGCTGCCTGTTGGTGTGGATGCGCATCACCCGCTGGATGTGGCGTTGGCTGCGTGAGCCGCTGCGGCTGCTGATGGCAGTGTTGCTGTTCAGCCCGACCATCATTGACCCGGTGAAGGAAAAGGTCGCCCCGGCCATTGCCATTACTGTGCTGGATCTGCTGTTCAAGGTCGGCAACAACGCCTGGCGGGCGATTTCCGACCTGTTCATGTACAGCATGATTGCCTTCGGCCTTTACCTGGTGCTCGTGGCGATCCGTTTCCCGATCGAGCGCGCATCCAAGGCTCGCAAGGAGCGGGCGGAGGCGGCCAAGGCTGCGGCGCGCACCGACGAGCCTGAAGGCGATCAACCGTTCGGCGGTGCCGGCGATGATCGTTACGGTCGGCCACCGGTGCCGAGCAACCCGCAGCGACTGCGGGTCGAGCCGCGTCTGTAACTGTGCCCCTGCATTGAATCGAGAGTCCGAGCATGTGTGAGTTATTGGGCATGAGCGCCAATGTCCCGACCGATATCGTGTTCAGCTTCACCGGGCTGATGCAGCGCGGCGGCCGCACCGGACCGCACCGTGACGGTTGGGGCATCGCTTTCTATGAAGGCCGTGGCCTGCGCCTGTTCCAGGACCCGGCGGCGAGCAGCGAGTCGGAAGTGGCGAACCTGGTGCAGCGCTATCCGATCAAGAGCGAAGTGGTGATCGGCCACATCCGCCAGGCCAATGTCGGCAAGGTCTGCCTGTCCAACACCCATCCGTTTGTGCGCGAGTTGTGGGGCCGCAACTGGTGTTTCGCCCACAATGGCCAGTTGGCCGACTTCAACCCGACCGCCAGTTTCTACCGCCCCGTCGGCGATACCGACAGCGAAGCGGCATTCTGCGATTTGCTCAACCGGGTGCGTGCTGCGTTCCCTGAGCCGGTAGAGATCGAAGAACTGCTGCCGGACCTGGTGGCCGCTTGTGCCGAGTACCGCAGCAAAGGCGTGTTCAACTGCTTGCTCAGCGACGGCGACTGGCTGTTCTGCTACTGCTCGACCAAACTGGCGCAAATCACTCGCCGTGCCCCGTTCGGCCCGGCACGCTTGAAGGATGTCGATGTGATCGTCGACTTCCAGGCCGAAACCACGCCCAACGACGTGGTCACGGTGATCGCCACCGAACCCTTGACCGAAAACGAAACCTGGACCCGCTACGAACCGGGCCAATGGAGCCTCTGGCGACGCGGTGAATGCGTCAGCCAGGGCAATACCGAATAAGGATCTCTCCCCCCATGTTGCTCAGTTATCTACGGCTGGTGTTGTTTGCGGCAGGCCTGTTGATCGGCGTCCAGGTGCCTGGGTTCATCAGTGACTATGCCAAGCGGGTCGAGGCGCATCTGATCGAGGCGCAGAGCGGTTTGAGCGGTTTTCAGGGCACTGCCAATCAGTTTTTCAAGGGCGACATGCAGGCGTTGGTGGCCCATTACCGTGCCAGCGAAGACCCGATCTTTCGCAGCGATGCCGACAGCCTGAGCGCCTTGCTCACCCGTCAACTGGCCCTCGACAAGCAATTCCAGGCCATGCAGGGCCCGTGGTACATCCGCTTCCTGCAAGTGGTGCTGGCGGCCGACCCGGATATTCGCAAGGAAACCTGGAACGGCTACAGCTACCAGATCCTGCTGACGCCGGAAGCGATGATCTGGGGCATGAGCGGCGCGTTGCTGCTGTCGTTCGGCATTGAATGCCTGTTCCGACTGATCGACTGGGTGGTGCTGGGCGGCAAGCGCCTGCGCCAGAGCCGGCCGATCGAAGAGCGGGATTTGCGCGGGTTGTAACACTGGAGCCGACTTGCCGGCGATTGCCGCGAGATCGCATCGCTGGCAAGCCGGCTCCTGTTTTTACCAATCGACCGAGTAGCTCATGCTCAGCGTGCGGCCTTCGGCATTGGCGTACGGCGCTCTGGCGTTGGCTTGGGTGAACAGGTTCTGGTACGTGCGATTGGTCAGGTTGTACACGCCGCCTTCAAGACGACCGACCGGCAGTTGCACGGAGCCGAGCAGGTCCACCAGCGTATAACCTTCGATGTCGCGTCCATTGTCGTCCTTGGCGGCGGCATCGTAATTGGCCAAACGCATGCCTTGCAGGCGCAGGCTGTAGTCGTCTTCGGTGTAGCCGACGAACAGTGTGGTCTTGGCGGGTGAGATGCGTGTGGCCGGCAGATCGATCCATTTGCCGTTCTGCTCGGTCTCGCCTTTGGCCCAGGCATAAGTGCCACCCACCGACCAGTGATCGGTCGCGCGGTAGGTCAGGCTGTTTTCGATGCCGCGAACTCGCTCTTTCTGGTTGATCAGGCGCAATACTCGATCATTGGCATCGTAGAACTGGGTCACGTCCGAGGTGTTTTCGTACACGGTGACGTCGGCCTGCCACTGGTCCCAGTTGCCACGCCAGCCCAACTCGTAACTGTCGACCTTGATGGCCTGGGCGTTAAGACTCTGGATGTCGAAGGTGCTGCTGACGTCACGCATGAAGCGCTGGATATCCGGCAGCGAAAACCCCTGGCTGTAATTGGCGAAGACGTCCTGGTTTTCACTCAGGTGGTAGACCGCCCCCAGGTTGTACAGCGTGGCGTCGTATTTGAGGGTGTCACCGGGCAGCGTTGCGCGTATGCCGGTCTGGACGATCTGACCGTAGGCGATGCTGTCGGAGACGTCGCTTTCGATCCATTCACGGCGCACTCCGCCACGCAAGGTCCAGTCTCCGATGTCCCAGGACATCTGTCCGAACAGCGATTTGGTGGTGGTTTCGATGTCCGGACCCAGCTCGTAGGTGGTGCCGGTCTTGGTGTAGTTCAGGCCATTGAGCGTGTATTGATCACCTCGTTGACGGGAGCGCTCATTGTCATAGTCGGCGCCCCAGACCAGATTGCCCGTGGCGCTTCCGATCGCCGGCAGCGGCGTGTCGATGGCCGCGCGCAGGCCGTAGACGTCCTGCACACTGTTGTTGTTGGAGATCCCGGCTCTGCCTCGCGACAGGTCTGGAAAGAACAGTGCATCGGCGCGGCGCCAGTAGCTTTCCAGTTGCAGGCCCTGACCGTAGAAGTCCTTGTCGGTGTAGTTGAGATTGACCGCCTGGTTATGGGTATAGGGTTGGTCGTCGAGTTTCAGCCCTTTGACGGCCACCGCTTGCTGCGAGTTTTTCGGGTCTTTGGTGTAGCCGGTGTCCTGCTGGTCCTTGTAGTCCTGCAGCGACAGGCTGATTTTCTTGTCGGCATCCAGTTCGTAACCGAAACGACCTTGCAGGTCATAGGTTTCGGTGTCCATGTTGCTGCCCTGGGAGGTGTCCTGGGGGATGCGGTTGCCGTTGCCGTCGAACTGGTCGTTGCGCTGGGTCAGGTCGGCGGACACATACCAGTCCAACGCGTCCTTGCGCCCGGTGGCACTCTGGAAAGCTTCGTAGGCGAAGCCTTTTCTGTTGAGGTTGTTACCGCTGGTCAGGCCCAGTTTGCTGCTGTAGGCAATGTCCTGGCCCTGATTGCGCTTGGTGATGATGTTGATGATGCCGCCTGAAGCACCGGCCCCGTAAATGCTGCTGGCGCCGGAGATCACTTCGATGCGTTCGATGCTGGCCGGGGCGATGCTGTTGAGCTGGCGGAAGTTGTCACGGGTGGCGTTCTGCGATACGCCGTCGATCAACACCAGCATGTTACGCCCGCGCAGGGTCTGGCCGAAGTTGCTCATCCCGCCGCTCGATGGCGCAATACCCGGGACCAATTGCCCGAGGATGTCGGAGACCCGGCGACCCGCGCCGCTCTGCTCACGGACTTGCTGCTCGTCGATCACCTGGACCGAGCCCGGAATCGAAGCGATGCTCGCTTCGCTGCGAGTCGCGGACACGACGGTGGCTTGCATGTTCAAGGTGCGGGGCTGCTGTTCGGTGTCCTCGGCCCAGGCCTGGGCGCTGAAGGTGCCAAGTAGCGGGATCAGCAGGGAGAGTTTGGTTCGGGTCATGACGTGGTCTTTTTTAGTTGTGATAAGTGTGGGGCGATAAGGTCGAGCGGTCAGGCGTAGCGTTGAACGACCGCACCCAGCGGATGCCGATGGCGGCTATGGCGTAGGTCAGTGCCACCAGCCAGAAACTGTGGGCCAGGCCCACCAGGCCCATGCCGATACCGCCAAGGACGACACCGAGCAGAGCACCAGCCTTTGCCGCACTGTTACCGAGGCCGAGCGCGAAGCCCTGCTGTGTGATGGAAACGGTGTTGGCGATCAGGGCATAGGCGACGGGCAGCAGGGCGCCTTGCCAGATGCCCCAGACGAGTCGGCTGACGAGAAAGCCCAGCCATTCATTGGCCAATGCCGTGGCCGCCAGCGTCAGGGCACATAACCAGGCCACGCCTTCGATGACGCGCAGGGTGTAGGCCGGCTGCCAGCGGTCGAACAGGCGTCCCCACAGCGGGGCGGAAATGGCCAGGGTCGCGGCGCTCGCCGCGTAGGTGGCGCCGATCAGCCAGCTTGGGGCATGCAGAATGTTCGCGACATATAGGGCGTAGAACGACTGCGGCATCATCTTCGCCGCCTGAATCAACACGATCACCAACAGGATTCCACTGAGCCAGCCTTTGGGCAGGGCCACCGGCTCAACAGGTTTTTTCTTCGCGGTTCGCGCCTTGTCGGCCGGCAGGAAAAAACTCCCCAGTGCGCACAGCAGGCAAATCGCCGTCGCGCCATAACACAGCAAGGCAAACCCCGAGACGTCCATCAGCCAGCCACCCAGCACCGGGCCGATCAACGAGCCGACGGCGGTTGCCGATTGCAGGCGGGCCAGGGTGTGACCCCGTCTGGCACTGTCGCAGCAGGCCAGGGCATAGGCTTGCGCGGCCGCGAGAAAACCGGCCAATGCGCCTTGCATCACGCGAATACCCACCAGCAGCCACGGGTCGAGGGTGATGGCTGCCAAGCCTTGGCACAGCGCGAGGGCCAGCAACGCCCGAACAATCATCGGTTTGTGCCCGGTGCGATCCCCCAGCCGACCCCACAGGGGGGTCAGCAACATGGCCGCCAGCATCGGGCCGGCATAGACCATCGCCGATAACAGCGCGGTGTAGCCGGCGCCTTCGGGCCCGAGCAGATGCTGGATCTGCAAGGGCCAGAACGGGCCGCTCATCTCCATGGCGCCCATGGAGACAAACTGGATGACGATCAGCAGTCGCAGGGCGCGACCGTCAGCGAGCATGGGTGTTGGGTCGCAGCGGGTTACTCAGGCGTCCGACGATGTCGGCATGACTGTCGAGCAAGCGCATGCGCATGAACGATTTGGCAGGCCAATCCTGTTCCAGCAAGGCCTGGCGCTCGCTTTCCCAACGTGCCGGTTCAACGCGCTCGCGCAAGCTCTCGAAGCACTGTGCAACGTGCGCTGCCAATCGCTCCCACAGGATATTTTCCGGCACATTCCAGTGGCGGGCACAAAGCAACGTCAGCTCACCGAGGTGGCACATGAAGGTGGTGTGCAGGAGTTTGTCGCGGACAAAGCCTGCGTCGTCATACAGGGTCATTTTCGGATCGTGCAGCTGGATATCCAGACCCTTGGCGTGCAGGGTTTTGCGATCGATACGAACGTCGCCGAAATCACGCAACAGCAGCCGATTCAGCTGCCCGTCAGCGCCCATCACCATGAAACTGTTTTGCTGGTGCGCTTCGAACGCCACGCCGTACATCAGATAGATGCCCAGCAGACTTGGTACGGCAATCGACAGGTAATCATCGAAGAACGTCAGCATGGCCTCGCTGTCGTCCCGGCCTTGAGCCAGTCTGACCCAATCACGCAGCAACGGTTGTTCGAATTCGTTGACGGCGAACAGGCTGCCGACCGGCACCGCCAACTCGCCTGCTTGCAGCAGGGTCAGCGGGTTGTCGCGATACAGTACGCCAGCATGCCGGGAGCGTTCGTCATCGGCCGGCAGTGGTGCGTAATGCACGCCGATGCGCTCTGGAACGATGTTCAGCAGGCGCTGAATCTGCGGTTCCTGATCGAGGATATCCAATACCAGTTGGCTGATGCGCGGACCCATCCGGGCCGAGCGCGGCGACACGGTGCGCTGCACGCTGGTCAGGCGCAAAGCCACCGGCAGTTTGACCATCGGTGCCGTGCGACTGGCCTGCGGCAGGACCGTGCGGAAGGACATGGTCGGGTGGCCGGTAAACGCCACGATGTCAGTGACGATCAGCAGGTTGTCGGCGATCTCGTTGGCAAACGAATGTGGCAGCTCTTCATGGGCTTGCCATGGGTGCGACGGCAGCGGGAGGTAGTCCTTTGCGTCCAGGCCCAGCTGCTGCAAATGGCGTTGCAATTGCTCGGCGGCCTGTGGGAAGTGACCTTGCCACCAATCCCAGTAGTCCGTGGTGCCAGCCAGCGCTTCAACATGTGCGTACTGGCGGTGCAGGGCGCACAGCACGATCGGAAAACTCGCTTCGAATTCTGGCGAGAAAGCGATGACCTGAGCGGCGCTCAAGCCCAGTTTGGTCTTGTAGTTCGGGTGCCACGGATGGCCGAGAGTCCCCCACTGTTCGAGCAGCGACGTAGGGTTCTGGTGGCAGGGGCTGGCTTTGAGCCAGGCGAGCAGATTGTCATCGTATCCGGTGTCGATCTGCTCTCTCAGGCGCTCGGTCCATCCGTGGTGAAACGCCAGGCACAGGGTGTCGTTGCTGAAGCTGTCATCCAGCTCCCGGGCCAGACGTTCCAGTACCTGCGGGGAGGCTGGCGGATTGAGCTGAGTGCTGAGGTGAGCGAGCAGTTCGCTGGGCAACTGGATTTTGTGCGGCAGTTTGTCGGGGGTGTGCAGGACGATGCTGCCGCGTACGTCCCAGCTGTTCATTCTGCTGCTGGACAAATGCTCGAAGCAAAGATGCGCGCCATCGCCAAGCGGCAGCCAGCAGCGGCTGGTGTCGTCGTATTCGCAGGTGTCGGGATCAATCAGCTCTTCACGGAACAGCGCCTGGATCAGGCGTTGGAAACAGCGCTGGGCGGCGGGCTCCAGGGCATTGCTCAAATGATCGAGCGTGATGCGGTGGGACTGGAAAGCCTGAGTACCGAGAGCTTCGCTCCAGTGAGCGAGCAATTGCTGCTGTTGTTGCGTGTAATCGCGCATCAGGTCCGACTCCTTCTGGACAATTGATTCTGAAAGCGCGCAAAGAATACCGTTTTGAAAAATTAATGCAAATGATAGTGGTTCATATTTACACTTCGGAAAATGCCTTTCAGGCTCTGGCCTGCGGTTTGCTCAAGACGATGTAGTGCTCGCCCACTTTCTGCGCATAGCACTCCACGACTTGCTGACACAGCGCCACGATTTCTTCGACCCACTCCACACCCACCCGCCACGACACCACCACCGGCAAATTCGCTGGTCGCTGATCGATGGCCAGCAAGGTCAACTCTCCCCGGGCCAATTCCTCGGCCACCAGCACGGGCGACAGTGCGCCTATACCGAAACCGTCCCGCAGCAATCGGGTAATCGCCGACACCGAGTTCACGCAGTTCAGCCGTGGCGCCATGACCCCGTTGGCCTGCATCAGGCTCAAGATGTCCTGGTGCGGACGGGAGTTTTTCGAATAGGTGATGATCCGCTCCCGTGCCAGGTCGGCGACACCTGAATACTCACGGTTGTAGATGGAATTGCTGGCCACGATCCAGCCCATCGGATGACTGGCCAGCTCCAGGCTGCGCACGCTTTCCTGGCGCAGCAGGTCGGTTTGCAGGATCAGATCGAGAAAGCCTTTTTGCAGCTGATCGCAGAGGTTGAGCGCGGTATCGGCCACCAGCTCGATTTCCACCAGCGGATAGTGATCCATCATCTGTGCCACCAAGGGGCTGAGCCAGGTGTGGATCACCGTGTCCATGACGCCGATCCGCACCCGCCCGGCCTTGCTCGAACGCGTTTCGATCGACTGCTTGAGCGACTGCATCGTGTCCATCATCTGCTCGGCATATTCGAGCACTTTCAGGCCTTCGGGGGTCAGGCTCACACCGCGGGAGTCGCGCAGAAACAGCTTCACCCCGAGCTCGCTTTCGAGCACGGCGATGCGGCTGGAAATCGACGCTTGGGTGGTGAAGAGCTTGTCCGCCGTCAGGCGAAAACTCTTGAGTCGGGCGACCCAGACAAACGTCTCGAGAAACTTCAGGTTCATGGGGTCAGCTCGTGGATAAAGTTTTTCTTATGTCTAGGGCGGGGTTTTATTAGTTGGACGCAGCGGGGCCAACCGCCCAAAAATCAGGCCATCCGGTTCCCACGATAGGCGTCGTCGGGGCTCAGAACAATACCAATAAAATATGCACGGAGATTTTGCCATGAGTGCACCCGACACCCTCGACATCCCCAAAACCACGGCTCGCCCGGGACCTTTCGACTGGTACCGCAACATCAACAAACAGGAGCGTCGCACGTTCTGGAGCTGCAAGATCGGCTATGGGCTGGACGGCATGGACACCCAGATGCTCAGCTTCGTGGTGCCGACCCTGATTGCCATGTGGGGCATCACCACCGGTCAGGCCGGGCTGATCCACACCAGCACGCTGATCGCCTCGGCCATCGGTGGTTGGGTGGCGGGGATTCTCTCCGACCGCATCGGTCGGGTGCGTACCTTGCAACTGACAGTGCTGTGGTTTGCGTTCTTCACTTTCCTCTGCGGCTTCGCCCAGAACTACGAGCAACTGTTGATCAGCCGCACGTTGATGGGCTTCGGTTTCGGTGGTGAATGGACCGCCGGCGCGGTGCTGATGGGCGAAGTGATCCGCGCCAAGGACCGTGGCAAAGCCGTCGGCATGGTGCAGTCGGGTTGGGCGTTGGGGTGGGGGCTGACAGCCATTCTGTATGCGCTGCTGTTCTCGGTGTTGCCGCCAGAAGACGCCTGGCGTGCGCTGTTCATTCTTGGCATCGTGCCGGCGATTTTCGTGATCTTCGTCCGTCGCCTGGTCAAGGATCCGGAAATCTACCGCGAAGCCAAAGCCAGGCAAGAGCCAGGCAACCCGGCGAAGTTTTACGAGATTTTCGCCCCCGGCATCCTCTTCACCACGATTCGCGCGTCGATACTGACCACCGGCGCACTCGGCGGTTACTACGCGATCACCTCCTGGCTGCCGACGTTTCTGAAGAACGAGCGGGGCTTGAGCGTACTCGGCACGGGCGGTTATCTGGCGATGGTGATCATCGGGTCTTACGTCGGTTATGTAATCAGCGCGTATCTGACTGACATCCTTGGTCGTAAAAAGAACTTCATTCTGTTTGCCGTCGGCTCGTTCACCATTGTTTTGCTGTACACCCAATTGTCGGTCAGCAACGGCGTGATGCTCTGGCTGGGCTTCCCCTTGGGCTTCTTCGCTTCGGGGATTTTCAGCGGCATGGGTTCGTTTCTGACCGAGTTGTTTCCAACGCGGATTCGCGGCTCGGGCCAGGGTTTTTGCTACAACATCGGTCGGGCACTGGCGGCGTTGTTTCCGCTGCTGATCGGCTTGCTCAGTCAGAAGGTGCCATTGAGCGTGGGAATCGGGGCTTTCGCGGCGGTGTCCTACGGGGTGGTGATCCTGGCGGCGCTCAGCTTGCCGGAAACCTGTGGCAAACAACTCGACGCCGAATAACCGAATGTCCGGTAACTGATAATCTGAGGGGCAGATGCCCTTCAGCTAAAAAGACAAAAGCCTACAGGAGTGTTCACCGTGAACCGCCTGCTATTGAACTGCGACATCGGCGAGAGTTTCGGCAACTGGACCATGGGTCTGGACGCCGAGGTCATGCCCTTCATCGACTGCGCCAACATCGCCTGCGGTTTCCATGCCGGCGACCCGAGCATCATGCGCAAGACCGTCAGTCTGGCCCTGAGCAACGGCGTGCAGATCGGCGCGCATCCGGCCTATCAGGATCTGGTCGGTTTCGGCCGCCGCTCCATGGCGTATACCGCCCAGGAACTGCAGGACCTGTTGCACTACCAGATCGGTGCCCTCGACGGCATTTGCCGGGCTCAGGGCGGGCGGGTGAGTTACGTCAAACCCCACGGCGCGATGTACAACGACATGATGGCCAACCCGGCGCAATTGCGCGCGGTGATCCAGGCCGTGGCGGCCTATGACCGGACACTGCCGCTGATGCTGATGGCCACTCGCGACAACAGCTCCGCCCAGCAGTTGGGCGACGAATACGGCGTGACCCTGTGGTTTGAAGCCTTCGCCGATCGCGCTTACGACAGCGCCGGAATGCTGGTCTCGCGGCAACTGCCGGGGGCCGTGCATCACGATCCCGAGAAAATCATCGAACAGGCGCTGATCATTGCCCGCGGTGACAACCTCACGGCCAGCGATGGCAGCGCCTTGCACCTGCAGGCCAATACCTTGTGCGTACACGGCGACAACGCCAGTTCGGTGGCCGCCGTGCGGCGCATTCGCGAGGCCTTGAATCAGCAGAGCGCATCATGAAGCCACGGGTGGAAGTGGTGGCGCTCGATTGCCTGATGGTGCGCCTGTTCGATGAAATTGCCGAGGCCAACATGCCGTGGATGCTGGCTGCCAGTGAGCGTTTGCGAGAAGCATTCGCCAGCCATTTGATCGATCTGGTGCCGTCCTACACGACGCTGATGGTGCATTACGATCTGATGGCATTGAACCCGGCCCAGGCCCGGGAGTTGATTGCTCAAGCCCTGATCGATCTGACGCCCAACGCTCGGGCCAAGGGTAAATGCCATGTGCTGCCGGTCTGGTATGACTTGAGCGTTGGGCCGGAGTTGAACCTGTTGTCCCAGCGTAGCGGCTTGGCGGTGAATGAAGTGATCCGCCGTCACAGCGAACACGAGTATCAGGTGTTCGCGTTGGGCTTCGCGCCGGGGTTCGCGTTCATGGGGTTGGTGGAAGACGTGTTGGCCGCACCGCGTCTGAGTACCCCGCGCAAAAAAGTCGCCGCCGGCAGTGTCGGCATTGCCGAACGCCAGACGGCGGCTTATCCGGTAGTGTCCCCCGGCGGCTGGAACCTGATCGGTCGCACACCGGCCAAATTGTTCGACCGTGAACGCGACGGCTACAGCTTGATGCAACCGGGCGACACGGTGCGCTTCGAGGCGGTCAGTCATGCCGAGTTCATCAACCTGGGCGGTGATGACACGCCGTTGGAGACCTTGGCATGAGCCGACTGACGATTGAAGCAAGTACACCGCTTTGCCTGTTGCAGGACGCCGGGCGATTTGGTGTGCGGCATCTGGGCGTGACCCAGGGCGGCGGACTGGATTGGCGATCGATGTCGTGGGCCAATTGGCTGTTGGGCAACGGGCTGGATGCGTCGGTGATCGAAATTACCCTCGGCGGGTTCAGTGTGGTGGCCGAGGACGATTGCTTGCTGGCATTGGCTGGTGCCGATCTTGGGGCGCAGATTGATGGCCAGCCCTTGGCGCCGTGGCGCAGTTTCAAACTGGGCAAAGGTCAACGATTGCAATTCACGCAACCGTTGCTTGGCGCTCGGGCGTACCTCGCGGCACCAGGCGGGTTTGATGCGCCGAAGGTGCTGGGCAGCACTGCGACTGTGGTGCGTGAGGAACTCGGCGGCCTCGACGGCATGGGCCGGGCGTTGGCCAAGGGATCGTCGTTGAAGTACTCCACCGAGGCGCCGCTGCTGGTACGGGAACTGCCTCGCGAGCACGTTCCGGATTTCAACCTCGATACGCCGCTGGACCTGGTGCTTGGTGCGCAAATCGGTGAATTCAGCGGGCAGAGTCTGTTTGACGCATTCAACAGCGTCTGGACCCTCGACAGTCGCGCCGATCGCATGGGCATTCGTCTGTTGGGAGCGGCATTGCAGTATCAGGGCAAGCCGATGATTTCCGAAGGCATCCCGCTGGGGGCGGTCCAGGTGCCGCCGGATGGGCAGCCGATTGTGCTGCTCAATGACCGGCAGACCATTGGCGGTTATCCGCGGTTGGGGGCGTTGACACCGTTGGCGTTGGCGCGGCTGGCGCAGTGTCTGCCGGGGGCGACGGTGCGGTTGAAACCGGTGGTGCAGGACGTCGCGCATCGCGAACAAGTCGAGTATTTGCGCCGGTTTGTTAACCGTTAAAAGCTTCGCGGGCAAGCCTCGCTCCTACAGGTTCAATGCATGACGCACGAACACCGAAACCTGTAGGAGCGAGGCTTGCCCGCGAAGGCGGCATCACAGACAACAACAATCTTTATTTGGAAAGAAACCGCATCCCTTCCTCCAACCCCCGCAACGTCAGCGGATACATTTGATCATCGATCAAATCCCGCACGATGTTGGTCGACGAGGTATAGCCCCAAGTGTCTTTCGGGTACGGGTTGATCCAGATGAGCTTCTTGTACTTTTCCTTGAAGCGCTGCATCCACACGTAACCGGCTTCTTCGTTCCAGTGCTCGACGCTGCCGCCGGCCTGGGTGATTTCATAGGGCGCCATGGCGGCGTCGCCGATGAAGATCACTTTGTAGTCGGCGCCGTATTTGTGCAGCAAGTCCTGGGTGGCGGTGCGCTCGGAGGTGCGGCGCATGTTGTTCTTCCACACCGATTCATAAATGAAGTTGTGGAAGTAGAAGTACTCCAGATGCTTGAACTCGGTCTTGCAGGCCGAGAACAACTCTTCGCAGATCTTCACATGGGCGTCCATCGAGCCACCGATGTCGAACAGCAGCAACAGCTTGACGGTGTTGCGCCGCTCCGGACGCATCTGGATGTTCAACAACCCGGCATCGCGCGCGGTGTGGTCGATGGTGCCGTCGATGTCCAGTTCTTCCGCCGCGCCCTGACGGGCGAATTTACGCAAGCGACGCAGGGCGACCTTGATGTTGCGCGTGCCCAGTTCCACCGAATCGTCGAGGTTCTTGTACTCGCGCTGATCCCAGACTTTCACCGCTTTGCCCTGACGCTTACCGGCATCGCCGACCCGAATGCCTTCCGGGTTGAAACCGCCGGAACCGAACGGGCTGGTGCCGCCGGTGCCGATCCATTTGTTGCCGCCGGCATGGCGTTCTTTCTGTTCTTCCAGGCGTTTCTTGAACTCTTCGATCAGCTTGTCCAGGCCGCCGAGGGACTGGATCGCGGCCCGCTCTTCGTCAGTCAGGGAACGTTCGAATTCCTTGCGCAGCCAGTCTTCGGGGATCAACGCCTGAAGGTGATCGTCGAGCTTTTCCAGACCGTTGAAGTAGGCACCGAACGCTCGGTCGAACTTGTCGAAATGCCGTTCGTCCTTCACCAGGATCGCCCGCGACAAGTAATAAAACTCGTCCATGTCGGCGAAGGTCACGCGCTGTTTCAGCGCGTTGATCAGGTCCAGCAGCTCACGCACCGAGACCGGCACCTTGGCTGCGCGCATTTCGTTGAACAGATTGAGCAGCATGGCGATCGCCCTTATTGGTACTTAGCGAGTGCCGCGACGGCTCATGAACGCCAGACGTTCAAGCAATTGCACGTCCTGTTCGTTCTTCACCAGGGCGCCTGCCAGCGGCGGAATGGCCTTGGTCGGATCGCGTTCGCGCAATACCGCTTCGCCGATGTTGTCGGCCATCAGCAGTTTCAGCCAGTCCACCAGTTCGGAGGTCGAGGGCTTCTTCTTCAGGCCCGGCACCTTGCGCACGTCGAAGAACACGTCCAGCGCTTCGCTGACCAGGTCTTTCTTGATGTCCGGGTAGTGCACGTCGACGATCTTCTGCAGCGTCACGCGATCCGGGAACGCGATGTAGTGGAAGAAGCAGCGGCGCAGGAAGGCGTCCGGCAGTTCTTTTTCGTTGTTGGAGGTAATGATGATGATCGGACGTTTCTTGGCCTTGATGGTCTCGTCGATCTCGTAAACGTAGAACTCCATCCTGTCGAGTTCTTGCAGCAAGTCGTTGGGGAACTCGATGTCGGCCTTGTCGATTTCGTCGATCAGCAGAATCACCCGCTCTTCGGACTCGAACGCCTCCCAGAGCTTGCCCTTTTTCAGGTAGTTGCGAACGTCGTGGACCTTGTCCACGCCCAGTTGCGAATCCCGCAGACGGCTGACCGCGTCGTACTCGTACAGGCCTTGATGCGCCTTGGTGGTGGACTTGATGTGCCAGGTAATCAACTTGGCGCCGAAGGACTCGGCCAGTTGCTCGGCGAGCATGGTCTTGCCGGTGCCTGGCTCACCCTTGACCAGCAGTGGCCGCTCCAGGGTGATAGCGGCGTTGACCGCCAGCTTCAGGTCATCGGTGGCGACGTAGGCCTGGGTGCCTTCGAACTTCATCTGCTAATCCTCGAACGGTAACGCCGACCTGAGCGAGGCAGGGCGGGGCGCAATAAATGGTCAGGCTCGACTATAACGCGCAGGTCGGTCGACTGTGAACGCAGACGGGTTATTCAGTCTCTGAATGGGGCGTCACTTCGTGACTCATCCCGCATCCGGTTTGGGTCGTTCGTACTGGGCATTGAACGCCTGGATGAAACCGTTGCGTAAAATCTGCAAAAACGCCTCGAACGCGCTGATATTCCGCTGATGCACGTTGCCCTTGAGTTCGACGCGAGTGGCGAATTGGTTTTTCGCCTGGTTCTTCAATACATTCTGGGTGCCGCCGACGAGCGCTTCCCAAATGGAGCGGAAAATCCCTTTGTCTTTGTTCTCCACGTCCTGTTGCCAATTGAACACTTCGACGTCCCGCAACAGTGGCTTGATGTAGCCGGTGAGTTGACCCTTATTGGCTTTGGCCTCGATGACCAGGTCGCCATGGCCGGCATTGAAGTCGAACTTGCCGTAGGCCGACGCGAAGTCGTTCAGGCGTTTGAGTTCAAGGTCCCTGGCGCGCAGGCGGAACTCGAAGTCTTCGAAATTGCTCAGCGGATCGAAGGTTGCCGTTGTTTCCAGCGGTGCATTCCCCGGTAACAGCGCCTTGCCATCGAAACGGGCATCGCGTTTGCCTTTGGTGTCGACTACGTTGGTCAGGTTGTAAATGTTGGCATTGACCTGAGTAGCGCTCAGGTTCACGGGTGGTTTTGAATTGAAGTTGTGAAAGGTGACCCGGCCATCGTTGATCCGCACTTCGTTCAGGGTAATCGGCAGCAATTTTTCCAACTGTGCCCGCCAGTCGGTGCCCTGACCGGTCTGGGAGTTTTTCTTGTTGGCGCCGCCATCGACGAAGTTCACCTCGGGTTTGTCGAACTGTGCCTTGGCCACCACGGCGTGGTCGTACCAGAGCGAGTGCCAGCTGACGGAGAGGTCGATCAATGGCGCGTTGACGAATGGCACCGGGACCTTGCCTTCGACCTTGACGATTTTCAACCCGTTGATTTTGTAGGCGCCACGCCACAGGGCCAGGTCCACGTCGGTAACCTGCCCGCGATAGTCGCCCATGTTGGCCAATCGCTCGTTCAGGTAGTCACGCACGATGTAGGGCAGGGCGATATGCACGGCAACCAGCAACATGAGGAGGCCGGCGAGGGTCAACAGGGGCCAACTGTATCGACGCTTCATGGCGGCAAATCTCTGGCGGTGTAAAGCGGTTGACTGCTATGGCAGCCGGACGTTCGACTGACTGGACGACCACGAGCAACAGGCATACCTTGGAGGGCTAATTCAACGCGGTATAAGGACCCAGCCATGAGCCGTATCTATGCTGACAACGCCCATTCCATCGGCAATACGCCGCTGGTGCAGATCAACCGTATCGCCCCGCGCGGTGTCACCATTCTGGCCAAGATCGAAGGGCGCAACCCTGGATATTCGGTCAAGTGCCGAATCGGCGCGAACATGATCTGGGATGCTGAAAGCAGCGGTAAACTCAAGCCCGGCATGACCATCATCGAACCGACCTCGGGCAATACCGGTATCGGCCTGGCATTCGTTGCCGCCGCCCGTGGTTATCGGTTGATGTTGACCATGCCTGCGTCCATGAGCATCGAACGACGCAAGGTGCTCAAGGCCCTTGGCGCCGAACTGGTGTTGACGGAGCCGGCCAAGGGCATGAAAGGCGCGATCGAGAAAGCTGCCGAAATCCTCGCCAGTGATCCGTCCACCTACTTCATGCCGGGGCAGTTCGAAAACCCGGCCAACCCGGCCATCCACGAAAAAACCACCGGCCCGGAAATCTGGAACGACACCGACGGTGCGGTCGACGTGCTGGTAGCGGGCGTCGGAACGGGTGGAACCATTACCGGGGTTTCGCGGTATATCAAGAATACCCAGGGCAAACCGATTCTCTCGGTGGCGGTGGAGCCAATGGTGTCCCCGGTGATCACCCAGGCGATCGCTGGGGAAGAGATCAAACCGAGCCCCCACAAGATCCAGGGCATCGGCGCTGGTTTTGTGCCCAAGAACCTGGACCTGTCGATGGTCGACCGAGTGGAATTGGTCAGCGACGACGAATCCAAGGCGATGGCCCTGCGCCTGATGCAAGAAGAAGGGATTTTGAGTGGCATCTCTTGCGGCGCCGCCATGGCGGTGGCTGTACGCCTGGCCGAAACCCCGGAAATGCAGGGCAAGACCATCGTGGTGATCCTGCCCGACTCTGGCGAACGCTACCTGTCGAGCATGCTGTTCAGTGACTTGTTTACCGAACAGGAAAATCAGCAATAAGATTTTATGGCTGTTTTGAAGCCGATCAGGGGGTTGATTCAGGTCAGCCCCCGTTCAGGAACCCTATGTTAAGAAGTGCTTTATTGCACAATCCTTAACACTGAATGTTGAGTAATACGGGTTTTTCCCGAGGCCGGTAGTGTTTATCATGGCCGACTGCCACGTCGGGTAAAAGGCGTTGTGCGGAGTTTCCTATTCTCAAGGAGTCGTAGATGAGCTTTTCCTTTGTCGCGAAGGCGTCGGTGTTGCTGCTGTTCCTCGGCAGCACGCTCTATGTGCATTTGCGTGGCAAGGCGCGTTTGCCGGTCCTGCGTCAGTTCGTCAATCACTCGGCCCTGTTCGCGCCCTATAACGCCTTGATGTACCTGTTCTCCGGTGTGCCGTCCAAGCCCTATCTGGACCGCAGCAAGTTCCCGGAGCTCGACGTGCTCAGGGACAACTGGGAAGTTATCCGCGACGAAGCCATGCACCTGTTCGACGAGGGCTACATTCGCGCCGCCGAAAAGAACAACGACGCCGGTTTCGGTTCGTTCTTCAAGAAGGGCTGGAAGCGTTTCTACCTCAAGTGGTACGACAAACCGCTGCCATCGGCTGAATTGCTCTGCCCGAAAACCGTCGAGCTGGTCAGCCGCATCCCCAATGTGAAAGGCGCGATGTTTGCGCTGTTGCCGGGCGGTAGCCACCTCAACCCGCACCGCGACCCGTTCGCCGGTTCCCTGCGTTATCACCTGGGGTTGTCGACGCCGAACTCCGATGATTGCCGCATCTTCGTCGACGGTCAGGTCTACGCCTGGCGTGATGGCGAAGACGTGATGTTCGATGAAACCTACGTGCACTGGGTCAAGAACGAAACCGAGCAAACCCGCGTCATCCTGTTCTGCGACATCGAACGCCCCTTGAGCAACCGCCTGATGACCCGCATCAACCGCTGGATCAGCGGCTGGCTGGGGCGTGCTACTGCGCCGCAGAACCTTGACGATGAGCGCGTTGGCGGGATCAACCAGGCTTATGCCTGGAGCAAGACTTTCAGCGACAAATTCAGCGGTATGGTCAAGCAGTGGAAGCGCCGCAACCCCAAGGCCTATCGCGTGCTGCGACCGGTGCTGGCGGTGGTGGTGTTGACGTTGTTGGGGTATTGGTTGTTCGGTTGAGGCCGACCATGGAATGAAAAAACCGCTCCTTGGGAGCGGTTTTTTTATGCGCGCTTGCTCATGAGCTCCGGGCCTTGTAAGTGATCCGACTTGCCTGCGAAGGCGTTTTATCGGGCAACCACCTCAACCGGCTTCACCACGGCCGGCTTCAACACCAGCCACAACGCCGCCGCAATCAACACTCCGCCATAGAGGTGCGCCATCGACAACGGCTCATCCAGCAACAGTGCGCCCCACAACACCCCGAACGGTGGAATCATGAAGGTCACGGTCATCGACTTCACCGGGCCGATCGAGCTGAGCAAACGGAAGTAAACGATGTAGGCAAACGCGGTGCAGCCCAAGCCCAATCCCAGCAACGACAACCAGACACTCCAGCCGCCCCAGCTTGCCGGTGGCTGGCTGATCACGCTGTAGCCGAACAGCGGCAGCAAAAACAAGGTGGCGCCGAGCATGCTGCCCAGGGCCGACAGGCGACTGTCGAGGCCGCCGGCCTGGTCGAGCCAGCGGCGGGCGAGGAAGCCGGCAAAGCCATAACAGGTGGTAGCCATCAGGCACGCCAGTGCGCCCATCAGCAGTTGCATATCGAACGCCACCGGGCCTGCACGGGTGAGGATGCCGACGCCAAACAGTCCGAGAAACACCCCGCAGACCTTCGCTCCGGTGAGTTTTTCACTGAAGAACAACCCGCCGATCAACACGCCCATCAAGGGCGTGGTGGCGTTGAAAATCGCCGAATAGCCCGCCGGCAGCACTTGCGCGGCCACGGAATAGAGCGTCGCCGGAACCCCGGAGTTGATCACTCCGAGCAGCATCACCGTCTTGAGTTTGCCTTTGAAATCCCAGCTGATACGCAGCAGCCCGACGATCACCAGCAGCCCGACAGCGGCAATCGATACACGGAAAAAGGCAGTGGGGATTGTGCCAATCACTGGGGCGATAATGCGCATGAACAGAAAGCTCGCCCCCCAAATGGCGGCAAGTGACAACAAACGCAGGATATCGACGGGGTTCACAGCACTTTCCTTCCTTGATTGGCGCGCAAGTGTCGCGCCAGTCGGGGTACAAGGCAATGGTTGCGTTGCGTCACACGGGGCCACTAAGCTCAAGCTCCAACGATAAGAACAGCCGCAGAGGTTTCACCATGCCGCAGCAATGGCCAGCCGCCGACATCGCCCGAATGATCCTCGATGGCTTTGACGATTACCGCGAGCATTTCCGTCAGATCACCGACGGTGCCCGAGGCCGCTTCGAGCAAGCCCAGTGGCAGGCGACACAAGTCGCGTCGGCGGCGCGGATCAACCTCTACGAAGAGAAAGTCGGCGAAACGGTCGGGCGCCTGCATCAGTCGTTCGCCGCCGATGTGCTAATGGACGTCAGCAGCTGGCCGTTGGTCAAAAGCGCCTATATCAGCCTGATCGACCTGCGCTTCGACGATGAACTGTCCGAGACCTGGTACAACTCGATTTTCTGTGGGTTGTTCAGCCACGACCTGATCAGCGACGGCTGCATGTTCATCCACACCACGCGGCCAAGCCTGCGCCGCGCCCGGGCGGCGCAAACCCGCACCTACAAGCCCCATGGCCAGTTGTCCGGCATGCTCGCGAGTATTTTTACCGACTATCGCTTCAGCGAGGACTACGCCGATTTGCCCGGCGACCTGCGTCGCCTCGAAGCGCAATTGCGCGAGAACCTGCCGGACTGGGTCTGCAAGGACCCGGAGCTGAGTGTCGAGCTGTTTTCCTCGGTGCTTTACCGCAACAAGGGCGCCTATCTGGTGGGGCGCATCTTCACCCAGGACGATCAATGGCCACTGGTGATTCCGCTGCTGCACCGCGAAGGGCGGGGCATCCAGATCGATGCACTGATCACCGACGAGGCGGAGGTGTCGATCATCTTCTCCTTCACCCGTTCGTACTTCATGGTCGATGTGCCGGTACCGGCGGAGTTCATCGGCTTTCTCAAACGCATCCTGCCAGGCAAACACATCGCCGAGCTGTACACCTCGATCGGCTTCTACAAGCATGGCAAGTCCGAGTTCTACCGGGCGCTGATCAATCATCTGGCTAACACCGACGACCAGTTCATCATGGCCCCCGGCGTGCGCGGGATGGTCATGAGCGTGTTTACGCTGCCGGGCTTCAATACCGTATTCAAAATCATCAAGGACCGCTTCTCACCGTCGAAAAACGTCGACCGTGCCACCGTGATCGAAAAGTATCGCCTGGTAAAAAGCGTCGACCGGGTCGGGCGCATGGCCGACACCCAGGAGTTCGCCGACTTCCGTTTCCCGTTGAGCAAGTTCGAACCGGCATGCCTGGAGGAGTTGCTTGAAGTGGCGCCGTCCACGGTGTCGGTGGAGGGCGATACGGTGCTGATCCGTCACTGCTGGACCGAACGCCGGATGACACCGTTGAACCTTTATCTGGAACACGCCAACGAGGCGCAGGTGCGCGAGGCGCTGGAAGATTATGGCCTGGCGATCAAGCAACTGGCGGCGGCGA
Source organism: Pseudomonas sp. URMO17WK12:I6 (assembly GCF_003253625.1). Lineage (NCBI taxonomy): Bacteria > Pseudomonadati > Pseudomonadota > Gammaproteobacteria > Pseudomonadales > Pseudomonadaceae > Pseudomonas > Pseudomonas sp. URMO17WK12:I6. Next base: position 126,260 of record NZ_QKYZ01000015.1, read on the forward strand.
ACATATTCCCCGGCGACATGCTGTTGAAAAACTTTGGCGTCACCCGTCACGGTCGCGTGGTGTTCTATGACTACGACGAAATTTGCTTCCTGACCGAAGCCAACTTCCGCCACATCCCGCAACCGCGCACGCCGGAAGACGAAATGGCCTCCGAACCGTGGTACTCGATCGGGCCACTGGACGTGTTCCCCGAGGAGTTTCCACCGTTCCTGTTTGCCGATTCCGGGCAGCGAAAGTTGTTCGATCAGTTGCACGGCGAGCTGTACAACGCCGATTACTGGAAGGGGCTGCAGGAAGCGATTCGGGCGGGGAAGGTGATTGATGTGTTTCCGTATCGGCGCAAGGGGCTGGATAACGAATAGCTCGTCTGAGCGAACACACTGTGGCGAGGGAGCTTGCTCCCGCTGGGTTGCGAAGCGACCCCAAAACCATTCATCGCGCAGATTCAGACAGCCGCGATGACAGGTTTACGACTGCTTCGCAGCCGAACGGGAGCAAGCTCCCTCGCCACAAAAGCGCGTCACTCAGCAGCCCAAATCTGCGACAATCCGCCTCCTGCGCCACTAGACGACTTTTGCGTACCTGATGACTGACGAATCGCCTTCCATCGACAAACTGCTGAAAAACCTCGATCACGCCATGCTCGCCGACCGCCACCGGCTGCGGCGGCAGTTGCTTGAGCTGCGCAAGAAACCTGACGAGGCCAAGCTGGCCCAGTGGGTGACGCGCACACAGGCGTCCTGTGATCAGGTGTTGGCGCGGCGCGCCAGCCTGCCGGTGATTCGCTACGACGACAGCCTGCCGATCGCCGCCAAGCGCGACGAAATCAAAGCGGCATTGCTCAAACATCAGGTGCTGATCATTGCCGGCGAAACCGGTTCGGGTAAAACCACCCAGTTGCCGAAGATCTGCCTGGAAATCGGTCGCGGCCAGCACGGCCTGATCGGCCATACCCAGCCGCGTCGAATCGCCGCCCGCAGCGTGGCGAGCCGGGTCGCTGAAGAGTTGGCGACACCGTTGGGTGCGCTGGTGGGCTATCAGGTGCGGTTCGAGGACCAGAGCGATGCCAACACCCTGATCAAACTGATGACCGACGGCATCCTGCTGGCGGAAACCCAGAACGACCGCTACCTCGAGCGCTACGACACGATCATCGTCGACGAAGCCCACGAACGCAGCCTGAACATCGATTTCCTGCTCGGTTACCTGAAAACCCTGCTGCCCCGTCGTCCGGACCTGAAAGTCATCATCACCTCGGCCACCATCGACCTGGAGCGCTTCTCCAAGCACTTCGACGATGCGCCGATTGTCGAAGTCTCCGGCCGCACCTTCCCGGTGGAAACCTGGTATCGCCCGCTGACCCTGGAGCAGGACGAGGAGGGCAACCGTGTCGAGGATGACCTGACCGTGGATCAGGCGATCCTCGCCACCCTCGACGAAATCGCCGCGTTCGAACGCAGTGAGCGCAAGAGCCCCGGCGACGTGCTGGTGTTCCTGCCCGGCGAGCGCGAGATTCGCGACGCGGCGGACATGCTGCGCAAGGCACAGCTCAAGCACACCGAGATTCTGCCGTTGTATGCGCGGTTGTCGCCGGCCGAGCAGCAGCGGATTTTCCAGTCGCATCCGGGGCGTCGAGTGGTTCTGGCGACCAACGTTGCGGAAACCTCTCTGACGGTGCCGGGCATTCGTTACGTGATCGACAGCGGCACCGCGCGCATCAGTCGTTACAGCTACCGCGCCAAGGTCCAGCGTTTGCCGATCGAAGCGATTTCCCAGGCCAGTGCCAACCAGCGTAAAGGTCGCTGCGGGCGGGTCGAGCCGGGTATTTGCGTGCGCTTGTACAGCGAAGAAGATTTCATCGGTCGGCCGGAATTCACCGACCCGGAAATCCTGCGGACCAACCTCGCGGCGGTGATTCTGCAGATGCTCCATCTGCGCCTCGGCGAGATCACTGATTTCCCGTTTATCGAACCGCCGGACGGCAAGGCCATCAGCGACGGTTTCAACCTGCTGCAAGAACTATCGGCGGTGGACCGCAACAGCCAGCTGACCCCGCTCGGCCGGCAACTGGCGCGGCTGCCGGTGGACCCGCGCATGGGCCGAATGCTGCTGGAAGCGGCCAAACTCGGCAGCTTGCAGGAAGTGCTGATTGTCGCCAGCGCCATGTCGATCCAGGACCCGCGCGAGCGTCCGCCGGAGCGTCAGCAAGCCGCCGATCAGGCCCACGCCCAGTGGAAAGACGTGGACTCGGACTTCGCCGGGCTGGTCAATCTGTGGCGGGGTTTTGAAGAACAGCGCCAGGCACTGACGGCCAGTCCGCTGCGTAACTGGTGCCGCAAGAACTTCCTCAATTACCTGCGCCTGCGCGAGTGGCGCGATTCCCATCGCCAGTTGAGCCTGATCTGCCGCGACATGCAGCTGAGCCTCAACAAAGAGCCGGCGGATTACCCGAAGCTGCACAAAGCCGTGCTGTCGGGTTTGCTCAGCCAGATCGGCCAGAAAACCGAAGACGGCGATTACCTCGGCGCCCGTCAGCGACGCTTCTGGATTCACCCGTCGTCGGGACTGGGCAAGAAACGCCCGCAATGGCTGATGACCGCCGAACTGGTGGAAACCACCAAGCTGTACGCGCGGATGGTCGCCAAGATCGACGCCGACTGGATCGAGCCGCTGGCCGGGCACCTGATCAAGAAAAACCACTTCGAACCCCATTGGGAGAAGAGGCGTGGGCAGGTCGTGGCCTTCGAGCAAATCACCCTGTTCGGGCTGATCGTAGTCGGACGCCGGCCGGTGCATTACGGGCCGGTCGACCCGGTGGTGTCCCGCGAATTGTTTATTCGCGAAGCCTTGGTGCGTGGCGAGATTCAATCCAAAGCCAAGTGCCTGACGGCCAACAAGCAACTGCTGGAACAGCTCGACGAACTGGAAGCCAAGGCGCGTCGCCGAGACATTCTGGCCGACGAAGAAACCCTGTTCGCCTTCTACGATGCGCGCTTGCCGGCGGAGATCCACCAGACCGCGACCTTCGACAGTTGGTACCGGATCAACAGCCAGAAAGACCCGCAGCTGCTGATCATGCGCGAAGAGGACGTGCTGGCCCGCGAAGCCAGTGAAGTCACCGCCGCGCATTACCCCGACACCCTGCACATCGGCGACCTGGAACTGGCGCTGAGTTATCACTTCGAGCCCAACCATCCGCGTGACGGCGTGACCTTGCGCGTGCCCGCACCGCTGTTGCCGATGCTGCCGCCGGAACGCCTGGAATGGCTGGTGCCAGGCGTGATCGAGGCCAAGTGCATTGCGCTGGTGCGCAACCTGCCCAAGGCCCTGCGCAAGAATTTCGTGCCGGTGCCGGATTTCGTCAAAGCCGCGATGCAGCGCATGACTTTCGGCGAGGGCTCATTGCCTCTGGCGCTGGGCCGCGAGTTATTGCGCATGACCGGCGCACGGGTCAGCGATGAGGCCTGGGCCGAAGCGTCGCAGCAGGTCGAAAGCCATTTGCGGATGAACCTGGAAATCGTCGACGGCCAGGGCAAGTTCCTTGGCGAAGGGCGTGATCTGGCGGAGTTGACCGCACGCTTTGCCGAGGCCAGCCAGGCCGCCTTGGCCGTGCCGCAAACCGCGAAAAGCCAGCAACCGGTGGAGGCGAAAGTCTTTGCCGCCGTCGCCGAGAAAACCCAACAGAAGATCGCCGGGCTGTCGATGACGGTGTATCCGGCGCTGGTGGAAGAGGCCGGGACGGTCAAGGAAGGACGTTTCTCGACCCCGGCCGAAGCCGAGTTCCAGCATCGCCGGGCCTTGCAGCGCTTGCTGATGCAACAACTGGCGGAGCCGGCGAAGTTCTTGCGCGGCAAGTTGCCGGGGCTGACCGAGTTGGGCCTGATGTACCGCGAGCTGGGGCGCATCGACAGCCTGGTGGAAGACATTCTGCTGGCCAGTCTGGACAGTTGCATCCTCGACGGCGAAGACCCGTTGCCACGCGATGGTGCCGCACTGGCGTCCCTGGCCGAACGTAAACGCGGTGCCTGGACCGAGCACGCCGAGCGTCTGGCCAGGCTGACCCTGGAGATTCTCAAGCACTGGCACGGCCTGCAAAAACGCTTCAAGGGCAAGATCGACCTGGCGCAAGCCGTGGCCTTGAACGACATCAAGCAGCAGCTCAGCCATCTGGTGTACCCGGGGTTCGTGCGGGAAACGCCGATGCCGTGGCTCAAGGAACTGCCGCGTTACCTGAAAGCAGTCGAGCAGCGTTTCGAGAAACTCGGTGCTCAGGTGCAGAAGGACCGGGTCTGGAGCGGAGAATTGTCTGGCCTCTGGACCCAATACCAGACCCGCGCCAACAAACACGCCCAGGAAGGCAAGCGCGATCCGCAGCTGGAACTTTATCGCTGGTGGCTGGAGGAATACCGGGTTTCGCTGTTCGCACAGCAACTGGGAACCAAGGTGCCGATCTCCGACAAGCGCTTGAGCAAGCAATGGACACAAGTCGAGCCCTGAACCCTGTGGGAGCGGGTATGAGTTCGACTCAGCAAAAGGCGCCAAAAGCCAGCGTTTATGGCAAACTTCGCGCCTATAAACGCCGGCCCCGCGGTTTTCAGCCTCCACGGGCCCAGGCGGATCGGAATAAAGCGATGCCAGGTTTGCGTCCGGAACCTGGAATAGACCCTTTGTGTGTTGGTACGTCGGTGCCAGCGCTTTCTGCCTGAACGGATTAGAGAAACGACCATGCATAACGTCGTCATCAGCGGCACCGGCTTGTACACCCCGGCCAACAGCATCTCCAACGAAGAGCTGGTGCAGTCTTTCAACGCTTACGTCGCGCAGTTCAACGCCGACAACGCCGAGGCCATTGAGCGCGGCGAAATCCAGGCATTGACCGAATCCAGCGCAGCGTTTATCGAAAAAGCCTCCGGCATCAAAAGCCGCTTTGTCATGGACAAAGAGGGTATCCTCGACCCGCAACGCATGACGCCACGTTTGCCCGAGCGCTCCAACGACGAGTGGTCGGTGCTGTGCCAGATGGCCATTGGCGCGGCCGAGCAAGCCTTGCAGCGTGCCGGCAAGACCGCCGCTGACATCGACGGTGTGATCGTCGCCTGCTCCAACCTGCAACGCGCCTACCCGGCCATCGCCATCGAAGTTCAGGAAGCGCTGGGTATCCAGGGTTTCGGTTACGACATGAACGTGGCGTGCTCCTCGGCAACCTTCGGTATCCAGGCCGCCGCCAACAGTGTGCAACTGGGCCAGGCCCGGGCGATCCTGATGGTTAACCCGGAAGTCTGCACCGGTCACCTGAATTTCCGTGACCGCGACAGCCACTTCATCTTCGGCGACGCCGCCACTGCGGTGATCATCGAGCGCGCCGATCTGGCGACCTCCAAGTACCAGTTCGACGTGGTCAGCACCAAACTGCTGACCAAGTTCTCCAACAACATCCGCAACAACTTCGGCTTCCTCAACCGCGCCGCGGAAGAGGGCATCGGTGCCCCCGACAAGCTGTTCGTCCAGGAAGGCCGCAAGGTGTTCCGCGATGTCTGCCCGATGGTTGCCGAGCTGATCGCCACGCACCTGGAAGAAAACCAGCTCAACGTCAGTGACGTGAAGCGTTTCTGGCTGCACCAGGCCAACCTCAGCATGAACCACCTGATCGTCAAGAAGCTGCTGGGCCGCGAAGCCACTGAAGCAGAAGCCCCGGTGATTCTCGACACCTACGCCAACACCAGCTCCGCCGGTTCGGTGATTTCGTTCCACAAGAATCAGGACGATCTGGTCAGCGGTTCACTGGCCGTACTCAGCTCGTTCGGCGCTGGTTACTCGATTGGCAGCGTGATTCTGCGCAAACGTTGATCGAAGGGGTTGTTGTTCTTTCCTCTGGCTTGTGATGACTTTTCCTACATTCGAAATAGTCGGAAGGCTGTAATTTTCGGAAATTCCAGCAGGACGATGCCTACAAGCGAAGTCCTGCTGTTTTCATTTTCGAGGTCAGAACAAGGGGGTTGTTAATGGCGGCTGACGACGCGCAACTGCTTGAGCGCTTGCTGGCAGGTGAACAAAAGGCTTTCAAAGAGTTGGTCAGCACCTATCAGAACGCCATGCGTGCGGTGGCCTACGCTATTGTGGGCAACCGGCATGCCGACGAAATCGTTCAGGATGCCTGGCTATCGGTTGTGCGTAACCTGAGCGGATTCGAGGGACGTTCGAGCCTCAAGACCTGGCTGCTGACCATCACCGCCAACTCGGCCAAGAGCCGCTACAAGCAAAACCGCCGGGAAGTGTTGCTCGATGACCTGCCGTCGCCCCATGGCACGATCGATGATGATCGTTTTTCATCGAGCGATGGTCATTGGCTGGTGGCGCCGTTTGCCTGGCATCAGGACACGCCAGAGGCACTGTTGACTGAAAACGAACTGCGCGAATGCCTGGAGCACACGCTGCTCAGCCTGTCGGAACTGCAAAGCAGTGTTTTACTGTTGCGCGAGCGACAGGGGCTGGAGTTGGAGGAGATCTGTAATCTTCTGGAAATCTCGCTCTCCAATGTTCGTGTGCTGCTGCATCGGGCACGGTTGAAGGTCTTTGCGACCGTAGAACATTTTGAGGAAACCGGCGAATGCTGACCTGTAAGGAACAAGTGGCGCGCTCCAGTGATTATCTCGATGGCCAGTTGAGTTTTCGCGAGCGTCTGATGATGCGGCATCACTTGATGTTTTGCCCCAATTGTCGGCGATTCATTCGGCAGATGCGGTTGATGCAGGCGACCTTGCGGGTGATGCCGCAGAAGCCGGTCGAGGATGTGGAGGCGCTGGCCGAGCGGCTGGCGGCGCAGCGGCGTAAAGATCGTTCCTGAAGGAAAGCACAGGCCGGCGCGGGTGAAACGAACGGATGATGGGGGTCGTTGCCCCGCGCCAGACTGTTGAACCTCTTCAAACGACACGACCGTATGTAAACCGCATCGTTTGAAGTGTGTGGCTTCGCAGCTTAGAACTTCGCTTCCGCGTCCAGTTGCAGCGTGTTGGTGTTGGCATCACGCTGGGTACGGCTGGAGAAGTCGGCTTTAGTCAGGAAGTAAGTGGCACCGAGGGCGAAATTCTTGTCGATGTCGTAACCGACTTTGAACTTGTGACCGCGAGAACCGGTGGTGCCGTTGGCGAAGTCCGAGTCGGTGAAGGCGCCGACCACGGCGTTACGCTGCACGTCGCGGTAGTTGTAGTCGAGGTTGAAACCGAAGACTTTCGATTTGGCACCGACTAGCCAGGCAGTGTCCTGATCGGTCACGGCATCGTTGTTCTTCACGTATTGGCCGTAGAACGACAGCGGCATCGGCAGGCCGCCGATATCGATCTGGCTGAAGCCTTCGTACAGGCGGAACTCGTTGTTGGCCGAGTTGCCGTTGACGGCCAGGGCGCACGGTGTGGAGGTGCCGGTGCAACGGCTGTCTTCGTCGTTCTGGTAGGCATAGACGCTGCCGCCGACGGTCAGTTTCAGGTTGTCGGTGATGGCGAAACGGCTGCCCAACTGGCCGGCGGTCAGACGCAGGTCGTGACGAAATTGCACGCCTTCTCCGTCGACGTTGTCCTTGAGGTTGTAGTTGCCCAGGCTACCGAACAGTTCGGCACTGCTGCCCAGCGGGTATTTGTAGGTCACTGCCAGACCTTCCGGGTTGATATCACTGTCCCAGATCACATCACCCATGCTGACCCACGGTTGCAGCATCTTGCCGCCGATCACATGCAGGTTTTTGATGGCGTCCGGGTGATAGTCGATGTAGCCCAGATCCAGCCAGATCTGCTTCTTGTCGAAGTAGTTGTCCATGTCCTGGTTGGTCGAGCGAGCATCGTCACCGCCGCCGGTGGCAATGCGGATGCCGGTGTCCACTTGCGGGTTGATTTCGCTGTAGGCACCCAGACGGGCGCGGATGCGTTGACGATCCTTGTCACGGCCACCGTTGTTGGGTTCGCCGTCGATCTTGACCGTTTCCTGGCGTACGCGAACGTCGCCCTTGAACTGGGTCTTGGCGGCCCAGGCCAGCTTCTGGTCGAAGGCGCTCAACTCGTTGGCTTTCTTCGCGGCGACTGCTATCTGTTCGTTGGTCTCTTGCTGCGCCTGCTGCGCGATTTGCTGGGCCTTCTGATCCTTGGCCAGTTCGGCTTGCAGTTCAACGTACTGCGCCTGGGAAATAGAACCGTTAGCCTTGAGCATGTCGAGCAGTTTGGCGTCGACTGCGGCACTGGCCGGAACACTCATGGCCAGCAGCAGGCCACCACACAAGGCCGCCGCAGTTTTCGTGGAAGCAAGACGCATAGCAATCTCCGAAGATGAGAGGGATGGCTGAACCATCCTGGACACAACCGACAGTTGAAGGTCGGAAAACAGTGGCCGGGTAGAACCCGACGCTCTAAAAACAGGCGCCAGTATCGCGATGGTTTATGACAGGTCAGTGGCGAAGTGATGGCAGGTCGATGACGATACAAACGTTTCCGAAATGCCCGATTCAGAGCCTTGTATCGGATTGACGCGTGTGGATCGCCCTGCGATCGGCGATACTCGCGGAGCTGTCACGCCAAGATGTGGAGAGGAAAATGCCGCTGCAACGTCTGCATACACTGTCGCAAATCGCAGCCCGTACCTGGGATGCCCTGGTGCCGGAGAATCAGCCGTTTCTGCGCCACGCGTTCCTCGGTTCACTGGAAGACAGCGGCAGCCTGGGCCCGCATTCCGGCTGGCAGCCCGAGCATCTGCTGCATGTCGAAGGCGAGCGCCTGATCGCCGCGCTGCCCAGTTACCGTAAATGGCACTCCTACGGCGAATACGTGTTCGACCATGCCTGGGCCGATGCCTGTGAGCGTGCGGGCATCGACTACTACCCCAAACTGTTGACGGCGGTGCCGTTCAGTCCGGTCAGCGGGCCGCGATTGCTGGCTGCGACGATCGAGGACGGTTTCGAACTCTTGCAGAGCCTGCCGGGTTATCTGGAGATAGAAAAACTTTCCAGCGCCCACATCAATTTCACCGATCCGTTCACCGACGCTGCATTGGCCGAACAGCCAGGCTGGTTGCAGCGCATTGGCTGTCAGTACCACTGGCAGAATCGTGGTTATCGGGATTTTCAGGACTTCCTCGACGCCCTCAGTTCGCGTAAGCGCAAGCAAATGCGCAAGGAGCGTGAGCAAGTGGCGGGGCAGGGCATCGACTTCGAATGGCTGGAAGGCCGGCAGCTGACCCAGGCGCAGTGGGACTTTGTGTACGCCTGCTACGCCAATACCTACGCGGTGCGTCGGCAGACGCCTTACCTGACGCGGGAATTTTTCAGTCTGCTGGCCGAGCGCATGCCGGAGTCGATTCGCGTGGTGCTGGCCAAACAAGGTTCACGGCCGGTGGCCATGGCCTTCAGCCTGGTCGGCGGCGACAGCTTTTATGGCCGTTACTGGGGTTGCCTGGCGGAGTTCGATCGCCTGCACTTCGAGACCTGTTTCTATCAGGGTATGGATTACGCCATTGCCAACGGCTTTCAGCGTTTCGACGCCGGCGCCCAGGGCGAACACAAACTGATTCGCGGCTTTGAACCGGTGATCACCCATTCCTGGCATTACCTGCGCCATCCGGGCTTGAAGTCGGCGGTGAAAGACTTCCTCGAACGCGAACGCGTCGGGGTGCTGGGGTATGCAGAAGAGGCGAAGACCGCCTTGCCTTACCGACAAGGTTGATCTTCGCCGTTGATTGCAGGCTCAGTCGCGCAGATTAACTGTCTTCTTTGCCCAGCCAGCGGTACATCACACCACCGATGACCGCCCCCAGAATCGGCGCGAGCCAGAATAGCCATAGCTGTTGAATCGCCCAGCCCCCGACAATAAGCGCCGGTCCGGTACTGCGGGCCGGGTTGACCGAGGTGTTGGTGACCGGAATCGAGATCAGATGGATCAGGGTCAGCGCCAGGCCGATGGCGATGGGCGCCAGCCCGGCCGGGGCGCGTTTATCGGTGGCGCCGAGAATGATCAGGATGAACATGGCGGTCATCACCAGTTCACTGACAAACCCCGCCGCCATCGAGTAGCCGCCTGGCGAGTGTTCGCCATAGCCATTGGACGCCAGGCCGCTGGCCAGTTCGAAGCCGGGTTTGCCACTGGCGATGAAGTACAGCAAGGCCGCTGCGATGATCCCGCCAATCACCTGGGCGATGATGTAGGCGGGCAGTTCTTTGGCAGGGAAGCGTCCGCCGACGACCAGTCCGACTGAAACCGCAGGGTTGAGATGACAACCCGAGATGTGGCCGATGGCGAAGGCCATCGTCAGTACCGTCAAACCGAATGCCAGGGACACCCCCAGTAAACCGATCCCCACGTTTGGAAACGCTGCCGCCAGGACCGCACTGCCGCACCCTCCCAATACCAGCCAGAACGTACCTACCAATTCTGTAGCCGAACGTTTGAACAAAGACATAGCGAGTTTCCCTATCGAGATAACACTGTCGTTGTGCATCCAGCAGATGGACTACGGAACCTCCAGTACCTTGGCTGAGTACAGCAGGATTTTTACGGAATTCCAGTGACCATAAAAAACCGCCAGAGCCCGTGGTTAGCGGGCTCTGGCGGTTTCTGGTGTTCTTCTGTGTGGCTGATGGCGCCAAGATCGCGGCTCAATCGATCCCGACAAACCCGCCGGTCTGGTGTTGCCATAACCGTGCATACAAACCGCCATGGGCCAGCAGTTCGGCGTGGCTGCCGGTTTCGGCGATCTTGCCGTTTTCCAGCACCACCAACCGGTCCATCCGGGCAATGGTCGAGAGACGGTGAGCGATGGCGATCACGGTTTTGCCCTGCATCAGGGTTTCGAGGCTTTCCTGGATTGCTGCTTCGACTTCCGAGTCCAGTGCCGAGGTCGCTTCGTCCATGATCAGGATCGGCGCGTCCTTGAGCAGCACCCGGGCGATGGCAATCCGCTGACGCTGGCCACCGGAGAGTTTCACCCCGCGCTCACCGACATGGGCATCGAATCCGGTGCGGCCTTCGGAGTCCGACAGCAGCGGGATGAACTCGTCGGCACGGGCCTTGCGCACCGCTTCCCAGAGTTCGGCGTCGGTGGCGTCGGGTTTGCCATACAGCAAATTGTCGCGGATCGAGCGGTGCAGCAGTGAGGTGTCCTGGGTGATCATGCCGATGCGTTCGCGCAGGCTTTCCTGCCCGACTTCGGCGATGTTCTGGCCGTCGATGAGGATCCGCCCGCCCTGCACGTCATACAGGCGCAGCAGCAGGTTGACCAACGTCGATTTGCCGGCGCCGGAGGGGCCGATCAGGCCGATTTTTTCGCCGGGCTTAATGGTCAGGTTGAGGCCGCCGATGATCCCGCTCTTCTTGCCGTAGTGGAAATCGACGTGTTCGAAACGCACCTCGCCACGGGCCACTGCCAAGGGTTTTGCCTGTTCGCGGTCGGTGACGCTGACCGGTTGGGCGATGGTCTGCAAACCGTCCTGGACCATGCCGATGTTTTCAAAAATGCCGTTGACCACCCACATGATCCAGCCGGACATGTTGACGATGCGGATCACCAGCCCGGTGGCCAAGGCAATCGCGCCCACGCTGATCAGTGACTGCGTCCACAGCCACAGGGCCAGCCCGGTGGTGCCGACGATCAAGAGGCCGTTCATGCTGGTGATGACCACGTCCATGCTGGTGACCACACGGCCGGCCAGTTGGGCTTTTTCGGTCTGTTCCGCAATGGCTTCGCGGGCGTACTGCTGTTCGAAGTTGGTGTGGGCGAACAGCTTGAGGGTAGTGATGTTGGTGTAGCCGTCGACGATCCGCCCCATGAGTTTGGAGCGCGCATCGGAGGACACCACCGAACGCTCTTTCACCCGCGGCACGAAGTAGTAGAGCGCGCCGATGTAGGCGGCGATCCAGATCAGCAGCGGGATCATCAGTCGCCAGTCGGCTTCGGCGAACAGCACCAGCGAGCTGATCGCATAGATCAGCACGTGCCACAGCGCATCCACCGCTTGCACGGCAGAATCGCGCAGGGAGTTGCCGGTTTGCATTATGCGTTGGGCGATACGCCCGGCGAAGTCGTTCTGGAAGAAATTCAGGCTCTGTTTGAGCACGTAACTGTGGTTCTGCCAGCGGATCAGGCTGGTCATGCCCGGACTCAAGGTCTGGTGCACCAGCATGTCATGCAGGGCGAGGAACAAGGGGCGCAGGATCAGCGCCACCGCCGCCATCCAGGCCAATTCCACGCCGTGGACCTTGAAGAAGTCGACGTTGGATGTGCTCTGGGTCAGGTCGATGATGCGACTCAGGTAGCTGAACAGCGCCACTTCGATCAGCGCGCCGAACAGGCCGACGACCAACAAAACGGCGAAGATTGGCCAGACCTGCTTGAGGTAGTAGGTATAGAAGGAGAGAACCCGACTCGGTGGAGCCGCCGTCGGGGCGTCGCGGAAAATGTCGATCAGTTTTTCGAAACGGCGATAAAGCATCGGTTCTCCGCCCGTGTACGGGCTCTCCTTTAAACGATATGAGCGGCGCCGGATATCGACCGGCCACCGCTCAAGACTGCCGGTGTACTCAGTCGATGCGCTTGGCCGACTTGATCAGCACCGGGTCGACAGGCACGTTCTGCATGCCTTGTTTGGTGGTGGTCTGAGAGTTGACGATGATGTCCACCACGTCCATGCCCTTGACCACTTTGGCGAAGACGGCGTAACCGGCGTCGCGACCCGGATCGAGGAAGGCGTTATCGGCCACGTTGATGAAGAACTGGCTGGTGGCCGAATCCGGGTTTGAAGTACGCGCCATCGACAGCGTGCCACGCACGTTATGCAGGCCGTTGCTGGCTTCGTTTTTGATCGGTGCCTTGGTTTCCTTCTGTTGCATCTGTGCAGTGAAACCACCGCCCTGAGCCATGAAACCTGGAATCACACGGTGAAAAATCGTGTTGTTGTAGAAGCCACTGTCGACGTACTCAAGGAAGTTCTTGGTACTGATCGGCGCCTTGACCGGGTCCAGTTCGATTTCGATCTGGCCGTTGGTGGTCTCCAGCAGCACGTGGGGTGCCTTGGCCGGCGTAGCGGCCATCAGGTTGGCGGCAAACAGAACGGAGCCGGCGACGAGGGCGATTTTTTTCAGCATGGGTCAGTGATCCTGAGTGGTGGTGTCGACTGCGGTGAGAAACTCGAGCAGCGTTTGGTTGAAGCGTTCGGGTTGATCCAGCGGGGTGGCGTGGCGCGAATCGGCGATCACCACCAGCCGCGCATCGGGCAGCAGTTTTACATAGGTTTCTTTCAGCGCGACCGGGGTGTAGTCACGGTCGGCGCTGACGACGAGGGTTGGACACGAAACCCTGGAAAGTCGTTCCTGAACCCCCCAGCCAACGATGGCATCGAAGCTGGCGAGATAAGCATGTTTGTCGTTTTTTGCCCAGCGCGCCGCTATTTTTTGTCGTAACGAAGCTTGTTCCGGCTTGGGAAACAGTTTGGCGCCCAGGGCCTTGCCGATGGTGCCCATGCTCAGCACGCGCATCAGGCTCCAGCGTTTGAACCACTGCCAATAATCGTTGCGGCTGCGCCGTTTGACCTCGGGCGCGCTGTTGACGATGCACAGGCTCTTGAGCAGTTGCGGCTGGTCCACCGCCAGTTGAAAAGCGATCATGCCACCCATCGAAAGCCCCACAAGATGTGCAGGGCCAAGGTTCAAGTGTTCGATCAGCGCGATCAGGTCGGCGCTGAACCCGGCGATGCTGTAGCGCTCGCGGGGTTTGTCGGAGCGCCCGTGGCCGCGCACATCCGGCACGATCACCCGATGGTGGGCGGCGAGCGCCGGGATCTGCATTTCCCAGTCCTGGGTGCTGGAGCCCAACCCGTGAACCAGCAGCAACGGAGTGCCGTGGCCATATTCCTCATAGTGCAGGTTGCAACCTTCATGTTCGAAATAGGCCATGGGTACACTCCGTGTCAGGCTTGTTCGGGTGCGGCGAAGGGCGCATCCAGCGGCGCGGTGTCAAAGGTGCGCAGCAGTTCGATGAGAATCTGCGTGGCCGGGCCTAAGGGTTTGTCCTTGTTCGAATACAGATAGAAACTCGGGTTGCGGCTTCCGCCCTGATCCAACGGTAGCACTTTGAGCGTGCCTTCTTTGAGTTCGCGCTCGATCATGTGCCGGGGTAGCCAGGCGAAGCCCAGACCGCTGCTGACGAAGGTCGCGGCAGTGGCCAGGCTGCCGACGGTCCAGCGCTGTTCGGCACCGAGCCAGCCGACATCTCGCGGTTGCTGACGGCCGGAGTCGCGGATCACCACTTGCATCTGGCTTTCCAGGTCCTGGAAGCTCAGCTCGCGATTCAGACGATGCAGGGCATGTTCGGGGTGGGCGACCGCGATGAATTCGACATCGCTCAGCTCCGCGCCCAGGTAGCCGGGAATACTGAAACTGGTAATGGCCAGATCGGCCACGCCTTCGAGCAATACTTCTTCCACCCCCGATAACACTTCTTCACGCAGCCGCACCCGGCAACCGCGACTTTGCGGCATGAACGCGGTCAAGGCGCGGACGAGGCGGGCGCTCGGGTACGCGGCGTCGACCACCAGCCGTACTTCCGCTTCCCAGCCTTGTTCCATGTGGTGGGCCAGGTCTTCAAGTTGGCTGGCCTGTTTCACCAGTTGCCGGGAGCGGCGCAGCAGCACGCCGCCGGCCTCGGTGAGCACCGCTTTGCGGCCATCGATGCGCAACAGCGGTACGCCGAGTTGGTCCTGCATGCGCGCTACGGTGTAGCTGACCGACGATTGCGAACGGTGCAGCACTTCGGCGGCCTGGGCGAAACCGCCGTGATCGACCACGGCCTGCAACGTTCGCCATTGATCAAGGGTCACGCGGGGCGCTTTCATGTTGAGCTCCTCTTGTCCTAAGCTGGCAGCTCTTATTGGAGACTGCCGAATGAAAAAAATCTGTTGTGTGATGGCGGGGTGTGCGGTGTTGGCGATGTTGCCTCTGACTGCGTTTGCCTATCCGATCGATGTCAATAAACAGCTCAACGGTTTGAAGGTCGACTACAACGCCTATGACACGGACGCCGACATCGGCTCCATTCAGGTCAACAACTACGGCGACACCGACGTCACTTGCAAAGTGGTTTTCAATAACGGTCCGGAAGCGCCACGCACCCGCAAGATCGACGTACCCGCCGGCAAACACAAAAACGCCACGGCCAAGTTCACCCGCACCATCATCAAGCTTCGTATCGACCTGACTTGCACCCCGAAATGACCTCAAGCGGAGCATGTCGGCTGGGCATGCTTCGCTTATAAACGAATTTATCGATGCTTTATAGCAGTTATTTGCGCTTTTTCATCGATATGACTCTGTTTAACCTTCACTCCATCGACCTACAGCATTCTCAGATGGAGGCTACATCCCATGTCCCGCGTTCTGATCATCGAAAGCAGCGCCCGTCAGCAAGACTCGGTTTCCCGCCAGCTGACCCAGACCTTCATCAGCCAATGGAAAGCCGCACACCCGGCCGACCAGATCACCGTCCGTGACCTGGCCGTCAACCCGGTGCCGCACCTGGACATCAACCTGCTGGGCGGCTGGATGAAACCTGTCGAACAACGCAACGAGATCGAACAGGCCTCGCTGGAACGCTCCAACCAATTGACCGACGAACTGCTGGCCGCCGACGTGCTGGTGATGGCAGCGCCCATGTACAACTTCGCGATTCCGAGCACCCTGAAAGCCTGGCTCGACCATGTGCTGCGTGCCGGCGTGACCTTCAAATACACCGAAACCGGCCCGCAAGGTTTGCTCAGCGGCAAGCGTGCCTACGTGCTGACCGCTCGCGGCGGGATCTACGCCGGCAGCACCGCGGATCACCAGGAACCCTACCTGCGTCAGGTCATGGGCTTCATCGGCATCCACGACGTCACGTTCATTCACGCCGAAGGCATGAACCTGGGCGGCGACTTCCAGGAGAAAGGCCTGAACCAGGCCAACGCCAAACTGGCCCAGGTCGCCTGAGTCGTTAATCGCCAGATAATCGCTGGATGGTCTAGTGACCTGGCGCGACCCTTCAAGCCTGCACGCGCATCGAACCTCCCTTTGCACTTATTGCTCCTGAGTGCTCTAGCCCGATTGAACGCTTTAGCGAGATCGGGCTTTTTTTTGCCTGGGATTTAGTGGGCGCTGATGATTCTGTGGGACCGGGCTTGTTGTTGGCTGAGCGTTCGCGATAACGGGCAAAAACCGCTATCGTCGCCGCCATTCAAAACGAGGCGAGCATGGGCTATCTACTTTTTGTCACGCTGATCCAGGCGTTTTCCTTCAGTTTGATCGGCGAGTACCTGGCCGGTCATGTCGACAGCTACTTCGCGGTGCTTGTGCGAGTGCTGCTGGCGGGGCTGGTGTTCATTCCGCTGACACGCTGGCGTTCGGTCGAGCCGGCATTCATGCGCGGGATGTTGTTGATCGGCGCGCTGCAGTTCGGTGTGACCTATGTCTGTTTGTATTTGAGCTTCCGCGTGCTGACGGTGCCGGAAGTGCTGCTGTTCACCATCCTCACGCCGCTGCACGTGACCCTGATCGAAGACGCACTGAACCGGCGCTTCAATCCGTGGGCCTTGATCGCGGCATTGGTGGCCGTGGCGGGTGCGGCAGTGATTCGCTACGACCGGATCAATCCGGACTTCTTCATGGGCTTTCTGTTGCTGCAACTGGCCAACTTCACCTACGCCGCCGGGCAGGTGCTCTATAAACATCTGGTGGCCCGCCATCCGAGCGATCTGCCGCATTACCGGCGATTCGGCTACTTCTATCTGGGCGCATTGGCGGTGGCGTTGCCGGCATTTCTGCTGTTCGGCAAACAGAACTTCCTGCCCGAAGCGCCGCTGCAATGGGGCGTGCTGCTGTTCCTCGGCCTGGTCTCGACCGCGCTGGGCTTGTACTGGTGGAACAAGGGCGCGTGCCTGGTGAATGGCGGGACGCTGGCGGTGATGAATAATCTGCATGTGCCGGTGGGGTTGCTGATCAATTTGCTGATCTGGAATCAGCATGAAGAGTTGGGGCGGTTGTTGTTGGGTGGATCGGTCATTCTGGCGGCGGTGTGGATCAGCCGGTTGGGTGTACGCCAACCCGTCATTGCACACTAAACCGGGTTAATTCGGCGCCAACTGCGCCACCATAAACTCAATAAACGCCCGGGTCTTTTGTGGTACGCGACGCGAGGAAGGGTAAACCGCGTTGATGGTAATCGCTGGTGCCTGCCACTCGCACAGCACCGGCACCAGGCGGCCTGCCGCCAACGCGCCTTCCACAATGAAATCAGGCAACAGGGCGATGCCCATCCCGGCTTCGGCGGCCTGAGCGAGCAAGTCGCCGTTGTTGGCGTGCAACGGGCCGGAAACGTTGACCCGTTGCGTCTCCTTGCCATTGCACAACTGCAGGCTCACGCCGCTTTGCAGATACCCGTAATTCAGGCATTGATGCGCGCGCAAGTCTTGCGGGGTCCGCGGTATGCCTGCACGCGCCAGATAGGCGGGGGAGGCCACCATGATCCGCGGTGCCGGTGCCAGTTGCCGGGCGATCATGGTCGAGTCTGGCATGCTGGCGATGCGAATCGTCACATCGAAGCCGCCACGCACTGGATCGACCTGTTGATCGCTGAGCACCAGTTGAAGCTCGATGTTCGGATGCTGCTCATGGAACAGCGGAATCAACCGTCCAAGGCGATGCAGGCCGAACGACATCGGCGCATTCACCCGCAACACCCCACGTAGCTCGCCGATGCCGTCTCGAGCGCGCTGCTCGGCCTCGTCCAGCGCGGACAACACCTCCCGCGCCGCCTCGAAATACTCGGCGCCAGCCTCGGTCAAGTGCAGGCTGCGCGTAGTGCGCTGCAGTAATTGCACGCCGATTGCTTCCTCCAACGCCTGAATCTGTTTACTCACCTTTGATCGCGGCACGTCCATCGCGCGAGCGGCAGCTGCGAAGCCGTTCTCGCCAACCGTCACGACAAAGGCGCGCATGCATTCGATCCGATCCACGATTGTCCCTTTTTTAGAATCAATTATTCTCGATTTTAGGGAATTGTCCCTTTTTTATCTAGCCCGTAAAGTTACTTCCAAGCCAGCAAGCAAACAGCTTGAGGCAAGTGACTCACCCAATACTCATTAAACAAATCGACATCAAAAGGAACGCGCCATGTCTAACCGTGAATTGCTCAACCCAACCAACTCCGCCCTGATCCTGATCGACCACCAGCCGCAAATGGCGTTCGGCGTGCAGTCGATCGACCGTCAGACCCTGAAGAACAACACCGTGGGTCTGGCGAAGGCCGCGAAGATTTTCAACGTGCCGACGATCTACACCTCAGTTGAAACCGAAAGCTTCAGCGGCTTCATCTGGCCGGAGTTGCTGGCTGTTCACCCAGAGCAGAAGCCGATCGAGCGCACCTCGATGAACTCCTGGGAAGACAAGGCGCTGGTTGACGCGGTGAAAGCCACCGGCCGCAAGAAGCTGATCATTGCCGCGCTCTGGACTGAAGTCTGCCTGACCTTCCCGGCGCTGGAAGCCCTGGCTGAGGGCTACGAGGTGTACATCGTGACCGACGCGTCTGGCGGCACCACCAAAGAAGCTCACGACATGTCGGTGCAGCGGATGATTCAGGCAGGCGCGGTGCCGGTCACCTGGCAACAAGTGCTGCTGGAATACCAGCGTGACTGGGCACACAAAGACACTTACGAGGCGGTGATGGAACTGGTGCTGGAGCACAGCGGCGCGTATGGCATGGGCGTGGATTACGCCTACACCATGGTGCACAAGGCGCCGCAGCGTCAGGTCAAATAACACCGTTACCCTTGTAGGAGCATGGCTTGCCCGCGAAGGCGGAGTATCAGTCGATAACTATGTTGACTGACACTCCGCCTTCGCGGGCAAGCCATGCTCCTACAGGGGCGGTGTTTACATGATGTGTTTTTCCGGCTCCGGAATGTGGCTCGCGCCTAACATGGCCGGAAGCAATCCGGCCCTTAAATCCCCGCCACTCGGCTGCTGATAAAGACTCAATCCGAACTCCGGCAGTACCGCCAGCAGATAATCGAAAATATCCCCCTGAATCCGCTCGTAATCCGCCCACGCCGTGGTGCGGGTGAAACAATAGATTTCCAGCGGAATCCCCTGCGCCGTCGTCTGCATCTGCCGCACCATGCAGGTCATGTTCTGCTGAACCTCCGGGTGACTTTTCAGATACGCCAGCGCATAGGCGCGGAAGGTGCCGATGTTGGTCATCCGCCGACGGTTGGCCGCCATCGCCGCGACGTTGCCCTGGGCTTCGTTCCAGGCCTTGAGCTCGGCTGTCTTGCGGCTCATGTAGTCGGTCAGCAAATGCACCTGGGACAGTTTCTGCTCTTCATCATCGCGAATGAACCGTACGCCGCTGGCGTCGATGAACAGGCTGCGCTTGATCCGGCGCCCGCCGGACTGCTGCATGCCGCGCCAGTTCTTGAACGACTCGGACATCAGGCGCCAGGTCGGGATCGACACAATCGTCTTGTCGAAATTCTGCACCTTGACCGTGTGCAAAGTGATGTCTACCACGTCACCGTCGGCACCGACTTGCGGCATCTCGATCCAGTCGCCGACCCGCAGCATGTCGTTGCTGGTCAGTTGCACGCTGGCGACGAATGACAACAGGGTGTCCTTGTAGACCAACAGAATCACCGCCGACATGGCGCCCAGACCCGACAGCAGCAACAGTGGCGAACGGTCGATCAACGTGGCGACGATGATGATCGCGCCAAACACGAACAACACCATTTTCGCCAGTTGCACATAGCCTTTGATCGAGCGGGTGCGGGCGTGTTCGGTGCGGGCATAGATGTCCAGCAGGGCATTGAGCAACGCGCTGATGGACAGCACCAGGAACAGGATGGTGAACGCCAGCGCCACGTTGCCGAGGAAGTTCATGCTGGTCTTGCCCAACTCCGGCACCAGGTGCAGGCCGAACTGGATCACCAGCGATGGCGTCATTTGCGCCAGGCGATGAAACACTTTGTTGTGGCGAAAATCGTTGACCCAGTGCAACGCCGGCTGGCGGCCGAGCATTTTGGTCGCATGAAGAATGAGGTAACGCGCCACTCGTCCGAGCACCAGCGCCACCACCAGCAGCAACATCAGCGCGAGTGTGGAATGCAGGAGCGGGTGCTGATCAAGGGCACCCCAGAGGTCTTGGGCGTTGAGCCAGAGCTGTTTGATATCCATGGTTGAAAACGCTTCTTCTGTAGGGCGCGACGGGGCGATTAGAGCATTTAAGAGGTTGCGGATGACGTTTTGAGACAAATCAGGCAACAAAAAAGCCACTGTTTGCAGCCGTTTGTATAAAGAAACTCGGCCTTAGCGCTCGAAACCGTTACCCTATGCAGCTGTTTTTTTGTATTTCTTCGAGGTAGCACCCGTGTTTTCCCAATTCGCCCTGCACGAACGTCTGCTCAAAGCCGTGGCCGAGCTTAAATTTGTCGAGCCAACGCCTGTGCAAGCAGCGGCTATTCCGCTGGCGCTCCAAGGGCGTGATCTGCGGGTGACAGCGCAAACCGGCAGCGGCAAAACCGCAGCCTTCGTTTTGCCGATCCTCAACCGCTTGATCGGCCCGGCCAAAGTCCGCGTCAGCATCAAGACCCTGATCCTGCTGCCGACCCGCGAGCTGGCCCAGCAGACCATCAAGGAAGTCGAGCGCTTCGCTCAGTTCACTTTCATCAAGTCCGGTTTGATCACCGGCGGTGAAGACTTCAAGGTCCAGGCCGCCATGCTGCGCAAGGTGCCGGACATCCTGATCGGTACACCGGGCCGGATGATCGAGCAACTGAACGCCGGCAACCTCGACCTCAAGGAAGTCGAAGTGCTGGTGCTCGACGAAGCCGACCGCATGCTCGACATGGGTTTTGCCGAAGACGTGCAGCGTCTGGTGGACGAGTGCACCAACCGCCAGCAGACCATGCTGTTCTCCGCCACCACCGGCGGTTCGGGCCTGCGTGAGATGATCGCCAAGGTCCTGAACAACCCTGAGCACTTGCAGCTCAACGCGGTCAGCCAGCTGAACGACACCACGCGTCAGCAAATCATTACCGCTGACCACAACCAGCACAAAGAACAGATCGTGAACTGGCTGCTGGCCAACGAGACCTACCAGAAGGCCATCGTGTTCACCAACACCCGGGCCATGGCCGACCGTATCTACGGCCGCCTGGTGGCACAGGAATACAAAGCGTTCGTCCTGCACGGCGAGAAAGACCAGAAAGACCGCAAACTGGCCATCGACCGCCTGAAGCAGGGCGGGGTGAAAATCCTCGTCGCCACCGACGTCGCCGCCCGCGGTCTGGACGTGGAAGGCCTGGACTTGGTGATCAACTTCGACATGCCGCGCAGCGGCGACGAATACGTTCACCGCATCGGTCGCACCGGCCGCGCCGGCAACGATGGCCTGGCCATCTCGCTGATCTGCCATGGCGACTGGAACCTGATGTCGAGCATCGAGCGCTACCTCAAGCAGAGCTTCGAGCGCCGCACCATCAAGGAAGTCAAAGGCACCTACGGCGGACCGAAAAAGGTCAAGGCCTCGGGCAAAGCCGTTGGCGTGAAGAAGAAAAAGGTCGACGCCAAGGGCGACAAGAAGAAAACCGGCGCCAAGGCTCCGACCAAGCGCAAAATCGCCAACCGCCCGAAGACCGACGCCCTGTCGCTGGTCAGTAAGGACGGCATGGCGCCATTGAAACGCCGTAAGCCGGAAGCGCCGGCGGCTGAATAAAGCGTCGTAGCGATCCAATAAAAACCCGGACAGTGTCCGGGTTTTTTTACGTCAAAAGATCGGAGCTCCTGCACGGAATTGGCGTTCATCCCGGAGCTGCCGAAGGCTCGGGCCGCGATCGGACGATCTTTTGATCTTGCTGTTTAGCTCTCGGCTTTTTTCTCTGCGGACTACAGCGCCTTGGTGTTGTGAGCATTTTTCTACACCACATCAGGAAACGTCCTGCGCTCTCATCGGAAGCGCCCGATTTAGCCATTACAAGTCATCCCTTAACCTCCTCGAATGAATCCATTCATTGACGTCAAAATAGTGGCCATCTAATATCGCGCCACTATTGTGCTATCACTCTCCATTCGAGGGATCGAACATGTATCCACCCGCCCTCGTGGCGAGGTTGTGCCTGGCTTTGCTGTGCCTTTCTCCGCTGAATCTTGCTCACGCTGCCCCCACCCCCGGTGAAACCGATCTGATCCGCGAACGTCAGGATCGCTTGCTCGACGAGCAGCGTCGGCGTCTCGAGGAGCTCAAGGAATTACCCGGCAAGGCAG
>NZ_QKYZ01000016.1:0-124903 GCF_003253625.1 Pseudomonas sp. URMO17WK12:I6
CGGCAAACTTTGTTCGTCCATCGGTCGGCTCCTCTGGGCGCGAATAGAGGCGCCTTGGCTCCAGTCCTGCCGCCCATGCTTGCGTAACCACACCAGCACAGTCGACCGCCCCTGAATCCCGTAGCGCCGTTGAGCCTCTTTATAACTCAACTCGCCTTTTTCGACCTGATCGACGACTGCCAATTTAAAGCCCAGCGTGTAATCTCGCTGGCTGCGCCTTTTCCCCGTATCCATTGGTTCCTCCTGAAGATAAGTCAGAAGGTGTAAACCTTATTCAGGACGAGACACAGCAACAAAAAAAGGCCCGCACAGTGCATCACACTGCGCGGGCCTTTTTGTTGCGTCAGAGCGATCAGTCGGAGATCGCGCGGTCGACCGAGAGCTTGCCTGCGCCTTCGATCAGCACTGCGAGGCTGCCACCGAGCAAGGCCAGGGCGAATTCATAACCGTTGTTGGCCATGAACAGACCGTTGCTGATGTGCACCGAGAAAATCGCAACCAGCGAGAGGAAGGTCAGCCCCAACGCCGCCGGACGTGCCAGCAGGCCGATGATCAGCGCCAGACCGCCGAAGAATTCAGTACCACCAGCCAGGATTGCCATCAGGTGACCGGGCGCCAATCCAATGCTTTCCATGTACTGCGCGGTGCCGGCAATGCCGTAGCCACCGAATGCCCCGAAGAGTTTCTGTGAGCCGTGGGCCGCGAAGATGATGCCGACGAAAATCCGCAGAATCGTCAGGCCGTAGCCAGCGCGGGTAGACAGTACCTTGTTGATCAGTGTGCTCATGCTGTGTCATCCATTGTGAGAGTGTGTTGGTTGGTCGCCATATTAATCGGTTAATCTCATGTTAAAAGCGCAAAAAACGCACCATAACAATCAGATTAGTCGATCATTTACGTAAGGCAACTTTCTGCCCCTGAGGCTCCAACGATTCCCGCTCCCGATCGAACGCCAGGTAATACTTGTTCACGCTATTAACATAGCTGACAGCCCCCATTCCCACCTGCTCCATGGCGATGCGCTCAACCTGGAAAAACCACTGATTAGGATTCAGGCCGCGCCGCCGAGCCTCGGCCCGCATGCCCTGGACCCGCTCCGGTCCCATGTTGTAGGCCGCCAGCACGAACGCCATCCGTTCGCGCTCGTTGAGTTTGGGGCTGGCAAAGAATTTGCGGCGGATCATCGCCAGGTACTTGGCGCTGGCCTGCACATTGGCATCGAGATTCTGAATGTCACTGACGCCAACCCGTTGGGCGGCCGAAGGTGTTATTTGCATCAGGCCGGTGGGGCCACCGCCATTTCTGGCGGAGGGTTGCAACGCCGATTCCTTGAAGGCCAGCGCTGCCAGGTTCAGCCAGTCCATGTCTTGGGCTTGAGCGTGTTTTTGCAGCACCGGTCGAAGTTTTTCCAGGCGCTGACGATCGGCCTTGGCCAAGGGATAGTGCACTTGATACAGGCGCCGGTAGATCCGCAGGAACGCCGCATCCTGGTCCGACGGTTGCTTGTAGGTGGTCAGGAAACGGTCGATGCTCGCCCGCAGCATCGAGGCGTCGCGGCGTACGAACCAGTATTCCCCGCCCGGCTCACGGATGAGGACCTGTCGATCGAAGCGCAACTTGGGCAGGATCTTGCCCCAGCGCTCGGCGATCGGTTGCTCGACGATGGTCAGATGGAAGATCCCGCCCTGGACCATTTCCAGTACGTCCTCGACGGCCAGGCTTGGGTCGACCCACTCGATCTTCACCGGGGGCAGTTTGTGCAGCGCGAGCTTCTGATTGATCTGGCTGACCGCATCCCCGGCAGCACTACCGGTGGGCAGCGCGAGGGTTTTACCCGAGAGTTGTTCAAGGTGGGTGTAACGCCGTTCGCCTTTGATCCCCACCAGCAGTAACGGCACGTCGCTGGCAATCGGCTCACTGGTGCTGACCGCGTGCCCCGATTGCGGATCAAGCAATTCCCCCGGCGCGACCAGATCGCCCTCCCCGCGCTGCAACGCGCCGAGCAGTTGATCCTTGGCTTTGGGAATGATCTTGAGGGTGATTTCCTGGCCGTCACGGGCGTGGCCATTAAGGTATTGCTCGAAAGCCCGCAGGCGGTGGTATTCGACGCCGATGGCCTGGCCCTGAACTTCGCCGGAGCTGTTGCGGCTCTGGTTGACCAGCACCCGCAGCACACGGCTACTGCGAATCTCCGCCAGGTCGCGGACCTTGGCTGCCGGTACGGCTTGCAACGGCCCGGCCAGACGCGCAACCGCCGGCATCGGCAGCAGCAACGAACAACACAGCAGTAACAAAACCGAGGGACGTGTCATCCACTCTCCGGAAAGAATACTGGCCAACCTCATGAGAGATTTCATGACATCGGGCAACAGAAACAGAGCGCTTGAAGCGCTGATAAAGTGCGAGAGAGTGGCACAGTGATGGCAAATCTACCAACCCCGACCTGCCTCGCGGCCTCAACAGACAGCTTTAACTCGTTGTAGTTCTTGGTTTTTCTTATAAATCTACAGCTCTGATATGCTTTCCGGCCTTTGGTCCGAGGTAGCACCATGCAACTCATCGATATCGGCGTCAACCTGACCAACCCCAGTTTTGCCGACAAACACCAGGCTGTACTCGACCGAGCCTACGCTGCCGGGGTCTGCCAACTGGTGCTTACCGGGACCAGCGTCGAGGGCAGCGAACAGGCGCTGGAACTGTGCCGGCAACTGGACGAAAGCGCTCAACGACTGTTCGCTACCGCCGGCATTCACCCGCATTCAGCCAGCGACTGGAACGCCGACAGCGCCCAGCGTCTGCGCAGTTTGCTCAAGGAGCCGAACGTAGTGGCCGTGGGTGAATGCGGCCTCGATTTCAATCGTGACTTCTCACCCCGCCCGCAGCAGGAAAAAGTCCTCGAAGAACATCTGGCAATGGCGGTTGAACTGCAACTACCGGTGTTCCTGCATGAACGTGACGCCAGCCAACGATTGCTGGAGATCCTGCACGATTACCGCGATCAATTGCCGGCCGCCGTGGTGCACTGCTTCACCGGAGAAAAGAAGGCGCTGTTCAGCTATCTCGATCTGGATTTGCACATCGGCATCACGGGTTGGATCTGCGACGAACGCCGGGGCACGCACCTGCATCCGTTGGTCAAGGAAATTAAACGCGGGCGCTTGATGCTGGAGAGCGACGCGCCGTATCTGCTGCCCCGCAGCTTGCGCCCCAAGCCGAAGAACGGTCGCAACGAGCCGGCGTATCTGACTGAAGTGTTGCGTGAAGTGGCGTTGCATCGCGGGGAAAGCATGGAAGATCTCGCCGCCCACAGCACCGCCAGCGCCCGGGCGTTTTTCGGGTTGCCCTCGATCCCCCAGTAACCACTTGAGAACCGTGGCGGTCATTGACCCATATCAAGATTCGACGCACTGAGTAGCGGCACAATAATGGCACCTTGCCAAAACTGTTTCCGCTATCAGAGAAGACCTCCATGGGTGCCTGGCTTAGCAATATCTCGCTGAAATACAAATTCTGGGCAGTCAACGCCGTCGCCTTTGTCACCACCCTGTTGCTGGTGCTGTACGCCGTGCAGCTCGAACAACAGGCCCGCAGTCACGCCGCGCAAGTATCGGCCCAGGCCCAGGCACGATTGCTCAATGCCTGGCCTGCCGGGCAGCCGCTGCCCAAGGCCGACAACCTGCTGACCTTCAATCGTGGGCAGGCGCCTTTACTGAACGGGCAACCACTTCTGGAACTGACCGATACCCTCGGTTGGGTCCAGATCAATGCCATGCCGCTGTTCGGGGAAAATCCGTTGATGGGTGCCGAGGTGTTCGCTCGTCCCGACGGTCAACAGGTCGCGGTCGTTGCCTACAGCCCGAGCCTGAGCCAGGTGTTCGGCGAGCGCTTCACTCACTACGCGGTAGCGGTGTTCATCCTGATGCTGGCGATGCTCGGCGCGTCGCAACTGTTGATCCGCTTCCTGCTCAGCCAGCTCAACACCTTGAAAGACGTGATGCTCCACGTCGAGAAAAGCGGTGACCTGTCGGCCCGTGTGCCCCTGGCCTGCAAGGACGAAGTCGGGCAGATGGCCAACGCCTTCAATGCCATGCAGGCCGGCTACCAGCGGGTGGTCAACACTGTCGCCAGCACCGCCCGGCAACTGGACGTCGGCGCCGCGCGACTGGCCGCGAGCATGAATGAAGTGCGTCACGGCATGCTCGGCCAGCAAAGCGAAACCGATCAGGCCGCCACGGCGATCAACGAAATGACCGCCACGGTCCATCACATTGCCCAACATGCCGGCGCCACCCGCGACCTCTCGCAAACCGCCGACACCCTGGCTGGCAGCGGTCAGGAAGTGGTGACTCGGGTGCAAAAATCGATTGGCGGATTGTCCACCGGCGTGCAGCAAACCGCCGAGATGATTCAGCGCCTGGCCGAGGACAGCCAGAAGATCAACGGCGTGGTCAACGTGATTCACAGCATCGCTGAACAAACCAACCTGCTGGCCCTGAACGCGGCCATCGAAGCGGCCCGGGCCGGTGAAATGGGCCGAGGGTTTGCGGTAGTCGCCGATGAAGTGCGCAACCTGGCCAAACGGGTCCAGACGTCCACCGACGAGATCACCACCATGGTTTCAGCGCTGCAGGCCGGGACTCGGGACGCGGTGGATTTCATGCAGGAAAGTTCGTACAAGGCGGACGACTGCATGCAACAGGCCCAGGAAGCCAGTGTGGCCCTGGCTGAAATCACCGGTGCGGTGGCGCAAATGCGTGAAAGCAATACGCAGATCGCGGTGGCGGCCCAGCAGCAGAGTCATGTGGCGGAGGAGATGAATCGGGCCGTGGTGAGCATTCGCGACGTGACCGAGAACACCGTGAAGCAGACCGTGAACTCGGCGATTACCAGCAATGAATTGGCGATGTTGGCCGGGGAATTGAGCAAGGCCATCGGGCAGCTCAAGCTTTAAGGGCCCGCGAAGGCGGTCAACATGAATATCGACCATGACCCCTATCGCGCCGATAGCCAGCCTTGATTCGCCGACGGCTTTCGCCCGACCTATTCTTTGTTCATGAGCCTCAACGAACCAAGGATAAGCATCATGGGCAAACGTCATCCCAACCTTCCCGCCTGGCAATGGCGCCTGTACCCGCACAATCACCAGCACCCGACCAATCTGGTGTTGCACCTGATTGCCGTGCCGCTGTTCATCGTGGCGTTTTTGCTGATGGTGTCGGGGGTGTTCAGCCTGGATCTGGCAAGCTTCGCGATTGGCGTCATCGGCCTGATTGCCGCCCTGGGCCTGCAGCGTCACGGTCATAGCCTGGAGGCGCAAGCCTCCGAGCCGTTCAGTGATCGCAAAGACGCAGTATCACGCTTGCTGGTCGAGCAGTTCCTGACCTTCCCCCGGTTTTTCTTCAGTGGCGGCTGGTGGCGCGCCTGGCGCGAACGCCACCGTCGCCATCGCTGATCAGGCGAAAATCGTGACGGTCTGCCGACTCATGGCGATCAACTGACCGTCTTCGCTCCAGAGATTGGCGGCGGCGTGCCCATAGCCGTCAGCGGCATGTTCGATGTCCACCAGGTACTTGCACCAGTCCAGCGTACTCAACGCCAGCAACGGCTGGACGAATTCGATGGTCCAGGTGAGCGTGCTGCCTGCCGCCGGTTTCTTCAGATGCGACAACAAGGACGGCGGCCAGGCGTCGACCAGCGCCAGGATATGGGCTTCGCTGACCGACTCGCCCTCCCCATCCCCGCGCAAGCGTACCCAACCACCCATGTCCCGCGATTTGTTACCGGTAAACGGCATGCCACCGACACTCCAGCGCATGGCCAGGTAACGCATGAATTCCGGGGTCACGCCTTTGATGTACGGCAGTTCCTGACAGTCCTCCCAATGCTTCATCTCAGGAGCCGGGTTGGCCGCGACCACCACTTCGGAGGTTCGCGAAGCGCCGAAGCTGCCCTGGACCAGCGTCACCACCTGCCCCTTCTGCATCGCCCGGCCCAGCACCTGGCTGACGGCTTTGCCTTCGCGCAATACGTCGACTTCAAAACTGACCGGTACATCGGGCTCGACCGGGCCGACAAAGGTGATTGCCAGCGAGCGCACCGGACGATCCGCCGGGACTTTTGCGCGCATGGCTTCGTATTGCAAGGCGGCGATCAGACCACCAAAACTCGCCCGCCCCTGGCCCCACTCAGGTGGAATAGACACTTCCTGCGGCTGGCTGCGAACAGCGTCGAGCAGATCGGAAAAGCGCATGGGAACCTCAGAGACTGGAAAATGGATGGAGCGATCTTAACCAGCCCGCAAGGCCGGCACAGCGCTTATTCCGGCCAAAATTACTGACAGATGGGCCGTGCTCGGCTGGAACCCACATTGGATTCGTGATGGTTTCAGGATTTGAAGCAGGCTCTGCTGAGTTTGTCGAGAACACGGTCGGCGCGCTCTTCGGCCTGGGCCATGGTAGTTTTCCAGACTTCGACACATGGCTGCAAATCAGGCTCTTCCTTGGCGCGGGCCAGCCATTGCCAGCTGTCGTGCCAATCCCCCAAGGCAGCCTGAGCCGACTTCAGCCTGGGCATGGCCGCTTCCGGCAAACGATCCAGTTCGGGATAAGCTTCGATGCCATAACGCGCACGCTTGATCAGCAGGCGCAGACGATGGCGGTCATGGGCGGGATCGTGCAGGGCCTGGTCGAGTTTCTTCCATTGTTTGGCCAGGCGTTTTTCGATGCGCTGGCGCAAGCCCTTGAGCAAACCCTGGCGTTGGGAGGCCCGCAGGAACCGCGGAAAGGCGTCGAGGATCATCAACAACTGGGTCAGCTCCGGGCTCATCGCCACGGCGGGATAAGCCTCAGCCATCCGCGCCATGCGCCGGTGCGCGGCCTCGGGTTGATTGTGCTGGAGCAAGTACGCTGCCAGCACTTCACGATCACGCAACGGTGTGGTCAGTTGGCCGACCCGGGACGACGCTGCTTCCAGTTGTTCTACCCCGGGCAAACCGCGCAAGGGTCGCAGCAGGCTGCGCAATCTGCGCACGGTGGTGCGCAGATCGTGCAGCGCTTCGGGATCGGTGCGGGCACTCAAGCGAGCCTGACAGGCCAGCAAACGGACTTCCAGGCCCAGTACTTGAGCCACCAACCGATCAACCACGGCAGACATCGCGTACTCCCTGAATCGAATTACCCTGAGTACGCTCCATCATGCCTCAACGGCCGGCGCGGGACTCACGAATGTAGAAACGTGCCTTCTCGGCCTTTCTGGTACAACCCTCGTACGCTTCGAATTGTTGCTGGGTCTTGGCACCAGTCAGCAACGACAGCGCCTTGGAGTAGCTGACAGTCCCGGCGAAACCCTCGGCCTTGGCCAGATCCAGTTCGTGCCAGGCAGCGTCGATCTGGCTACCGCAGCTGTCACGGTAAGCGGTTTTACCGGCACAACCGGCAAGCGCCAACGCAATCAAAGGCACACAAATCCAGGCTTTCATCACTCACACCTCAAAGATAGTAGACAGTCGTGCAGGTAAGACCGCTCTGGCGCGCGAAAAGTGCCTTGGACCCGCACTGGAAACTATAGCGCTCGCGAGGATACCGACTCGCCTTCGTTGAGTGTCAAAAAACGACGCCAGCTCCCGTCGAACGACCATAGCGATTGAAGCGAGCCCCTCATTGGGTGCATTGTTGAACCTTGTCAAAGAGGTCGATTCATGAAAAAGCGTGTCGCACTGGTGTTGGGCTCGGGCGGTGCCCGGGGCTACGCCCATATCGGCGTCATTGAAGAGATCGAACGGCGTGGCTACGACATTGCCTGCATCGCCGGTTGCTCCATGGGCGCGGTGGTTGGCGGGATCTATGCCGCCGGCAAACTCGATGATTATCGCGACTGGATCGAGAGCCTGGATTACCTCGACGTGTTGCGTCTGGTGGATGTCAGCTTCCGCCTGGGCGCGATTCGCGGGGAGAAGGTCTTCGGGCAGATCCGCAAGATCGTCGGCGAGATCAATATCGAAGACCTGCGCATCCCCTACACAGCCGTGGCCACGGACCTCACAAACCAGCAGGAAATCTGGTTCCAGGAAGGTTGTCTGCACCAGGCCATGCGTGCGTCGGCGGCGATCCCCAGCCTGTTCACCCCCGTGATGCAGGGCAATCGAATGCTGGTGGACGGCGGCATCCTCAACCCGTTGCCGATCGTGCCGGTGGTGTCGAGCCATTGCGACCTGATCATCGCGGTCAACCTCAACTCCACCAACCAGCGTCACTATCAACTGCCGGTGATCCAGCGCCCGGCGGCATTCAAGACTCGCTTCGACAGCCTGATCAGCTCGCTGGGCTCGAAATTGCCTTTCCGCCGCAAACAGGCGGAGCAATTGCTGCTTCTCGAAAAGGAAGCGCTGATGGCAGAAGCGGCCGAGATCAACCCGTGGATCGAATCCGCCCAGCCCGAAGCCCAGCAACCGGCGGCGGCCCCGGAAAGCGACGGCGCACCGAAATCCGCCACCGGGTCGTTCATCATCGACAACGTCGGGCCGGCATCTTTGCTGGACCTGATCAACCAGAGTTTCGAGGTAATGCAGACCTCATTGGCGCAGTACAAGATTGCCGGGTATCCACCGGATATCCTGATCAACGTGCCCAAGCGGGTGTGCCGTTTTTTCGAGTTCTACAAGGCGCCGGAGTTGATCGCGCTGGGGCGGGAGATTGCCCGGGATACGCTGGATCGGTATGAGAGTGAGCGCAATGAAGATTGGCGGTAAAGCATACTGACGATCGTTCCCACGCAGAGCATGGGAGCGATCAACAGAACTAAAGGCTGACTTCACTCAACAACCGATACCCCACCCCCGCCTCGGTGACGATGAACCGCGGCTGAGTCGGATCATCCGCCAGTTTCTGCCGCAAATGCCCGACTACGATCCGCAGATAGTGGCTGTCCTCGGTGTGGGTCGGGCCCCAGATGTCCTTGAGCAATTGCTGCTGGGTGATCACCCGCCCCGGATGCCGCGCCAGTTGCGCCAGCACCGAATACTCCTTGCGCGTCAGCGCCACTTCGGCGCCGTCCAATAGCACCCGGCGATAAGCCAGGTCGACAGTGAGCGGACCGAAATTGAGCGCCGCTTCCTGGGCCTCACCCGTTGGCGCCTGACGCAGCAAGGCGCGCACCCTGGCGAGAAACTCCTGGATGCCGAACGGCTTGGTCACGTAGTCGTTGGCGCCGCCATCCAGCGCCTGGACTTTCTGTCCTTCACTCGCGCGCACCGAGAGCACCAGTACCGGCACCGTCGACCACTCGCGAAACTCGCGCAATACCTGCTGGCCGTCCATGTCCGGCAGGCCGAGGTCGAGCACCAGCAGGTCGGGTTTGTTCAATGCGGCCTGGGCCAGGCCTTCCGAGCCGGTGCCGGCCTCCAGCACTTTGTAGCCTTGGGAGGCGAGGCTGATGCGCAGGAATTTACGGATCTGCGGTTCGTCGTCAATGACCAAAATGGTCGCGGTCTGGCTCATGAATTCACATCAACACAAAGAGGTGGCAAGAGAGTAGCGCAGGCGGGATCAGGCTTCACTGTCCAATCCCGGCTGAGTCTGCAACGGCAAGTGCAGCGTGATGCAGGTGCCGCGCCCTTCGATGCCGTCGGCGACGCTGATCCGCCCGCCATGGGCACCGACCATACCCTGACAGATTGCCAGCCCCAACCCCGTACCCTGCCCGCCACGATCGCCACGAGCAGCGGTGTAGAACATGTCGAAAACCTTCGCCCGTTCCTCTTCCGGAATCCCCGGCCCCTCATCGCTCACCGAAAAAAACAGCTCGCTGTCAGTGGCGCCGGCGCGCAATTCAAGACGTCCGTGGGGCGGTGAGAAACGCGCGGCGTTTTCCAGCACATTGACCAGTGCTTGCTCGATCAACGCGGCATGCACATAGAGCAGCGGCAGTTCGGCCGGCACTTCGGTCACGACGTGCAACGACGCCAGCACCGCGCGCAGACGATTGAGTGCACTGCCGACGATGTCTGCTGGCGATACCCAGTCCCGCGCCAGCTTCAGGGCGCCGTGACCGAGGCGAGTCATGTCCAGCAGGTTTTGGATGTAGCGATCCAGCCGTTCGGCTTCATCGCGGGTGCCTTCGAGCAGTTCGCGACGGTCCGCAAGCGGAATCGCCTCGCCCAGTGCCAACAGGCTGTCGATGCTGCCGCGCATGGAGGTCAACGGCGTGCGCAAATCGTGGGACACCGACGCCAGCAGCGCGCTGCGCAACTGTTCGGTTTCGCCATGCAAGCGCGCGGCCTCAAGGTCATCGGCCAGTTGCGCCCGGGCCAACGCCTGGGCCAACGGTTGGCTCAGCGCGGTCAGCAAGCGCCGACGCTGGCCACTCAGGGTCTGGCCTTCTTTGGCACACACGCCGAGCAATGCCAGCGGCCCGTCGTCCACCGACAATGGCCACCACCACCAGCGTCCGAACGGTAAGGTGCCGGTGCCCGCGCCTGCCGGTTGATCGTGTTGCCAGGCCCAATCGGCGGCGGCGCGCTCGGCCTCGGAAAACTCCAGCGGCCCACCGGTTTCGACTTTCCAGCCGCTCTGGCCATCGCGATTGAGCAGGCACAGTTTCAGGTCGCTCCAGCCGTTCAGATGCTGGGCCGCAGCGCTGACCACGGCCTGACGGTCGGTGGCGGCGGTGAGTTTGCGCGACAGGTCGAGCAGTTCGCTGGTCTCTTCCTGAGTGTCGCGCAAGGCTTCCAGTTGCCGCCGTTGCCGCGCGGCAAGGTTACCGGTCAGGGCCGCCATCAGCAGGAAGAACAGCAAGGTCAGCACGTCTTCTTCGCGCTGGATGGCAAATGAAAATTTCGGTGGAATGAACAGAAAGTCATAAGTCAGAAACGACAGCGCCGCACAGGCCAGCGCCGGGCCAAGACTGCTGCGCACCGCCACCAGCAACACCGCCGCAAGGAACACCAACGAAATGTTGGGCAGCGGCAAGACGCTCGAAACCGCCCAGGCCAGGGCACTGGCGAGCACCGTCGCCACCAGCGCCAAGGCGTAGTCGAACCACACCAGCGACTGCACCGAACGCTGACGTGGCTGATGCTGTTCGTGATCGCTGTCGAGCACGTTGATTTCCAGCCCGCGAGCATCGCGCAGCAAGCGCGACGCCAGACCGCCGCCGAACAACCGTCGACGCAAACGCTGGCGTGACTGGCCCACCAGCACCAGGCTGGCGCGACGTTCGGCGGCGTGCTGGATCAGGGTTTTCGCCACCTCACCGGCGCGCAGCAACACCACTTCGCCACCGAGGCGCTCGGCCAGTTGCTGGGCACTTTGCAGGCGCAGGCGCGACTGTTCGTCACGCACCCGGCCGTTGTCCACATGCACCAGGCTCCATGGCAGATGCCGCCGCTGGGCGACGCGACTGGCGTGACGCACCAGACG
Organism: Pseudomonas sp. URMO17WK12:I6; assembly: GCF_003253625.1. Classification (NCBI taxonomy): domain Bacteria; kingdom Pseudomonadati; phylum Pseudomonadota; class Gammaproteobacteria; order Pseudomonadales; family Pseudomonadaceae; genus Pseudomonas; species Pseudomonas sp. URMO17WK12:I6. The sequence continues at coordinate 11,415 of NZ_QKYZ01000016.1, forward strand.
CTCGGCCTGCGCATCGCCATCGACGCCCACCAGCAAGCGACCACGCACCGCTGGCGCCGCTTGCCCCAACTGGCGATAACCCTGCGCCAGATCGTTATCGACCTGAGCGGCGGCGGTTTGCATCGCCAGTTCGCGCAGGGCGGTGAGGTTGGTCTGGGTGAAGAACGCATCGATGGCCGCCCGCGCCTGCTCCGGCACGTAGACTTTGCCGTCGCGCAGACGCTCCAGCAACTCGCGCGGCGGCAGGTCGATCAGCAGCAGTTCGTAGGCTTCTTGCAACACCCAGTCCGGCAGGGTTTCACGCACCTGTACGCCGGTGATACCGCGCACCTGATCGTTGAGGCTTTCCAGATGCTGGACGTTGACCGTGGTGAACACGTCGATGCCGGCAGCCAGCAATTCCTGGATGTCTTGCCAGCGTTTGGTGTGACGGCTGCCGGGGGCATTGGTGTGGGCCAGTTCGTCGACCAGCACCAGTTTCGGTTTGGCGGCGAGCAAGCCATCGAGGTCCATTTCTTCGAGCATCACGCCACGGTATTCCGAGCGCACCAACGGCTGCTGCGGTAAACCGGCGAGGAGTGCTTCGGTTTCGGCGCGGCCATGGGTTTCGACCACCCCGGCCAGGACTTTCACGCCCTGGCGCAGTTGAGTGTGGGCGGCCTGGAGCATGGCGTAGGTCTTGCCGACCCCCGGAGCGGCGCCCAGGAACACCTTGAGCCGGCCGCGGCCATCGCGGGGCAGGTCTGCTAACAGCGCGTCGGCGCGGCCGGAGTCACTCATCTGTCATTGCCTTGTTCACTTTGTTGATCGTTCCCACGCTCTGCGTGGGAATGCAGCCAGGGACGCTCCGCGTCCCAGTCGAAGCGGACGCAGAGCGTCCATAGATGCATTCCCACGCAGAGCGAGGGAACGATCCTTCCAACCTTCCAACCTTTACAACTTTTCCAGCGCCGCATTCAACTCAAACACATTCACCACCGGCGGCCCCACCAACGGCCGCTCGATGTGCGCATCCAGCAGTTGTTCAAGCGTAGACACCGGCAGATTGCGCGCTGCCGCGACACGCGCCAGTTGATAGGTAATCGACTCTGGTGGCAAGTGCGGATCGAGGCCGCTGCCGGAGGTGGTCAGCATGGCCAACGGCACCGGTCCCTGCCCGGCCACCTGCAGCTTATTGGCCTCCTCGATCACCCGAGTGGCCAGCGCCGGATTACTCGGCGAAAGGTTGCTGGCGCTGCTCGACACAGTGGCAAAGGCACCGGCCGATGGCCGTGGGTGGAACCAGGCGTCGCCGACAAAATCCTGGGCAATCAGCGACGAGCCACGGACCTTGCCGTCGGCGTCGCGCACCAGGCTGCCATTGGCCTGGTCCGGGAAGGCAACCTGGGCAACGCCGGTCACCACCAAGGGGTAAGCGACGCCGGTGATCAGGGTCATCAGCACCAGCAGGCTCAGGGCCGGACGTATCAGTGTGGACATTTCAAAATCCTCGATTCGAAGAATACTCATCACTTAGAAGGCACACACATCACCTGTGGCGAGGGAGCTTGCTCCCGCTCGGCTGCGCAGCAGTCGTAAACCCGGTGAACGCGGTGCCCTGAATAAACATTGGGCCTGAGGTGGGGCCGCTTCGCAGCCCAGCGGGAGCAAGCTCCCTCGCCACAAAAAGCCCCTGCCTCAAACAACAACCGCTAAACCAGATGCAACGCCGTCAACAGCATGTCGATCGCCTTGATGCCCACGAACGGCACCAGAATCCCGCCCAGTCCATAGATCAGCAGATTGCGTCGCAACAACGCCGCCGCACTCGCCGCCTGCACCCGCACACCGCGCAGCGCCAATGGAATCAGCACCACAATGATCAGGGCGTTGAACACGATCGCCGACAGAATCGCGCTCTGCGGACTGCTCAGGTGCATGACGTTGAGCACACCCAATTGCGGGTAGATCGAGGCGAACAGCGCCGGCAGGATCGCGAAGTATTTGGCCACGTCGTTGGCGATGGAAAAGGTAGTCAGCGCACCACGGGTCACCAGCAATTCCTTGCCGATCTGCACCACGTCCAACAGCTTGGTCGGGTCGCTGTCGAGGTCGACCATGTTCGCCGCCTCCCGCGCCGCCTGCGTGCCATCGTTCATCGCCATGCCCACGTCCGCCTGAGCCAGGGCCGGGGCGTCGTTGGCGCCGTCGCCGCACATGGCAACCAGCCGACCGTCGTTCTGCTCATGGCGAATGCGCGCCAGTTTCTTCTCCGGCGTGGCTTCGGCCAGTACGTCATCCACGCCCGCTTCGGCAGCAATCGCGGCGGCGGTCAGCGGGTTGTCGCCGGTAACCATGACCGTGCGAATCCCCAGCTTGCGCAGTTCGGCGAAACGTTCGCGGATGCCGGGTTTGACCACGTCCTTCAGATGAATCACACCGAGCAATTTGCCGTCGGCGCACACCAGCAGAGGCGTACCACCGCTCTGGGCGATCTTGTCGATTTCCCGGGACAGGGCGGGAGCCAGATCAGCGCGTTTCAGACCGACGAAATTCAGCAGCGAATCCACCGCGCCCTTGCGATAGACCCGGCCCTGATAGTCGACACCGGACAGGCGGGTTTCAGCGCTGAACGGCACGGCGGTCAGTACTGCGGGGGACGGTTCGGGGTGCGAGTGAAGACCACGCAGGTACTCAACGATGGATTTGCCTTCAGCGGTGTCATCGGCCAGAGAGGCGAACAACGCGCCTTCGGCCAGTTCCTTGGCGCTGACGCCTGGTGCGGCATAAACCGCGCTGCAGCGACGGTTGCCGAAGGTGATGGTGCCGGTCTTGTCCAGCAGCAGGACGTGCACGTCCCCCGCCGCTTCCACGGCACGACCGGATTTGGCGATCACGTTCAGGCGCACCAGACGGTCCATCCCGGCGATACCGATGGCCGACAGCAAGCCACCAATGGTGGTCGGAATCAGCGTGACCAACAGCGCCACCAGGAACACCAGCGGCAGGTTGCCGTTGGCGAAGTGGGCGAACGGTTGCAGGGTCACCACCACCAGCAGGAAGATCAGGGTCAGGCCGATCAGCAGGATATCCAGCGCGACTTCGTTCGGGGTTTTCTGGCGTTTGGCACCTTCGACCAGCGCGATCATGCGGTCCAGGGTCGACTCGCCGGGGTTGGCGGTGATGCGCACCAGCAGCCAGTCCGACACCAGTCGAGTGTTGCCGGTGACGGCCGAACGGTCGCCGCCGGACTCGCGAATCACGGGCGCCGATTCACCGGTAATCGCCGCTTCGTTGACCGCCGCGATGCCTTCGATCACCTCGCCGTCGCCGGGAATCATCTCCCCCGCTTCGACGCGCACCACGTCGCCCTTGCGCAGGCTACTGGCGGGCACTACCTGAAAGCTGCCATTGGCGCTTTTGCGCCGGGCGCTCAAGCCAACGCTGCCGGCCTTGAGACTGTCGGCGCGGGCCTTGCCGCGACCTTCGGCCAACGCTTCGGCGAAGTTGGCGAACAGTACGGTGAACCACAGCCACAACGCGATTTGCGCGGCAACGAAGGTCGGCACGGCGCTGTCGGGAATGAAACACAGCACGGTGGTGAGGACGGCGGTCAGTTCCACCACCAGCATCACCGGCGCACGCTGCAATTGCCGTGGGTCGAGCTTGACGAACGCTTGCACCAGCGCCGGGCGCCAGAGGGCCGAGATCGCAGTTTTCGGTTGTTCCGGCGCTTTGGCGGCGACGGTTTTGGTAACGGGCATATTCATCATTAGATCCTCAGAAGCCCATGCTCAAGTGTTCAGCAATCGGACCCAGCGCCAGTGTCGGCAAGAAGGTCAAACCACCCACCAGCAAAATGGTCACGGTCAGCAAGGTCACGAACAGCGGGCCATGGGTGGGGAAGCTGTTCTGGCCAATCGGCGCGGTTTTCTTCATCGCCAGGCTGCCGGCCAGGGCCAGCACCGGAAGGATGTAACCGAAGCGCCCGATCAACATGCCCAGCCCCAGCATCAGGTTGTGGAACGCAGTGTTGGCACCGAAGCCGCCGAAGGCAGAGCCGTTGTTGGCACTGGCCGAGGTGTAGGCGTAGAGCAACTGACTGAAACCATGAGCACCGGGGTTGCTCACCGCCGCCACCGGGCCTGGCAGGCTGGCGGCAATCGCGCCGAGCACCAGCACGCCCACCGGCATCACCAGCAAGGTCACCACCAGCAGCTGAACTTCCCGGGCTTGCAGTTTCTTGCCGAGGTATTCCGGCGTACGGCCGATCATCAGGCCGGCGAGGAACACCGCGATCAATACGTTGAGCAACATGCCGTAGAGCCCGGCACCGACGCCGCCGAAGATCACTTCGCCGACCATCATGTTGACCATCGCGACCATGCCACTCAGCGGGTTGAGGCTGTCGTGCATGCCGTTGACCGAACCGTTGGACGCTGCGGTAGTGGTCACCGACCACAGCACGGTGGCGGTGGTGCCGAAACGCGCTTCCTTGCCTTCCAGCGGCGCGGTCTGTTCGACGGCGACGTTGGCCAGGGTCGGATTGGGTTGGTATTCAGCCCACAGCGAAGTCGCGCCGCCGATCAAAAACAGCGCCAGCATGCAAGCGATGATCGCGCGGCTCTGACGCAGGTCTTTGACGTAATGGCCGAAGGTGAACACCAGCGCCACCGGGATCAGAATGATCGAGGCGACTTCGAACAGGTTGCTCCACGCCGTCGGGTTCTCGAACGGATGCGCCGAGTTGACGCCGAAGAAGCCACCGCCGTTAGTGCCCAGTTGTTTGATCGCAATCTGGCTGGCGGCCGGGCCGAGCGGGATCACCTGATCGACGCCCTGCATCGTCACGGCATTCACATACTGCGCGAAGGTTTGCGGCACACCCTGCCACACCAGATACAGCGCCAGCAGCAAGCACAGAGGCAGCAGGCCGTAGAGGGTGGCGCGGGTCATGTCGACCCAGAAGTTGCCCAAGGTCTTGGTCGACTTGCGACCGATGCCGCGACACAGTGCAACCAGAACCGCCAGGCCGGTGGCGGCGCTGACGAAGTTCTGCACGGTGAGGCCAACCATCTGGCTCAAGTAGCTCAGGGATGCTTCGCCACTGTAGGACTGCCAATTGGTATTGGTCATGAAGCTGACAGCGGTATTGAACGCCAGCGTCCACTCCTGGCCGGGCAGGTTTTGCGGGTTCAGTGGCAAGTGATCCTGGAACATCAGGATCGCGAACAACAGCAAAAAGCCCGCGAGGTTGAAGGCGAGCAAGGCCAGGGTGTATTTCTGCCAACTCTGTTCGGCCTGCGGATCGACACCGGCCACCCGATAGCAGCCACGCTCCACCGGGCCGAGAATCGGCGAAAGCCAGGTACGCTGCCCTTCCATCACCTTGTAGTAGAAGCGCCCCAGAAACGGTGCCGGAATCAGCACCACGGCGAAGAAGGCGAGGATCAGCCAATAGTCATAACTGTGCATAGCCGCTCCTAGTTCCGGTCCGCGCGCAACAGCGCAACCAACAGATAAATGAACAGCCCCACTGCCAATAGCAGTGACACTCCGTCCAGAACGCTCATGGAAGTTCTCCGTGTTACGGCGTATTGCCGCGTGTGGAGTGATTGTCTGCAGGGAGGCTGTAAAGGCGCGAGATCGAGGGGTGCGGCGGGGCATAAAGAATGTGTAAAGAGTAACGCTGTTCACTTAAGCGCGATTCTTCAGTCATGCCTACCTTTGTGGCGAGCGAGCTTGCTCGCGTTGGGCTGCGCAGCGGCCCCAAAAACCTGATAACAATCGACGATTTTTGTGAGCGCTACGCATTCAAGCGGGAGCAAGCTCCCTCGCCACGGGTTACTCACTGACTCAAGACTCTTAGGTGAATAGCATTCATCTTCAGTTTCACCGAGCTGACCACCCCGATTCCCCATGCCGGCGGTCCCTTTGCCTACAGCCGCCGTGCCTTTGGCGAGAAAGGTGGGTTGATTGCCGGGTTGGCGACGCTGATCGAATTCGTCTTCGCGCCACCGACGATTGCCTTGGCGATCGGCGCCTATCTGAACGTGCAGTTTCCCGCCCTGGACCCGAAACACGCAGCGGTCGGGGCGTACATCGTGTTCATGGGCGTGGTCGCCCCGGCCTTCAGTTTCAGCAACTTCGCCCTCAACGGCTGGGCCGGCTCTGATGTGTTCGGTGCGCCGGCGATCGCCGGGATGTTCGCGGCGATCCCGTTCGCCATCTGGTTCTTCCTGGCCATCGAAGGCGCGGCCATGGCCGCCGAAGAAGCCAAGGACCCGAAACGCACGATTCCCAAGGCCTACATCAGCGGCATCCTGACCCTGGTGCTGCTGGCGATGGGCGTGATGTTCTTTGCCGGGGGTGTCGGCGACTGGCGCACCCTGTCGAACATCAACGATCCGCTGCCGCAAGCGATGAAAGCCGTGGTTGGCGAAAGCTCCAGCTGGTTGCACATGCTGGTGTGGATCGGCCTGTTCGGCCTGGTGGCGAGTTTCCACGGGATCATCCTCGGCTACTCGCGGCAGTTCTTCGCCCTCGCCCGGGCCGGTTACTTGCCGGCATCGCTGGCCAAACTGTCGCGCTTCCAGACCCCGCACCGGGCAATCATCGCCGGTGGCGTGATCGGCATCGCGGCGATCTACAGTGACGGCTTGATCAACCTCGGCGGCATGACGCTGACGGCGGCAATGATCACCATGGCGGTATTCGGTGCGATCGTGATGTACATCATGAGCATGCTCAGCCTGTTCAAACTGCGCAAAACCGAACCGAACCTGGAACGCACTTTCCGCGCGCCTTGCTACCCGTTGCTGCCATTCATTGCATTGGTGCTGGCGGTGGTTTGCCTGGTGGCGATGGCCTGGTTCAACACCTTGATCGGCTTGATCTTCCTCGGCTTCATGGCAGTGGGTTTCGTGTACTTCATGCTGACCGCGCAACTGCGTGCCGATGCGCCGGCGGATGCGATGTTGACCGGGCTCTAAACAGCCGCAGTGCTGCTGTCGGATCAGGCATAGAATGGAACCACTGCGAAATTCCATCGCTCAAAAGTGGTATGCAGGATCGGTTGGCAAAACCCTTGTCCACCAGTCTGCCCTTAAGGAGAACTCCTATGCCCTGGTATGCCTGGTTGATTCTGATCGTTGCCATCGGCTCGATCGTTGGCGGTTTGATGATGCTGCGTGACACCGCCAACAAGGTCGAATTGACTGAAGAGCAACGTAAGCGCGTCGCCGAACGCAACGCGGAAGCGGATGCCAAGGATGCGCAGGACCGCTGACCGCGCAGCACCTGTAGGAGCGTGGCTTGCCCGCGAAGAACGATGACGCGTAATACCTGAAAAACCACGGCGCATTCTTCGCGGGCAAGCCACGCTCCTACAGGATTTTTGTCGCTCAAACCCCTTTATTTTTCCCAATCAGCCTTGGCGATATGCAAGCCATGCAATCCCTTGTAAGCCGCACGCTCCGGCTGGCTCCAGCCTTCAAGCAACGAATCCTCCAACCGGTAAATTTCTACTCCCAGCGGGCGACAGACGCTCAACGGATCCTGCGCATCCGGCCCCCACATGGCCAGCGACAGATCGCCACCCGGGCAGGTCGATAGCGCACACAAAAGATCAATCTCGGCAAAGAACTCCAGATAGTCGCCCTTCTGCGCCGGGCAGGCTTTCATGAAATACAGATCGTCGTGGTTCAGGCCGGTGCACTGGAAAATGTTCAACACGTCATGCACATCGAACTCGGTCAGGCCATGGGGCAATACGGCGCGAGTCAGGTTGGAGTGGCAGTGATGATGGAAGTCTTCGCCGGTAAGCATTTTGTTCACGTAAGGATCGCAGCGCGTTCCCAGCAGATCGTGCAGACGCCCGCCGTGTTCGTCGATGCCATAACCGGCCAGGCTGTCGTCGGTAATGGTCACCAGCGGCCGTAAAAATGGCAGGTTCGACCAGAGCCGGTCATGGGTGCTGACATGGGCGCCCTGCAACTGCCGGGTCCGCGCCGCCCACAAGCGCTCGCGCGGATCGTGGGCATTCCAGACGTTGAAATCCCCGACTTGCGGGCCGACCGGGGTCGTGACTCTGAACACATGCCCGGCCGGCACATTCCAGGCGCGACCGGTGCGGATCGGCACTTCGAACTGCTCGATCAGCGTGCGCCCCTCTTTCTGGTCGCGGATCCGTTCATAGAAGGCTGTGTCCACCTGCAAGGCCGAGCCTTTGCTGACTTGATAGGCCGCCGGATAGTCTTTGTACATGGCACAAAATCCTCGATCAGTGATGGGAAGAAGGGGCAAGCATCTGCAACAGGAGGTGTTCGGAATCGTCGAGATAACGGCTCATGGCGTCCGCAGCCGCGCGTTTGTCGCCGTCGGCCAGCAACTCATGTATCTGCCGGTCACGCGCCAGCCAGGGCGCCTGAAAACGTGATTCATCGGGAGCGGTGCAAAACACCAGGCGCAGTTGCGCGACGACGTTGGTGAAGAACTCATCGAACAACGGACTGCGCAGCAATCCGACGATGTGTTGATGAAAGGCCAGGCTGTGGGTGCCGACGGCGCGCCAGTCCTCACGCTCCCGGGCCAGTTCTGTGGCCTCCAGGGCTTCGAGCATCCGGTCGGACTGATACTCACGCAATGGCTGGCTGGCGCTGATGGCTTGCAGTTCCAGGGTGCGCCGAACCTTGAACAGATCGCGCACATCATCGACACCCAGCCTGCGCACCATCACGCCCTTGTTACGCACGTAACGGGTCAGGCCTTCCTGCCCCAGACGGTGCAACGCCTCGCGAATGGTGTTGCGCGAGGCGTTGTAGGCCGACACCAGATCGTTTTCCACCAGCGCCATGCCGGGCAGCAAACGACCGCCGATGATGTCAGCGCGCAATTCCAATGTGATGTGGTCGGCCAGGGACAGTCCGCTGCTCATACTCAACGCCTCGTGATTGTTCAACAATCGTCTGCGAATGAGTAATCACTATTCGTGCCATCACCTGCCTGTCGTGAACTAATCCTCCCAGTATTTGAACAATACGCTGGCGTTCACACCGCCGAATCCGAAACCGTTGGACATCGCGTAGTCGATGTTCATTGGTCGCGCCTGACCGTGGACGATGTCCACGCCTTCGGTGGCCGGATCCGGGTTATCGAAGTTGAGCGTGGGCGGCACCACCTGATCTCGCAGTGCCAACAGGGTAAAGATCGCCTCGACTCCGCCTGCGGCGCCGAGCAGATGCCCGGTGGCGGACTTGGTCGACGTCACCGCGATCTTGTTGTCCGAGCCGAACAACGACTTGATGGCCGCCAGCTCTCCCAAATCGCCAACCGGTGTCGAGGTGGCGTGCGCGTTGAGATGCTGCACCTGTGCCGGCGAAATGCCCGCCTGCGCCAGCGCCAGCGACATCGCCCGACGCGCACCGCTGCCATCCTCCGGCCCCGCAGTCAGATGATAGGCATCGGCGCTGGTGCCGTAACCAACCAGCTCGGCCAATGGTTGAGCCCCGCGTGCCAAGGCATGTTCCAGGGATTCGATCACCAGCAGGCCCGAACCCTCGCCCATCACGAAGCCATCGCGCCCACTGTCGAACGGCCGCGAGGCGCGCTCCGGGGTATCGTTGTAGCCGCTGGACAGGGCCCGAGCCGCCGCAAATCCGGCGAGACTGACCCGATCGATCGCTGCTTCCGCGCCGCCACACACCGCAATGTCCGCCTCACCGCAACGAATCAGCCGCGCCGCGTCGCCAATCGCCTGGACCCCGGCCGCGCACGCTGTTACCGGAGCCCCCAAAGGCCCCTTGAAACCGTGCTGGATCGACACATGGCCCGCGGCGAGATTGACCAGAAACGAAGGAATGGTGAACGGCGATAACCGTCGCGGACCACGGCTGTCGGTGGTGCGCACCGCATCGGCAATCGCGCCGAAACCACCCACGCCCGAGCCGATAATAGTAGCCGTGCGCTCCTGGGCATTGGCGTCGAGCGCTTGCCAACCGGCCTGCTCCACGGCCTGACGCGCCGCTTCCATGGCGAACACAATGAAGCGGTCCATCTTCTTCTGCTCTTTGGGCGGCGTCGCCCGATCCGGGTCAAAACCCGCCTCGGCATCTTCCTCCAGAGTCGGCACCACGCCACCGACCTTGGCCGGCAGATCGGCAACCACCTCGTCCGGCAACGCCCGCACCCCGGAGCGTCCAGCCAACATACGCGCCCAAACCGCTTCGACGCCGCTCCCCAACGGACACACCAGGCCCATGCCCGTGACTACCACCCGACGATTACTCATAGCGCAAATACCTCAGTCGATTCATGGCGCCTCACTTGTAACGCGCCGCTGCCATGCTTCTGGACAGATTCGGCGCCATCGCATGACGCGCCGCCATAAAAGCTTCCCACTCGGAGACATTCGGTAACGAAGGAATGGTGATCAGTTCACCCTGATCCAGACCCGACAGCGCCGCGTCGACCATCTCCCCTGCGTCCATGATCATGTCCTCCGGAATCTGGGACGCATCAATACCTGAGCGCTCCAAAATCTCGGTGCGTGTCACTCCCGGCAATACCGCTTGCACTTGGACCCCGGTGCCTTGCAGCTCAGCGTTCAACGACTGAGTCAGGCTCAATACATAAGCCTTGCTCGCGCTGTACGTCGCATTGAACCGCTCAGGAAACAACGCCACCACCGAGGCAATATTGATGATCGAGCCGCGCCCAGCCTTGGCAAAACTGGCAGCTGCAGCCGATGCCAGACGTGTGACTGTTGTAACGTTCAGCTGGATCAGCCGTTCCAGTTGCTCCATGTCTGCGTTTGCCAACAAACCATCGGCAGCTACGCCCGCGTTGTTGAGCAACAGGCTGATACTCGAATCACTGCGAAGCCGTTGCTCCACCTTCAGCACATCATCCCGTTGTGTGAGATCTGCCTTGAGCACCTCCACCTTAATGCCATGCTCGGCGCGCAACGTGCTCGCCGCAGCTTCCAGCCGCTGCTCGTCACGAGCAACCAGCAACAAATCAAAACCACGAGCTGCCAAACGCTCAGCGTAAATTGCACCGATACCGGAGGATGCTCCGGTGACGAGGGCTGTACCTTGGGTCTGGGGAGTGTTCATGAGCGAGCTCCTGAGGATGCGATAGAGAGATGAGCGCCTGGGCGCATCGGCAAATAGGAGAATTATTATAGGCATAATCTTAAGACGATATGATAGCCGTAATTTTTCTGACTCCGATGAAAGGCACGCCACCTCGCTTTACGCCACAATGCAAAAAAGCCGGTCAATGACCGGCCTCTCAGCGTTGATCTTGAAGCTTAGTTCACTTCCAGCTTCTCGCGATTCTTATCCAGGATCGCTTTACCGATGCCTTTCACTTCCAGCAATTCGTCAACGGACGAAAATGGACCATTACTGTCACGATAAGCAACAATCGCCTTGGCCTTGGCTTCCCCGATACCGGACAGCTCACGCTGCAGGGTGGGTGCATCAGCGCCATTAAGATCGACTTTTCCTGTTTGCGCTTTAGGGGAAACTTCCTGCACCAAAGGTGCATTGCCTGTCTCAGGCTTCACCGCAGGCGCGGCTATTGCAGCAATAGAGGCGCTGGTGAGCAGGGCAAAAACCAGGGAGTAGAAATAGCCAGTACGCATAAATGAAGCTCCATGACATCGATTGAGAAAGCAGCTTTTCCGAAGCTGCCTCCCAAACTTAGGCGCTGTCTGGAGCCTGTCAAAAATGTGTCAGTTACAGGATGTGAAATAATCAGGGATCGAGGCGGCGCTGCTGGTAGCTTCAGTCAACGATATCGCCATCAGGGGCGTAGCCGCTGACGGTTTCGCGCAGGATCTGGCGGACGCGAGCGTAATCGTCATGATCATCGGATGTTGGGTCGCTGCCACGTTGTCGCGCTCGACCATCGGGACGTGTTTATAAGCGGCAGCGTGGTAGACGGCCTCCACACCCCAGGTTTTCATCACATCCAGAAGTTTGTCCCGGTGGCGGATGGAACCGAGAATCGGCAACAATTTGACCGAAACCGACTTACGACAAGCGCGCTGCTCCAGTTCCGAGAGGATGCTGTATAGATTGAATTCGCTATGTTCGAACAACAGAAGCGTCGTTGGGCCAAGCGAGAAGATCTGCCGACAACGCTCTACGCCGATCGATCCGCCAGCGGGTTTGTAGACTTGCAACCAGGCAATCGAACGATCCGCGATGCTCGGATCATCATCGATAAAAGCCACGGGACGCAAGACTCGGCCCATGCGAAGTGCTGCAACCAGCTGATTGCCGGCTACGCCTGCACCGTAGATGGCGACTTTGGTGAGGCGATCATCCGGTTGGCGAACGGTACATGCTGCGCGGCGGCGAACCAGTCTCCCATGAAATATTGACGCATGCACAGGCGCAGACCGCCGATGATGACGAGGCTTAGCACCAGTAGTTAAAGACTATTGAGCGGAATAAAGGACTCCGCAATGAAAAATACTCACCGTCTATGGTTATGCCATAAGGTCTATCCGGGTGCGTTTCATTGGCACTGGATCCATGACGACAAGCCCTCTCTATGGTAACGTGCCCCGCAAAACTTAGTGTGGATGGTTGGCTAGCCATCACAGGAGCAACTATATCGCCTCCTGCGGCTTCCATCGACCTAACAAACTGATTTGTTAGTCCAGCATTCAAGGACAGTTCTCGTGCCCCTCCCCCTCGTGGTTGACCTCGACGGAACGTTGTTGCGTTCGGACCTATTAGTAGAAACCGGCATGGCATTTATCCGTCGCCATCCATTTCAGCTCTATAAAACGGTAGGTTGGCTGGCGCAAGGTAAAACTATGCTTGAGTCGCAACTGGCTTCTGCAACCGATATATATGTTAATGTTTTACTTTACAGCGCTGTTTCTGTCGTCGCGTTACTCACGTTGCTGGGCAATCAATTTGAAATTCAAAGACATGGCTCATTGGCGGTCATTTCTTCGGTAGCTGGCGACAGGGGCAGACCCTCCAACTGTTTATACGGCACAGCAAAAGCTGCCGTTTCCACATTCTGCGAGGGTTTGCGCGCAAGACTTTTCAAAGTCGGCGTTTCGGTGACTACCATCAAACTCGGTTTTGTTCAAACACCTATGACCAAGGGGCTCAACCTGCCTCCCCTGCTGATAGCACAACCTGAAAAGGTAGCACTTAGTATTGTCAAAGCGGTGCAAATAAAACCAACACGCTGTACACCCCAACATTCTGGGCACTGATAATGCTTATTATCAAACATTTACCAAATTTTATATTCAAGCGGATAAATCTATAGTCAGATTTACTGCAAGTGATAAAACTTTATACATCCAGCCTCATCGACAACAGGGCTCTTCAATGTCAGCTTTAAATACCCTAGGAAATCTGCTTCAAAGGCATTTATTACTAATTGCCCTAGCCATTGTCATTCTGTTGAACCTGTACTACCTGAAGACGTACCCTATCAACATTGCTGCCTTTGACTATCCAAATTATGCTCAGATGATTTTCTCCAGCGTATCCAATCTTATCCACGCCAGTGGATATACTTTGGCCGCACGTTTCGCACTCGATTTTGCTGGCGTACCCAACGGAATAGACATCTATAATGTTAAATGGCTGCGACACTTACAGCACATTCATTTTTACTTCCACGTGTTCGCCATCGCAATTAGCACATTCATGTGCAATAAAGTATTTGGTAAAATCTCAGCCACACTTATGTGCCTAGCGTGGGGTGGCAGTCTGTTTTTCATGGGTGGGGTCAATTCCATCGGACCGGACTGGCTACAAGGAGACTTTCTTGCCATCGCACTGCTGACTGCTCTCTGGGCGTTCGATGTAAAAAATAATGCAAAAATAATTTTGTATATACTGTCCGCAGTTATTCTTACGGTTGCCTACCTTGTAAAGTTCAACTCCTTGGTAATCGCCCCTGTCATTGCGATGTTAGTAATTTTTGACAGCAAGGACTGGACTTGGAAAATCGCGACAGCCATCGTCAGCCTATCGGCGAGCACCATAATTATATTTGTATTTGTCGAAACCTTTCACTACCCGACGACCAATTCACGGCAACTGAGTTACGATCATGCTTGGGTTCTAATTGACGCAATACCAAACGACTACATCACTCAGGAACCAAATAAGCTGGGAATCAACAGTTTGAGGTGGCGGGCCCTTGGCGCAATTTTACCACCGGAATATTTCAGGGCTGCAGCCTATCAAGATGTTGATTGGGGCGCACCAAAAGAAGTAAGAGCGCCCTACCTCGCACAATATAATTATCTGATGAACGCATCGCGCTCGGAGTTGATTGATTTCACGACCAAGCACCCACTGCCTGAAACATTTAATATTCATGTTTCGGCCATTCCCGGCTATTACTATATCGGGCTTCCGCAAACGGACGCCCTAAGTATAGCCGTGTATAAAGAATCGGTGCTGGCGATACCCGCGGCCTACATCGCGAAATTGATCAAGGGTTGGTTAGCTTTTTTCATCGAAAAACCGTTCCAACTCACACCTTTAAAATCAAATAGCTTGTATCTGATTATTGGTGACAATATTCAAGCGGATGGCAGCGTTAAACTGACCCCTCCTCCGGACGCTATACCTCAACACATGCCGTACTGGAATCCTGCCGAGAAAGCACAATACCAAGGCATGGTGTTTTTTGGTTGGATGAATTTCCTGACTCCGCCACCTTGGGTCTATGCCTTGCTGGCGTTCGTCTCATGTATCGCTATATCTAAAACACAAAACATCAGAAAAGCCTTTCAGGCAAGCTTGTTAGTATTGTCTACAGCATTACTGGTTAGTTCTTCGTTGATGCTACTGTCTGTTCGATCCAAGGAAATGCTTGCACTGTTGCCCATAGTAAGTATCTTTCTCAGTTTTGGCTTTTCTAGCTGCATCAATTACTGCCTGAAACGAAGATCCAACTTAAGCATGCTGGGCTTAAATGGAGAGCCAAAATGAAAATAATTCTTCCAGGCGGAGCAGGTTTGGTCGGGCAAAATTTGGTGGCACGTTTAAAAAGCCGCGGATACACTGACATCGTGGTGCTCGACAAACACCGAACGAACCTCGCCATATTAAAGTCTGTTCACCCAGAACTGACTATTGAGTATGCGGACCTTTCAAAAAAAGGTAGTTGGAGCGAACACTTTGTTGGCTCGGCAGTGGTCGTCATGCTACAAGCTCAAATCGGTGGCAATATCTATCAAGAATTCGTACAAAACAATGTGATTTCAACACGCCTAATACTGGACTTGATAAAAGCCAATCCGAACATGCACCTTGTTCACATTAGCTCGTCTGTACTGGAATCTAAAGCCGACGACTTCTATACGCAAACAAAGCGTGAACAAGAAGAATTGGTATTAGCCAGCAATATTTCCTGCCCGATTCTTCGACCCACCCTTATGTATGGCTGGTTTGACCGCAAGCACCTCGGCTGGCTTGCCCGCTTCATGAAAAAAACGCCAGTGTACCCAATCCCCGGCGACGGTAAGTTTATGCGCCAGCCTCTTTACGCCGGTGACTTCTCCAACATCATTATCAATTGTATCGAGCAGCAAGAAAAACAAGGTATTTTCAATATTTCCGGACATGAAAAAATTGATTACATTGATATCATCCGCGAAATAAAACGAGTGACTCACTCGAAAACAAAAATCGTGAAAATACCCTATACTCTTTTTTATGCCTTGCTTTGGATGTGGGCACTCGTTGATAAAAACCCGCCCTTTACAACGCAACAGTTAGCGGCCCTGAGTACAAGAGATGAGTTTGAAGTCATCGACTGGCCTTCAATCTTTGGGGTTCCCTACACCCCCTTTGCCATCGCCATAGACGAAACATTTAATAATCCAACTTATAGCAATATTGTGCTGGAATTTTAATGATGGGACAGCGAATCGCCGTATTAGGCGCAGGACCAATGGGATTGGCAGGTCACTTCGCAAAGCGCACTGGGCAAGGCCGTTAATTATCTGGCAAGCATCTGGAGCCGGCTGGAGCGTTACGTGGAGGCAGTTTTTTTACCGATCGACTACAACAGAGCCGAGCGCGCAATAAAACTGTTTGTCATAGGGCGCAAGGCATTGCGGTTCAGCGATACGCCCAAAGGCGTCACCGCCACCGCCATTGCTCAGATTTACAACTTGGTCGAGACCGCCAAGGTCAACGGCCAAGAGCCCTATACGTGGCAGCGCCACGTACTTGAGCGGTTGCCGCATGCATCCACGGTAGAAGACTACGAAGCGTTGTTGCCGTGGAACTGCTCACCGGAAATGCCAAGGTAAACCAAGGCCTCACCTTGCGGTGGGCGGAGTTTATGGATCTGTTACGAAGTAGCTGATCCATAAACCGGGCATTATGAAACCCTGGGGGGGGGTAGGATCGTCAGGCGTCTGCGCTGTCGCGGCAGCCCCCTTTAGCTCTTCATAGGTGACCTGAGTGACTGTTACATCATAAATACATACACTTGCTCAAGCCCCTGAATTGAGCTTTTCACCCACAACAGGATTGAATGCCGAATAGGCATCAACACCATTCGATACAGACCTGACTTTATTTTTTGGCTTGAATTTGAGAACCCTTTTCTCTACCAAATGCCAAGAGCTGTATCCCAAAATCAGAGTAATGACCACTGTAACAACAAGATAGGTTGAATAGGCAATACCAGGGAATTTTAGCAAAACAAACTGCTGAACCGGAAAAGCATAGATATAAACACCGTAAGAGCAGTCACCCACTTTATTAACCAAACTCCCCAACCAACTTTTGGAAAGTCCATATGCCAAAACAACATACGGTAACGTAAGCCATAACAGGGCTTTCGAAAACGATAAATACGGAGCCAGAAGAAGGGTAATCATCACCATGACAGTTACGCCGGAGAGACTGAACCACCGTTCGAGCCCCCACTTCGCATAACATGCCCCAATCATGAAATAGATGCCTATTAACGGAATATTTCTTACATCAGTACCGTGAACCACCAGCAAAGGCGCATCTCGCCAGCACCAAAAAACTACAATCAGCGCAAACAATGCTGCGGTAACTGTGTATGCAAGACGACCGCCTTTGAATAGAAGCCCAAGCGCCACCACGACCAAATACATGAAAAATTCAATAGGCAAACTCCATAGAGGACCATTGATCACATTGGCAACTCTGGAGTGCTCCAGCACGCCCGGCAAATAAAATACCGGACTTAAAATTATGTTCTTCAAGTACATAATAAATGCCAGATCCGAGAAGTACTGCTTGACTGTCAACGTCGAAAAAACCGGACCAAGAAGAAACGAAGTTAGCACCACAACAACAATCAGGGCTGGAAATATTCGCAGCGATCGTTTAACTAAAAAGCTAATGACCGAAGGATCAAAACTCCAACTTTTCGAAATCAAATAACCACTAATTATAAAAAATATTGCGATCCCGAGCCCACCATAGGAATCAATACCGATAAAAATCTCCGGAGTATTACCGTAAATATCGAATGAATGTGCATATAGAACCATCAGCGCGGCAACCAACCGTAACAAGTTCAAGTTATTATCCTTGTGCAGCATGTATTTCCGCCCTGATTTTAATTACAGATGATAAGAAATTTCTATTCTTGCAACAGCTCATTGGTCGCGCAGGGTAATACCCAGCGCTTCGTCAGGCCCTGGGCAAATGTCTTCGCTGGAGGACTGGATCACACGTATTCCCGTGCCATCATTGATGACGCGGTGAGGATGATACAACGCTACTTGGTCCTCTTGCAGCTCAATCAGCCTTTGCACCTTCCAGATGCTAACTGGAGCGCGCCGCTTTTGAAGGCGCTTGTGCTGCTCTGCCAAGACGTCGTTGCGATAAAGCGTGTCGGGGAGGTCAGGAGCGTAGGAGTTCCTGAGCCTTGGATCGCTCGTCGCCTGTCGCTTCGGATCCGGCAGGTCTCGGTATTGCGAGCTTCGAGGAGCTCACACTATCGTGGCACAGGTCGCGCCCGGCGCTGCTGAGAGACGCCGTCGTTTATTCGTATGCAATCCACGAAGTACACCTACCGCCAGATGTGCTTCCCGTTTACCGTGACAAAGACTTCGAGGCCTTGCTGCCGCGGAACTACACGCCGAAAATTCCAAGATAGCCATAGATCCCCACCTTTAAAATATGGGGTTAATGGAGCGCTTACGATACGTTCAGCTCTTGTACGGTCAGCACGATCACCTCATCCGTGATGTCGGGCGAGGTTTTGAACCATTCAGACTCCAGGCGCTTAAGCCAAAGGCAAAACCCGTTGCGCTCCCAATAAAGGATTTTCACTAGATTACGAGGGCGATTCAGAAAGACGAAAAGTACGGGGTCAAATACCTGTCAAAAATGTGTCCGCTACAGGATATGAAACAATCAGGGCTCGAGTCGAAGTTGCTGGTAGATTCAGTCAACGATATCGCCATCGGGGGATGTTGCCACTGACGGCTTCGCGTAGGACCTGTCGAGCGCGGGTGTAATCGTCCAACCGCGCCGAGCGTTCGCCTTCCTGTCGTAAACCGGAGTTGCGAGCGAATGCCACTGACCTTGCGCGGCGGGGCGGAAAGATCAAATTCAGCAATTGCGAGAAGCGGATCGGTGCCCGGAATCGACTCCAAGGCGAGCGGAGTGATCTACGGAGAGAACGGTGAAAAATGGATGATTCTCGGGGGTTACTGACGCACCTCACTCTTTGTGCGGGGATCGAATCAAGTTGACCAGGTCAGGGATCGGCTGCGTTACGACTCTGTGATCACCCTCATCACCGCATGCCCTGTCAGTCAATTTATTAGCCACTTCCCGTGAATCCATGTGTCAACCGTGGTACCATTTCGCGCAAATTAAAGCCTGATGGCCTTTTAGTAGCCCTTGCTAAGATCTCCATTGCTTTCCTGATCTTATTTTGTTTTTGTTTGAGTCGCCAATATTCAGGAAGAGCTCTTGTGACTGTCCAAATTACATCTCCCACTATTCCGCTTATTGTCGATCTCGACGGTACCCTGCTGCGCTCCGATCTGCTGCTGGAAACAGGTATGGCTTTTGTTCGGCATAAGCCATTGAGCCTGTTTAAACCCTTTATTTGGTTGACCAAAGGCAAGGAGGCTTTAAAGGAAGGCCTCGCCCATGCCACCCATATTGACGTCAGTGTCCTGCCTTTCGATCCTGCAGTCATTGAACTAATTGAAGTCGAGCGGCGTACCGGTCGGACCGTAGTGCTGGCGACAGCCAGCCATTACAGCCTGGCCGAACGCATTGCTGAACATCTTCAATTGTTTGACCTGGTGCTAGCCTCTGACAGCAAGCGAAACCTGTCGGCCCATCGTAAACGCGATCTGTTGGTCGAGCACTATAGTGAGCAGGGCTTTGATTACGTGGGTAACTCTCATGACGACGTCCCAGTTTGGGCGGTTGCCCGGAAGGCTTATGTGGTCAATCCGGAATCCGGTGTTGAGCGTGGCGCTCGGGCACAGGGCAATGTCGAACAGGTGATTCACTCCAATCCTTCCAGGGCGAAGGACTGGTTGAAGGCGTTGCGGCTGCACCAGTGGATGAAGAATGCGCTGATTTTCGTGCCTCTAATGGCGGCGCATCAACTGACCAACCCCATGCTCCTATGGCAGGGAGTATTGGCCTTTCTGTTTTTTGGACTATGTGCCTCTAGCGTCTATCTACTTAATGACTTGTTGGATCTCGCCGATGACCGGCATCATCACTCCAAACGACATCGTCCATTTGCCGCTGGACGATTGTCGATCAAGTCCGGGCTACAGCTCTTTCCCGTATTATTGGTTGGCGCTTTTTCCGGGGCTGCATGGCTTCTGCCTTGGGAGTTTTCCGGAACCCTCATTGCATATTACATATTAACTCTCGCCTATTCGCTGTCATTGAAACGACAGATGGCTATCGATGTGATCGCCCTGGCTGCGCTTTATACCCTGCGCATCATAGCTGGCGCGGCAGCATTCGGCTTGGAACTGACATTCTGGATTTTGGCGTTTTCGATGTTCATGTTCCTGAGCCTCGCACTAGTTAAGCGCTACGCGGAGCTGCGCGAAGCAAGGCGCAAGGGCGATACCGGGAAAACCCGTGGGCGAGGCTACTATCCCGCCGACCTGGAAATGATTTCCTCGCTGGGCGCGTCTTCCGGTTATCTAGCCGTAATGGTCTTGGCTCTATACATCCATGATCAGGCTACAACCGGGCTTTATGCCCACCCACAGGTGATCTGGCTAGCCTGCCCGCTGCTCTTGTTCTGGATCACTCGAGTGTGGATGCTCACTCATCGCGGGCAAATGCATGATGACCCTGTAGTGTTCGCCATCCGCGACCGCAGCAGTCTGGTCGTTGGCGCTTTGTTTGGGCTGGTGTTCTGGGTAGCAGCATGAGTCGTCCGCTGCACTCTTGGGGATGCTATCCCTATGCCCCGCAGACTGCACACGCTTGTAGCTGGCGTAGCGAAGTCGAGTCTCTGCGCGATGCGGTGGCCGCCACGCACGGGAGCACCCTGCCGTATGGCAACGGACGTAGTTATGGAGACAGCTGCCTAGCCGCGAGCGATCAAGTGTTGCACATGCGAGCTCTTAATCGCTTCATCCAGGTTGATTGGCAGCAGGGAACCGTACAAGCAGAGGCCGGTGTAACCCTCGCCGAGATCCTGGCAATTTCCATCCCGCAGGGCTGGTTCCTGTCAGTCACACCTGGCACCCAGTTTGCCACCCTCGGCGGGGCAATCGCTAACGATGTCCATGGCAAGAACCATCACCTGCGCGGCACCTTTGGCAACCATGTGCGGCGTTTGGGTTTATTGCGCCATAATGAAGGAGTGCTGACCTGCTCTCCTACCGAGCATCCCGAATTTTACACCTCTACTATTGGAGGTTTAGGTCTGACTGGGATTATCGTGTGGGCAGAAATTCAGCTTATCCCCATTCGCACCAGCCAGATCGACAGCACCGTAGTGCGTTTCGGCAATCTGGGCGAATTCTTCAGCCTGTCCGCCGAACTCGATCACCAGCATGAATACAGTGTCGCCTGGATCGACTGCCTGGCAAAAGGCACTCAGACCGGGCGGGGCGTATTCATCGTAGGTGACCACGCACGTTATGGTTCACTGGAAGTGGACGAGCGAGCGAAGTTGAGCATGCCGCTGACACCGCCAGTGTCTCTAATCAACAACCTGTCATTGCGAGCCTTCAATGATATGTATTGGAGGGTGCATCCTGCCCAGAGCACACGCAAACGCGGTGATTACGAGCCCTTCTTTTATCCGCTGGATCGCATACTGCACTGGAACCGTATCTACGGGCGCCGAGGTTTCCAGCAATACCAGTGCGTGATACCCGACGCAGTGGCCGAGGTAGTCATGCACGAGTTGCTGGAAGCCATTGCAGACTCTGGCCAAGGCTCGTTTCTCGCCGTGCTCAAACGCTGTGGCAACATCGCCTCGCCAGGCCTGCTGTCCTTCCCTCTCCCCGGCACCTCTCTAGCCTTGGACTTTCCGCAGAAGGCTGACTTGGTGCGGCTGTTTGCAAGGCTGGATGCCATCGTTCGCGAGAGTGGTGGTCGCCTGTATCCGGCCAAGGATGCCCACATGACCGGCGGCGATTTCCGCAAAGCATACCCCGCATGGGAACGACTGGAAGCACTGCGTGATCCCTCTCTGAATTCCCACTTCTGGAAACGAGTTACTGCATGAAACGAATTCTAATTATTGGTGCAACATCGGCCATTGCCGCTGCCTGTGCACGTCTATGGGCCGAACAAGGCAGCGAATTTTTTCTCGTGGCCCGTAACCTCGAAAAACTAGAACAAACCGCAGCCGACCTGAAAGGTCGAGGCGCCAAATCAGTAACACTTCACTGCATGGATGCCACCGACTTTGTAGCACACGGCGCAATGCTCGACAGTTGCCTAGCGACCTTACAGCAAATCGATATTGCGCTCATTGCGCACGGCACATTGCCCAATCAAAAAGTCTGCGAGCAGGACGTCGGCGTAGCGCTCCAGGAATTTGCCAACAATGGTACGTCGGTGATCGCCCTGCTAACGCTGCTGGCCAACCAATTTGAAACCCAGCGTTGTGGCACCTTGGCTGTGATTTCCTCGGTAGCTGGCGACCGCGGTCGTCCGTCCAACTACTTATACGGTACCGCCAAGGCTGCGGTTTCCACCTTTTGCGAAGGTCTACGAGCACGGCTGTACAAAGTCGGTGTACATGTCATCGACATCAGGCCCGGGTTTGTCGATACACCGATGACTCAAGGTCTATCATTACCTGCTGCACTGCTGGCCAAGCCTGAGCAGGTGGCCCAACGCATTGTAAAAGGTACCGACCGAAAAGTTGACGTCCTGTACGCCCCGGGATTCTGGGTATTAATCATGATGATAATTAAGTTAATTCCTGGCGCACTCTTCAAAAAAATGAATATGTGAAATCACTCACTTCCAGACGGGTGGGCAGTGCGAATGTTGTAGTTATGCTACAGGCGCAAATTGTTGCGCAATAACAATGTACCGCGCTTCTGGTCATTGATCATGATGGTCATCCGGAAGTTGCCGCAATTCATATTCAAAAAAAAAAAATTCTGATATTCAAACTTTTAGACGGGCTGGGGTGGATCCTTGAAGCTATTCAAGTTGGCAGATAATGAGCTGCTGATCGAGCGCAGTATCAAATGCATTGCCGTATTGACGGTGCTTTACGCGACCTATTTGGCGTTTCGCTTTTCGGGGCAGCCATTGCTCGAATTGTTCGGCTTTCGCCAGACCCAAACAGCGCTGACCTCCTTCTGGTTCATCAAGGAGGGTTTCAAGTTCGCCTACGAAACACCCGTCTCCGGCGCCCCCTGGTCAATCCCGTTTGAATTCCCGCTCTATCAGGCGCTGGTGGCGCTGATCAGCAAGTTCACGGGCATCGATCTGGGCAAGGTCGGCAGGATCGTTTCTTTCGTGTTCTTGGTGCTGTGCCTGCTGCCGGCTCGCTCAATCTGCCAGTCGTTGAAGCTAGCCCCGCGCAGCTTCTATATTTTCGCCGGTCTGCTGTTCTCCAGCCCTCTTTACCTGTTCTGGGGTCGCACCTTCATGATCGAGACGGTGGCGGTGTTCTTCGCCGTTGCCGCGATTAAGTATTTCCTCGATTTCCTGGCCGCAGGTCGCCACCGGGACGCGATTTATTTCACCACTCTGATTTCGCTTTCGATCCTGCAAAAAGCCACCACCGGCCTGCCGGTGCTGGCGGTAATGGCACTGGTATTCCTGGTCCACGAAATCCAGCGCAATGGGGGCCTGTTCAAGGCCATCAGTGCACGCAACATCACGCTGGGCATTCTGCTGTTCGCACTGCCCATCGTGTTCGGGGTTGCCTGGACCCACTACACTGACGTGCTCAAGAACCAGAATGAATTCGGCAGCGCCCTGACGTCCAGCGCACTCTCGACATGGAACTGGGGTACTTTGCCTCAACGCTTTTCCAAGCTGTTGTATGGCGAGGTCATCTGGTCACGCATCGTCAAGGGCAACCTGTCGGGCGTCTTCGGTATCGCAATCATCCTTTGCGCCCTGTTGATGGCTCGCGACACCAGAACTCGCCTAGTGGTGCTGATGAGCTGCGTCCTGGCATTGTTGCCCCTGTTCCTATTCACCAATCTTCATCTAGTCCATAGCTACTACCAGTCGGCCAGCGTCATTTTCATCATCTTCGCACTGGCTGTGGCGCTGTCCGAAGGCCTCGCTCATCCGCAGTCTCGCCTGTGGATATTGGGGCTGTTCGTAGCCTTGCTGGCCAATAACTACAGCACCTTCGCACAAGGGTACGGCGAAAACCTGCGGCAGAAGATTGACCTGAGCAACTCCAGAGACCTGCTGGTGGCTGACACGCTGAAGCACAACATGAAGGAAGGCGAGGCATTTACCCTGTACGGCAACGACTGGAGTTCGTCGATCGTCTACTACGCACAACACAAGTCATTCACCATTGCCAACAGCTTCAAGGATCTGGACAAGACCATCGAATCCCCCGAGACCTTCCTGGGTGGCGCGCCCCTGGGCGCGGTAGTCGCGTGCCCGCCGGTTGAGAAGCCCAGCCTTGGCCAATTGGTTAACCAGCAACACAAAGACGGTCAGTGGAAGGTCGCCGAAGTATCAGGCTGCTACATCAGCCTGCCACAGACGAACGTGGGCCTGGACCTACCGAAGGCCCCAGCGCAATGCATTGGTAGCCTTGACTTCGCGAACCCGACCACGCAGAAGCTCGCAGGCGCCATTGAAGCCAAGGGCTGGACCGTCGTGGATGCGGCCCGCAACCAGCTGCCGTCACAGGTCTACATCACCCTCACCGATGCCCACCAGAACGTGCGTTACTATGATGCGACCCAGTACGCACGCCCTGATGTAAACGACTTCTTCAAAAAATCCGACCTCGGCAACGCCGGCTTCGGCCGCGTTATAGACACCCGCGACCTCAAGGGCAGCTATGCCGTTGGCGTGGCCCGCGTGGTAGGCAAGGAACTGCAGTTGTGCCAATTTCGCAAAGACATTCAGGTTAACCCGCAATGACCGCTATTAATCTTGATGAACGTATCATCCTGCCCGGCGGTGCCGGGCTGGTCGGACAGAATCTGGTAGCTCGCCTCAAAGCCAAGGGCTACAGCAATATCGTGGTCATCGACAAGCACCGCGAAAACCTGGAGATCCTCAAGCGCGTGCAGCCTGACGTGATCACTATTTTTGGTGACCTGTCCATGCCCGGCGAATGGCAACAGGCCTTCGCCGGTGCCAATGTGGTCGTCATGCTGCAGGCACAGATCGGCGGTATTGACTATCAGGAATTCGTCAAGAACAACGTTGATGCCACCCGCCTGATTCTTGAACAGATCAAACTGCACAGCATCGACTATCTGGTGCACATCAGCTCTTCGGTGGTCGAATCGGTGGCCGACGACTTCTACACAAAAAGCAAAATAGACCAGGAAAAGATGGTGCTGGAAAGTGGCATCCCCTGCCCGGTGCTGCGCCCGACGCTCATGTTTGGCTGGTTTGACCGCAAACACCTGGGCTGGCTGTCGCGCTTCATGAAGAAGGTTCCGGTCTTCCCTATTCCTGGTCATGGCCGCTACATGCGCCAGCCGTTGTACGTGGGCGATTTTTGCAATGTCATCATCAGCTGCATACAAAACCGTGTGCGCGACGGCATCTATAACGTATCGGGGCACGAAAAAGTCGACTACATCGATATCATTCGCGAAATCAAGCGTGCCACCGGCGCCAAGGCCGTGATCGCATGCATTCCCTACGGCCTGTTCTACAGCCTGATCTGGACATGGAGCCTGTTCGACAAGAACCCACCCTTCACCACCCAACAGCTGGCTGCACTCAGCGCCAAGGACGAATTCGAGGTCAATGACTGGCCCGGCACCTTCGGCGTGACCTACACGCCGTTTGCCAAGGCGATACAGGAAACCTTCAACGACCCCACTTACAGCAAAGTGGTTCTGGAGTTTTGACGATGGGACAAAGAGTTGCCGTGCTGGGCGCTGGCCCCATGGGCCTGGCAGTGGCCTACCAGTTGGCCAGGGACGGGCATAAACCCGTGGTATTCGAGGCGGATGACCGTGTGGGTGGAATGACCGCGGCGTTCGATTTCTCGGGCACCACCATCGAGCGCTACTACCACTTCCATTGCATTTCTGACCACGCCTTCCTGAAGGTACTGGACGAGTTGGGCTTGGCCTCGAAAATGCGCTGGGTCGAAACCAAAATGGGCTATTGGTATCAAAACCGCTTGCAACCTTGGGGTAACCCCATTGCTCTGCTCAAGTTCAAGGGCCTAAGTCTGACAGCCAAAGTCCGTTATGGCCTACACGCATTCCTGTCCACCAAGAGAAATGACTGGAAGCCTCTGGACAACGTCGAAGCCACGGGCTGGATCAAGCGCTGGGTCGGGGCCGAGGCCTGGGAAGTGCTATGGAAGCGCCTGTTCGACTACAAGTTTTACCATTACACCGATAACCTATCGGCAGCCTGGATCTGGAGCCGCATCCGCCGCATCGGCCGCTCGCGCTATAGCCTGTTCCGCGAAAAACTCGGCTACCTGGATGGCGGTTCTGACACCCTGCTGCAAGCGCTGAAGGCCGACATCGAAAAACACGGCGGGATCATTTGCCTGAAGTCGCCGGTCAACCGCGTGATCATCGAACACGGCAAGGTTCAGGGTGTGGTCTGCGGGGAAGAAATCCAGCGCTTCGACAAGGTCATCAGCACCGTGCCCCTGCCCTATGTGCCCTCCCTGATGCCGGACCTGCCACAGGATATTCTCGCGCGCTTCGCAGCCCTCAAGAACGTTGCGGTGGTCTGCGTGATCGCCAAGCTGCGCAAGCCTCTGACCGAGAACTTCTGGCTCAATACCAACGACCCCGAGATGGATATCCCCGGACTTGTCGAATACACCAACCTGCGCCCAATGAACGAACACATTGTCTATGTGCCGTTCTACATGCCTGGTGAACATCCTAAGTTCGCCGAACCGGACCAGGCTTTCCTCGACAAGGTGCGTCGCTACTTAAAGAAGATCAACCCGACGCTGAACGATGAGGACTTCATCGATATCCGCGCCAGCCGCTATCGGCATGCGCAGCCCATTTGCGACCCGGGCTATCTGGACCGGCTGCCGCCGGTTTCGCTGCCAGTGCAAGGCTTGTGGGTAGCCGATACCTCCTACTACTATCCCGAGGATCGCGGTATTTCCGAGAGCATCGATTTCGGTAGAAACATGGCAAGGGATGCAGTTAAGTGAAACAGCTGCTTAATCGACAGTTCCTTGCCTTTCTGGTGACGGGGGGTAGTGCAGCTGCTGTCAACTTCTTCTCGAGGATTCTTTATAACCAATGGCTGAGCTTTTCAGTCTCGATCGGGCTCGCCTACCTGACCGGCATGATCACCGCCTTTGTACTGGCACGAATGTTTGTCTTTACCGAAAGCCAACAGCCCATCCATCACTCGGCAATGTTCTTTGTACTGGTCAACCTGGTTGCGGTCGTACAGACATGGATCATCAGTATTGGCCTGGCATCGTACATCCTGCCTGCAATGGGCATGGAGTCCTTCAAGCATGAAATAGCGCACGCAGTCGGCGTGGCTGTGCCGGTGTTTACCAGCTACTTCGGCCACAAGCGCTGGTCATTTCGCTGAAATCGCACGTAGAGGAGCCCGGACCACACGGCCCGGGCTCCGGCAATTAGCCGCCTTGGGCGGCGCCCATGGCACCTTCAACAATGCATGCCCATAAGCGGGCAATTTTAATGTGAATTGGTCTATGGGGTGTTAGAGGTAGCGCTTGACGCCCCACGAGACCGCGTAACTCGCTGATCGAGAACCCGTTCTGCAACAGATGAATGCGCAGCATGCTCTCCAACGGATAGGGTTTGCGACCACCGCCTGCCTTCGGGTAATACGTTCGTATCAACCTCTTCAGACCGCTTGCAGCTCCTGCACTGTGCTGGTGGGCTTTGACATAGCTGCCATCGATTTAAACCCACTCCATATCAGGATCAGTCACAAGCGTTTGAACCACATTGAGCCGCTTGTTTGTAGACCCTGCTCCAGCCGCCGAATGCTTCGGGCAAGTCACTCCAGGGACAGCCTGTGCGCATGCAATACAACATGCCTTCGACCGTTATCCGTAGATCACGCTTGTTGTAGCTGGTCTTGTGCAGCAGAATTTCCCGCCGCTTCGACCAGTGCTCATCGCTGAGCATCAATCGGGGCATTGCAAGCTCGCACTGTCCGAGAGCTATTACAATGCAATTTTACATTTATAATTCAATGAGTTAGGACGAGAAGAAGATAGGCCTTAGGCTTTCCATGTATCGCAAAAGTCGATGGTGGTATCAACGCTCTAATCCTCCAGTACCGACCCAAAGGCACGCACTTGTCGGTTCGCAACCGGGAGACACGAACGACATTGCCTAGCAATGAACGAGGGGGCCACTAAAAAGCTTCGACTTCAAATGCCCACTCAGGTCATGGGTGAGGTGATGCAAGGCGTCATGCCATGCAGCATAATGCCGCCTACATCCATTCAATGACCGTGTTGCACTCAGTTCCTGCATTCACCCTGTTTACCAGCGCTGAATTTTTTCCAAGGACGATAGCCATTTGACTGCCAAGAAAACAACCATGGTTCTGAGCATGCATCGCAGCGGAAACATCGCACTTGCGCGTGCACTCAGTACCATGGGCGTTGAGCTTGGTGCCCCCCTCCATCCGATGGATATGGACCATACGGCCAGTTTTTGGAAAGACAGAGACGTCACTGCTGTCAATAACAAGCTGTTAAGCCGGCTAGACTCTGCCTCGGCGCTTGACCTGCCAGCGCCGACCGAAGATGAGATATCGAAATACATCAATGAGTATCCAGACTCTAGCTCCCGTCACGCTCAGCACCTCGAAAGCGTACGGCTCAACAGCCAGACTGAACCAAAAATACTCGCCAATGCCAACCTGGAAAGCATTTCTTTAAAAACGCAGATCAAAGCGCTAAATACCGAGAATGTAGTGGCACACGGCGCCACAACATCCACAGCAACTTACCGTCGAAGACGACCATGAAAAATAACGAACAAGTAGACCAAGAACAAACCACCATCATTAAACTTTCCGATGAAAATGCCCGCCTCAAATCTGAACTGGCGGATCTAAGCTCCCAGAACAAAAAACTGGAAATTAATCTGGAAAAATGGAAAGCCTCTGAGGCGGGGCTGAAACAAGAGTATATTCAAACACTGTCCAACTCGTGGGAGCGCTTATTTAACTCACGATTCTGGCGCCTGATCAGTTTAACGGACATAAAAAAAAGGCTTCCGTCGATAATTCTTCCCAATGGAGAAGCTTTTGACGAAAACTACTACCTCGAAACTTATCCCGATGTTAAAGCGACCGGCATTCCCGCAGTCGTACACTATCTTTGCCACGGCATCCAGGAAGGCCGCATAGGTGCTCCAAAGCCGATATCGCAGGCTTCTCGCGACTATGCAGGCGAAAATGGCGGACTGCTCCATGAACCGACAGAGCCATTCAACGCCGACTTCTATCGAGCCATGTATCCAGTTCTCGCCTCGCTCGCTGATCCGGAACGGCACTTCCTGGATCACGGGCGGGCCGAAGGCCTGCTTGGCAGTATTCCATCTGTCACTTTGAGTCGACCCGTCGAGTCGCTGCATAATGATAAGCCTACCATTCTGCTAATCAGTCATGAGGCTTCGAGAACCGGCGCCCCTATTCTTAGCCTGAATATCGTTGAACACCTCACCTCGCAATTCAACGTAGTAACCCTGCTGCTGGGTGGCGGACCATTGGAAAAGTCTTTTATAGAGACTGGAGCAATAGTTGCCGGCCCGGTGAATCTTTACCAAAACCAGACATACGCCGATTGGGTAATAGGCAAATTCCTCGATACATACTCATTTCAATTTGCAATTGTGAATAGTTTGGGATCCTATGTAGCACTCAAGCCCTTGGCTGATCGCTATATCCCAACAATAAGTTTAATCCACGAGTTCGCTGAATATAGTCGACCGCGCACGGCCATGCAAAATGCATTGTTGTGGGCAAGTCAAACCGTTTTTTCTGCCGATATTACACTTGACAGCGCAACACAGGTATTGCCAGAACTAGCTTCGTGTCAACTTCCTGTATTGGCGCAAGGCAAAAGCATTATTCCGGGCGACGCACATGATCCAGATCATATTGAAGCAGAGAAGGCGATGCTGCAAAAAATTATGCGCCCGGGTGGACCTGAAGATGACACGATCGTTATATTAGGCGCCGGCTGGGTACAAATCCGCAAGGGTGTGGACCTATTTATCGAGTGCGCGACCCGCGTAATAAATTCACCTATAGGTCATAAGTGCCGTTTTGTCTGGATCGGTAATAACTACAATCCGGAGCAAGATGTTCATTACTCTATGTACCTTCAGGATCAGATTCAACGTGCCGGAATCACGGAGCAATTCAAGATCATTTCCGAAACAGACGCCATCGAGCATGTCTACGCCCTGAGCGACATGATGCTTTTGACCTCCCGTTTGGACCCATTGCCCAACGTTGCCATTGACGCCATGGTCTTGGGCCTACCGGTTTTATGTTTCGACAAGACAACAGGTATTGCAGACATCCTTAAGCGCAATGGCCTCCAGGAAGAGTGTGTCGCGCCTTATCTAGACCCCCACAGCATGGCCAACAAACTCATTCGATTGGCCTCGTCGCAAGAAGCTCGGGACAAGGTCGGAGAGCAGGCCCGATCTCTGGCTGCACGCGAATTCAATATGTCCCGTTACGTCGAACAATTACTTGCCCTTACAGAGGATAATGCAGCTCTGTCCCGTCAGGAGCATGTTGACGCAACCACGATACAACAAGCCGGGGTTGTTGATTTAGACTACTACCCACCGGCAGGTGTGCGGCTATCAACGGCTACGGAAGCTATTCGCCGATACGTACGCTCGTGGACGCGCGGCGTGTTGCGACGCAAGTTATTCCCAGGCTTTGATCCCCGCGTTTACCAGGATATGAATGCATCGGCGATAGGAGCTCAGGATCCATTGGCGCACTTTCTGAGTGCCGGCCGCCCCGAGGGACCATGGAATTGGAAGAACCTTTCGTGGAAAGATCATTCCTCCACCTCCACCTCCACCGATAGTAAGTCGTTGATATTTATAAGCCTGCGCTCTGCAGACTCTATCGAGCAAATCGTCAAGCTTCTCGTGAAAAAGTCAGCCCAGATTAATGTCGTCATTCTTGCTCCGGACGAGCTGGCAGCTATCACCATGAAGGAACGCCTTCAGAAGGAGCGATACTCTGTACTGAATATACTGGTGAGTGAAGATCAGCCATTACTTGCGACTCTCAAACACCTGGCGACCATTCCTTACCAGGATTACACAGCGATCGCGCACATCAACCTGAGTACCGACCCGATCGACATCGATTTCAGCGACCGGGAAACCTATCAGCAGTACCTGATCGAAAACATGATAGGCGGCAAGTATGATGCATTGGGGATCATCGCAGGTCGTCTGAGCGGCGAATCATCCGATATGGATCTGGGACTGGTTTTCCCTGAAGACCCTAACATTCATGACGTTACCGCCAATGCCGAAATCATTTCAAGCCTATGTCAGTCTCTTGGATTCGACGCGCCAGCGTCACACCACCTTCCGTACCCGGTGAGTGGGTCATTCTGGGGGGCACCAACAATTTTGAGCAAGCTGCTCGCGGATGCCGACTGTTGGAAGTCGACGTTAAAGAGCCTGAAGCTTACTGCCGCGGAGCAGGAGCGGATCCTTGCCCGTCTGTTGGCTGAAGCCTGCCACCACCATGGCAAAGACATCGTCACCACCGTGGTTCCGGGCATCACCTATTAACACACGTGAAGGGCACCTTTAAAAACAAAGGTCGCGGTAGGAATGGCAGGTGACTGCCATTCCTACCGCGACCGGTCCAAGCCACTGCGATCTGGCCGGCAAGACTTTCTCCACGCGCCCCCCCCCCCCACAAAGTGCGGGCGAGAATGTCTCGATCTTTTTCGGTGATGGGCATACTTTTCTCCGGGCATAAAAAACCCGCCGGAGCGGGTTTATTTTAATTATTCGATCAGGTTAATGCGGTTGGGCTTCGACTCTCTTGCTTGCGGCCCAGCTCAAAAAACAGACTCTTAAGTCGCGACTGCGCCGGCAACTCAACAAATCGCCACATGCCATATGCAAATACAAAGGTAACAGTTACAAGCACAGGAAATATCGCATCACTTGGCAAAGGCTCAAACATAGCCCTGTTCGCATCATAGAACCTCAACACAACCTGATGAATAAGATACATGGAAAAACTTATTTCACCCAAAACCACAAAAAGGCGTTGTTTTAGAATTTTTGATATCAAGCATTTGTTTATGGCAAAGCACACAATCACCAAACCGAAAAATAGGCCTATTGCACAGTGCGACCAAAACTCACCTGAAGCATCATTCCCAGATCCAGAAAGCGAATATGAAAGATCCACAATACGCTGTATCAAAAACACAACACAGGCTACGGACAAAACCTCAAGCGCGGTGCACAGAGCTAATCCGAACCCCCTCCACCCTTTAATATAATCAAACACTCTAAATAGCAACATGCCCATGAAAAACTCTTGAACCCTGAATAGCGGACTAATATATGCCAGGCCGTGCCCTGAAAATTCCGTCCATTTATCAGGAGAAAAATAATTGCTGCCGCTCAAATCAAAAATATAAAGAGACACACCACCCAGCAGAAGCAAAGCCGCCAGCTTAAAATGCCAATTTTTATTAAGGCCTGATAGCAGAAATGGAAACGCCGCATAAAAAAACAGCTCTGCAGAAATACTCCAAGAGATGCTATTTAATGAAAAATAGTATGCCGGGACAGGAACAACAGATTGGAGAAGTGTTGCGTTTAGAAACGCTACCAACCACCCTTCATTTGAGCCATTCGGCCAATGATACGTAGGGAATAAGACCAGAGCCAAGATAAACGTAAAAATATGTGGAGGCCATATTTTTGAAAACCGCGAAGTATAGAATTTATAAAGTCCGATAGACTCAATTTTCCCGGAGTATACATAGCTTAGGATAAAGCCTGATAAAACAAAGAAAAAAGTCACACCAGAAAAAAGAGGAACTCCTTGCATGAACTCATTGGAAAAAACCAATCCTTTTGCGTGATGCAAGACGATGGCAAACGCCGCGAAAAAACGGAGCGAAGTCAGGCTGTCGATCATACCCTTACTGTCCATTAAGGCTAATATCCTGGCGATAAATTGTTGACGGCCGGGATGCTACCTTATCCTCACTCGCTCCGTCTCGCGTCTATCCTAGATTCAGTTTGCTGGGGCTATCGGCCAGTCAACGGTGGCTGGGTAACCTGGTTGCTGATCAATCTTATTCAGGGCAAGTTTGTACGCGGCATAGGCCTTGAACATGGCTTTATCAGCACCGCTGATAAGGTCAGCCAAAAAGGCGTCAGCCATGCCCGCAGCAGCCTCGTTGGCCTGCGCCAGCAGAGCATCACACGCACTAGTGCGGCGGCTCTCAGCTCGGCGTCTGTCGGTACGGGAAGAAATGGCGCAGCAAATCTCCATATGCCATCTGCTTCCACAGCAGTCCATCTAACTGCCGGGACTGGGGCGGCATCCGTAACGGCCACCCAGATCATATCCGGATGAAACATCTCAGTGATGTCACCATCCGTAGGCAACAGGTATTGCACGACACCATTGGCGATGTTTGCGTACGTTTCATCATGCGTGTTCCCATACGATTACAATGCCAGGAGCGCCAGCCCCCCCCCCCAGTTACTGCTACTGAACTGGCTATATTCACTGTCCCAGCACCTCCAGCACGTGGTGATACAGAGGCGGAACAGATTAAAAAAAGGGGGATTACCGAACACTGCGACCTTGATATCCGGCTCGACCAGAGCGACCAAGCCGTCGATGGATTTAGGGAAGCCCAATACCTTGAGACAAAGGGGGACTAAAGATGGTCACCCCCAAACCCTGCGAGAGCTACGCTTTCGCAGGGTGTTTTATCTTCGGAGGCATCGTCATGATCGATTTAACGCTAGTAAGCATCGATCTCGGCAAGCATAGCTTTCATCTGCACAGCTGCAGCGGGCTTACCGGTGGGGATCGCCAAACCCGCCGTCAACGCGAAAAACGCACGAGTTCGGTCGGCCACGGTACGACGTCGCTGTTATAAGCGCGCGCGCCTTGTGTTCCAAGTCGGCGGCGTATCATATGCACTGTGTCCGGTACGGGCTTATGCGGAAAGCCTTTTGAAAGGGTCGTACAGTTCCAGTGCCAATCCTCGTGCCCATACCCCGACGCCAGTTCGTTCTGGTGGAACGGGAAATCCGCATAGATCTCGCGCGGCGCGAACGACAACGCCTCCCAATAATTGCCTATCTGTAGATAATCCCGTTCGAACTCCGGGTGATCCGAATCGACATGCAACCAGAACAGCCGCTCACGCCCGAACATGATGCTCAATTGCGAATGCGCGATAACTGGTCTACCTATCTCCGTACAGAAACGGTGAGCAGCGACGAGCCAGTTGAAGCTCCACAGGTCGTCCGCATCCAGAAACGTCGCGTAGCGCCCCGAAGCCAGGCTGATCCCATGATTTCGAGCGAGTCCCGGGTCGCCAAAATCGGTCACGACGACCTTCGCTCCCCAGCGATCCGCTTCGGCGAACATGGTGCATGTCAACGCATCGGGACGATCGAGCACAACGATTGGTTCGACAGTAATGCCTTGATCTCTTGCATGATCGATCGCCTCGCGGAAGCTCGAGATCGACGGGCCGCTAAGCACTCCTTCTCTATGGGCCGTCATAATTGCGGAAACTTCCATCACGCACCCACCTTTTCATTCAAAACATCCGACACTTGCTTCGCATAGGCCTGCATGCTGTGCCGACTATGTGCCCGTTCTCGCAGACGCTGCGCCCGGACAATTCGTTCGTGAGGTGCTTCAAGCGCAGCATGAATTGCGCCAACATAATCATCGACACTGCGAACGCCGTCAACCGGCCACCCAGTCTGCTCGTCGATCAGCTCGGGAACCCCGCCCACAGCGCTCGCGACTATACTGACGCCGCGTAGCGCGAGCTCGATGATTATCGTCGGCATGCCTTCCCAGTCCGACGTGAACAGCCAGAGATCCGCATCGTACAGCGGTAATTCGTCGTAGGATGAAAAGCCTTCATGCAGAATCAGGTTGGCCGGAGAGCGGCTGTAATCCGGCGGAGAATTGAGCAGCGGCGTTCCCCAGCACAGGAATTCGACCTCAGGCATCCTGTGCGCGATCTCCTGCACAAGATCGAATCGCTTCTGCCGATCGAGACGGCCGGCCCACAGTACCCTTCGGCGTAGGCGTTTACTCTCGGTCTTGATACTTTCTTCGGTCGCCGTTTGCCCGCCGATATCCCCACGCGGCGGCGAGAATAGTGGAACAATCCGCTCTGAGAGTGACGCAGGCAGGTTGTAGATCTTCGCCAGTTCGCTCTTCATATAGATCGTATCGGTGAACACTGCTCGCAGATGGCCCATCGTTTCCGGGAAAAATATACTCGGATAGCCGGCGCGAAAGCCGCTTGCCGTCTGGTCCCAGCAGAAGAGGTATGAATAAAGATCGATGCTTTCGGACAACCGTGCTCCGAAGCGTGCCATCACGTCCCAGCACAACCGGCTGTTGATGTTGATGATCCAGGACGGCGCGAGCCCCATGAACAGGCCGTATAGCAGAGTTTGCGCTTGGTGGGGTGGAATATCTCGGAATATGCCTGATGCGTCGACAACGTCGACACCAGCAGAGACCCATTCCGGGCGGTCGAAGTGCGATTGATCGGTACGGAGCAATAAAACCGACTTGCCAGGAAACGCCAAGGACACTGCTTCGCAAATCTGGCATGCAACGAGATCAGCGCCTCCCGTGCGAATCCAAGGCACGCAGACGATCATATCGTAGTGATCGCGCGCGAACAGCGCGCGCAGCGCACGACGAGCTATGTTGCGAGCGTCGTGGAATGGCGCTACCTGCACATTACAGATGTCCGATACGTCACCGATGGCGGGCTCGATCTCTAAAGCGCGACTTATCGTCTTCGCGAATGCTGTGGAACGAAGGATGTCTTCGATGACCTGCGTGTAGTGGGGCACACCGCGATACAGTTCACCGAGATCGCCGCCATTACCGCAGGACGACAGGAAATACTTCCAATTGTTAAGACGTGCTGTGCCATCCTGCATGGAGGAGGTGGTTGGCTGAACTACGACCAACCGCGGCTGACTCGATGCGCGCCACCCTTCGAATACACCCTGACTGACGAAATGTTCGAACGCCCACATGTCGGCCGCAACAGATGGATATTGCGCCCGATAGTAAATCTCGTCGAAATAGGGTGTGGGGATGATTTGCTTATCAATACCCTCGCGAAGGAAATGCTGCAAGAGGGTCTCCCCGTCCTGCAGCACTAGACCGCGGTCCTGGATGATACGTCGGTAATGCTCCACGCTGAATAGGGGGCCAGGGGCGATTTCCATTTCCCACGCGGCCGACAGAAAGGCGATCAGACGCTCAATAGCGTCGTCGCTTTCCGTACAGATTCCAGGATCGTCTTCGTAAGGCGAGAACAGCTCCACTAAAATCGCAAATTTGTCGCGACCAAATCGCGCCCACCATGGCTGGGCCGCTGCAACGAGTCGCATGTACTGGTCACGGCCGTCCTTCACCAGGTTGCTCCGACACGCATAAAGCGGCTGGAGTTCAGGCAATGGCGGATGCATGGCTGCGTCACGCGACCAGAAAAACGCGAATGGCGTGCATCCCGCGTCCTCTTCAGTCCGGACGATGAATCTTTCATACCAGTCAGAGTCAAAAAAGGCGTTTGGTGCGCGTCCTTCAGCCTGCCCAGAACGGACGTAATGCA
This sequence comes from Pseudomonas sp. URMO17WK12:I6, assembly GCF_003253625.1. Lineage (NCBI taxonomy): Bacteria > Pseudomonadati > Pseudomonadota > Gammaproteobacteria > Pseudomonadales > Pseudomonadaceae > Pseudomonas > Pseudomonas sp. URMO17WK12:I6. The sequence continues at coordinate 47,928 of NZ_QKYZ01000016.1, forward strand.
GCAATGGATTGATGTCCGCCTGCGCAACATCGGGATTGCGACCGAGATACCAGGCTCCGTCGAAGAACGCGCTCGGTTGACGCCCTTCCTTCCATCCGTGTTCGAAATAATGCGCAAGTGGATCAGTGACGCTCGCGGCGATGTCAGCGTTCGTTGTTAGATACCATTCCCGGTCAAATAAACCGGACAGCTCCAACAATGTGAAATCGACCGTTCTCTGGCTGCTGGCCACACCCGGCATAAACAGCCCCACCAACCTCTTGATTCTCGATAAAATCATCTCGCAGTTCCTGTTGACGCGCATTATTGTTGAGCAGCCAGCTTGCAGTCCTCTCTACATGAGAGCCACAAACGACGCATGCAACCTATAGTTGGATAGCCCGCGCATGCGACGCTTTACAAGGTCGGAATGAACGATGCTATATATCTTCCGGACGCCGTCGCGCTTGCGATGTCCGAGTGGAAGGGGCGCGCCTAGTATTTCTCACCCGTCGTCCATAAGTGGTAGGTGAGGATCGCCGCCAACGAACTTTACTCATCGCTGAGTGGCCAGACTCAACATCCTTCCGGTGACGGTGCTCGATATCAGCAGGATTAAAAACTGCCCGACATCCGTTTGAGTGCAGTCTAGTTTCGCGATGCGTTGGCAACGGCGGCGCTGTTGAAGCCACCACACTCAACGTGCAAACAGTGTATATGTTACCGTTTGAGACGTAAAAATCTTATTGATTACCCAAGCTTGCGCTTAACCGGCCCCAATACGGCCGACCCAATATCACCGTAGCGAACAGAAACGCCGCCTCCCCCCTGCTCTCGACCATACAATCCGGTGCCTATGTGGCTGCGCACCCAAACGCCAGAAGAACAGCTTTTCCGAAGCAGCCTCCCAAACGTGGGTGATGGGGAAGTTTTGCAAAAAATGTGTCCACTACAGAGTGCGCAAGGATCAGGGCTCGAGGCGACGCTGCTGGTAAATCAAGTCCACGATTTCACCGTCCGGCGCGTAACCACTGACAGTGTCACGCAGAAGTTGGCGAACCCGCGAATAATCATCCCGCTCAACGGCAGACAGCAACTCCATCAAGTTGCGCTTGAGCACTTCCCAAGGCAAATGGTCCTCTTTGGCACTCATGATCATCGGGTGCCGGGTAGCGGACACGTTGTCGCCGATCAGCAACTCTTCGTAAAGCTTTTCCCCAGGACGCAGTCCAGTGAACTCGATGGCAATATCGCCTTGCGGATTTTTCTCCGAGCGAATGCTCAAGCCAGACAGGTGAATCATCTTCTCCGCCAGCTCAATGATCTTGACCGGCTCGCCCATGTCCAGCACAAACACGTCCCCCCCCTGCCCCATGGAGCCGGCCTGTATTACCAGTTGTGCCGCCTCGGGAATGGTCATGAAGTAACGGGTAATCTTCGGATGGGTAACCGTCAAGGGCCCGCCTGATTTGATTTGGCTGTGAAAGCGCGGAATTACCGAGCCAGACGAGCCCAACACATTACCGAACCGCACCATGGTGAAACGGGTCTTGTTGACCCGGGACACATTGGACTTGTCCCCGAACAACACCGGTGCCAACTCACGACTGAGGGCCTGCAAGGTCAACTCGGCCAGCCGTTTGGTGCTACCCATGACATTGGTCGGGCGTACAGCCTTATCGGTCGAGATCAGCACAAAGTTTGCAACACCTGCCTCCAATGCAGCCTGAGCGGTATTGAGCGTCCCGATCACATTGTTCAGCACACCTTCGGCAATGTTGTGCTCAACCATCGGCACGTGCTTATAGGCCGCCGCGTGATAAACCGTGTCCACGCTCCAGGTCTTCATTACATCCAAAAGTTTATGTGGATGACGAATCGACCCCAGTATCGGCAACAATCGGACAGACAACGACTCACGAGCAATGCGATGCTCGAGCTCAGACAAAATACTGTAGAGATTGAATTCGCTATGATCGAACAACAGCAGCGTGGTTGGCCCCAGGGAGAAAATCTGACGGCAGAGTTCGGAACCGATCGAACCGCCCGCCCCCGTCACCAAAACCGTCTTGCCCTTGACGCATCGAGCCAACAAATCAGGCTGCGCCGGCACCGAATCCCGCCCCAACAGGTCAGCAATGTCGACTTCCTGAATGTCATCCACCTTGACCCGACCACTGGCCAGATCAGTGAAATTCGGAACACTGCGCACATGAAGCGGGAAGTCCTCCAGAAAATTGAGAATCTCCCTACGCCGCGCACGAGTCGAAGACGGCAACGCCAGAAGGATTTCCTGAGCACCAGTCACGTCGATCATCTGCTGAATATGCTTGGGCTTAAAGACCTGCAACCCAGCAATCGAACGATCCGCGATAGAGGAGTCGTCATCGATAAACGCCACAGGACGCATCACGCGCCCCATGCGCAACGCTGCAACCAACTGGTTGCCCGCGACGCCAGCACCGTAAATGGCGACCTTGGTCAAACCATCGTCTCGATTGACAAACGGTACATGCTGCGCAGCGGTGAACCAATCGCCCATGAAATACTGACGCATGCACAGACGCAGGCCGCCAATGATTACCAGGCTTAGCCACCAATAATTGAAGATGATGGAGCGCGGCACCACGACTTCGTGATTGCTGTACCAGTAGACGACCACGGCGAGGATCAGCGAGGACAGACTGACTGCCTTGACGATGGCAATCAGCGCGTCATTGCCGAAGTAGCGCATGACGGCGCGGTACATGCCAAAGCGTACGAAAAGGGGAATGGCAATAATCGAGGCACTGACGAACAGCCAGAAATGCGACTTTAGCGGATTGTACATGTCGTCGATGCCGAGGCGGACGATAAAAGCCAGCCACAAAGCGACCCACACCAAAACCACATCGGTGGCGACCTGTATCAGTCTTTTTTGCCTACGAGGCAAACCCAGCAAAACTCTCCGTACTTTATCCATTCAAACTTTCGAGCACGCAGCCCCCCTCCTTTTTACGCGGTCGTTGGTCAGCATTGTAACCTCAATGAGGACGAGATCGCCCAATACTTGCACATGGCAGGGTCCAGGAAGGAGCATTTAACTGAAAGCGCCGCTATAATTCACCCCTCTGACCGGCCTGCCCGACAGACAGCGCACGGAGGCGAAACTCGCTTGAAAACCACGAAACGTTGCTGCCGCGAAACTGCTCGTCGGCAACCATTGGCTAATCGCTCCGCCCGCTTCCGAGCAGGCGATTTATTGGAGCGCTGACGATCAGACGCCGTGACTTAACCCAAAATGCGTTTCTGGAGTGAGGGAAATTTCTTGGGAGTTCACATCTGACCGTGGGATGATGGGATGATAGAGAAAGTGCGAATCATCTGACAGAGATTCTATTTATGATCGCTAGCACACCTGACCCGCTCGACACAAGCACTTATTTTTTGAGCGAATAGCTCAAGCTTGGCATGATAGCGAGCGCGCGCCATACGAAATAGCTGCAGGCTTTATGCTCCCTCCTTGCAACAGGGGGAGGCACTCTACGTGGAGTACATCCCGCGATCGTAAAAAACTGGAAACCAGACGGGATGGAAAAAGTGACACCCCCCCCTCCTACAAGATTACAATCATTGACTGTTTTGACAACCCGGTGTTTCGAATGCTAAACAACTCAATTACCGCCGCCATGGCAGATATAGCGACAGCTGTAAAGCGCTATTCTCTGGTAGGCATGCTCGGATGGCAGGATGTACGTCAACGGTATAGACGCTCTGCTGTCGGACCGTTTTGGCTAACCATCAGCATGGGCGTTATGATTGGTACCATTGGCCTCGTATTTGGCCAAATATTTAACTCCCCCATGAAAGACTTTCTGCCATTTCTTGCAGCAGGTATGATTCTCTGGAGTTTTATTTCTACCTGCGTGTTAGAGGGCTGCACCAGCCTCATCGCCGCAGAAAGCATTATCAAACAACTCCCCATCCCATTATTCGTGCATATTTTACGCACAATATGGCGCAATACTTTGATCCTCGCGCACAACATCGTCATTTTCCCGCTTGTACTGCTGGCTGTTCAGAAGCCATTGGGTCTTGGAGCACTGTTGAGTGTCCCGGGCTTTGCACTGCTTATTCTCAATCTGGCATGGATCTGCTTGATATTGAGCCTTTTATGCGCTCGATATCGCGATCTCCCGCAGATCATTGCGAGCGCCTTGCAAATTGCCTTTTACTTGACGCCAATCATGTGGCTTCCAAGCCTGCTACCAGGACGAGCCGGCACTTATTTACTGGATTTGAACCCCATCTATCACCTCATACAAATCGTCAGGGCCCCCTTGCTCGGACAGGATGTGAGCACTGTTAGCTGGTGCGTGGCCGGGGGCATGGCTCTGTTTGGCTGGTGCATAGCGATCATCATCTATGGCCTCTATAAACGTCGCATTGCTTATTGGCTCTAAGAAGAAAACTATTATGGCTTGTATTGAATTTCATAACGCATGCGTTGATTTCCCTATCTACAACGCAAGTTCTCGCTCTCTGAAAAAGCAACTGATTCAAGTCGCTACAGGCGGCAAACTCAGTGCCAACGACCAAGGCCGAGTGATCGTCAGAGCACTGGAGGACCTTACTTTCTCCCTCAATGACGGAGACCGGGTTGGGTTACTCGGTCATAACGGCGCTGGCAAAAGCACATTACTCAGACTGCTGAGCGGTGTATACGCCCCCTCCGCTGGCACCGCCAGTATCAGCGGCGAAGTCGCTTCCCTCATTGATATTTCATTAGGGATAGACCCGGAGGCATCCGGCAGGGAAAACATCTTCATGCGCGGCATCCTGCTTGGGATGACAAAAAGCGATATTGCAGAAAAACTCGACGAAATCATTGAGTTTTCAGAACTGGGTGACTTCATTGACCTGCCGGTACGCACGTACTCTTCCGGCATGCACTTGCGCCTGGCCTTTGCGGTATCGACGACCATCAGACCTGAAATATTGATCATGGACGAATGGCTGTCGGTAGGAGACGAAGGCTTCAAGCACAAAGCAGAAGCTCGGATGAACGAACTGGTCCAAGCCACCAGCATTTTGGTGATAGCCAGCCACTCCCGTGACCTGGTGCTGCATACATGCAATCGGGTCATTTGGCTGGAGCACGGCAAAATAAAAATGGACTCGGACCCCGAAACAGTTACCCGAGCTTATTTTGGCCACTAATATTTTCGTTCGCGCCTGCAACCCTCAATAAGTTAATAAACCGGTGAACTCATAAAAAACCACTTTATCAAGTTAGGATGAACATTGGTTTTTTATGAAAGTAGCCGTTTAGCCATTGCAGCGTAGAAGCCAAAGCAACAACGCCTCTTGCCAGCTACACCTCATGATGTAACCCGACGCAACAGCCGAAAATGTTTATCTGCATCCAATCCCCCCCAAAAAAACTATCGATAGCCTCGCAACTCCGATTGAACGGGTCATTATGGTGACGTTATTCACCTACCTGCGCTGACGTGCTCGTCAACAAATTCGGCGACCGTGTGAAAACTCCCCCAGCGCGGAGAGAGATGACGCCACCGCTGGGCAACTCCCCCAAAGCTATTGGCCAAGGCTAGCCAAAACAAATAAATATGCCTATTATCCCGCACTCATAGATCAAACGATAAATATTCAAGGCCTGACATGTCAGCAAAACTGGAAACTGGAAGCAATAGACTATTCCCCCTAGAAGCCTATAGGGGAATAGCTGCATTTATTGTGCTTGTTCACCATTTTTTTTTAGGGTTTTCCCCATATACAACTGGATTATTAGGGGACGCACGAAACAAAGACAGTTTAATAGGGCAGCCATATTTTGCTCTTTTTAACGGCACAGCAGCTGTCGGTTTTTTCTTCACCCTTTCCGGGTTTGTTTTATGCTGGTCCTATTTTAATCATGAAAACCCACAAAAACTGCTTCTGGCATTTCTTAAAAGATTTCCTAGACTGGCCGCCACAGTAACGATTACCACTGTCGCAAGTTACTGCTTATTCAAGCTTGGTTTTTACTATTTCCACGACGCTTCACAACTTAGCTTGAGCCCATGGCTTGCGACATTTGCTTACGGATGGACGCCAGGGTTTGAACCGAGCTTCTGGGGAGCTCTAACACAAGGAATAACAACTTTTTTCACAGGAGTAGCTAGCTACAATACAAACCTTTGGACTATGAAACCCGAATTTTACGGCAGCATGATTGTCTTTATGCTTGCATGCTTTATTTCAGTAATACTCGAATACCGCTACCTTATTTACGCCTTCATAATTATTTCAATATCAGCACTGTTCTATAACGACTTCATATTCCCCTTTGTTGCCGGTACATTTCTTTCTGTTTATCTGACCAAAAACAAAAATGAAATCCCCTTCCTCGCCTCCATAGCATTAATTATTTTCGGGCTATACTTGCTCGGATACATGATCCCGGAAAAGTCATACGTTTGGGCTTCAGTCATCCCAGATATTATGAAAGCTCACACCCAAACCTTGCTCCACACACTTGGTTCCGCCTGCATAATTTTCGCAACCATGAGCAATCAAAAGGTTTTTAAAAACCTGAACGGGAAATTTTTAAGGGGTATTGGAAAAATCAGTTTTCCACTCTATCTTGTCCATACCCTTGTGATCTGCTCACTATCAAGCTACGTATATATCAAACTTGCAAATCACGGAATCAGCAACACACAAAGCTTAATTATCGTATTTATTGTCACCGCCACCACTTCAATTGCATTAGCAGTACCACTCTCTCGCTTTGATGACTGGTGGGTTAAGCAGGTTAACACCATCACACGAAAACTATTGAAAGAGAAACAATTAGTCCATTGAGTTCTACACCATAAGACGCACCTGCCAATCACCGACAAATCAGCTACAGTCGCGTCAATTGGTCTTTCATGGATGAAAGGAAATACAGAAACAAGAACGCCGATTTGATTGATGATGTTCGCGGGTGCAAACATATCCAACAAATCGGCGTTCTTATACGTAATATTCTGGAAGGGCATTTCTTTCATCACAACCCGGCCGGATGGCAACCCTTTACAGATCGATTTGACGCCTTATGCCCCCCCGCTTTTGAAGCCTTCCCAGAGATCGTAACCGCCCCATAAGCTCACCTTCCAAGAAGCGGGCTTATGGAGTGTTTACATCGTTAAATCAACGTGCTTATTCCGGATTATCCAATAACCAAGCAGCAAAGCGCTCCAACCCCTCATCGAAACTCACGAAAGGGGCCCACCCCAAAGACTGTTTGGCGCGTTCGATATCCAGGACACTGACAGGCACATCAAATCCTCGACCCGACAAGTACTCACGACTGGCATTTCGCCCCGTGACCCTCTCGATCGCGTCAAGAACCTCATTGAGACTATGTCCGCGCCCTGAACCGATATTGAACACATGCTCTTCACCGGATTGCGCTGACGATGCTAACAACGCTTTCACCACATCAGAGACATGAATGTAGTCGCGTACAACCGTGCCATCGCCCCAAATCTCAACCGTCTCGCCACGCAGGACTTTGCCAAGGAATACGGCAACCGCGCCTTGGCTAGCATAGGTGCGCTGCCCCTCACCAAAGGGGTTTGCAAGACGTAGAACAGTATAATCAAGGCCGTATAAGCGATGGAAAAGCGCCAAATACTTCTCGATCGCCAACTTGGCAATTCCATAGGAACAGGCCGGGTCAGTAGCATGGGTTTCTGGAATAGGTACTTGCGTAGGGTCTCCATACACCGTGCCGCCGGAGGAAATAAAAACAATCTTCCTCAGCCCGGACTTCACCGCGAGGTTTAGCAGGCGGATGGTCGCAACGACATTGCTCTCCACATCGAAGACGGGATCCGCATTTGAAGACTTGGGGAGGGTCGTAGACACCAGGTGATAGCAAACATCGCAACCTTCCAATGCCTTGGCGACTTCGGCCTCGCTGGTGAAGTCTCCTTCGCAAAGCTCGAAATTAGGATGATTGAAGTGGGATTCACCCAACGGCGCCACATTGGGACGATCGAAACAGCGCACAAAATGGCCCTGATCGAGCAATGCGTCTATCAAGTGGGTGCCTATGAAACCACGCCCCCCCAAAACCAGGGACCGCTTAACGGGATTAGGGGAAGTGTTCTCGGAATTATTCAACGTTGCCCTCCAGCGCTTGATATGGTTGAAACTGCCGCCTTGTGCAGCAGCAGACAAGGCGGGCGTGACCTGCCCCATCCTTGGCAACCATTGCAACGACCTACACTTTATTGTTTAACGGAACACACTGTGACGGCTAATGATACGTCAAGAGAGGCGGCTTACCAAATTGCCGGAGACGCCCGTCTTGCTCTCAGCGCAGGCCTGGTAATCAGCCGGACCTGCCTTGTGAGCCCTCCCCTTAACGCTAGCTGTCCTGCTTACAGCAACTCCGGCTACAGGTCTTGGACAGTCAGGCCAGCGGCTTCGGCCTTCGCCGGCTCCGCCCTGCGCTGCTGAATGTCACGCTCGAACAAACGAAGATATTGAGAGGCAACGGCGTCAATTCGATATCGACTGGAAACGTCTTTCACCAGGCCGACGGCTTCCTTGTATTTCCGTTCATCTGTCGCGAACGCTGCAATCACGCGGGCCGCACTCTCGATTGGGACGACCCAATCTTCCAACCCGATAATCTCCCCGGCAACGCCGCTCTCTATCGTCAACATGTTTTTGATGTCGCCTACGTCTGTGGCAATATATGGCTTGCCGGCGAACAGACAATCGACAATGGTCAGAGGGAAACTCTCTGACCTGAAGGTCGATAACATGATGCCCATGTCCGCGGCAGCATAATGGCCTACGGAGTTATCACTAAAGCCAGCCAGGTAAACGAAGTCCGGCGCACCTGCTTGACAGTATTCATCGTACACCAGGCCATTACCGACCAATATAATACGGATGTCCCGACCGGAAAGTGATCGCGCAAGTTCTACCGCCTGGATAGCTTCGCCCCAGCCTTTATCGGGAATTGCCCGACTGACACAACACAATACAAAAGCATCTTCCGGTATACCCATCTGCACGCGCGAGATTGGAACGATTTCCGGCGGCTGCAACCCGTTAGGAACCTTGACGAAACGGGGAGAAGACTTGTCGTACAGTGAGATGTCCGAGAAAGGAACAAGATTTTTCTCAGCGGTGTAGACCCATGTACTGACACCTTTGTCAGCAATGCGCAACTGTTCATCAGTCACTCCATTGCCATGTTCAATCATCCCGTGCAGAGCAGCCACATGGGCGCCAAGCTCGGAAAAAACATCCGGGACATCGACCGGATACTTCTGAACGTACCACTGGTGGCTATTAAGTGCTTCAATTCCGAAATCATGAATGATCTCTTTCACTGATTCGATATTCGACGTCTCGATCACCGGCACGTCGTTTCTCAGCATCTTGCGAACACCATCTTCACGTTTTGGTATCCCGGCGCTAAACAAGGAGACGGAAATACCTTGGCGTTTAAACTCGTTTGCCAGTCGAATCGGAAGAATTTCGGCACCGCCCGGATAGAAGCCGATGGTGGAAACCATCACGTTCGGCAGTCGGTCAGCCCTTGCACGAACAATCGAATCATGGTCGTACCAACGTAGAAACTCTTCTGCGGAGCCCCCGACATAGTGGTCATACAGCTTCTTGCTGGATTCCTCACAAGCCTCAAGCACCGACATCGGAACATTGTAGAGGGACTGGACCGTTCTGTTCGCCACCCCGAGCTCGCGATAAAAGACCTCTTTGCGATAAGTGGTGTTGGCTGTACTTGCATAATGTCGACGGAAATAGTTTGTACCCTCAGTGGAGTAAGCAATCTTTCCGCCACGCATGATGTGCAAATAGAAGACCCAGTCACCGGCAACCTTCATTGATAACCACGACTGATCATCCAACAGTGGCATATCAACGGGACGCTTGAAAAGCACGCCACTGGCATTAGGTATTGTGTTTTTAATACCCAACGCCGAGCGCACTTCGTTATGCGCTGTGCTTACATAGGAACCCGCCCATTTATTCGCACACTCCAGATCACTTACATAGTTAAGGAACTGGTCCGGCATCACAACTTCGTCGGTCGTTACGAACTCACATTTCGAGTACGCAAGCATGACCGCTTCATCATCAAAACAACTAACAAGCGCCTCCAGGAAACGCTCATCACAGTAATCATCGCTTTCAGCGACCCATACGAGATCACCTTTGGCCGCCTTGATCCCCTTAGCCCACTGATGAAAAACGCCACCCGAATTCGTCTCATTGAACAACAAGCGCGTTATATCAGGGTACTTTTCCGCATAACCAGTTAACACCGAACGGCTATCATCAGTCGAACAGTCATCCATCAGGATAACTTCTATATTCTTGTAAGTCTGCCCATAAATACTATCCAGCCGACGAGCAAGGTAGCTCTCATGATTATAGTTTGGAACAATTACCGAAACTTTTGGCATAACGATACTGGAATCAATGTCCAGCAAAGCGCGTGTTGTTTCGTTCAACCGACCAAAACCGGTGATACTGTCTGGCTCAAGGAAAAGTCCTTCCTGCCAATTGTTCCAGGCATTCACGAACAGTAGACGGCGATCCTCGGGGAGCGCCTTTCTCGCGCCCCTGATCGCCGCGTCAAGCCAACGTCCATAGTCACGAATGTGAAAGCGCGAATACACAAGAGGAGAATATTGCTTAAGCGCAGTTTCATCACGCCCCAATGAAATAGCGTGGAAAACAGGAGTAGTACGAAGATGTGTTTTCTGCGCTCGTACGATCCCTTGCGAAGCAACAAGGTTATACGGAACGGTATCTATTCCATTCTTGTTTTGCGGTGTAAATACGCCAGTTTCGCCCGGTACAGGATCTGCAGAAAGATCAAGCACGGCGTCACACAAACCATCCAGGTCCTGCGCCAACTCTTCCGAACCCGCAAAACCAAACTGAGCAATCAGGTACACGCCGTCACACAGTTCATTCAATCGCTCACGTAGCTTGCGAATTGAATCAACGATGTCTTCGTCGTACTCATTGAGCTTAACCACGATGACGGGACGCTCATCAACCCGCACACATCGCTTATCAGCTAGAACTGCAACAACAGGCGTAATCAAGTTGTTCGCCAGGCCTTCCAGATGCAAATCTATTTGAACGCAGAAATTAAAGTCGATTTCTGTGTGGGCAAGAAAAATGTCCAGAGGCTGTGGCGACGCTTGCACAACCGAATCCGCGCTCAGTTTAAAGCAAAAGCCAAAAAAGCCATGGCTCTTGGCACTGAGTACCTGCTGGGTGAGCACACGCCCATCCAACGGATCATACAACCCAAGCATCTTGTCAGGACGTGGTCGCTGCGAATTGCCTTTGGCAGCGAATCTGGCACTACGCAACGCCTCCCAGTCAGGCGATACATAGAACGCGAGCAACTTGATGTCGCTGTTAACCTCACCAAAACGGATGTCGTTTTCGTGATTAATGAGTGCATCCGGTACCGCTATTCTATGCTCCGCCGCGCCAGTGACAATGTAATGCCAAAGCGGGTTGAGACCAATGTGTTGAATGTCTTTGTAAAGTGCGAGATAGGCGCGCGTATCAAAGTCCATGGAAGGATTTTTACCTTCGCGCCAGCCCTGTTCACAGTAGTGCCTGAGCGGATCGACCGAGACCTCTGGCACATCGCTGTACATCGCAAGGTAGTACTTCTCGTCGAACAATCCTGACTTTTTGACGGCTTCGATCTGTGCCTCGAGCACAGCCTTGAGAACCGGTATCGGTGTATATTCACCATACGGATTGAAAACCGCATTGCGCCCGACGGGTCGACGCTTGACCGCCGTCATTTCGCAAATGCGAACTGGCAATCTGATTGGGCGACCTTCGAGCTGTCCGCATTGAATGTAGTGAAGCAGCGGATGAACCTGAGCCTCGGCAACATCAGGGTTGGCCAACAGATAATCCGAAGGACTGAAAGCGGCGCAAGGATTGCGATTTTCTATCCAGCCCTTGAGCATGTAGTGCTTGAGTGGATCAGTGCCTTTTGCACGCACTTCTGCATTATTGGCCAGGTAATAATCCGGATCAAACAACCCGCTTTCCTGAATCTCACGAAGAGTATTTTCGTTATAAAGCTCTCGACGACGCCTTAACGAGTCGACAACTTTACTCCATGTCAGCGTTCTGACGTTATGGACGGACTCTCGCACAAACCCTGAAACCATGCGCACAGACGACATTAAACGCCAGGAATGCGAAGAGAGTAATGCCTGGAGTTCCTGCTGCGTCTTGAGCAGATCAGCCTTCAGACTGACATTCTCTTTTTCGTAATCAACCAAAACGGCTTTGAGATCGACTAACTGCCTATTGAGCACACCCACAGATTGCTCAAGACTGGCGATATGCCGGTCACGTTTAACCAAAGAACCCATGAGCTCTTTTAACTGCGATTCACGCTCGAACAGAGTCGGGTTCAATGAGGCAATTCGCTGATTCAAATCCTCGATCTGTTGGGTCAAGTCCTGAATTTGAAGGGAGCGCGCACCTATTTGTTGACGACTTTCCCGAATCAGCCTGGCCGCGTCAAACGCAAGATCCAACTGCTCTACCGAAAACGCTTCTGTACGTTCTGGTACTTGCCTATCATATTCGAAGACATCAAAATCTTCGGCATACAACTCTTTAATCAAACTCGCACTTCGTTCCGTTATAAAAGCAGGAAGGAAGGGAATGACATTTTCACTTTGCGAAGGCTCTGCGAAAGGATCGGCGGCCTGCTCACCGAAGTGCTCCGATAATGCTTTATGGAGTTCAGAGGAGTTTTCAATTTTGACCAACAGGGAATAATTGATCAAATCCGGACGCAATAGCGTGGCTTGAGGCGCCCAAAAATCTTTTTCAGGTGAAGATGCGCTATTACTTGCGAGATACTCCAGAAACGCCTCAAAAGCCGAAGCAACATCCGCTACGCTTTTTACCGGCTGCTGTAATAACTCAAACTTTGGATACGATGCGACCTGCTCCGGATCTTGTAACAGTATTTTCGACTGCCATGCGGAGAAGATGCGCTTATAAGGATTTCGTACGGCGGCAAATCGAAAATATGTATCAGCAAGAAGCGGTTCCAAAAGGTCGTCTATTTCCAGCCCGCTGACATGGGGCGCAACCTTGTGAATCTCGTGAACAACTTGATCAGAATTGCTTCCCGCAGCCTCACCGACGCCGCGCAAGGCCTGCGAGCAACCTTCCAGTGACGCAAACCACCACTTCAGGGAAGTACTCGCAACTTTGGGGGTACTAACGTATAAAACCTTGTACTTCTCGGAACGGAAACTGTTCCATTTGAGATAGTCGAAGACTTTTTGTTTGTCCACTGATGACAAATCACTAATATTTAGCATATGCGTCAAAAAATCCTATGGGCATGCTGACTCTCAGCAACGCACTTCCAAACGAGTAAATTATCTGCACTAATACGAACACCCTGTAAGACGGCTACAACCATAGCCCTACATAAAAGGGTAACACTTGCAAATGACCACTCCCTGGTTCCACGACGACTTTACGTCGACGACGTTAGCCCCCTTGGGCCGAGTGAACCTCAAACGCGGTCACTGACCCGGAGCAAACAAGCGCGAAACCATCCAAAACTGATTTATAACATTTTTTGGTCTTAACATTCAAAATAGCTCAGAAATACCGGGTTCCTTACCTATGGTCTAGCTGCAGCCCCCAACAAAAAAGGTTCCCCCCTACCGCCAAGAGCGAAAAACACGTCAACCCCAGGCAGACACACGGCGGACTGAATCGTTGACGGGACAGAGGATGGGCACCGCTCGAAACCATCCCGGCCCAGACCTGCGCCCCCTCCCGAAACAGCCAGATTTGATTACTTTAAAGGGCTGCCGCCGTCCATCTGAAAAAAAGCCAGAATATTGAGGAGCAAAAAACCAATAAAGAGTCAACAAATCGTATACAAAACCAACCACTTCGACTAACGAGCCAGAGCTATATCAGTAGAAAAATACAAAAAAAGAGTCACTCACTCGGAATGACTCAATTCAAAAACTCGATACCACAAACCGCTAAAGCACGAACTCAGGTATAACTCTTACACGTTTTCAGCGCGTGATTCTTGGCAATATAATATGCGTCATGCAACTGCATATGCCGCTCTACCCGTACAGTGGGGTCACCTGGAGTTCTAAACAAAGACGTGGTTTTTGGCACATAAACAAACTTATTGCCATAACCATACCGCAACCAAAGATTCCAGTCTTCGAGACTGCTCATATCGGTTTGAAATCCGCCTCGTTGCAAGAAGAGATCCTTTTGAAAAAGGAGAGACTGGATAGCTATATAGTTGTGATCCAGCAGAACCTCATAGTCATATTCTTGCTTGAGAATCGGAGGTACCGCATGGCTAACCTCAAAATATTGCCCTTCCACGCCACTGGCAACAGTACCGACTTCCAGCGCCAATGAGTAGGCCGCTACCGCGTCAGCATTTTTCGCCAACGCACCAACAAGCACCTCGACATGATCCGCGAAAAGCAAATCATCATCATCGAGAAACATGCAATATTTTCCGGCAGCCTTTTCCAAACCATAATTACCGGTCACCGAACGACCGACTTTATCGAGGGAGTAGTAACTAACACTCATTCCCTCCGGAAATTCAAAATCAGACACAACCGAGCTCATCGTAGAACCGCCATCCTCAACGACTATCAACTCGATATTCGGGTACGTCTGATTACACACAGACATCATGGACTGTCTGAGAAACTCTCCTCGATTCTTGTAAGTTCGAGTAACCACAGTAACAAGAGGGTAATCAGCCAATGATTCGCCCACCTCCCAGAACGCCCCATCCCTGATCATTTCATAATCAAAGCCCCTGAAAGGGAAATAGCAGTTTTCACTCGGTCCCTTGCCCCGCATAAAATACCGAGCCTTCTTGAATATCACACCGAAGTTTCTGAACACATCGCGACGGGCGCCAGCATAGGGTTCTGGACGGAGCAAAAGCAGGCATTGCAAGATAAAGCCACCCACTCTATCGCTCAAATTCCCATAGCGCAGCCTGATATAAGCATTGGCCAGCGTGCTGCCGGTATACTGAATCGGTTTTATATGATGCTCATGCTCATAGGTATAATGATAGACGACGGCGGATGGGCAATACTTGAGTTGGTATCCATAGGACCTGAAGCGATAGGAAAGCTCGACGTCTTCGCCATACATGAAGATCTCGCGCTCGTATCCACCGACTTCAACGTAAGCCGACCTTCTTACAAGTACGCAAGCATGGGACGACCAGTTGGTTTCCAACGTTACCGGATCATAATATTTAGGGTGTTCATAAGGTGCCTGCCTCAACTCCCAGGATGCCACCTCAGCCTTGGCATCAGCCAGAGCAGCAGCCACCACTTTGGTTATAGAGTCTTTGGCAAAAACGATATCCACATTACTAACAAGAAAATATTCAGAGCGTCCTTTACGGATTGCCTTTTCATGCCCGGCACCAAACCCGACATTGTCGCCTTCCATAATGTCGAAACCAGCCACTTCCTGACCAAGCAATGTCTGCCAACGCTGCAATGCTTCGAGGGTGCTGTCCGAAGACCCGTTATCAACAAAGAACATATTCAATTTGCTGAGCGGGTAATTTTGCGCTCTTAACGATTCAAAAAAACCATCAATCCACTTGCCACTATTGAACGTCACCACCGACACATCAATAACTGGTTGCGCCTGAGCGATCGACGAGCTCTGGAACCGTGAGAAACGACGATTCAATATAGCCTGGATAGCCTTGGTATTATTCCGCGAATTAATCACTAACATTATGTTTTCGCGCAAACGCTTGAAAAACAAATGTATACGAACACGAATCCACACAAGGAAAGGAAACTTTTGGTAAAAGGGCCGAATAAACGCTTTAGACTTAGCCAAAAAAGAGCGCAGCCCTCGTGAAAAACGCGTTATGACTTGCCAGATTTTTGAAGCAACCATACTGAATAAACCACTCATCAAATCGAACTCCCTAACCAATGCAACTTAGCGACCTGCAAATATCACAACATCAGCGGCAGGTACATCCCTAGATGCTCTATAAGAGAGGCGACCATGCAAACCCGTGTTGATATGTGTTTTTGACGCTTTTTAATTACACTACTTGCTCCGACTCTCCTGCTTTGTAGGTACGTGCGATAAACAGCAGTGGCGCATAAGCTACGACCATACCAAAAAATCCGGAAATCCAGCCACTTGCTACAGCAATCGATAACGGCATGAGCCATACAAAATTGATAGTGATCGATGCCAGCGTTACTGCTTTATGGCTACGGTGCTTGCGAGAGGCATATTGATAACCATGACTGCGATGGGCTTCATATACCTTTTCACCTCGTAAAAGCCTGCGCATCAGGGTCCACGTCGCATCAACAATGAAAACGCCAAGCATGATCAACCAGCTCCAGAGCAACTCGGGCGACTTGGAGGCTGCCTCAATCGACATCCCTGCTAATACAATCCCCAAAAAACCGCTGCCTGCGTCTCCCATGAAAATTTTCGCCGGCGGATAGTTCCAACAGAGAAAGCCCGCGACCGCAGCTACCAGAGCCAGAGGCCCCCAGGCCAGTTCGAGGTTTGCGCTAAACCAATAGACCAGCAACATTCCGAGGCAGACGCTGATCGCTTCAGCACTGGCCAGGCCGTCAATGCCATCCATGAAGTTGTAAAGATTCAGCATCCAGACCAAATACAGCACAAACAAAATATTCCCAATCCACCCTGGATCAAGGGTGACTCCAAAGAGCGTGACGCCAGGAGAGCCTCCCAGCCAATATAACGCCCATATCGAGGCTGCAAAATGGCCTAATAGGCGCCACCTTGCGGCGATATGCCCGTGATCATCGGCAAAACCGATAAGCGCGACCAACAAGCCGCCCCCCAGTAAACCGACGAGCGTCGCCAGGCTCATCAAATCAAGCCCCCGAAGGATCAGAAGCGCCAACAGAAAGGAGACAACAATAGCTACACCTCCACCCCGAGGAGTAGGCACAGAGTGAGAGCTGCGCTCGTTTGGTGTATCCATCAAGCTATTGGCCAAAGCATAACGACGTAAAACAAACGTCAGCCCCCAGGAAACAACGAATACTGCTAGTAGCAGCCACAAAAAAGTCATTTCGTCTGCGCGTCCAGATAGTGACCTGCGGTTTGGCGCATGGCTTCATCCATGTTGATGGGGGGGGTCCACCCCAATAATTCACGATTTTTGCTGATGTCGACCTGCAATGACCCGCAGATCCGTTGAGCAACGGATTGCTTTCTCAATGCCGAAGCTGCCATTACCAGCAACCACTTTGGCAGTGGCAAGAGCCAGGCCTTCGTCCCGAGCGCATTGCCCAGGCGACGTAGTATTTCAGTTGTGGACAAGTCCTGGCCATCACTGACCAGAAAGGTTTGGTTCGCTGCGGCAGGATGATCGATACAGGTGATTACAAGGTCCACCAGGTTTCCGATCGCCACAAGGCTACGCTGGTTCCGAACCGCTCCCAACGGTAACGGAATACCTTTGTTCAGCCAGCGCAGCATACTCAGAAAATTGGCTTTAACACCCGCCCCATAGATCAATGGCGGGCGAATAATCACCACTTCCATTCCGGTTTCGCGAGCAAGTTTTCTCAGGCCTTGTTCAGCCTCGTGCTTGGACACGCCATAAGGATCCGCCGGGGCCGGTGTATCATCAGCCTTGAACGGCTTGCCTGGCTGGGTGCTTTCGCCATTGACCTTGATCGAACTGATGAAGATGAAGCGTTTGACTCCCGATTCAGCGGCGCGCTTTGCCAACCGAAGAGTGCCCTCCACATTAACCTTGCGAAACTCGGCCAAGGCATCAGAAGCGATTTCGTTCATCACATGAACTCTGGCCGCCGCGTGGACGACCGCACTGACTTCCTTCAACTCAGGCAAGGCTTCAGGATCATTCAGATCAAAGGGTACAACCGGGCATAAACCCTGCAACCGGGTGAGACTGCGAGCGGCCGCGATCGGAGCGAACTGTTTGTCCACCAACATCCTGAAAACCAGCGCCTCACCCACGAAACCGCCTGCCCCCGTGACCAATACCTTTGGGGCTGTCATTGAGCTTTGTTTCCCATCAATGCGGTGAACCAACAGATAAAAAAGAAAAAAATCTTGTCCCGCACCCGGCGCCTGCATTGCCAGGCACTGAAGGACAGTTTCATCAGTTCCGTACGCCGTAATTGCAACAAGACGCCTTTAAAGGGCTTCGCCCCCTGCCCCACCAGATCTGCAATCAGGTGAACCTGACCGAACCACCAACCGTCATGAATGGTTTTGTAACGAGCGATCAACGGACTCAGGCCTGTGTTGGCACCCACCTGATTACGCTCGTGCTGCCGGTAATCCATGCTGGGTAACGGGTCGATATACCAACGGTAACCATGACTGCGCGCAAAGGCGTAGAAATACCAGTCATGCAAAGTTACACCTTGCAGTTGCTGCCAGTTGGCGAGCATCGAGCCTTTCAAGGCTTCTATCAGGCTTTTTCTAAAGACATAGGTGCAGCCAGGCCCGGCTGCCTCGAACAAAAAATCCCAGGCGACCTGAGGTTGCGCCTTGTCCAGCAGCAGGGTTCTGCCATTTGGCCAGAACGCCGTCACGTTACTGGAGTAGGCATCCACTCCTCGTGCCTGCAACGCCTGGGTTGCTCTGTGCAGCTTATCGGGATACCAGATGTCGTCCTGGTCGGCAAAGGCGACGAAGTCGTAGCCATCGAAGTCAACGTCCCGGATCAGCCGAAAGAAGTTGCGCGATGCTCCGCCGAAGCGATTGGCATCCGGAAGCACTACAACTGCTGGATGCTCAGCCGCATAAGCTCTGCACCACGCCTCGGTGCCGTCAGTAGAGGGGTCGATGCTAATGTGCAGGGTAACGTCGACCGATAACTGGCCGAGAATCGAGACCAATTGCTCCTCAATCCACTGCATTCCGTTGTACGCAGCCAGCAAAACTGCAACCTTGGGATGTTTTACTGGCATGCTATTCCTGCTTGCTCGGATTAAACGCTAGGTTTGAAAGTAAACCCTCTCGACTCAGAGGGAATCCAAATCCAGCAGTTTTTGCAGGTACTGACCATAGCCAGTCTTCTTCAGCCTATCGGCCTGAGCGCCCAACTGTTCAGCGGTAATCCAACCGTTGTTGTAGGCGATCTCCTCCAGGCAGGCCACTTTCAAGCCTTGACGCTGCTCGATCGTGTGCACGAAGTGACTGGCCTCGAGCAACGAGTCGTGAGTCCCCGTGTCCAGCCAGGCAAAACCGCGTCCGAGCATTTCTACATTGAGGGTGTTTTGCTCGAGGTAGGCGCGGTTAACGTCGGTGATTTCCAACTCGCCACGCTCGGATGGCTTGATGTTCTTGGCGATCTCGACAACCTGGTTGTCGTAGAAGTACAGGCCAGTCACCGCGTAGCTGGATTTTGGCTTCAGCGGCTTCTCTTCGATGCTCAAGGCACGGCCGGCAGCGTCGAACTCGACGACACCAAAACGCTCTGGATCCGACACGTGATAGCCGAATACAGTCGCGCCGCGTTCTTGAGTGCTAGCCGAACGCAGGTTGTCCGAGAAGTGTTGACCGTAAAAGATGTTGTCGCCCAGGATCAGGCAGCAAGGATCCTTGCCAATGAATTCTTCGCCGATGATGAAAGCCTGAGCCAGACCATCCGGGCTAGGTTGCTCGGCATAAGTCAGCTTGATGCCGTACAGGCTGCCGTCACCCAACAACTTCTGGAAACATGGCAGGTCTTCAGGCGTGGAGATAATCAGGACTTCGCGCATACCGGCGAGCATCAACACCGACAGCGGATAGAAGATCATCGGCTTGTCGTAGATTGGCAGCATTTGCTTGGATACGCCGAGGGTCAGCGGGTGCAGACGAGTGCCCGAGCCGCCAGCGAGGATGATGCCTTTACGATTTGTCGTGGTCATTTATTCAGGACTTCCATAAGCATTCGGGTGACACCACTTTGCCAATCCGGCAAGTGTAGAGAAAAATTTTCGCGCAGCTTCTGAGTGTTCAACCGGGAATTCAGAGGGCGGCGTGCCGGTGTTGGATAAGCGGTCGTGTCGATCGGATTGATTGCCGTGACAGCAAGCTCTTCACCGTTGGCCTTGGCAAAACCAATCACATGGCTGGCATAGCCGTGCCAGGACACTTCGCCAGCGGCCGCCAGATGATACAGGCCCGCCAGCTCAGGACGCTGCAAGACTTGCTGAATAGCCAGCGCCGTCACGTCGGCGATCAGGTCTGCGCCGGTAGGGGCGCCGATCTGGTCGGCGATGACGCTCAGGGTTTCGCGATCCTTGGCCAGGCGCAACATAGTCTTGGCGAAGTTGTTGCCGCGTGCGCCATAGACCCAACTGGTGCGGAAGATCAGGTGCTTGCAGCCGGAGGCGATAATCGCCTGCTCGCCGGCAAGTTTGCTGGCACCGTAGTGATTCACCGGCGCGACAGCATCTGTCTCTTGCCATGGCGTCAGGCCTTCACCGCTGAACACGTAATCGGTCGAGTAGTGAATCAGCCACGCCCCTAGAGATGCCGCCTCTTCAGCCATGACCTGACTCGCCTGACCGTTCACGCGGTCGGCCAACTCTGTCTCGGACTCAGCTTTATCGACCGCCGTGTAGGCCGCTGCGTTGACGATGACGTCTGGTTTGACCTGACGAATCGTCGTGCGCAACGCATCGAGATCAGACAAGTCACCGCTCAAACCATCAACCGGGTGACGATCCAATGCGATCAGTTCACCAAGAGGCGCCAGGGAGCGTTGCAGCTCCCAGCCCACTTGACCGTTTTTTCCCAACAGGAGGATTTTCATGCCTTGTCCGAACGGTCCGTGTAGTTCTGGTCGATCCATTGCTGGTAGCTGCCGCTCTTCACGTGAGCGACCCACTCAGCGTTGTTCAGATACCACTCGACGGTTTTGCGGATGCCGGTTTCAAAAGTCTCTTCCGGCGTCCAACCCAGCTCACGCTGGATCTTGCTGGCGTCGATCGCGTAACGCTGGTCGTGGCCCGGGCGATCCTGAACGTAGGTGATCAGGCTGGCGTGTGGACGATGAGCGGAGTCTGGACGCAGCTCGTCGAGCAGTGCACAAAGGGTATGCACCACTTCGATGTTTTGTTTCTCGTTATGGCCGCCGATGTTGTAGGTCTCGCCGATAACACCTTCGGTCACGACTTTGTAGAGTGCGCGGGCGTGGTCTTCGACGTAGAGCCAGTCACGGACCTGATTGCCTTTGCCGTAGACCGGCAGCGGCTTGCCTTCCAGCGCGTTGAGAATGATCAGCGGGATCAACTTCTCAGGGAAGTGGCAAGGACCGTAGTTGTTCGAGCAGTTGGTGACCAGGGTCGGCAAGCCATAAGTACGGCTCCAGGCGCGAACCAGGTGATCGGAACTGGCCTTGCTCGCGGAGTAAGGCGAACTTGGCTGATATGGCGTTGTTTCGGTGAAGAGGTCTTCCGGACCTTCAAGGTCTCCGTAAACTTCGTCAGTCGAAATGTGGTGGAAGCGGAAGCTGGCTTTACGCGCGTCATCCAGCGCCGCCCAGTAGTGGCGCGCAGCTTCAAGCAGGGTGTAAGTGCCAATAATGTTGGTCTGGATGAATTCGGACGGGCCGGAGATCGAGCGATCAACGTGGGACTCTGCGGCCAGGTGCATGATGGCATCCGGTTGGTGTTCACGCAGGACACGGTCAATTTGATCGCGGTCACAGATATCGACGCGCTCGAACGCATAGCGCGGGTCTTCGCTGACTTCGGCCAAGGACTCAAGATTGCCGGCATAAGTCAGCTTATCGACGTTAACGACAGCGTCAGTGGTGTTGGAGATGATATGACGGATGACCGCCGAGCCAATAAACCCGGCGCCGCCGGTAACTAGAATTTTCACGCGAAACCATACCCTTGAGTTGCTGACAGGGCCGCCAACCGAGCACTGTCGAATCCATGAATGCAAAAGCCATCAAATTCGCTGAGGCTTCTGACAGAGTCAGTCTGAACCGATGTGGGAATATGCCACTATCGGATAAGCGCAGCATTTTACAGCTAAATGAAGGTTTTACTAATGGATATAGACAAGCTGTGATGCAAATCCGATGCTCACCATGGGTTTGTCGCAATCAGACAAGGCGCTTGCGTGAGGCTCTGGACGTACGCCCCAGAAACCAGCCGAGAACCGGCCCTATCACCATACCGATCAGCAACGTAATCACCATGATCAACGACACTGGCAACTGCGGGCTCGCCCACCCCAGGAACAGCAGTGACATGGCCTGCTGATTCTCAAGAACGAACGCCAGGATCGCCAGAACAAGCAACAGGACAAATACAGCGAGGAGTACGCGCTTGAAGTTACGCATCAGCGGCTCCCTGGAGTGCAACAGCCGTCAAAGCCCTTCCTCCTCATCCTCGTTCACACGATCACGCAGTTCTTTGCCTGGCTTGAAATGTGGAACGAACTTGCCGTCAAGGCTGACGGACTGACCGGTTTTTGGATTACGCCCCACGCGCGGCGCGCGATAGTGCAGTGAAAAGCTGCCAAAACCACGGATCTCGATTCGATCACCAGTGGCCAGACATTGGGACATTTGCTCAAGCATGGTCTTGATGGCCAGCTCCACATCTTTAGATGAGAGTAGCCCTTGATGGGTGACAATTCGTTCGATCAACTCCGACTTCGTCATATTTTTCCCTTCTTTTTCAAGCAGCTAGATCAGCGCTTCAAAGGTTTTAGCATGCCCCGAGTAATTTGAACAGCCCGTGTGTTGACATATCGTCCCCAGCAGCGAGATGCCCGATTTCAAGGCACCGGAACTCTGATCGAACCCACACACTCACCTGCAGATAACCAGCATGGTGCGCGTCAGATAGCCCGCGGGATTGAAGCCGAAAGGGAATACATCTTCCTCCTTGGCGTCATCAGACCTTACGATGACTTTATAACCTGCCCCTTTACACTCCTTGGCCGCTCGCTTGTGACACCTCTCCCATCCTGAGCCCAATCCCGAACAATCGACCTCTATACCACTGACGCCGCGCACCACATGAGTCTTGGCGCTGGTGGTACAACCTGCCAATGTCATTACTGCTATCACGACAATGAGCTTATTCATTCACTTCCTTATGCCGGATACGCAACCCGGCGGTCGTTCACTTCAGACTAAGCCTAGCCTTGAATAGACGATTGACCTGTATGAAGTTACAGACAACTTATGTAGATCATTGGTTTCACGAAAGAAATATTGCAGCGTCAGCACGTCTGGGATTCACCAAATCGCAGACACAAAAAAGGGCGACCGAAGTCGCCCTTTTTCTATGGTCTGACAGAACTCAGTTCTGTTTTTCCATTTGTGCACGCAACAGGTCGCCCAGAGTGGTAGGACCAGCAGCGATGTCAGCAGCAGGCTTGTCTTTCAAGCTCTGGATTGCTTCTTTCTCTTCAGCATCATCTTTCGACTTGATGGAGAGCTGGATTACGCGGCTCTTGCGATCAACGCTGATGATCTTGGCTTCTACTTCCTGGCCTTCTTTCAGAACGTTACGCGCGTCTTCAACGCGGTCACGGCTGATTTCGGAGGCTTTCAGAGTCGCTTCGATATCGTCGGCCAGAGTGATGATGGCGCCTTTAGCGTCAACTTCTTTCACGATGCCTTTAACGATGGCGCCTTTGTCGTTCTCTTGAACGTACTCGGAGAACGGATCGCTTTCCAGTTGCTTGATACCCAGGGAGATGCGCTCGCGCTCTGGGTCAACCGACAGGATAACGGTGTCCAGCTCGTCGCCTTTCTTGAAGCGGCGTACGGCTTCTTCGCCCACTTCGTTCCAGGAGATGTCGGACAGGTGAACCAGACCGTCGATGCCGCCGTCCAGACCAATGAAGATACCGAAATCGGTGATCGACTTGATGGTGCCGGAGATTTTATCGCCCTTGTTGAACTGGCCAGAGAAATCTTCCCATGGGTTAGATTTGCACTGCTTGATGCCGAGGGAGATACGACGACGCTCTTCGTCGATGTCCAGAACCATAACTTCCACTTCGTCGCCGACTTGTACGACTTTCGAAGGGTGGATGTTCTTGTTGGTCCAGTCCATTTCGGAAACGTGCACCAGACCTTCAACGCCTTCTTCCAGCTCAGCGAAGCAGCCGTAGTCGGTCAGGTTGGTTACACGAGCGGTAACGCGAGTGCTTTCTGGGTAACGGGCTTTGATAGCAACCCATGGATCTTCACCCAGTTGCTTGAGGCCCAGGGAAACACGATTGCGCTCGCGATCGTACTTCAGAACCTTGACATCGATCTCGTCGCCAACATTGACGATTTCGGAAGGATGCTTGATACGCTTCCAAGCCATGTCGGTAATGTGCAGCAGGCCATCGACGCCACCCAGATCGACGAATGCGCCGTAATCGGTGAGGTTCTTGACGATACCTTTGACTTGTTGGCCTTCCTGCAGGGATTCCAGCAGAGCTTCACGCTCGGCGGAGTTCTCGGCTTCGAGGACGCTGCGACGGGAAACGACAACGTTGTTGCGTTTCTGGTCGAGCTTGATGACCTTGAATTCCAGCTCTTTGCCTTCCAGGTGCGTGGTGTCGCGCACTGGACGGACGTCAACCAGAGAACCTGGCAGGAACGCACGGATGCCGTTAACGTCGACAGTGAAGCCGCCTTTAACCTTACCGTTGATAACGCCCTTGACCACTTCTTCGGCTGCGAAGGCTGCTTCCAGAACAATCCAGCATTCAGCGCGCTTGGCTTTTTCACGGGACAGCTTGGTTTCACCAAAGCCGTCTTCAACCGAGTCCAGAGCAACGTGAACTTCGTCACCGACGTTGATGTTCAGTTCGCCAGCGTCGTTGTAGAACTGCTCAAGCGGGATGAGTGCTTCAGACTTCAGGCCAGCGTGAACGGTTACCCAGCGAGCTTGGTAATCGATATCAACGATAACACCGGTGATGATGGAGCCTGCCTGAAGGTTCAGGGTTTTTAGGCTTTCTTCAAAGAGTTCCGCAAAGCTTTCGCTCATTTTAATTCCTGTTGATAAGGGCGAAGAATACGCCCATCTCCACATCCCAGACGATGTGGGTTAGTTTCATTTAAAAGAAGCTCCGCAGGACTATGACTGGTCCCCTGCGGCCCTCTTGGTCACCCGGCGATATCGCGAATGGCGATCTCGCTCATGATGCGTTCCAGCACCTGGTCGATGGATAATTCCGTGGAATCCAGCTGTATGGCGTCAGCCGCCGGTTTGAGCGGGGCTACCGCTCGCTGGGTGTCACGCTCATCGCGCGCACGTATCTCATCTAGCAGACTCGACAGACTAACACCATCGACTTTGCCCTTCAACTGCAAGTAACGTCGGCGCGCACGCTCTTCGGCACTGGCAGTGAGGAAAATCTTCAAGGGCGCGTCGGGAAATACCACCGTACCCATGTCGCGACCATCGGCCACCAGACCCGGCGCCTCCTGAAAAGCCCGCTGACGCTGCAGCAACGCCTCGCGAACCGCAGGCAACGCGGCGACCTGCGAGGCACCCGAGCCGACACTCTCGGTACGGATCACATCGCTGACTTCATCACCTTCCAGAATAATGCGCTGCAACTGACCGTCGGTCGCTGCGATGAACTGCACATCCAGATGAGCGGCGAGCTTCTTGAGCAATTCCTCATTGGTCAGGTCGACGCCATGGTTATGCGCGGCGAAAGCCAGCAATCGATAAAGTGCACCGGAATCCAGCAGGTTCCAGCCCAGGCGCTTGGCCAGAATCCCGGCGACAGTACCTTTGCCAGAGCCGCTTGGCCCATCAATAGTGATGACCGGTGCAATGCTGATCACGACTGAGCCTCTTGTGCAACACGGATACCGACCTGCGCGCACAGCGCGAGGAAGTTCGGGAACGAGGTCGCGACGTTGGCGCAATCATGGATGCGGATCGGCGCAGTGGCGCGCAGTGAAGCCACGCTGAAGGCCATGGCAATCCGGTGGTCGCCGTGACCGTGCACTTCGCCGCCGCCGATCTGGCCGCCGTCGATGATGAGGCCGTCCGGAGTGGGCTCGCACTTGACGCCCAGCGCCAGCAGACCGTCCGCCATGACCTGGATCCGGTCCGATTCCTTCACGCGCAGCTCTTCGGCACCACGCAGCACAGTGCGACCTTCGGCACATGCAGCCGCCACGAACAGCACCGGAAACTCGTCGATAGCCAGTGGCACCAGCGCTTCGGGAATCTCGATACCTTTGAGTTTAGCTGCCCGTACGCGCAAGTCCGCTACCGGTTCGCCGCCGACTTCACGCTGGTTTTCCAGAGTGATGTCAGCGCCCATCAGACGCAGGATGTCGATTACGCCGGTACGGGTCGGGTTGATGCCGACGTGTTCGAGCACCAGCTCCGAACCCTCGGCAATCGACGCCGCCACCAGGAAGAACGCCGACGACGAGATATCGCCCGGCACCTCAATGTGGGTCGCGGTCAGCTTGTGGCCGGACTCGACCGAGGCGGTCGCCCCGTTAACGGTCACCGGGTAGCCGAAGCCGCGCAACATGCGCTCAGTGTGGTCGCGAGTCGGTGCCGGCTCGGTGACCGTGGTCTTGCCTTCGGCATACAGACCCGCCAGCAGCAGGCAGGATTTAACCTGGGCACTGGCCATCGGCATGGTGTAAGTCAGGCCCTTGAGCTTGTTGCCGCCACGAATGGTCATCGGTGGACGACCGTCAGCGGCGGTCTCGATCACAGCGCCCATTTCACGTAGCGGATTGGCCACGCGATTCATCGGACGCTTGGACAACGAAGCGTCGCCGGTCAGGGTACTGTCGAAGTTCTGCGCAGCCAGCAGGCCAGACAGCAGACGCATCGAAGTGCCGGAGTTACCCAGATAGATCGGGCCCGGCGCAGGCTTCAGGCCATGCAGGCCGACGCCGTGAATGGTCACGCGACCATGGTGCGGACCTTCGATGACGACACCCATGTCGCGGAAAGCTTGCAGGGTCGCCAGGGCGTCTTCGCCCTCGAGGAAACCTTCCACTTCAGTGACGCCTTCGGCCAGGGAACCGAGCATGATCGAGCGGTGGGAAATCGATTTGTCGCCCGGTACACGAATCCGCCCAGTCAGGCGGCCACCAGGTTGTGCCAGGAAAATCAGATCGTTGGAATTCATAGCGTCCACATAGGCCCGGCGGGCCAGGATTTTACTGAAATGCTCGCGGGCAACCCGGGCGCGAGTGAACACGCCCAACAATTGGTGCCCATCCCCTGCATCGACCGCGTCGCGCAAGGCGTCGAGGTCGCTGCGAAATGTATCGAGTGTGCGCAGGACAGCTTCGCGGTTGGCGAGGAAGATGTCGTGCCACATGACCGGGTCGCTACCGGCGATTCTTGTGAAATCGCGGAAACCGCCCGCAGCGTAACGGAAGATCTCAAGATTTTCATTGCGTTTGGCCAATGAATCGACCAAACCGAACGCCAGCAAGTGCGGCAAATGGCTGGTCGCCGCCAACACTTCGTCATGACGCTCGACTTGCATGTGCTCGACGTCGGCGCCCAATTCGCGCCACAACCGGTCGACCACCGCCAGCGCGGCCGGATCGGTCTGATCCAGCGGCGTCAGAATCACTTTATGGCGACGGAACAGGTCAGCATTGGAGGCTTCCACCCCGCTCTGCTCGGAACCGGCAATCGGATGCCCTGGCACGAAACGCGCCGGCATACCGCCAAACGCCTCGGTCGCCGCGCGCACCACATTGCCCTTGGCACTGCCGACGTCAGTCAGGATCGCCTGTCCCAGATCCATGCCCGCCAACAGCGCGAGCAGTTTCTCCATGGCCAGGATCGGCACCGCCAACTGAATCACGTCCGCGCCCTGGCAAGCCGCCACCAGGTCTTCTTCGCAGCGATCCACCACACCCAACTCGACCGCCAGCTTGCGCGACTGCGGGTCGAGATCGACCCCGACCACTTCGCGGCACAGACCGCTTTCACGCAGGCCTTTGGCAAACGAACCGCCGATCAAACCCAGACCGACCACCACCAGGCGACCGATCATAGGTTCAGCAGATTGCAGTGCAGTGACATCAACCACGAGCCATAACCTTGGTCAGCGCCTCGAGGAAGCGGCTGTTTTCCGCTGGCAAACCGATGGTGATGCGCAGGTGATTCGGCATGCCGTAGTTGGCCACCGGACGCACGATCACGCCTTCGCGCAGCAACCCCTGGAAAACCGGGGCAGCAACGCGACCCAGATCGACACAGATGAAGTTGCCTCTGGATGGAATCCAGCTCAGCCCCAACTCACGGAAACCCGCCTCAAGCTGCTGCATGCCGGATTGGTTCAGGCGACGGCTTTCAGCCAGGTACTCGACGTCTTGCAGCGCGGCACAAGCGGCGGCCAGCGCAAGGCTGTTAACGTTGAACGGCTGACGCACGCGATTGAGCACATCGGCGACGATGGCCGAGGACAAACCGTAGCCGACCCGCAGCGACGCCAGACCATAGGCCTTGGAGAAGGTGCGCGAGACCAGCAGGTTCGGATAGGCCGCCAGATAGTCCAGGCCATCCGGCAAGTCGCTGCCTTCGGCGTACTCGATGTAGGCCTCGTCCAGCACCACCAGCACATGGGCCGGAACGTCCTGCAGGAATTCATCCAGCGCCTCGGCATCGAACCAGGTCCCGGTCGGGTTGTTCGGGTTGGCGATGAACACCACGCGGGTATCGGCATCGATCGCGGCCAGCATCGCCGGCAGATCATGACCCCAGTCTTTGGCCGGGATCACTTTTGCCTGGGCACCAACGGCCTGGGTCGCGATCGGATAGACCGCAAACGCATGCTCGCTGAACACCGCGTTCAGGCCCGGCGCCAGATAGGCACGCGCCACCAGCTCCAGAATATCGTTGGAGCCGTTGCCCAGCGTCACTTGGTTCAGCTCGACGCGACACTGATCGGCCAACAGGGTTTTGAGCGCAAAACCATTGCCGTCCGGATAGCGGGTCAGCTCGGCCAGCGCTTCGCGAATCGCCGCCAGCGCCTTGGGACTGGCGCCCAACGGGTTTTCGTTGCTCGCCAGCTTGACGATGCTGGCCGGATCGAGGTTCAGCTCACGGGCCAGTTCGTCCACAGGCTTACCCGGAACGTAAGGCGAAAGTTGTTGCACGCCCGGCTGTGCCAGAGCGAGGAAGTTGCCACTCATTTGCTACCGCCCTTAGAGAACTGCTTTCGGGTAGGAACCCAGCACTTTGAGTGCCACCGCTTCCTGACTGATCTTTTCCAGCACACCTTTGACCAGCGGGTCGCGGTGATGGCCGACGAAGTCGATGAAGAACACGTAGGTCCATTTACCGCTGCGCGACGGACGGGTCTCGATCCGTGTCAGATCGATGCCATTGTCGTGGAACGGCACCAGCAACTCGTGGAGAGCGCCGGGCTTGTTGCTCATGGAAACGATGATCGAGGTCTTGTCATCACCGGTCGGCGGCACTTCCTGGCTGCCGATCATCAGGAATCGCGTGGAGTTGTCCGGGCGATCCTCGATTTTCTCAGCCAGACGGGTCAACCCGTAGAGGCCGGCAGCCATGTCGCCGGCAATCGCTGCCGAGTTCCACTCACCCTTGACCCGTTTGGCCGCTTCGGCGTTGCTGGACACCGCCACGCGCTCGACATTCGGGTAATGGGCGTCCAGCCACTTGCGGCACTGGGCCAGGGACTGGGCGTGGGAATAGATGCGGCTGATGCTGTCGGTCTTGGTGTTTTCGCCAACCAACAGGTGATGGTGAATACGCAGCTCGACTTCGCCACAGATCACCATGTCGTGCTCGAGGAAGCTGTCGAGGGTGTGGTTGACCGCGCCTTCGGTGGAGTTTTCCACCGGGACCACGCCAAAGTTCACCGCACCGGCCGCCACTTCACGGAACACTTCGTCGATCGCCGCCATTGGCTTGCTGATCACCGCGTGACCGAAGTGCTTCATGGCCGCAGCCTGAGTGAAGGTACCTTCAGGGCCGAGGTAAGCCACTTTCAGCGGCTGCTCGAGGGCCAGGCACGAGGACATGATTTCGCGGAACAGCCGCGCCATCTCTTCGTTGCCCAGCGGCCCCTGGTTACGCTCC
Source organism: Pseudomonas sp. URMO17WK12:I6 (assembly GCF_003253625.1). Taxonomy (NCBI): domain Bacteria; kingdom Pseudomonadati; phylum Pseudomonadota; class Gammaproteobacteria; order Pseudomonadales; family Pseudomonadaceae; genus Pseudomonas; species Pseudomonas sp. URMO17WK12:I6. The sequence goes on from NZ_QKYZ01000016.1 coordinate 78,092, forward strand.
ATCACGCGCTTGAGCACCTGAGCTTCACGCTCAGGACGATAGAACACCGGCACTTCGCCTTCGGCCAGCGAGGCCATCTTTACTCGCGCAACTTCCTGGGCGCAGCGTGCGCGCTCACTGATCAGCTCCAGGACCTTTTCGTCCAGAGCATCAATGCGCAGGCGCAGTGCCTTGAGTTCTTGCTCAGACATTAGCCGTGTTCCTTCTCGAACTCTGCCATGTACGAAACCAGTGCGTTGACCGCAACGATATCGACGGCGTTATAGATGGAGGCACGCATGCCGCCCACGGAACGGTGACCTTTGAGGTTCAACAGGCCACGTTCGTCGGCACCGGCCAAGAACGGCTTGTCGAGACGATCGTCGGCCAGACGGAACGGCACGTTCATCCACGAGCGGTCCGACTTGTTGATCGGGTTGCTGTACAAGCCGCTGGCGTCGATGAAGTCGTACAGCGTGCGCTGCTTCACTTCATTGAGCTTGCCGATGGCTTCGACGCCGCCCTGCTCTTTCAGCCACTCGAACACCAGGCCGGACAAGTACCAGGCCAGGGTTGGCGGCGTGTTGTACATCGAGCCGTTGTCGGCCGCGACCTTGTAGTTGAGCATGGTCGGGCAGATGGAGCGGGCTTTACCCAGCAGGTCTTCGCGAACGATGTTGACGACGATGCCGCTCGGACCGATGTTTTTCTGGGCCCCGGCGTAGATCATGCCGAAACGCGAGACATCCACCGGGCGCGAAAGAATGTCCGAGGACATGTCGGCGACCAGCGGCACATCACCGGTTTCCGGGATCCACTGGAATTCCAGGCCGCCGATGGTTTCGTTCGGCGCGTAGTGAACGTAGGCCGCATCTTTCGACAGGTTCCATTCGTTCTGACCGGGAATAGCGAAATAGTCGTAAGGCTTGGCGGTTGCGGCAACGTTGACGTGGCCGTAGCGCGAGGCTTCTTCGATCGCCTTCTGAGACCAGATACCGGTGTCGATATAGTCGGCGGTGCCGCTTTCCGGCAACAGGTTCAGCGGAATCTGAGCAAATTGCTGGCTCGCGCCACCTTGCAGAAACAGCACTTTATAGTTCGAGGGGATATTCAGCAGATCACGCAGATCCTGCTCGGCCTTGGTGGCAATGGACACGAACTCATCGCTGCGATGGCTCATTTCCATAACCGACAGGCCCTTGCCGTGCCAATCAAGGAGTTCAGCCTGGGCGCGCTTCAGGACAGCTTCGGGAAGCGCCGCAGGACCGGCACAGAAGTTATAGGCTCTCTTGCTCACATCCAATCTCGCTCTGATTTGGTGGTATCACGCAATAAATCTGTAGGAGCTGTCGAGCAGAGCGAGGCTGCGATCTTTTAGTGCTGAGCGAAAGCAAGAGCCAGATCAAGAGATCGCAGCATCGCTTCGCTCGACAACTCCTACATAAAAAACAATTCCACAGCTCCCTGAGGACAAACAACAAGGGGGCGAATCTTCATCCGCCCCCTGCTTGCCCGCTTACTCCTGCGGCTCTTCGTCGGCGGCGGCGTCGAGTTGCTGGTCGTCGGCAACATCGTCGATCACGACCTCACCCTCGAACACTGCACCCTCTTCACCTGCAAGCCCTTCGCCTTCCAGCTCTTCGCCTTCGACTTCCGACGGCTCCTGAACCCGCTCCAGGCCCACCAGCGTTTCATCGTTGGCCAGCTTGATCAGGGTCACGCCCTGGGTGTTACGGCCCAGGCTGGACACTTCGTCGACGCGGGTACGAACCAACGTACCCTGGTCGGAAATCAGCATGATTTCCTCGCCGTCGAGCACTTGGACCGCGCCGACCAGACGACCGTTACGCTCGTTGCTGACCATGGCGATAACGCCCTGACCGCCACGCTTGTACTCAGGGAACTCGGTGATCGCGGTGCGCTTGCCGAAACCACGCGCCGAAGCGGTGAGGATCTGGCTGCCTTCTTCAGGGATCAGCATGGAAATCAGCTTCTGGCCTTCCGGCAGACGCATACCGCGGACACCGCGAGCGGTACGGCCCATGGCGCGAACGTCGGTTTCCTTGAAGCGAGTCACCTTGCCGCCGTCGGAGAACAGCATGACTTCGCGATCGCCATCGGTAATGGCCGCAGAGATCAGTACGTCGCCTTCATCCAGCTCCAGCGCGATCAGACCGACGCTGCGTTGACGACTGAAGGATTCCAGCGGGGTCTTCTTCACGGTGCCTTTGGCAGTGGCCATGAAGATGAAGTGACCTTCGGTGTATTCCTCGACCGGCAGCATGGTGGTGATGTATTCATCACTGTCCAGCGGCAGCAGGTTGACCAGCGGACGACCACGGGCCGCGCGGGAGGCTTCCGGGATTTCGTAGGTTTTCAGCCAGTACACTTTACCTTTGCTGGAGAACAGCAGCAGCGTGGTGTGGCTGTTGGCGACCAGCAGGTGAGCGATGTAGTCCTCATCCTTCACGCCGGTAGCCGATTTACCTTTACCGCCACGACGCTGAGCCTGGTACGCAGCCAAAGGCTGGGTCTTGGCGTAGCCACCGTGGGAAATGGTCACGACGCGCTCTTCTTCCGGGATCATGTCGCCCAGGGTCAGGTCGAGACGGGCATCGAGAATCTCGGTGCGACGCACATCGCCGTACTCGGCACGGATCACTTCCAACTCTTCGCGGATCACTTCCATCAGGCGCGTGGCGCTGTTGAGGATGCGGATCAGCTCGCCGATCTGGTTGAGGATCTCTTGATACTCGGCCAGCAGCTTCTCGTGCTCCAGACCGGTCAGACGGTGCAGACGCAGTTCCAGAATGGCTTGCGCCTGCTCTGGCGACAGGAAGTACTTGCCGTCGCGCAGGCCGTATTGTGGATCGAGGTTTTCCGGACGGCACGAATCGGCACCGGCACGTTCAACCATTGCAACCACCGCGGAGGACTCCCACGGCGTGCTGATCAGCGCTTCCTTGGCTTCCGACGGGGTCGGCGAAGCCTTGATCAGGGCGATGACCGGGTCGATGTTCGACAGGGCAACCGCTTGACCTTCCAGGATGTGGCCACGTTCGCGCGCTTTACGCAGTTCGAACACGGTACGGCGGGTCACGACTTCGCGACGGTGACGAACGAAGGCTTCCAGCAGATCCTTGAGGTTGAGGATCCGCGGACGGCCGTCGATCAGCGCAACGATGTTGATGCCGAACACGCTTTGCAGCTGAGTCTGGGCGTAGAGGTTGTTGAGGATCACCTCAGGCACTTCGCCGCGACGCAGCTCGATCACGACGCGCATACCGTCCTTGTCGGACTCGTCGCGCAGCTCGGTGATGCCTTCAAGCTTCTTCTCTTTGACCAGCTCGGCGATCTTCTCGATCAGACGGGCCTTGTTCAGCTGGTAAGGGAGTTCGGTAATGACGATCTGCTGACGGCCACCGACCTTGTCGATGTCTTCGATGATTGAGCGGGCACGCATGTAAATGCGCCCGCGACCGGTGCGGTAGGCTTCGATGATGCCGGCGCGACCGTTGATGATCGCGGCGGTCGGGAAGTCCGGACCGGGGATGTATTGCATCAGCTCATCGACAGTCAGCTCCGGATTGTCGATGAGTGCCAGGCAACCGTCGATGACTTCACCGAGGTTGTGCGGCGGAATGTTGGTCGCCATGCCCACGGCGATACCGCTGGAGCCGTTGACCAGCAGGTTGGGGATCTTGGTCGGCATGACCGCGGGAATCATTTCGGTGCCGTCGTAGTTCGGCACCCAGTCCACGGTTTCTTTATGCAGGTCGGCCAGCAGCTCGTGCGCCAACTTGGTCATGCGTACTTCGGTGTATCGCATGGCCGCGGCGTTGTCGCCGTCCACCGAACCGAAGTTGCCCTGACCGTCCACCAGCAGGTAACGCAGCGAGAATGGCTGCGCCATCCGAACGATGGTGTCGTACACCGCGGTATCACCGTGCGGGTGATACTTACCGATCACGTCACCGACAACACGGGCAGATTTCTTGTACGGCTTGTTGAAGTCGTTGCCCAGCTCGCTCATCGCGAACAGCACACGCCGGTGCACGGGCTTCAAGCCATCGCGCGCATCCGGCAGTGCCCGCCCGACAATAACGCTCATCGCGTAGTCGAGGTAGGACTGCTTCAGCTCGTCTTCGATATTGACCGGGAGGATTTCTTTGGCCAGTTCGCCCATGAGAAGCCTGATTCCTTTTTCTGGTGAAACTTCGTCACATCCATATGGGACGAACGAAGCTCGCCGGTACAGACTGAGTGCCATGCACCGACTTACGACAAATCAACGAGTTATGCCATGGATCTGCGCAGTAAAGGCAGCCACATCAGGCTACCCTGGAAACCGCCGGATGTTATCACAAGAGCCGCCACGCACCTATCCCCCAGATGCGCATGGAGCATAGTTAGTTGACCGGTGACAGGCTTGAAGGAGACGAGAGGGGCTTAGAGGCGTGATCAACCGGCATTCAACCGTATTTTTCACTTGTAAACACCGATTTCGTGCAGCCTGAATGATTTAATGCAGACGCTTGCGGCACATCAATTGAGCCATTTTCGCGGTGTCCGGGCGCTCGACGATGCCTTTTTCGGTGACGATCGCATCGATCAGGTCGGCCGGGGTCACGTCGAAAACCGGGTTGAACGCTTCCACATCTGCCCCCACCCGCTTGCCGCCAACTTCCAGCAACTCGCGGCCATCACGCTCTTCGATAGGAATCTCGTCGCCACTGGCCAGGTTCATGTCGATGGTCGAACTCGGTGCCACCACCATGAAGCGCACGCCGTGGTGCATGGCGTTGACCGCCAACTGGTAGGTACCGATCTTGTTCGCCACATCGCCATTGGCGGTAATCCGGTCGGCGCCGACGATCACCCAGGTCACACCCTTGGTTTTCATGATGTGCGCGGCAGCGGAATCGACATTGAGGGTCACCGGAATACCCTCATTGGCCAATTCCCACGCAGTCAATCGCGAACCTTGCAGCCATGGCCGGGTTTCGTCGGCGTAGACGCGCTCGACCATGCCTTCGATGAACGCCCCGCGAATCACCCCCAGCGCCGTGCCGAAACCACCGGTGGCCAGTGCACCGGTGTTGCAATGCGTAAGGATCGCCTGGGCGTTGCCTTGATGTTTGCGGATCAGGTCGACGCCCAACTGGGCCATGGTCAGGTTGGCTTCGCGATCACTTTCGTGGATGGCGATGGCTTCGGCTTCCAGCACCGACAACGGATCGGCGTGCTCCCTCAGGCGCTCAAGCCGCTCACGCATGCGACCCAAGGCCCAGAACAGATTGACCGCGGTCGGACGGGAGTCGGCCAGCAGCGCGAAATCCTCTTCCAGCGCCGCTTGCCAGTCGCCACCTTCGGCAAAACGGGTACGGGCCGCCAGCACCACGCCATAGGCCGCACTGATGCCAATAGCCGGCGCACCGCGCACCACCATCGAGCGAATGGCTTCGGCCACACCCGCAGCGCTGGTGTAGGCGATCCAGGTTTCCTCGAACGGCAAAATACGCTGATCCAGCAAGTACAGTGCGCCATCACGCCAATCGATGGCCTTCACCTTCTCCGCAGCCAACAGTCGATCGCGCATCCCACACCCCGCACTCATGAACAAAAGCCGCCGATTATAGCGATCCCCCCGCGAAGACGCTCGGGTATACTTCGCCATCCTTTACAAAAGCACTGGAACCGACTCTCGATGCCGACCCCCACCGCTGCGCTCGACCTATTATTGCTGCCAACCTGGCTGGTACCCGTCGAACCGGCTGGCGTGGTCCTTAAAGAGCATGCCCTGGGTATCCGCGACGGTCGTATCGTGTTTATCGGCCCACGCGCAGCAGCCTTGAAGCTTAACGCAGCCGAAGTGCGCGAATTGCCGGGCATGCTGCTCAGCCCGGGCCTGATCAATGCCCACGGGCATGCAGCAATGACGCTGTTCCGCGGCCTGGCCGACGATCTGCCGCTTATGACCTGGCTGGAAAACCACATCTGGCCGGCCGAAGCCAAATGGGTCGACGAGGCGTTCGTACGCGACGGCACGGACCTGGCCATCGCCGAGCAGATCAAAGGTGGCATCACCTGCTTCTCTGACATGTATTTCTTCCCGAAGGTCGCCAGCGAACGCGTACATAACAGCGGCATTCGCGCCCAGATCGCCATTCCGATCCTCGATTTCCCGATTCCAGGCGCCAGCACGGCGGATGAAGCCATTCGTCAGGGCGTCGAATTATTCGGCGATCTCAAGCATCACGAACGGATCAAAGTCACCTTCGGCCCCCATGCCCCGTACACCGTGGGTGACGAAAACCTGGAAAAAATCCGGGTGATCGCCGAAGAGCTGGACGCCTCGATTCACATGCATGTCCACGAAACCGCCTTCGAAGTGCAGCAGTCGGTGGAGCAGCGCGGCGAACGCCCGCTGGCCCGCCTCGGCCGCCTGGGCCTGCTCGGGCCGCGCTTCCAGGCCGTTCACATGACCCAGATCAGCGATGAAGACCTGGCGCTGCTGGTAGAAAGTAACACCAATGTGATTCATTGCCCGGAGTCGAACCTGAAGCTGGCCAGTGGCTTCTGCCCGGTCGAGCGCTTGTGGCAGGCTGGGGTGAATGTGGCAGTCGGCACCGATGGCGCGGCCAGCAATAATGACCTGGACCTGCTCGGTGAAACCCGCACCGCCGCATTGCTGGCCAAGGCTGTCGCCGGCTCGGCCACCGCGCTGGACGCCCATCGCGCCCTGCGCATGGCCACGCTCAATGGCGCCCGCGCGCTGGGAATCGAAGCGCAAACCGGTTCGCTGGAAGTCGGCAAGGCGGCAGACATCGTCGCATTCGACCTGTCGGGCCTGGCGCAGCAACCGGTCTACGACCCGGTTTCGCAACTTATATATGCCACTGGCCGCGACTGCGTGAAACACCTTTGGGTCGCCGGCAAGCAACTGCTCGACGACCGCCGCCTGACCCGCCTGGATGAAGCGCAACTGTGCGCCACCGCCAAGGCCTGGGGCAGGCGCATCAGCGGCCACACCGAATCGTAAGCACCCTGGACCAAAACCGGGGCAACAGAATTTTTCAAGTTTTAGAGGACTGACACCATGAGCAACGTCGACCACGCCGAAATCGCCAAATTCGAAGCCCTGGCCCATCGCTGGTGGGACCGCGAAAGCGAGTTCAAACCGCTGCACGACATCAACCCCCTGCGGGTCAACTGGATCGACGAGCGCGTCAATCTGGCCGGCAAGAAAGTCCTCGACGTCGGTTGCGGCGGCGGCATCCTCAGCGAAGCCATGGCCCAGCGCGGCGCCACCGTGATGGGCATCGACATGGGCGAAGCGCCGCTGGCGGTCGCGCAATTGCATCAACTGGAATCCGGCGTAAACGTCGAGTACCGGCAAATCACCGCCGAAGCGCTGGCCGAAGAAATGCCTGAGCAGTTCGACGTCGTTACCTGCCTGGAAATGCTTGAACACGTTCCGGATCCGTCCTCGGTGATCCGCGCCTGCTTCCGCATGGTCAAGCCTGGCGGCCAGGTATTCTTCTCCACCATCAACCGCAACCCGAAGGCCTATCTGTTCGCCATCGTCGGCGCCGAATACATCATGAAGCTGCTGCCGCGTGGCACTCACGACTTCAAGAAATTCATCCGCCCTTCCGAGCTCGGTGCCTGGAGTCGCATGGCCGGCCTGACCGTCAAGGACATCATCGGCCTGACCTACAACCCGCTGACCAAGCACTACAAACTGGCATCCGATGTCGACGTCAACTACATGATCCAGACCCTGCGCGAGGAGTAAGCCGATGCGTATCAGAGCAGTTCTTTTCGACATGGACGGCACCCTGCTCGACACTGCGCCGGACTTCATCGCCATCTGCCAGGCGATGCGTGCCGAGCGCGGTTTGCCGCCGATGAACGACAAGCACATCCGTGACGAGATCTCCGGCGGCGCCAGGGCGATGGTTGCAGTGACTTTCTCGATGGACCCGGAATCGCCGGGCTTCGAGGAGCTGCGCCTGGAGTTTCTGGAGCGCTATGTCAAAGGTTGCGCGGTGCACAGCAAGCTCTTCGACGGCATGGGCGAATTGCTGGCCGACATCGAGAAGGCCAACCTGATCTGGGGCGTGGTCACCAACAAGCCGCTGCGCTTCGCCGAGCCGATCATGCAGCAATTGGGGCTGGCCGAGCGTTCGGCGCTGCTGATCTGCCCGGATCATGTGAAGAACAGCAAACCGGACCCGGAGCCGTTGATCCTGGCGTGCAAGATGCTCGACCTCGATCCGGCCAGCGTGCTGTTCGTCGGCGATGACCTGCGCGATATCGAATCCGGCCGCGATGCCGGCACCAGAACAGCCGCCGTGACCTACGGCTACATTCATCCGGAGGATAACCCGCGGCATTGGGGCGCGGATGTGGTGGTCGATCATCCAATGGAGTTGCGCCTGGTGCTGGATAGCGCTTTGTGCAGTTGCTGATTACAGAGGCTTTTGTGGCGAGGGAGCTTGCTCCCTCGCCACAAATACGATGCCTGCCTGTTGAATTGTGTTGAGGTTTTTTATGTTTGATTATTCCGCCCGTCCTGAATTGCTCAAGGACCGGGTCATCCTGGTCACCGGCGCTGGCCGAGGCATCGGTGCTGCCGCCGCGAAAACCTACGCCGCTCATGGCGCCACCGTGTTGCTGCTGGGCAAGACCGAAGCCAATCTGACTCAGGTATACGACGAAATCGAAGCGGCCGGGCATCCACAACCGGTGGTGATCCCGTTCAACCTGGAAACCGCCCTGCCCCACCAATACGATGAACTGGCGGCCATGATCGAAACCGAATTCGGCCACCTCGACGGCCTGCTTCACAACGCGTCGATCATCGGCCCACGCACACCGATCGAGCAGTTGTCCGGCGAGAACTTCATGCGCGTCATGCAGGTCAACGTCAACGCCATGTTCATGCTCACCAGCACCCTGCTGCCGCTGCTCAAGCTATCGCAGGACGCCTCGGTGGTGTTCACCTCCAGCAGCGTCGGTCGCAAGGGTCGTGCGTATTGGGGCGCTTACGGCGTGTCCAAGTTCGCCACCGAAGGCCTGATGCAAACCCTGGCCGACGAAGTAGACACCGTCGCCCCCGTGCGCTCCAACAGCATCAACCCCGGCGCCACCCGCACCAGCATGCGCGCTCAGGCCTACCCTGGGGAAAATCCGCTGAACAACCCGACACCCGAGGAGATCATGCCGGTCTACCTTTACTTGATGGGGCCGGACAGTACCGGCATCAACGGTCAGGCGTTCGACGCTCAGTAATGCCCGTGCGTCGCTTTTGTGCCGCGACGACTTCCCGTCGCGGCACGCAAAGCCCGTGATAACTGTTGCTGTTTCAAGTCAAATAAATGCCAATACCCCCGACACCATCCTTCGCAACCTCCCAAACCTTGTTGATTTAGAACGCTTTTTAACCGACTGAACCGAATGGCACGACTTTCGCTCTAATTTTGCTCAGACACGCCGTGTGAAAGCAGACGGGGCAGAGCTCGAGCCGAGAGGTTACTAATCTTCGGCAAAGCGGACTAAACTCGTGCCAAATGTCCTACGGGACTGATGGACCAGTATGACGCGCAGCCCAAAGCCGCTCTCACCCAGCCTGTAAGACAGTCTTACTGTTTAGGGGCTCACGCCATATGAAATCGCCTTCCCAGACCAACGCAATTGACTTCGACAGCGCCAAATTGCAACGCCTGGGCTTTGGTCAGCAGCCTCCCCTTCTGGAGCGGCCCGTCAGTCTTGCGCAGTTGCGTCAGGAGCTGGGCCTGCAACTGCAAACCAGTCTTGAGCCGCAACGCATTCTCGGACTTTTCTTCCGTGAAATTCAGCGCCTTGTACCGCTGGATGCCTTGAATTATGAGCATCAGCCCAGCGACTTGCGCCTGCAGTTCGGCCAGCGAGGTCATCATTCGATCAGCTACAGCCTCAGTCATGAAGGCGAGCAATTGGGTGAACTGGTGTTCCGTCGCAATCAGCGTTTCAGCGATGAAGAGCAAGGCCATCTGGAATCGCTGTTATCAGCGCTTCTCTACCCGATGCGCAATGCCCTGCTCTACCGTGCCGCCACCCAAAGCGCCTTGCGCGACCCGCTGACCGACACCGGCAATCGCATCGCGATGGATCAGACGCTGCAACGGGAAATCGAGATGTCGCGCCGACACTCACAGCCCCTGTCGCTGCTGATGCTGGACATCGATCACTTCAAACAGATCAACGACACCTACGGGCACAGCGCCGGCGATGAAGTGCTCAAGGCCGTCGCGGCCTCGATCAAAAGCCAGTTGCGTAACGTGGACATGGTGTTCCGGTTTGGAGGCGAAGAATTCATGATCCTGCTGTCCAACACCAGCCGGGAAGCCGCGGCCATGGTCGGCGAACGACTGCGGTTCGCTGCGCAGGCCCAGGACTATGTGGCCGAAGGCAAGACCATCGAACTGACGGTCAGCCTGGGTTGCTCGACCCTGCTGCCCGGCGAGTCTGCCGAGAGCCTGTTGCGACGAGCCGACAGTGCGCTGTATGTGGCCAAGCGCGAGGGGCGTAACCGGTTGGCGATGGCGGGGTAGATATTTTTGAAGAGATCGCAGCCTACGGCAGCTCCTACGAGCTGCCGTAGGCTGCGTCTTTTAGCTCTCGGCCAACGCCATCCGCTCACGGACTACCGGGGCTTTTGCCGCCAGTTCCAACTGCATGCATCGCTCCAGGAACAGGTACATGTAGTCGTAACTTTTGCAGACTGCCTGACGCAATTCCATTTGCAGGGATTTGCTCGGGTTCAGCCCCGCCAGGGTGCAGATGATTTCCAGCGCTTCCCAAGGATGGGCATCGTCGTACTGGGCGTGCATCTTCAACCACTTCATGGCCCGCTTGCGATCTTCCTCGGGGAACGATGCCGCATAGACACCACTGGAACAGACCAGCGCCGACCACTCCCCGGTAGCACCCTCGATGGCATAGTTGGTGGCGGCGATAGCCACGATCAGCGAGTCCGACGAACTGGTGTGCCAGCACCAGTGACTCAAGGCGTGAAGTTCAGGGGCAACCTGTTGCGCCTGCAGATCTTCCAGGCTGATACCGTGAGCACGGCTCCAGTGCACCCAGTAATCGGCATGGTTCAGTTCGACGCGAATATTGCGCATCAGCCAGCGACGCGCCATGTCTTCGCCGGGGTGGCGTGCAAAACGGGTCTTGGCCAGGTTCTGTGCCATGTATAAGGCGAACTGTTCGACCACCGGCCAGCCACCAATGAGGTACTGACGCATGGTTTTTGCGCTGAGCTTGTTATCGCGCATCCGCTGGTACAGTTCATGTTCGACGACGCGGCGCTTGCTCTCACTGCAATCCTGAATCAATTGCTGAGCCCAGGCGGGGTAACTTGCAGCTTCCATGAGGGGTCCGGTTCTGTTGAATGTGTCGATCACTGTCGCGCTCCTTTTGATTGTGATTTTCAGATCAACAAGAGATTTCAACGGAACGTGCCGGGCGCCTTGAATAACAAAGGCCGGGGCCTGGCAGGACGACTTTGTAAACTGTCGCAGGTAAACAGATGCGGGCGTTCAATCAGATACCCTTGAGCGTAATCCACCCCGATCTCCAGCAATGCCTGCTCGATCTGAGGTGTTTCAACGAACTCGGCAATCGTACGCTTACCCATGACATGCCCGATGTGATTGATCACTTCGACCATGGCGCGGTTAATCGGGTCGTCCAGCATATCCTTTACGAAACTCCCGTCGATCTTCAGGAAGTCTACAGGTAAATGTTTCAAGTAAGCGAATGAGGACATACCGGCGCAGAAGTCATCTAATGAGAAGTGGCAACCTAAGCCTTTGAGTTCATTAATAAATCTAATCGCGCTAGGCAAGTTGGAAATCGCGCTGGTTTCTGTAATTTCAAAACAAATCATTTCAGGCGGAATTGAATATGCAACAAACTGTTCACGAAGGAAGTCCAGAAACGCCTCATCTCCGATAGTAATACCTGACAGATTTATCGCACACATGGCCAGGGGCTCTTCGCCCTCTTGGGCGATGGCCTGGGCAATGACCTTGAAAACGTTCTGCACCACCCAGCGGTCAAGCGACGTCATCAAACCATAACGCTCGGCGGCCGGAATGAAACTGTCCGGCAGAATCATGCGCCCGGCTTCGTCATGCAGGCGCAGCAGGATTTCGATATGTCCGCCGTCTCGCTCGCCAAGGCCCAGAGGCGCGATTTCCTGGGAGTACAGGCAGAAACGGTCCTCCTCCAACGCCATGTGCAGGCGCTGCACCCAGGCCATCTCGCCAAAGCGCAGGGACAGTTCCGAATCGTCGGCGTGATAGACCTGAACCCGGTTGCGGCCCTTTTCCTTGGCCATGTAACAGGCCATATCAGCGGCTCGCAGCGAGGCCTCGAGGGTGGCCGGACTCTGAGTGACGTGCACCAGACCAATGCTCACCGTGGTCACGAACGGTCGGCCTTTCCAGACAAAATGCAGGTTCTGCACAGTCTGGCGCAGGACTTCGGCAATTTTCTCAGCCGCTTCCGGCGCACAGTTTTCCAACAGAATGCCGAACTCGTCACCACCCAATCGGGCCAGGGTGTCGCCTTCGCGCAATCCTGATTGCAGCAACGCACAAATATGCCGCAACAACTCATCGCCGGCAGCATGACCGCAGGTGTCGTTGACCAGTTTGAATTGATCCAGATCGAGGAACATCAAGGCGTGACGTCCCGCTTGTCGCATCAGGCCATGCAGGGCCTGTTCCAGGCGATATTCGAATTCGCGGCGGTTGGCCAGCCCGGTCAAGGCGTCATGGGTCGCCTGCCAGGACAGATTGGCGATGTACTGCCGCTCCTGGGTCATGTCATGCAGCACCAGCACGGTGCCACTGACCTTGCCCGCGTTACGGATCGGCGCACCGACCAGGGTGACCGAAACCGTGCTGCCATCCAGTCGCTGGATCAGTTTGGAATGTTCGCTGCCGCCGCTGAGCTGGCCGCTCAAAATGTGTTCGATCAAGGTAAAACCGTCGGCCTGAGCGTTCTCGTCCAGCAGATTGAACAGCGCCGCCAATGGCAACCCCGTCGCCTGTTCGGCCTTCCAGTGAGTCAAGGCCTCGGCGGCCGGGTTCATGTAGGCAATCGCGCCCTCGACGTCGGTGGTGATCACCCCGTCGCCAATCGATTGCAGGGTGATCTGCGCCCGGTCTTTCTCCAACTGCAAGGCATCGGCGAAGGCATGCCGCTGTTCGAGCAGTTTGTGGGTACGCAGCAACGCCAGCACGATCAGGCCCAGCGCGGTGGCGAGGTTCGTCGCCAGCAGCAGCCGGAGAATCATGCGCGAGCCCTCGCCCAAGGCATCGCTGAACGCTTTGGCAGGGGGCGTCACACCATCGTTGATGGCCAAAATCTGCACCTTCCAGCGCTTGATGTCGGCATCGGTGGCCTGGTTATCGACGATACCCTGATGCATTTCCCGCGCGACGTCATCGAGCCGCACCAGATACGCGTCACCGATCGTCCAGAGCTCGATGGCTTTTTCCAGGTAACTGAAATGCCGGAAATTGAGGTACAGCCAAATCAGGCTGGGGACGTCGTCCGGGTGATTGCCGCCCTTGAGAATCGCGAGCCGCGCGGCCTCGATATTCGGTGGCTGATGATCCAGCGCCATACGCAACTCATGGCCGCCCTGAGGCACGGCAATCGCGTTCTGGTATTTGAGAAAAATCGTCTCGTCGCGACTGTCGGCGTAGAGATTGAGGTAATAGATGGCGTCTTTCTGGCCCTTGGACCACAGGCTCTCACCGCCGACGTAGCCACGAACCGCTGAAAGAACGTAAAGACTGACGCCGCCCAACAGTGCCTGAAACAACACAACGGCAATAAATGGCCAGACGATGCCCAACAGCCGTGGCGTTCCGAGAGTCCGCGCTTGATTCATGAGGTCCCTTGTTTTAGCACCGCCAGATCATCATCCAACGTGATCGCTACAGCTAGACTAGGGTGCGTTCTCGAAACCGGCAAGCAGAGGATCGACCTCAACGCCGTACACGTGCGCCCCATATAGATATATACCGCCAAGGCCAGTTTGGAGATCTGTTTACTGGGCACTTCGGGCTCCCCCTATCCGTTACGGGATCCCTTTCAAAGGAGTGCAACATGACAGAGACGTCTTCACCTTCACCCGATCAACCGGCGCTGTCACCGGCAGACGAAGAATTTCGCGCCAGACAGGCTCTGGGACTCGACGACGGCCCGGATATCGAAAACTTCGGCCTGCGCACCACCGCCCAGGATCGACGAGGGTTCAAGCTTATTCAACGCGGGGCCCCCAACCTCGCGCAACACATGACCATCGACACTTACAAGGCAAAACGCATCGATGTTCAAATCACCAACATCGTGAAGGCTTTCCTGAATGGCAAGCGTTCGTTAATCGGTCATCTCGGCGCCTCGGTACTGGCTTCCACCTCCATGGATCAACTGCGAGCAACGCCGTCAGTATTCCTCCAGCGAATACTGAACACAGTCGAAGCGAAAGAGCTGGGGGACAGGCTGCTCAAGATGCTCAGGTGGTATGGCGCAGGCCCTGGCGAACAAACTTCGGCGTCCGTGCGCCATCAGCTCGTATGCAAAGCCATATGCCTTTACTTGCAAGCCCCGTCAGCGGATGAGCCGCAGGAAGTCGCCGGATTCCGCTGGCAAGACACGGCTCACTGGGGCAAAAGCTACCAGGCCCTGCGCAGCGATTTTGAACAGCACTTGCTGCGCACCAACCGGGTGACCGATGCAAAAGAGGCGGCCTTTCTCGCGCGGGTGTTCGAGACCCGCCTCTCAAAGGACTTCGCTGTGCGCGATATCCCGTCCGACCTTCCTTACAAAAGTTCGGTGGTGTGGGTGAACTTCATGCACGGCGTGCTGCTGGCAGATGAACTCGGCCTTGATCGATTGCAAGCGCTGTCCTTTCAACAACTCGTCGACTTGCCCCTGAGCCGGAGCGCCGACGCCTCGCCCGAACAACTTGAGCAGATAACTCGACTGAGGATGGGGCCGGCACTGGAATGGGCGGTCTGCTGCGGCATCGTTCAATCGCGAACAAAATCCGATTACGATGAGGACGATATGAAGCGGGCGATGGCGGCGCTGGAAAGCCACAGCAAGAGCCTGAACAACGCCATTATGGCACTGGACTTGCCACCCCCTGAAAGATTGAAGATGGCCAAACGGGTAAAGGATGATCTGTTTGGCGAGGCCATGTTCGAATCGGACGGGCTCAAGTTGCTGCGCGATGATCCACCGAGCGGCGGCCCCAAAGACACGCCCTCATTGAAGCTGCCAGGCTATGCATTCCTGGATGTCTATGCCGACGGCCAATTCGATGACAAGAGAAAATGGTTTGTAACCCGGTCCGACGGAAAAACACGAACCCGTCACTGGATCAAGATCGACGACAAGCGAATCCTGCGTCATGAGGAACTCTTTCGCAAGGATCATGAGGGGATCGAAAGGCGTGTGATTACCAGATACGGAGGCAAGACGTTGCCCGATATCAACACGCAGTTTGAAACAGACTTCACAAACTACCTCTCGAAAATCAGGACGGCCTATCAGCCCCTGATCGCCAGTTTGCTGACCTCACTGCCACTGACCGACCGCCAGGCCCTTGAACGGGGTGACGTCCGCTTGCTGAGCCTGCACCTGGACGAAAAACTCATCAAGGCAAGGGGAGACATCCGGCCAAGAAAAGGTTTCGTTCTACAGGTGACCCACAATCATGAAATTACCTATTACGAACTGATCCCGAGTGCTGGCGTCATTCGTCGTCGACCCCACCTGAGAGTTTCAACAGTCAACGGGGTTCGCACCACGTTTCCATTGCACGCCTCGATCCCCGGACAAACATATACTCCTGAAATCAGCACTACGCTGCTTCTCGATTGGGCCGCTCACTTAAATGGCACGCAGCCTGCTGACAGAGCGTACTGCGTGGCGATCCTCGGCGTGGTAGGCGACGTGCCCACAGTTGTATCGCCAATCGCAGCCGTTAACGATAGCGAAGTAACAGCGCTGGCATCCTCCCGTTTGAATGCAGTGGCCCACTACATTGCAACGAACTTCCTGTTCGTCGACGAACAGCTGTTGCGTACCCAGTCTCGCGGCGTGACGGCATTCGACACCATCAGGACCAGAAGCGAACAAAGGATCAGTACGACCCTGGAAATAGCCAAAGGGCTTGTACCCTTCTGGGGCAGTATCGAGGACATTTTGTCGGGCAAAATTGAGCAGATACTCATAGGCGTAGCCGGAGTCGTGCTGGACCTGGCTTCATTCCTCACCCCTGTCGGGAAATTCATGTCAGGTTCGGTGCGGCTGATCAAGGCGGGCGCCAAAGCCTCGCAAATGACCGTCAAAGCAAGTCTGCCTTCCTTTTCAACATTGACCCGAAAACTCCTGACCGCTTCCCTGAGCAACCTCAATCCGCTGGATGGGGTCCCGACACTACTCAAGACACTGGGAAGCGGTGCGTGGAAAGGACTGCATACGGCGGGACGCATTGGTGTTAGCGGGTTCAAGAAACTGACAGGACACGCCGACAGCTACCGACTGGTGCACAACCTGCCCCAGACAACCGATCCGGGGCGCTGGAAGCCGCTGGCAAGCGGTGATCGACTGGCAACGGTCAACGGTGTCGATGATGTACTTGTGCGCAATACCAGCCCATCGGACCTGACCCGATTCCACCCCGTCGATCCAGTGACATCCTTGCCCTACGGCCCCCGCCTGCACAATCACAGCAAAAACCTCGTACAGGGCCGGTCAACCTTCAAAACGTTATCTCCTACCGAATCCCACGTCCTGGTAGAACTTCCGAAAGACGCCCATGTCCGTGAAGTACTTGAGGTCGATGGTCGAACCACGCTGTTCGTTGATGACATTCCCTATCGTCTGGACGGCAACCAACTGCGCCGTGCCGACTTGATTGATGATCAGGCAATGTTCAGATCCTTGCCTTGCCGGGTACGTCGCGCCCCTGGTCCCGAGCTGTGTCAAACAAGCTACGTCACTCGCGACCCGGCTCCTACCCCTGCTATCGCTACTTTCGATGAAACCAAAGGCTGGGCCCCCTGGTTCGGAGACGCCATTTACACCCCCGCAACAGGCAGGACACCGATGCAAGTGTCCTCAATAGCTGCCAATTCATCCCTCAAGGCCGTACTGGAGTTTCAGAAAGGGATGTATGGGCGGGTCATGGTCAGCGTTCCCGTATCCGGGCAAAAACTCGTCGATAAATTTCGCGTGGGCGCAACTATCGTAGAGTCAATCGACGGCTCAAAACATTATGTGTTCACGCGGCTGAGCGCGGGAGACTTTTACGTTACCTCGCGCGCAAAGGGCCAAAGCGTTAAAGACCTCCTGACCTTCAGAAAAGCCGACACCCTTCCTGACGAACTGAGGAAAGAGTTAATGGTGGTGTACACCGGCTCACTGAACTCCAATAACATGGTAAGAATCCATGGCCAGGAAGCGGTGGAGCGCGCATTGAGAGCCATGGATGAAATTGCCATTTCGATCGGTAGCCATGCCAATCCGCCCGATACGCTCAGATTGCTCAAGGTCGATACCAGCCCAGCAGAAGCGGCCCTGTTCGATCACTCCACAAGAATGATCATCAGGAACTCCACCGATGGCGCCGCGACCTGGTCCTTGTCCAAGGCTACGCCGGACAGCGTGCGGGATACGACTGCGGAGGTTTTCAACACACTGTTTCAGAAAACCGTCATAACCTTGGAGTCGTCGGTTCAGGGCGGACCCAAGGCATTAAAAATCGATGACACAATGCGGCAACTACAAGAACTTATCAGGCAAAAAACCGGTCGGCCTTTGCACAACCCCAGGAACATTGCGTTCGTCGAAATCAAGACCAAGGCAGGGGTGCGTGAAGTGTATGTCAGCGTATCCGGTAGCAAGCGTGACACCGGCTTTTTGCCGTTGTTTGCCAAAAACAGAAATATGGATGAAGTAAAAGTCGGCAGTACGAGTTACTTCAATATAGATAATGGAATGCGCTTCCCGGAGACGGCACTTAGCGTAACTCCCCAAGGCAAGCTACAGGCGATCCCCCACACCATCGACAATATTGAGACGTACACGCCTGCGCTCACATCTCGCCCCACTTCGCTGGACACCGAAAGCAAGCTCATCAGCGTCATACGAACCAAATACCCTGACCCTAAAGATCTTGATTCCATCACGATAGCCACCACTATGGCGCCTTGCGACTCATGCGCCGTCGTCATGAAGCAATTTGGTTATGACGGTAGCCCTGGTGCACTGCAAGTGACCTGGAAATGACTTCGCGACTTTATCAGTGCTGCTGCAAATGCCCATACAGCTTGGCGTACAAACCACCATCGGCAATCAACTGCTGATGGTCGCCATCCTCGGCAACCTGCCCGCCATCGAACACCAGCACCCGATCGGCCTGCTTCACGGCCGACAATCGATGCGCAATGATCAACGTGGTGCGGTGGCTCAAGAACCGCGCCAGCGCCTGGTGCAGGTTGTACTCAGTGGCCGCGTCCAGCGCGGACGTGGCTTCGTCGAGGATCACCACTTTGGGCTCGGCCAACACCATTCGGGCAATCGCCAGGCGTTGACGCTGCCCGCCGGATAAACGCACGCCGGATCGCCCGACGATACTGTCCAGGCCATTGGGCAGTTCACGCACAGTGTGTTGCAACTGAGCAATTTCCAGTGCCTGCCAGCAGGCCTCGTCACTGCGTTCGCGGCCCATGGTCAGGTTGGCGCGTACGGTGTCGTTGAACAGGGCGGGATGTTGCAGGACCACGGCGACATTTTCGCGCACGGTTTCCAGGCCGATTTCTTGCTGAGTCGAACCACCGAAACGGATAGTCCCGGCCAGCGGCGTGTACAAGCCCAGCAGCAACTGCACCAGAGTACTTTTGCCTCCACCGCTGGCGCCGACAATCGCGACTTTTTCACCGGGGGCAATCGACAGGTTCATTTGGTTCAGCACCAACTCGTCGCCGTAGCCGAAACTCAGTCCCTGAACTTCGATGCCCACCGTGTCGCGCCCCTGAAACGGGTCGACGCTGCCGGTGTATTGCGGCTCGTCGGCACGGGCCAGCAACTCGTTGATCCGCGACAGCGCACCACCAGCGGCATAAAAGGCGTACTGCAGATTGAGCAGCTGTTCCACCGGACCGATCATGAACCACAGGTAGCTGAACACCGCCAGCATCTGGCCGATGGACAGGTCGGAAAACAGCACGGTGAGCATGGCCGCGGCGCGGAAAATATCGATGCCGAACTGGAACAGCAAACCGCTGGCCCGATTCGATGCATCGGTTTTCCACTGCGAGCTCACCGCGTAATCGCGCACTTCCCGCGCTCGCTGCCCCAACCGTCCGAGGAAAAAACCCTGACGATTACCGGCACGCACTTCCTGGATGGCGTCCAGGGTTTCGGTCAAGGCTTGGGTGAAGCGTGAGGTGCTGTCGTTCTCGAGCTTCTTCAGATGTTTGACCCGCTTGCCCAACTGCACCGTGGCGTAGATCACCAGCGGGTTGAACAGCAGAATCAGCAGCGCGAGTTTCCAGTGCATCCACATCAGGATCGATGCGGTGCCCACCAGTGTCAGCATCGCCACGAGGAAACGACTGAGGGTTTCGCCGACGAATTTGTCCAGCGTGTCCAGGTCGGTGACCAGATGCGTGGTCACCGTGCCACTGCCCAGGCTTTCGTATTCGCCCAGCGAGATGCGCTTGAGCCGGTCGATCAACCGCACCCGAATCCGATACACGATGTCCTTGGCCAGCGCCGCAAACAATTTCGCCTGCACCACGTTGAACAACAACGCGGCGCAACGCAGCGCCAGGGTCACCAGCAGCATCAGGCCGATATAACCCGCGGCTTTCTGCCAGACGTCGGGCAGCGCGTGGTTCATGATTTTCAGCGCAACGTCACCATGCCCCAGCAGCACTTCATCCACCAGCAACGGCAACAGCAACGGGATCGGCACGCTGCACAGCGTTGCCAATACCGCAACGCCGTTGGCAATCCACAGGGATTTTTTATGGTGTAGGGCCAGGCGGCGGACTTCCGCCCAGCTCAGCCGATCGACACGTTTGGGAGCTGCTGCATCATCGGGCAGATCATGCACAGGCAGCGCGCTCCAGCCAGCGGCCGAGCAACGGTGACAACTCGCTCAAGGGCTGATAGCCATTGGTCAGCAGCGCCAATTGACCATTGCGCTCTGCCAGCAAGGTCGGAAAACCGGCAATACCCAGGTCCTGGACCCAAGTGAAATCGGCGGCGGTCGCAGCGTGCTGATCGGCACGATCGAAGGCTGCGGCAAATTCGATGCGTGGCAAACCGGCCTGCTCCGCCAGTTCCACCAACACGCTGGCACGGGTAACGTCGCGACCTTCAGCATAGAACGCATGCTGGATCAGCCCGAGCAGTGTCCAGGCGCAATCCGGCGCCAGGCTGCGCGCAGTCACCAGCGCCCGACAGGCAGGCTCGGTGTCGTAGACAAACCCGTCGGGCAACGCGCCTTCAAACTTGAACGGCTGGCCGGTGGCCTCGTGAACCGCCTGCCAGTGCTCAAGAATATAGCGCCG
The DNA here is from genome assembly GCF_003253625.1 of Pseudomonas sp. URMO17WK12:I6. Classification (NCBI taxonomy): domain Bacteria; kingdom Pseudomonadati; phylum Pseudomonadota; class Gammaproteobacteria; order Pseudomonadales; family Pseudomonadaceae; genus Pseudomonas; species Pseudomonas sp. URMO17WK12:I6. The sequence continues at coordinate 98,731 of NZ_QKYZ01000016.1, forward strand.
GGTGGTCGGCTCCAGCGCCGCGCCACTGCCGGTGCGCAAACCACCCACCACCAGATGCAACTCCACACCCGCCGCCTGCGCCTGCTCAACCAGCGCTTTGGCCACCGGAGCGAAGCCCCAGCACCAGGAACACATCGGATCCATCACATAGAGCAGGCGTGCAGACATGGTTCAAGCCTCGGAAGCGGATTGCTTGTAGTTGTAACCGATCGGGTGCGGCATGTTGCGCGCCTTGGCCAGTTCGATCTGCTTCTGCCGGTCGATGGCACTGCGACGGGTTTTCTCGCTCAGCTTATCCCAGCAATGCGGGCAACTGATGCCGGCCACATAGTGCTCGGATGCGCGGTCTTCAACGCTGACGGGCGTACGACAGGCATGACATTGATCGTAGTCGCCTTCGCTGAGATCGTGACGAACGGTCACGCGGTTATCGAACACGAAGCAGTCGCCCTGCCATTTGGTTTCTTCCTGCGGCACCTCTTCGAGGTACTTCAGGATGCCGCCCTTGAGGTGATAGACCTCGTCGAAACCCTGGCTGAGCATGTAGCTCGACGCCTTCTCGCAGCGAATGCCACCGGTGCAGAACATCGCGACTTTCTTGTGCACGGCCGGGTCGAAGTTGGCTTTGATGTAGTCGGGGAATTCGCGAAAACTGGTGGTCTTCGGATCGATGGCGCCTTCGAAGGTGCCGATCGAGACTTCGTAGTCATTACGGGTGTCGATCAACAGCACTTCCGGATCGCTGATGAGCGCGTTCCAGTTCTGCGGATCCACATAGGTGCCGACCTTTTTGTTCGGGTCCACGCCCTCAACGCCCAGGGTGACGATTTCTTTCTTGAGTTTGACTTTGGTGCGGTAGAACGGCTGTTCGTCGCAGTACGACTCTTTGTGGTCGATGTCGTCCATGCGCGGGTCGTTCTTGAGCCAGGCCATCAGCCCGTCGATGCCTTCGCGGCTGCCGGACACGGTGCCGTTGATGCCTTCTTCGGCGATCAGCAGCGTGCCTTTGATGCCGTTGTCGATCATCGCTTGCAGCAGTGGCTCACGCAGATCAACGTAATTTTCCAGGGTGACGAACTTATACAGTGCCGCCACGACAATCTGTTGTGTCATGGGTGATTCTCCAGGTGGCTACCCTCGTAAGGGGTGAACCGGATGCGAAAAAAAACGCGCCGGGTAAGCGGCGCGTTGCGGATTCTAGCAAAAAACCAAGGGTTAATGCTTGCTGCCGCCAGCACAGGTCGGCGAGGCCGGAGCCGCATCGATCTGCGCCCATTCCTCCGGCGTGTAGGTATGCAGCGCCAACGCATGGAACTCGCCCATCAGTTCGCCCAAAGTGCCGTACACCTTCTGGTGACGCTTGACGCGATTGAGCCCTTCGAACTGCCGGCTGACCACCACCGCCTTGAAGTGGGTCTGCAACCCACGGCTGTGCATATGGCTTTCATCCAGCACTTGCAGGTGCTCGGGCTGTAGCAGCCCCAGCGTCGATTCGATGCGTTGTTGCATGGTCATACCCGGCTCCGCTTAAGGCTTTTTCTTGGCTGCAGGAGCAGCGGCGCCGGCTTTAGGATCCAGCTCGTTAGTCATGTCTGCCAGCAGTTTGTTGACCACAGGCACCGCGCTTTCCAGCTTGGCTTGAGTCATCTGGGCCGATTGCTGAGTCAGCTGCGGCATTTTTTCCAGGACTTTCTTGCCCAGTGGCGACTGGTAGAACGCCACCAGATCCTTGAGCTCGGATTCGCTGAAGTTGGTGGTGTAGAGCTTGACCATGTCCGGCTTCAGCTTGTTCCAGCCAATGGCTGCGTCCAGCGCTGCGTTGGCCTTGGCCTGATAAGTTTCCAGAACGGCTTTTTTCGACTCAGGGGCTTTGGTCTGTTCAAAGCGCTGAGCGAACATTTGCTGCACTTGCATGTACACCGGAGTGCCCAGTTTGTCAGCGTGCGCCAGGGTCAGGAAAGCTTCGGCACTGGCGTTGTGGCTGGCGGTATCGGCAAAAACCTGGCCGCTGGCGCAAACCAGTGCAACCGCGGTACAGATGGCACGAAGACGAGTCATCGAGTTTCCTTTTCTAGCAGGCGAGGTATAACCCCAAGGGCGCCCATTCTGCGCCTAAAAAAGTGTGTCGCTCAACCCCAAGCCTTGTCGCGACTGATTTTGAGGGGTTGAACGGTCAAATTCCAGACTGATGGAACCACGACCGGCGATCACAGCCTAAACTGCGCTATCAGACCTACAGGAGTGTGCATGATGAGCCGTATCGAAACCGACAGCCTGGGCCAGGTGGAAGTCCCGGATGACGCTTACTGGGGCGCTCAGACGCAACGCTCGCTGATTAATTTCGCCATTGGCAACGAACGCATGCCGCTGGCTGTGTTGCATGCCCTGGCCCTGATCAAGAAAGCCGCGGCACGCGTCAATGATCGTAATGGCGACCTGCCCGCCGACATCGCCCGCCTGATCGAACAAGCGGCCGACGAAGTGCTCGACGGCCAACATGACGACCAGTTCCCGCTGGTGGTCTGGCAGACCGGCAGCGGCACCCAGAGCAACATGAACGTCAACGAAGTGATCGCCGGTCGCGCCAACGAACTGGCCGGCAACCCGCGCGGTGGCAAGAGCCCGGTGCACCCCAACGATCACGTCAACCGCTCCCAGAGTTCCAACGACTGCTTCCCCACGGCTATGCACATCGCGACGGTTCAGGCGGTGCAACAGCATTTGCTGCCGGCGATCGCTGAGTTGTCCGGCGGCTTGGCGGAGCTGTCCGCGCGGCACATGAAACTGGTCAAGACCGGTCGTACCCACATGATGGACGCCACGCCGATTACCTTCGGTCAGGAACTCTCGGCGTTCATCGCACAACTGGATTACGCCGAGCGGGCAATCCGCAGCGCGTTGCCGGCGGTCTGTGAACTGGCCCAGGGCGGCACCGCGGTCGGCACCGGGTTGAACTCACCCCACGGTTTTGGCGAAGCGATCGCCGCCGAACTGGCCGCCCTCTCCGGCCTGCCGTTCGTCACCGCGCCGAACAAATTCGCCGCACTGGCCGGTCATGAGCCACTGACCACGCTGTCCGGCGCCCTGAAAACCCTCGCTGTGACCCTGATGAAAATCGCCAACGACCTGCGCGTGCTGGGCTCCGGACCACGAGCCGGTTTTGCCGAGGTGAAACTGCCGGCCAACGAGCCGGGCAGCTCGATCATGCCCGGCAAGGTCAACCCGACTCAGTGCGAAGCCCTGTCGATGCTGGCCTGTCAGGTGTTGGGTAACGACGTCGCCATAGGTTTTGCCGCCAGTCAGGGGCACCTGCAATTGAACGTGTTCAAACCGGTGATCATCCACAACCTGCTGCAATCGATCCGCTTGCTGGGCGACGGCTGCAGCAACTTCCAGCAGCATTGCATCGCCGGCCTGGAACCGGATGCCGAGAAAATGGCCGAGCATCTGGAACGAGGCTTGATGCTGGTGACGGCGCTGAACCCGCACATCGGCTACGACAAATCAGCCGAGATTGCCAAGAAGGCCTACAGCGAGGGGCTGACACTGCGTGAGGCGGCGTTGAAGTTGGGGTATCTGACCAATGAAGAGTTCGATGCGTGGGTGAGGCCGGAGAATATGCTGGAGGCAGGGGCCAAGGGCTGATTATCCCTGATCCTTCCCACGCTACGTGGGAACGATCACTCAACCGCCATTTTGATCTTTCTGGCACGAAGCCCGGCGATCAACGATGGCCCCAACGCCACCAGCGCCGACCCGAGCACCACCAGCACCGCCCCGCCATAACCCAGACCGTTGATCGTTTCGGCATGCACAAAATCAGGCCATAACCAGGCCGCCACGGCCACCGCGGCAAAGGTCACCAGCGGCGTGATCGCCAGCGTCGCGCTGACCCGCGACGCTTCCCAATGGGCCAGGGCTTCGGCGAAGGCGCCATACGCGATCAGGGTGTTCAAGCAGCACGCCAGCAGCAGCCAGCCTTGCAGCGGGCTCAGTTGCAGTGCTTCCAGCGGATGCACCCACGGCGTCAGCAACAGCGCGCAGAACAGGTAAATCACCATCATCACCTGCAACGAATTCCACACCGTGAGCAACTGCTTCTGGCCCAAGGCATAGAAGGTCCAGACCGTCGACGCCAACAGCACCATCAGCACACCCGCGGTGTAATCGGTCAGGGAGGTGAGCAACTCGCCCAGGCGCTGATTGAAGAACAGTGCAAAGCCGATCAGCAGCACCAGCAGGCCAATCCCCTGCCCCACGCTGAAACGCTCCTTGAACACGAACAGACTGGCGATCAGCAACATGATCGGGCCCATCTGCACCACCAGTTGTGCGGTGCCGGCGCTGAGCAGGTTCAGGCCCATCAGGTACAGCACGTAGTTGCCGACCAGTCCGAGTACCGCCATCAACACCAACCAGCCACCGCGCGGGCCGAGGACTTTGCGACTCGGCAAGCGTCTGGTCGCCGCCAGATATATGAACAGGCATCCGCCGGACACCATCAGGCGAAACCAGGTCACTGTCACTGGGTCCATCACCAGCAGCACTTGCTTGAGTTTGATCGGCAGAATTCCCCACAACAACGCGGTCAGCAAGGCCAGGAATAAACCGTACACCCAGCGACCCGATGAAATATGCATGCTGCCCCCGAAGCCCATTGGCAAGAATGCTCATTCTAGGCTCAGACCGAAGCGCGACACAGGGACAGTTGCCCTCGGGCCGCGAATGAAACTGTGCGGGTCGCACCATGACATTGATGGGATGCCGTCGATCAGCTCGCCAGGCGTTGCAAAGGGTTCATGCATAAGCTCATTGAAACCGCCCTCTGCAGGAGATCGCCCATGTACGGCATGCGCGCCCAGGACACCGCCCCCGCCACGCACTTTCGCTGTGAGCGGTTGTGTCGTGTCAATGGGGAGCTGTATTTCACCACCCGGGAACAGACCCTGGAGGGGCCGTTCGATAATCCGGCGACGGCCGAGAAGGAGATCCAGGCTTATATCGAGCGGATGCAGGTTTTGAGCATGAACATGTCATCGAGATGACAACACCCGCGAGCATAACTGCTCTCGCGGGGTGTAAGCGCAACATACAAGGAGCGAGGCTTGCCCGCGAAGGCGACCTTACGGAATTACCGCACCGCCTCAAACAACCCCGTAGCCCCCATCCCACCGCCCACGCACATGGTGACGATGCCGTAGCGCAAGTTGCGTCGCTGCAACTCGCGCACGATGTGCCCCACCTGACGCGAACCGGTCATGCCGAACGGGTGGCCGATGGAAATCGAGCCGCCATTGACGTTGTATTTGTCGTTGTCGATTTCCAGCCGATCGCGGCTGTACAGGCATTGCGAGGCGAACGCTTCATTGAGCTCCCACAAATCAATGTCGGCAATCTGCAACCCCTTGGCCTTGAGCAACTTCGGCACCGAGAACACCGGGCCGATGCCCATCTCGTCCGGCTGGCACCCGGCCACGGTGAAACCGCGAAAGAAGGCTTTGGGCTTGAGCCCCAGCGCCAGGGCTTTTTCCAGGCTCATCACCAGGGTCATCGAAGCACCGTCGGACAGCTGCGAAGAGTTGCCGGCCGTTACTGAGCCGTCTTCGGCAAACACCGGTTTCAATCCCGCCAGGCTTTGCAGGGTGGTGTCGGGGCGGTTGCAGTCGTCGTGATCGACAATGCCGTCGAGGATCTGCACCTGGCCGGTGGCCTTGTCTTCAACGCGATACTTCACCGCCATCGGCACGATTTCATCGTTGAACAACCCGGCGGCCTGCGCCAGAGCGGTACGTTGCTGGCTTTGCAGGGCGTACAGATCCTGCTCTTCACGACTGACGCTGTAACGACGCGCGACGATCTCGGCCGTCTGGCCCATGGGGAAATAGATACCTGGCACCTGCTCTTTCAGCAGCGGGTTGATCAGGTGGTCGGTGTTGACGCTTTTCATGGTCAGGCTGATCGACTCGACACCGCCGGCGACGATGATGTCGCTGCAACCGGAAGCGATCTGATTGGCGGCAATCGCGATGGCCTGCAAGCCCGACGAACAGAAGCGGTTAAGGGTCATGCCACCCGTGCCGATGCCCAGGTGCGACAGCACCGCGACGTTGCGACCGATGTTGTAACCCTGGGCACCTTCGTTGGAACCGGCGCCGACGATGCAATCCTCGACGCTGGACGGGTCGACGTCATTGCGCGTGAGCAGCGCGTTGACACAGTGGGCCGCCATGTCGTCGGGACGGGTCATGTTGAACTTGCCGCGAAAGGATTTGGCCAGGCCGGTCCGCACGCTGTCGACGATCACCACTTCACGCATGGCATACACCTCATTGTTGTTGTCAGTCGGGAGTTGGACCGAGCATAAGTCCGACTCATGACTGACCGCGACAATCATTCACCCCGCGTATGCGTAACCATCGGCTCAGCGCTTGCGCTTTTGCAGTTTCTTCTCCCGTTTGTCGGACTTTTCGAATGCTGCTTCCAGCGCCTCATTGAGGGTGCGCAATACCTTGACCCGCGCCCAGCGCTTGTCGTTGGCTTCCACCAGGGTCCAGGGCGATACCTCGGTGCTGGTGCGGTCGACCATATCGCCAACCGCAGCGCGGTAATCGTCCCACTTGTCGCGGTTACGCCAGTCGTCTTCAGTAATCTTGAAACGCTTGAAGGGGATCTCTTCGCGCTCCTGGAAGCGCTCCATCTGAGTCTGTTTGTCGATGGTCAGCCAGAACTTGACCACGATCACCCCGGCATCGTCGAGCTGCTCTTCGAAGTCGTTGATCTCGCTGTAGGCACGCAACCAGTCCGCCTCGCTGCAAAAACCCTCGATGCGCTCCACCAGCACCCGGCCATACCAGGAACGATCGAACACAGTGAATTTTCCCCGCGCCGGAATATGCCGCCAGAACCGCCAGAGATACGGCTGCGCCCGTTCTTCTTCGGTAGGCGCGGCGATCGGCACGATGTTGTACTGACGTGGGTCGAGTGCCGCGGCCACCCGACGGATCGCCCCGCCCTTGCCTGCCGCGTCGTTGCCCTCGAACACCGCGATCAACGCGTGACGACGCATGCGTTTGTCGCGCATCAGCCCGGAAAACCGTGCCTGCTCGGTAATCAGTTGCTCTTCGTAATCGTCCTTGTCCAGGTTCAGGGTCAGGTCCAGGCTGTCGAGCAGATTCACGTGATCGACGCTGGGAGACAAGGGCGCGGCACTGACTTTGTGCGGGTGAATCCTGGGTCTCTTGAGCGCGCTCTGCAGGCCCTCGAGCAGAATCTTGCCGACCGCCAGGCTGCGATAACGCGCATCCAGGCCAGCAATCACGTGCCACGGCGCGTAGTCGCGGCTGGTGCGGCGCAGTACCCGTTCGCCGTACTTCACGAACTTGTCGTAGGTCGCGGATTGTTGCCAGTCCAGCGGGCTGATGCGCCAGCTGTGCAGCGGATCGTCGTTCAGCGCCTTGAGCCGCGCTTTCATTTGTTTCTTGGAGAGGTGAAACCAGAATTTGAAGATCAGCGCGCCTTCGTCGCACAACATCTTCTCCAGCCGCTCGGCGCCGTTGATGGCTTGATCGAGTCGCGGATCCTTGAACAAACCATGAACCCGCCCTTGCAGCATCTGGCTGTACCAGTTACCGAAGAAAATCCCCATGCGCCCCTTGGCCGGGAGCATCCGCCAGTAGCGCCAGGCGGGTGGTCGAGCCAGCTCTTCGTCAGTCTGCTGGTCGAAGGTGCGGACCTCGATCAGGCGCGGGTCCATCCATTCGTTGAGCAACTTGACCGTCTCGCCCTTGCCGGCCCCTTCGATGCCGTTGATCAAAATGATCACTGGAAAACGGTGTTGCTGCCGAAGTTCGAACTGCGCTTCGAGCAAGGCTTCACGCAGGGCCGGCACTTCGGCTTCATAGGTTTCTTTGTCAATGGCATGACCGATTTCGGCGGATTCGAACATGGAGACGCTCCTTCCAGGATTGAGCAAGACTAGCGGATTGACGTCTCATGCGCAGGACAAATCCACCTTTGAGACTGATACGAACCCTGTGGCGAGGGAGCTTGCTCCCGCTGGACGGCGAAGCCGTCCCGATATCAAAAAACTTATACTCCGGGGGTACATAGACAACCAACTTGCGGCTGCTTCGCACCCGAGCGGGAGCAAGCTCCCTCGCCACAAAACGACGATTCTCCCTGCCCCCCGAATGTGCCACTTGCCACGGATCAAGCACCACCGTGGCGATCGGCTAGAATGGCGGTCTTGCCGTTGCCGAGCCTGCCATGAAACCTGTATTGCCCCACGCCCAGCTCGACTGGGACGACCAAGGTCGCCCGCGTTCGCGGGTGTTCGATGATGTGTACTTTTCCGACCAGTCGGGCCTTGAAGAAACCCGCTACGTGTTTCTGGAGCAAAACGATTTGCGCGACCGCTTCGCCGCATTGCCGGCGGGTGGGCGACTGGTGATTGGCGAAACAGGTTTCGGCACCGGACTGAATTTTCTCTGTGCCTGGCAGTTGTTCGAACAGCACGCAGTGGCCGGTGCGCGGCTGCATTTTGTCAGTGTCGAAAAGTACCCGCTGAGCACCGCCGATCTGCAACGGGCCCTGGCGTTATGGCCGGATCTCAAGCCGTTCGCCGATCAATTGCTGGCGCAATACGTGGCGATTCATCAAGGTTTCCAGCGCCTGGTGCTGGGCAATGGCCGCGTCACACTGACCCTGCTGATTGGTGATGCACTGGAGCAGTTGCCGCAACTGGACGCGCAGATCGACGCCTGGTTTCTCGACGGTTTCGCCCCGGCGAAAAACCCCGACATGTGGACTGCCGAGCTGTTTGCCGAACTGGCACGTCTGGCAGCACCCGGCTCGACCATCAGCACCTTCACCAGCACCGGCTGGGTACGCCGTCTGTTGAACGCCGCAGGCTTCAAGATGAAACGCACGCCGGGCATCGGTCACAAGTGGGAGATCCTGCGGGGCACCTTTCTTGGCTGGCCTGAAGAGACCGCACCACCTGCCGCGACTAAACCCTGGTTCGCTCGCCCAACCCCGCCGACCGGCGAGCGCCGCGCCCTGGTGATCGGTGCCGGGCTGGCCGGTTGCGCCAGCGCCGCCAGTCTCGCCGCGCGGGGTTGGCAAGTGAGCCTGTTGGAGCGCCACGAAGCACTGGCGCAGGAAGCCTCGGGCAACCCTCAGGGTGTGCTGTACCTCAAGCTTTCGGCCCACGGCACCGCGCTGTCGCAATTGATCGTCAGCGGTTTTGGTTACACCCGGCGCCTGCTGGAACAGTTGCAGCGCGGCGTCGACTGGGACGATTGCGGGGTCTTGCAACTGGCCTTCAATGCCAAGGAAGCCGAACGTCAGGCGCAATTGGCCGCGGCTTTTTCGCCAGGCCTGGTACACCTGCTCGATCAACCGCAAGCACAGGCCCGGGCCGGCATCGAACTGGAGCACGGCGGCCTGTTCTTCCCCGAAGGCGGCTGGGTTCATCCTCCTGCGTTGTGCCAGTGGCAGGCGTCTTCAACGAACATTCAGTGGCTGCCCCATCGCGAGGTGCTGGAACTGCGCAAGGTGGAGGATCAATGGCAGGCCTGGGACGGCGAGACACTGCTGGCCAGCGCGCCTGTGGTGATTCTCGCCGGCGCCGCCGAGATCAAGCGTTTTCCCCAGAGCGCCGAGCTGCCCCTCAAACGCATTCGCGGCCAGATCACCCGACTGGCGCAAACCCCTGAAAGCCAGAGCCTGGCGACCGTCGTCTGCGCCGAAGGCTATGTGGCACCGGCACGTCTGGGCGAACACACGCTTGGCGCCAGCTTCGATTTCAAGAGTGACGATCTGACCCCGACTGTCGCCGAGCACCTCGGTAACCTGGCGTTGCTCGAAGAAATCTCCACCGACCTGGTCACCCGCCTGCATGTTCAAGACCTGGACACGCAGCAGCTTGAAGGGCGCGCGGCGTTCCGCTGCACCAGTCCCGATTACCTGCCGATCGTCGGACCGTTGGCCGATCAGACCAGCTTCGCCAATGCCTATGCCGCGCTGAGCAAAGATGCCCGGCAAGTGCCCGACGTGCCCTGCCCGTGGCTTGATGGGTTTTACGTCAACAGCGGTCATGGCTCTCGCGGTTTGATCACCGCGCAATTGTCCGGAGAGCTGCTGGCGGCATGGCTTGAAAACGAGCCTTTGCCCTTGCCCAAAGCCGTGGCCGAGGCCTGCCATCCCAACCGTTTTGCCTTGCGCCAGTTGATTCGCGGAAAAGTCTGACACACCGACTTATAACTTATCGGTCTAAAACTCCAGGGATTCAGCCGGGTCAGTTTCCGGGTACCCGCCGTTTTTGGCGGGTATCGATTGACCCTCCCCAACGGAAAAACCGGTAAGGACTTATGTGCGGATTAGCTGGAGAATTACGTTTCGACCATCAACCTGCGGACCTCGCAGCCATTGAACGAATCACCCATCACCTGGCCCCTCGCGGCCCTGATGCGTGGGGTTTCCACAGCCAAGGCCCGATTGCCCTGGGCCATCGGCGCCTGAAAATCATGGACCTGTCGGACGGCTCGGCGCAGCCGATGATCGATAACCAACTGGGACTGTCCCTGGCCTTCAACGGCGCTATCTACAACTTCCCGGAACTGCGCACCGAGCTGGAAAGCCTCGGTTATGCCTTCTACTCCGGTGGCGACACCGAAGTGCTGCTCAAGGGCTATCACGCCTGGGGTGAAGCGCTGTTGCCCAAGCTCAACGGCATGTTCGCCTTCGCCATTTGGGAACGTGACGCCCAGCGTCTGTTCATCGCCCGCGACCGTCTCGGTGTGAAGCCGCTGTACCTGTCGCGCACCGGCCAGCGCCTGCGCTTTGCCTCGGCATTGCCGGCATTGCTCAAGGGCGGCGACATCAACCCGATCCTCGATCCGGTGGCGCTCAATCATTACCTGAACTTCCACGCGGTGGTCCCGGCCCCTCGCACCTTGCTGGCGGGCATCGAAAAACTGCCCCCGGCCAGCTGGATGCGTATCGAAGCCGACGGCACCACCGAGCAGAAAACCTGGTGGACCCTGCCCTACGGCCCACATGCCGACGAACTGAATCTGACCCTCGAAGACTGGCGCGATCGCGTGCTCGACAGCACCCGTGAAGCGGTGGCGATCCGTCAACGGGCGGCGGTGGATGTCGGTGTGCTGCTGTCCGGTGGTGTCGATTCGAGTCTGTTGGTCGGGCTGTTACGCGAAGTCGGGGTCGAAGACTTGTCGACCTTTTCCATCGGTTTCCAGGACGCCGGTGGCGAGCGCGGTGATGAATTTCAGTATTCGGACCTGATCGCCAAACACTACGGCACCCGGCATCACCAACTGCGTATCGACGAACAAGAGATCATCGAGCAACTGCCGGCAGCGTTCCGCGCCATGAGCGAGCCGATGGTCAGCCATGACTGCATTGCCTTCTACCTGCTGTCCCGGGAAGTGGCCAAGCATTGCAAAGTGGTGCAGAGCGGCCAGGGCGCGGACGAGTTGTTCGCCGGGTATCACTGGTATCCGCAGGTGGACGGCGCGAGCGATCCGTATGCGGCATATCGCGATGCGTTTTTCGACCGCAGCTATGCCGACTATGCCGCCACAGTGCAACCGAAATGGCTGACAGCCAACGATGCCGCCGGCGACTTCGTGAAGGAACATTTCGCACAACCCGGTGCCGACGCGGCGGTGGACAAAGCCCTGCGCCTGGACAGCACCGTGATGCTGGTAGACGACCCCGTCAAACGGGTCGACAACATGACCATGGCCTGGGGCCTGGAAGCGCGCACGCCGTTTCTCGACTATCGCCTGGTGGAATTATCAGCGCGGGTGCCGGGCAAATTCAAACTGCCGGATGGCGGCAAGCAAGTCCTGAAAGAGGCGGCGCGGCGGGTGATTCCGAGCGAAGTGATCGATCGCAAAAAAGGCTACTTCCCGGTGCCAGGTCTCAAGCATTTGCAGGGCGACACACTGAACTGGGTGCGTGAACTGCTGCTCGATCCGAGTCAGGATCGCGGCTTGTTCAACCCCGCCATGCTCGACCGCCTGCTGACCGATCCGCAAGGCCAGTTAACGCCGTTGCGCGGCTCCAAGCTGTGGCAATTGGCGGCCCTGAACCTGTGGCTCAGTGAACAAGGAATCTGATCGATGAAACCCCACGCCACGGCTTACAGCCAACGCCTGTTGCGCGGTCAGGCGCCCTCCTACGAACGCTTGCAGGCACGCCTGGCCGAAGACGGCAGCGCATTGAGCGCCGTGCCCATCGCCGTGCACTGCGGTTGGGGCCGGTTGTTAATCGGCCATACCTTTCCCGATGCGGCGAGCCTCGCCCAAGAGTTGCTCAATGAGCAACCCGGTGAGCGGGACATCGCCTTGTACGTCGCCGCCCCCCAGCAAGTGCTGGGGCTGGAACCGGCGCAACTGTTTCTCGACCCGTCCGATACTTTGCGCCTGTGGTTCAGCGATTACCGTCAGGCCACCCGGGTGTTTCGCGGTTTTCGCATTCGTCGGGCGCAAAGCGAGGCGGACTGGCAGGCGATCAATCAGCTGTATCAGGCCCGCGGCATGCTGCCGATCGATGCAGGTTTGCTGACGCCCCATCATCAGGGCGGCCCGGTGTACTGGCTGGCCGAAGACGAGGACAGCGGCGCGATTATCGGCAGCGTCATGGGCCTCAATCACCACAAGGCATTCAACGATCCGGAAAACGGCAGCAGCCTGTGGTGCCTGGCGGTGGATCCGCAATGTTCCCGCCCAGGCGTCGGTGAAGTGCTGGTGCGGCACTTGATCGAACACTTCATGAGCCGTGGGCTGAGTTACCTGGACCTGTCGGTGCTGCACAACAACCGTCAGGCGAAAAATCTTTACGCCAAGCTCGGTTTTCGCAACTTGTCGACCTTTGCGATCAAGCGCAAGAACGGTATCAACCAGCCGTTGTTTCTCGGCCCCGGCCCCGAAGCCGAGTTCAATCCGTATGCGCGGATCATCGTCGAAGAGGCTCATCGGCGCGGTATTGAGGTGCAGGTGGATGACGCGCAAGCCGGTCTGTTTACCTTGATCCATGGCAGTCGTCGGGTGCGTTGCCGCGAATCCCTGAGCGATCTGACCAGCGCCATCAGCATGACCTTGTGCCAGGACAAAAGCCTGACTCACAAGGTGCTGAAAAACGCCGGCCTCAAACTGCCCGCACAACAACTGGCGGGAAGCGCGGACGACAATCTGGCGTTTCTCGACGAGCACGAACGGGTGGTGGTCAAACCGCTGGACGGTGAACAGGGTCAAGGGGTGGCGGTGGATTTGCGCAGCATTGAGGAGGTCCAGCAAGCCATCGAAAACGCCCGTGCATTCGACAGTCGAGTACTGCTGGAAAGTTTTCACGAAGGCCTCGATTTGCGGATTCTGGTGATCGGCTTCGAGGTGGTCGCGGCTGCCATTCGCCGGCCGGCGGAAGTGGTGGGCGATGGTCAGCATTCCATCGGTGCGCTGATCGAAGCCCAGAGTCGTCGCCGTCAGGCGGCAACCAGCGGCGAAAGCAAAATCCCGCTGGATCAGGAGACCCAACGCACCTTGCAGGCGGCGGGTTATGACTACGCCAGCATTCTGCCGGCCGGCGAGCACTTGTTCGTACGGCGCACGGCGAATCTTCATACCGGCGGCATCCTTGAAGACGTCACGGCGATTCTGCATCCAGCCTTGGTGGACGCGGCGGTGCGCGCGGCGCGAGCGCTGGATATTCCGATGGTCGGGCTCGACCTGATGGTACCGGCCGCCGACCAGCCGCAGTACGTGTTTATCGAAGCCAATGAACGCGCCGGCCTGGCCAACCATGAACCGCAGCCGACGGCCGAGCGGTTTGTAGATTTGTTGTTTGCACATAGTCAGCCGGCAGTCCCTTAGTGATGTGTTGTCTGTACCAACACCATCAGGAGTTTCCATGACCAGCAAAATTCCCGAACCGGATCTCGATTACCTGCAAAAAGTCCTGCTGGAAATGCTCGCCATTCCCAGCCCCACCGGGTTCACCGACACCATCGTGCGGTACGTGGCCGAGCGCCTCGAAGAGCTGGGCATTCCCTTTGAAATGACCCGTCGCGGCACCATCCGCGCGACTCTCAAGGGCAAGAAGAACAGTCCGGACCGAGCAGTCTCCGCTCACCTGGATACCATTGGCGCGGCGGTTCGCGCGATCAAGGACAACGGACGCCTGACCCTGGCGCCCGTCGGCTGCTGGTCCAGCCGTTTTGCCGAGGGCAGCCGCGTCAGCCTGTTCACCGACAACGGCGTGATCCGCGGCAGCGTGTTGCCGCTGATGGCTTCCGGGCACGCGTTCAACACCGCCGTGGATGAAATGCCGATCAGCTGGGATCACATCGAATTGCGCCTGGACGCCTATTGCGCCACCCGCGCCGATTGCGATTCGCTGGGGATCAGCGTCGGCGATTTCGTCGCCTTCGACCCGTTGCCGGAGTTCACCGAAAGCGGCCACATCAGCGCCCGTCACCTCGACGACAAGGCTGGCGTTGCCGCACTGCTGGCGGCACTGAAAGCGATTGTCGACAGCGGCGAAGAGTTGATGATCGACTGCCATCCGCTGTTCACCATCACCGAGGAAACCGGCAGTGGTGCGGCGGCTGCCCTGCCCTGGGATGTCAGCGAATTCGTCGGCATCGACATCGCGCCGGTCGCGCCCGGCCAGCACTCCAGCGAACACGCGGTGAGCGTGGCGATGCAGGATTCCGGCGGGCCTTATGACTATCATCTGTCGCGGCATCTGCTACGCTTGGCCGCTGACAACGAACTGCCGGCACGTCGGGACCTGTTCCGCTATTACTTCAGCGATGCTCACTCGGCCGTCACCGCCGGCCATGACATTCGCACCGCCCTGCTGGCCTTCGGTTGCGACGCCACTCACGGCTACGAACGTACCCACATCGACAGCCTTGCCGCTCTCAGCCGTTTGCTCGGCGCCTACATTCTCAGCCCGCCGGTATTCGCCAGCGATGCACAACCAGCCACGGGATCGCTGGAGCGGTTCAGTCACCAGATCGAGCACGAGACGCAGATGGAAAGCGATACCCGGGTACCGTCGGTGGATAGCCTGCTGGGACAGCGCACAGAAAGCTGAGGCGAACACTGGTGATGTGTTCATATCCGCCGTAGCATCGCGCCAATGTTTAACCGAGGTGCCTTATGCTGATCCCCCACGACCAACTTGAAGTCGACACCCTGACCCGCCTGATCGAGGATTTCGTGACCCGTGACGGCACGGACAACGGCGATGACACGCCGCTGGAAACCCGTGTGTTGCGTGTGCGTCAGGCATTGACCAAGGGCCAGGCGCTGATCGTCTTCGATCCGGAAAGCGAGCAATGCCAGTTGATGCTCAAGCACGACGTGCCCAAGCACCTGTTCGACTGAAGCCCTTAACGAGCCTTGGCTTTTGCCTGTTTGATCTGGATGCGCTCGTAGACTTCGGCGCGGTGTACGTTGACCTGCTGTGGCGCTTCAACACCGAAGCGCACACTGCTTCCGTTGACGGCGAGCACCCGCACGGAAATGTTGTCACCAATGGATATCAATTCGCCCACAACGCGACTGAGTACAAGCATGGCATTCATCCTTCAGGGTTACCGGTCCCTGAAGATGCCCTGCGCAGAGCGGGTCTTCAATGCAACGACCGCAAAACAGTCCCGCCCTACAATGCAGGCTGCATCACCCTGACGGACGTGTCTGACAAACCGCTTGAATGAAGGACCGATCCGTCAGGAAGCGGTAAGGCGCGGACCAAACAAAATGACAGTCGCCCCAAGTACACACAGCGCCACGCCGATCCAGTCCGAGCCCAATGGTCGAATCCGCTCGACCACCGCCAGCCAACCAACCGACGAGATGATGTAGATGCCGCCGTAGGCGGCATAGGCGCGACCGGCGTAGCTCGCTTCGACCCGGGTCAGCAGTAGCGCGAATAACGTCAGGCTGAGCAAGGCCGGGATGACCCACCACACGCTTTTACCCTGGCGCAGCCACATCCAGAAAGCGAAGCAGCCGGCGATTTCGAACAGCGCGGCGAGGAAAAACCACAGGTAATTGAGCATGCAGACGTCTCGTTGGGATGGCCGGTTGGCGGCCACCCTAACGACGGTGTTGCGCACAGGCAAGTTCAGCCTGCGTTTTGTTTGGCCTTGGCGCGCATTTTGTCGGCCATCACAGTCATTTCGTTGTAGAGCAATTGCGGGTCTTTCTGTTTGATCGCCCAGGCCATACGGCCCTGCTCGTGAGGCAGGATCAAGAATTCGCCGGCGGCGACCTGCTGATAGATGTAGTCGGCAATGTCAGCAGCGGTGATCGGTGAGCTTTCCAGCAATTTGCCGACCTGGGCTTTCATGGCCGGGGTCGGGCCACGGAAGGAGTCCAGTAGATTGGTCTGGAAGAACGACGGGCAAACTACATGCACGCTGACTTCCTCATGGGCCAGTTCAATCAGCAAACTTTCGGACAACGCCACCACACCTGCCTTGGCCACGTTGTAGTTGCTCATGGCCGGGCCTTGCATCAGCGCCGCCATCGAGGCGATGTTGATGATTTTGCCTTTGCTTTTCTCCAGCAGCGGCAGGAAGGCCTTGCAGCCCTTGACCACGCCCATCAGGTTGATCGCGATTTGCCAATCCCAGTCCTCCAGCGACAGTTCACTGAAGAACCCGCCCGAGGCCACACCGGCATTGTTGACGATGACATCGATACCGCCGAGTTTCTCTTCGCAGGCTTGGGCGAAGGCGGTCAACTGACTGTAGTCGCGCACATCGCAGCGCTGAATGAAGCCGTCACCGCCAGCTTCGCGCACCAACTTGAGGGTTTCCTGCAGGCCGGGCTCACTGACATCCGACAAGGCCAGCTGCCAGCCTTCACGCGCCCAGCGCAGCGCGATTTCGCGACCCAGGCCTGAGCCCGCGCCAGTGATCATCATGCGATTTTGCATAGCAAACAGCCTTGTTGTTCCGGGGAAGATGCACCGAGTGTAGCGAAGGATAATGCGCGACCCACGCTCCATCAGAGTGCTGAATGGCCAGCGATGAACCACGGCGCGGTGCGGTTGTTTCAACTTCGAAACAGAGCAAAAGAAATAAACATACTTTCCAAAAACATTAAAAAAACTTGGAATTTTTCTTCATAGCCATGAGTCGGATTTTTTAAGCAGCTAGGATTAATACAAGTCCAGCTGATGGCTAAAACGCCAGGTCAAACCCACAACGCTTCCAACAAGGAAATAGACATGGGCACAATTCTTATCGTTATTCTTATCCTGTTGCTGATAGGCGGCCTGCCGGTCTTCCCGCACTCCAGAAGTTGGGGTTATGGCCCGTCCGGTATCATCGGCGTGGTGTTGGTGGTGCTGTTAATCCTATTGCTGCTTGGCAAGATATAGAGATTCTACCGGCAAAAAAAAGAGGCCCTGCGAAGGGCCTCTTTTGTATTCCGGAAAAACTTAGTCCGGTTTGCCGTCAACCACACCGGCGGTGTTGTCCAACAGGCTCTTGGTAGCCGTCTGGATGAACGACTCGAGCTTCTGCTTGAGCGCCGCTTCGTCAGCCGATGCCGGGATCACTTCACCTTTCGGGTTAGCGCCCAGTTCGTATTGATACAACCTTGGCGGCATCTCTTTAGGCAGTACCAGCACGCGGTCCGCGGTGAGCAAGGCGACCGTCTGATCGCTGCCCGACGGCTTGATCATGCCGAAACCCTTGTCACCTTCCGGCAGGTTCAGCAAGTCACGCCCCCAGCATTGATGGACCACATCGCCACCCACGCGGCCCATGATGGTCGGCACGATGTCGATCTGGGTGCCCACAGTGTGGTCGACCTGACCGAATTTTTCCTGTATGCCCGGCCCGATCATCAGCATCGGCACGTTGAAGCGGCCCAGGTCCATTTCGGTGATCTGTTGTTCATTGCCAAAACCGTGGTCGCCGACGATCACGAACAGGGTTTCCTTGAAGTACGGTTCTTTGCGAGCCTTTTCAAAGAACTGACCCAATGCCCAGTCCGAGTAGCGCATGGCGGTCAAGTGTTCGTTGAGGCTGCCACGATCGGTCACGCGCTCCACCGGCAATGGTGTCGGCAAGGCGTATGGCGTGTGGTTGGACAGGGTTTGCAGCAAGGCATAGAACGGTTTCTTGTCCTTGCCGTCGCGGGCTTTCAACTCTTCCAGGCCACGGTTGAACATGTCCTGGTCAGACACGCCCCAGGTCGGGTCGGAGAACACCGGGTTGACGAAGTCATTGCGCCCGATGAAGTTGGTCATGCCCTGGTTGCTGAAGAAGCCCGACTGGTTGTCCCAGGCGAAGTCGCCGTTATAAACATACACATCGTCGTAGCCACGAGTGCTGAGCAACTGTGGCAGGCCGGACAGTTTGTGGCTGCCTTCCGGGGTCTGCATCAGGTATTCGAAACCTGGCAGGTTCGGGAAGCAGGCCATGGTGGCGAACATACCTTGGTGGGTATGGGTGCCGTTGGAGAAGAAACGGTCGAACAACAGACCTTCTTTCGACAGTTTGTCGAAGGAAGGCGTGATCTCGCCCGGACGTCCCAGAGCGCCCACCGAGTGACCGGCGAAGCTTTCCATCAGGATCACCACGACGTTCTTGATCGGCAGTGTCTTGTTGGCGTCGGGGGTGTAGTTGCGACGCACCGCGGCGGTCTCCGGGTTCACCAGTTTGTCGCTCGGAGTCAGCAGCATATCGCGCACGGTCTGCTGGGCCAGAGGTTGTTCCAGTGTGGCTTTCCAGATGTTGTCGCGCTCTTCGGACATCCGGCTCTTGGCCGCGGCGATCAGCGACAGCGTGCCGTTGAGGCCCAACTGGTTGGCGAAATTCGAGTCGGTGGTGTAGACGTCACCCCAACGCAGCGGCGGGCCCTGGCGCAGGGTGCCACGCGCCGCGACCACACAGACCATCAGGCAGACCACGAACACCACGCCGCGCGCATACCACGGAGCGACCTGGCGCGTGCCGATGCTGCCACCGCTGAACGGCCCGCGAGGACGTGTGGCGCGGTCGGCGCCCTTGAACGCGAGGGTCAGAATCAACGTGCCCACACCCCAGGCCAACAGGTAGCGAACTACCGGAAAACCGTACCAGAGCATGCTCATCACGGTTTTCGGGTCTTCTTTCACATACTGGAAGACCAGGCCGTTGAGGCGCTGGTGGAACTCGCGGTAAAAGTCCATCTCCATCAGGCCGAGGAACAGCGCGATACTCGAGGCAACAGTCAACCAGAGCCGGAAGAACCCGCGGGCCGCCATGGCCCGGGCGCTGAACAGGGCCAGCAGCAGCGGAACGCTGAGGTAAACCACCAGGCGCAAGTCGAAACGCAGGCCATTGGCGAACGCTTCCAGGAAGGTCGAAGCCGGTGTGTCGAGGATCATCGAGCGGTTGTAGACCAGCAGCGCGACGCGCAGCAGGCTGAACATGACCATCATGATCAGGGCGCACAACAGCGTGTAGGCCAGATGCGATTTGACGGTCGGTTGCAGCAGGCGACTAGTAGCTCGCTGCTGATTCAGGGCGTCCGGGTTTGCCATGTCGTTTTAGGACCCATTGGAAGTTGAAGTTACAAAAATACAGTGGCGCCTTGCCCTCTGTTGGCCATCCTCGGCCCCGGGGCGTGCGCGGTGCGCAAATGTTGCACGATCAACCGCGGCATTGCCATTGATTACTGCCCGACAGCCAAACTGCCGCTCATAGCGGTCAGGGACAAGCGGCGTGGGCGCAAAGTTGCGGGGTTGATTCGTTGAGGCGAATTGTCTTGGAGAGATTGTGAAAATTTCGTTCAACGCATATCCGGAAACAAAATAACTCCCCTCCCCTGGTAGAAATGAAACGCCCCGATTTGATCGGGGCGTTGTTGAACAGGCCGCATCAACTGGATACGCGGCTACTTCTCGGCGCGTTCTTTCAGGGCTTTGAGAGTATTGAACGGCGCATCGACCACGAACTTGTTGGCCAACCACGACGGCACGCTGCCGCCTGGATCAGTGTGAACCTGATAAGTCACTTCGACTTGATCGCCTTTAGGCACGAACTTCCAGAAACCCTTGACCTGGGCGACCCGTACAAAACCCTTTTCTTCCGGAAGGTACTTCGGCTGCCCTTCCAGCTCGCGGGTCAGGCTGCCATCAGCGCCGTCAACGGTAGTGACATGCAACACCGAATCGCGAGCAGTGACCGGCCAGGGTGTATTGAACTGAGTGTAGGTCCAGCTCTGGTTGCCTTCGTGCTTGAGCAGCTTCTGGACCTTGCACTCGTGAATCCAGGCGCAGGCTCCCGGAACATCTTCCTGCAGTGCACGCAGTTTGGCCATGGTGGTCTTCATGATCGTTACACCACGGTAAGCCTTGTATTGGGAACCGGCCACCTCACTCAAGGACACCTTGATGCCATCTTCGTCCTTGGCGGTTTTCCAGTCTTCGGCCTGGGCCGTGGAGGCCAGCAAAACCGTCAAACCACACAGCACAGCGATACGATGCAGCGAACCCATAGTCTTATTCCTTATTGTTGAAGTTCCGTTCGTTGAACACATCACGCGGCCGTCATTTGCTCCCACCAGCCCAGCAATTTGATCGCTTCGTCGCGGCTGCTTCCGCAAACCTCGACATCGGCCTCAAATGCCGAACACACCGCGGGGCGTTCCGGCTTGCCGAAAATGCTGCACAGGTTATCGGCAGACAGTTGTACGCATCGTTCTCCGGCGGCTTTGCCATTGGGCATGCCGGGAATCGGCGAACTGATGGAAGGGGCAATGCAACAGGCGCCACAGCCTTCACGGCATCTCATGACGACAAGCTCCTCGCGACGAGCAATGTGTTAAAGGGACGCGGCACAGAGTAACGGCTAAAACAGTTGTTTTAAATTACCCGGGCCCGGGTTTTTACGCTCAAACGAACGTGACTGACCAGTCTCCGACAAAGCGTCTGTTTCGCGGGTCACGAACAGGGGGAAATTTACTGCTTGAACTCGAATTCCAGTGCCGCGCCTTCAACGTCCCGGCGCTCTTCATTGCGCCGTTGCAGCTGCATTTCGTTGCTGATCAGGCGACCGTTCAGCTGAAACGGACTGCTTTTGCCACCGAACATTTGCGGCAACACCGCATCGTGTCGAGGCAACGGTACCGTGCCGACCGGTTTCAATTCATCGACCTTATCCTTGGGCAAGCTCAAGTCGAGATTGGCGGGAGGGAGGTTGGTTTTCAACACTTCGCTGGCTGGTTTTGACTTGGAAGCAATGGGAGAACGCTTTTTGACCGGGGCAGCCTTTTTTTTGACCGGAGCGGTTTTTATAGCCGTCGCCGGTTTTTTCGCGGTTGCGGCGGCTGTCGGTTTTTCCTGAACGGAAGCCGCCATGACACCTTCCGCATGACAAGTCATCAACAGGCAGATCAATAACCAGGCAGAAGGAAAAATCGGCTTCATGGACCCAACGACGCGAACGGCAGAAGGTTATATGCTCGCCTGTTGGAGGCGACAAGACAAGCGGGCAGTTCATAACTGCCCCGCAAGTCAAAAACCGCTCGTTGTCTCCTGACACAATTGCGTCGCCAGCAGCCCCAGTGTCATCAATGCACGCTCGGCCTCGCGGTTCCAGGGGATGCCGCAGTTCAGGCGAATGCAGTGATTGAATTGCTCGGTGTTACTGAAAATAAGCCCCGGCGCAATGCTGATGCCCTGCTGCAGCGCACGCACATGCAACTCTTGCGTATTGACCCGCCCCGGCAAACTGACCCACAGAATGAAACCGCCGGTAGGCCGGGTCATCTGTGTGCCTTCCGGGAAGTATTGCTGCACTGCCAGTTGGAAAGCGCTGAGGTTCTTGCGGTACTCCTGACGGATGTAACGCAAATGCCGGTCGTACCCGCCGTTCTCCAGATAGGCGGCAATGCCCATTTGCGTGACACTGCAGGCCGAATGCGTGCTGAACGTCTGCAAGCGCTGAATTTCCTGCTGGTACTTGCCGGCAATCATCCAGCCGATCCGCACGCCGGGCGACAGGGTTTTGGAGAAGCTGGAGCAATAAATCACCCGATCCAGCCGGTCATAGGCCTTGAGCGATTTGGTGCGCCCCTGCTCGAACATCAGCTCGCCATAAATATCGTCTTCAACGATCTGGATATCGAAATCCGAGGCCAGGCGCAGCAGTTGTTTCTGCCGCTCTTCGGGCATGGTGCCGCCCAAGGGATTGCTCAGGCGCGTGGTCAGCACCAGTGCCTTGATCGACCACTGGTTGGCCGCCAATTGCAAGGCTTCGAGGCTCATGCCGGTGGCCGGATCGCTGGGGATCTCGATGACTTTCAGCCCCAGCAGGTCGGCCAGTTGCAGCAAACCGTAATAGGTCGGCGACTCGGCGGCGATCAGATCGCCCGGCCGGGTCAATACGCGCAGAGACATCTGCAATGCATCGACGCAGCCGTGGGTGATTACCACTTCCGACGGATCAACCACCACGCCGGCATCGCGCATGCGGATCGCCACTTGCCGACGCAACGGCTCGAAACCAGGGCTGAACATATAGCTGAACGCGCGCGGACTATGGAAACGGGTGACTTTGGCCAGTTGCTGATGCAGTGCCCGCACCGGCAGATAATCGACACTCGGTACAGCCGCGCCCAACGGGAAGACCCCCTCACGGCGGGATTCGACCAGGACTTGCTGAATGATGCTGCTGCGGGTGACCAGGCCTGGGCGCTCGACCCGGGCGATGTCCGGAGTCGGTGCCGTCAGGGCAGGTGTCTGGTGCACGTAGTAACCGGATTGCGGCCGGGCACGGATCAGCCCTTGATCTTCAAGGTTGGCGTAGGCCTGCAACACCGTCGCATGGCTGACGTTGAGTTGCGAGCTCATCTTGCGTACTGAAGGCACGCGCTCTCCCGGCTGATAGACGCCGCGGCGGATGTCTTCGGCCAGTTGCTGAGCAATACGTTGATAGAGCAAGAGATTGGTCATGACGCAGCACTCGATTTCACGGGCATTTTATTCTTGTGTGAAACAATACCGGAACAGTTTAGAAGTGTACTGGGACAGTTACTACAATAGTCGACCATACAGTGCGGTGTCAGCAAAAGCTGTACTGTTTTACGACGCATTTGACGGGCGCAAAAAAACCCGGCGCTGCTGAGCAGGCCGGGTTTTTCCAGTGACGCAGCCCTTAACGGGCCGCGCCGAGCTGGCCTTTTTCGTCGGAGAACACAATTTCCACCCGACGGTTCTGCGCACGACCGCGCTCGGAAGCGTTGGCGTCCACCGGGTACTCATCGCCGTACCCTTCAACCTGGATGCGTTTGTCGTCGATGCCCAGGTCCGTTAATACATCAGCCACCGATTGCGCCCGGTCGCGGGACAGCTTGAGGTTTTCCTGTTTACCGCCAGTGCTGTCGGTATAACCCTCGATCCGCACCACACGCTTAGGGTTGAGCTGCAAGAACTGGACGATTTTCAACACCACGCGGTTCGCCGAGCTCTTCAGCTCCGCTTCACCGGTATCGAACAGCACATCACCCAGGGTCATCACCAGACCACGGTCAGTCTGGGTGGTCGCCAACGCCACGATCTGCTCTTCGAGCCACTTGCCCTGTTGCTGCACGCTAAGCAACTTGGACTCACGCAGCGCCAATTGCAGGCGCTGACGCTCGAGTTCGAGCTTCGCTGCGCGCTCTTCGTTGAGCACTTGATTGGTATGTTCCCGGGCGATTTCGCTGTAGCGCTGGCTCAGGTAGGCGTAATGCGCCACGTCCGAACCGCTGCCCCAGTAGCTGGACAGTCGATCGGCGCGGGCCAGGGACTCGCCGGCACGGATCACGTCCTTGGGCGCGATACGCAACACGTTGGAGTCTTCCTTGACCTTCTGGAAGTCGGCACCGGCCTGCTGCAACGCCACTTCGCTGTGTTGACCGGCGCAGCCATAAAGGCTTGCGCAGCCGGCCAGGATCAAGCCGCCGAGTGCTTTGGTCTTCAGGTTCATTGAGCATCTCCCAGTTGCTTGCGCAGGCGGGCGATGCGGGTATTGAGCACGTTCAACTGCGCCTCACTCTTGAGGGTCAGAACCCGGGCTTCGGCCAGGCGCGCGTCCAGCTCGGCCTGCTCGGCCCGCATGCGCGCATTCTTGAAGGACTGGTCGGCCATGTTGCCCTTGGCACGGTTGAACTTGTCCTGGGCCAGTTTCAGCTCCGGCACTTCCTCGGCGGTAGCGCCCACGGCCTTGGCTTGTTCGAGGGCCTGTTCGGTCAGGCGTATTTGTTCATTCGGCGCCGGATCGGCTGCACAACCCGCCAGAGCCAGAACGGCCAGGGCAGCGAAAAGAGGTCGAATACTCACTAAAAATCCCTACTGTTTTGGGGTACTGACAGGTTGTGGCTGCGGCTGTGAGCCTTGCGCTTTCCAACGCTCGATATTGCGCAGCAACGCAGCTTCCGTCAGTCCGGAGGCGGGCAATTCTGTCATCTTTTTGGCCAGCTGTCCGCGCAACCAAGGATCGTTACAGGCGGAGTTATGGGAAACCGCGAGGTACAGGCCGGGTTTGTCGATGGGTTGTGAGTGGGCCATCAAGTCATTGGCCATCCCCAGCGTTTGCACCATGGCCATGCCCGAGTAGCGACCGGCGAGGACAAACTCCACCTCGCCCAGCAGCAATTTCTGAAAGGCCTGAGTCAGATTGGGTGTGCGCAAGAGGGTCAATTGCTGCTCGGCGAAAGTGCCGAATGAAGGGCTCACTCGAGCCTTTTCCGACAACGCGCCGGGATGACCGTGGAGGTCCTGCGCTTCGTTGTAAACCAATAACGAGTCGTTGCGAGTCCAGACCAGATAATCGTTTTCCAGCATCGCAGGATGGATGTAATCCAGATTTTCCAGTTCAGTGACCATCAACGGCGCATCGGCCAGCATGTCCATCCGCCCGCTGCGCACTTCATCCAGGGCCTGGGAGCGTTTGCCGGCATAGAGCAGCTCAACCTTGATGCCCAACTCCCCCGCCACTTGTTGCAACAAATCAGCGCTGGCGCCAATCAGGTGCTTAGGGTTTTGCGGGTCTTGCCACAGGTACGGCGGTGCGTCGGGGCTGCCGGTTACGATCAAGCGTTCGCATTTGCCCGCAGCGCTGGACAGCCCCGGTATCAGCGCCAGACTTAAACACAGTCCTGGCAAAAAAGAGCAGCCAAACCAGTGGCGCAGATCCATGGCAACACTCTCCCCACTCAAATCCGGAACAAAAAAAAGCCCGACCAAAAGGCCGGGCTCTTTATAAGTCAAGCCGCCGGATTAGACCAGCTTCTCGAACTCAGGGATGGCTTCGAACAGGTCTGCCACCAGGCCGTAATCGGCCACCTGGAAGATCGGCGCTTCTTCGTCCTTGTTGATCGCCACGATCACTTTGGAGTCTTTCATGCCGGCCAGGTGCTGGATCGCGCCGGAGATCCCGACGGCGATGTACAGCTGTGGCGCAACGATCTTGCCGGTCTGACCGACCTGCATGTCGTTGGGTACGAAACCTGCGTCAACCGCAGCGCGCGAAGCACCGACGGCAGCGCCCAGCTTGTCGGCCAGGGCGTACAGGTGTTTGAAGTTGTCGCCGTTCTGCATGCCACGACCACCGGAAACGACGATCTTGGCAGCGGTCAGTTCCGGACGATCGGACTTGGCCAGTTCTTCGTTGACGAAGCTGGAAGTGCCGGCGTTGTGAACAGCGGCAACAGCTTCAACGGCGGCCGAACCACCTTCAGCCGCCACCGGGTCGAAACCGGTCGCCCGCACGGTGATCACTTTCACTGCAGCATTCGATTGCACAGTAGCGATGGCGTTACCGGCGTAGATCGGGCGCTTGAAGGTATCGGCGCTTTCTACCGAGATGATCTCGGATATCTGGTCAACGTCCAGCTGAGCGGCGACGCGCGGCAGGATGTTTTTGCCGTTGGAAGTGGCGGCAGCCAGGATGTGGCTGTAGCCCTTGCCCAACTCGGCTACCAGTGGAGCAACGTTTTCCGGCAGCTGATGCGCGTAAGCAGCATTGTCAGCGTTCAGGACTTTGCTCACGCCAGCGATTTTCGCAGCGGCTTCAACCACGGCGCCAGCGCCCTGGCCTGCAACCAGAACGTGGATGTCGCCACCGATCTTGGCGGCAGCAGCAACGGTGTTCAGC